>CAYMVV010000005.1:47137-48855 GCA_964393885.1 uncultured Granulosicoccaceae bacterium | reverse complement strand
CCAGAGCCAGAGCCAGTTACCTTTTCAATCGGTGATACCGGTCCAGGTGGCGGAACCGTGTTTGCGGTAACCAATAATGGAACCAACGGGCTGGAATTTGCTCCAGACTTTATAGAAGGGCAAACCTGGGGTTGTGTGGGTATCAGTGTGGATCCGGATAATTTCGGCACTACCAATGGTATCGACGTGGCCCCCGGAGCGGACAGCAGTGACTTAATAGCTGCAGCTAACTGCTTTGCGCCTGCAGCATCAGCGGCATTTAATTATGGACCTGACCTGAACCCGGCAGTGACTGCGAATGATTGGTACCTGCCTTCAACAGACGAACTGCGGACCATTCGTGACAACCCCGCACTCGGACTGCCCGGAGCCACGGCGACCGCGTATTGGTCATCGACTGAAGACAGCGCAACCAACGCGTTCCTCGTACTGATACAAAGCCCAACCAATGTCCTGGATCAAGGCTTACCGTCTACTTCTTCCAAGGAGGCTATGGCGAGGGTACTGCCGGTCAGAAGCTTCTAACAACTGGTACGGTTTAGTGATCGCTCGAACTGATCGAGCGATCACTCTGGAACAGTGACAACGAATAGAAAAATGGCACATGCGCCTTGCGCTGATAGTCCCCGCGATTCGGGATAGGTACGTTTTTCGGCGTCCCTTGCCTGACCGCGGTGCCCTGACCGTGCCATTGTGCACCTGTAAACCACCAGATATTTGATAGATCAGTTCTGTCGCGCAGTCTTACAACCGACAAAATCATTAGGATCGCGCCCAAATCTATATCAATCTACGTTGATTTAAATCCCTCCGATCCAGTCACCGCAATAGAAAATTCGTACTGATTTTAACCCGGATTATCCATGATACTGGCGAGCATATCGCGCAGAAATTAGTTTTCACAGTACCTGCGGTTAAAATAAGAGGTCTTCTTGCGTCGAATACTCACTGATATTTGCAAAACAATGCTCTTTATAAACCACGGGCTGTGGAATCAAAGATCAAATGAGATGCCGTCGATTTCGTGAATAATCCCGGATTATGTCACCAATTCCCGCCGCTCCAGCGCATGCAGAGTCACATGACCGGGACATCAATCTGTACCTCGGGATGTCGCGTTTCAAACTTTAGGCAACAAGGGTATGATTTGGCTCACTATTCGCTGAGTATTGACCCGGTCAAGGCGAATAGCGAATACCAGTAGCGCACTGACGAATACTCAGGCGGTGCTGGTAAAGCGCGCACGTCGCATTCAACCACTTTTTGACGCACGGCGACGCGCTTTGATAGCGCACGTCGATGGCGCCTTGCGTTGCATGCTGAACAAGTACATACCAGAAATAGACGTCGATATACGCTCACTGGTATGTAGTTGTGTCATTAAACCACTGTACAATCAGTCGTTCAATTTAATCCAACTGGAGGGTCCTCGTGTCAAAATTGGCAATTACCTTAGTTTCAATCGCAATTCTCAGTGCCACTGGTGTTGCTCGGGCAGACACCGACGCAGACCTTCAGGAACAAATTGTAAATTTACAACAGGAGAATACCTTTCTCCTTAACCGGCTCAACAGAGCAATTGCCTATTCAAAGGAAAATAGAAGCAATCTGGAAAATGAATTGGCGGCGCAGAAGCAACAGTCTGCCAAAGAACGCCAGACTTTACTTCGACGAATAGACAGAGCAAAAGCCTACTCCAGAGCGAACAGCGGTAATCT
>CAYMVV010000005.1:0-47037 GCA_964393885.1 uncultured Granulosicoccaceae bacterium | reverse complement strand
TACTTCGACGAATAGACAGAGCAAAAGCCTACTCCAGAGCGAACAGCGGTAATCTCGAAAACGAACTGGCTGAGCAAAAAGAAAAATCCGCCAAAGAACGCCAGACACTGCTTCGCCGAATAGCCAGAGCAAAAGCCTACTCCAGAGCGAATAGCGGTAATCTCGAAACAGAAATGGCTGAGCAGAAAGAAAAATCTGCCAAAGAGCGCCAGACATTACTGCGTCGCATCGCCCGGGCAAAAGCCTACTCCAGAGCGAATAGCGGTAATCTTGAAAACGAACTGGCTGAGCAAAAAGAAAAGTCCGCCAAAGAACGCCAGACACTGCTTCGACGCATCGCCAGGGCGAAAGCCTACTCCAGAGCAAACAGCGGTAATCTTGAAAACGAACTGGCTTTGCAAAAAGAAAAATCTGCCAAAGAACGTCAGACATTACTTCGCCGAATTGACAGAACCAAAGCCTATTCCAGAGAAAGACTTAAAAACCAGCAAAGCAATCAGGATGGCTGGGCTGTATCCACTGCCGCCACTCTGGACAGCGCACTCGGAGGCGTTCAAGGCACAACGGTGACCACCAATGCCGATAACAGCGTTACTGTCCAGGTTGGCAACAATGGTTTATTCCGCACCGGCAGCACCGCACTCAGCCCCGAAGGTGCTCAACTCCTGACGACAATTTCGCAGGAGCTCTCCGCAACCGATGGCAGGATTACCGTATTAGGACATACCGATAATGTCCCGGTAGGTAGCGCAAGTCGCTTTTCCAGCAACGAGGAGTTGTCATTTGCGCGCGCCTCTTCAACCCTGAACTTTCTCCGCAGCCAGGGAATTGCGACCGACCGACTGTTTGCAGCCGGCTATGGTGCTGATCGACCGATAGCAAGCAACAGCTCAGTCGAAGGCAGGCAACAGAATCGACGGGTTGAGATTATTCTGACAAGATAGCCCTTTTTGTATCAGGAGTCTGGCCGAGCACAGGGGTCATTTACATAGACCATCTGTACTCGGACAGGCTTGCATTTAAATAGTATGAGCGTCTGTTTTTCCTGTAAACGCTTTAAACCCTGAGGAATTGGTGCGAAGTTGGTGCGCTTCGCACCGCTTGGACAACCTGCCAACCTGTCTTTACTTTTTGCGATGCAAACGAGTGCTTTCCTGACGCAGAGTGATGTGAGGGAAACGAACTGCACCAAACCATAGATTCGACATCAACATGTCACTCCTGAGCGCAATTTCTACCACAGGCAACGCTTCTCAGAAGTCAAAACTTTCAGTAAAAATATTGCCAGGCATTACCGCTATGGCGACCAGATATTCCGTCATGTCCTGCATGAATCGGTTGGGCCCGCAAATATAGGCGTGTTGATGTGGTGCATCGGTAACCAGTGTTGCCAGTTTTTCTTTGGACAGCCGCCCCTCCTCGCTGCTGATTACGTTGGTGCAGGTAAAATTTGAATAGCTGCCGGTTCTGCGCGTTATCTCGCTTTGAAACAACAAATCAGTAGCATACCGTTCGACATGAATCATTGTAATATTTGTCTGATCCTGCAGTACGAAGGCACCGAGCCCACGAACGATTGCCATAACAGGTGTGATACCGATACCCGCACTTAACAACAATAGATTTTCCGGTACGGCACCTTTAGAGCGTTGTGCATCGAGACGTATCGCAGTCATATCACCCTGAATACCATTCAAGGTAACTTTCATACCGATGACAGCATGATCATGCAGCCAATTAGTGACCAAACCCTCCGGTACTCGCTTGACCGTGATATCGAGCGTATTGTCGCCTTTAATACTGTTGGGGGTTTCTGACAGAGTCCAGGTGCGTATTTCAGATGTTGATCCACCCGGCACATCACTGAAATCGAATGTGGCGTACTGCCCTGGTAGAAACGGAATCTGACGATCGGCCAGGAAGCGAAAGGTTTTGACACTTTCTGTTTCTTCCACAATTTTTGCCAACGTTACAATAGCGGGAAAATCACTGCTGCCGTGTTCGCCTGAACCCTGTGTGCCAGCAATGACCGGGTTATACGGCGAGTAGTCCAGTCGTTGCCATCGATGAGTGGTTGCCTGATTGATTCGAACCAGATTTTCTATCTGATATCGTATCACTCGAGTCGCACCTTCGTAGCTACCATCGTGCTGCCAGTCTACTTCGGCACGACCTGTCATTTGTATAAAGCTTCCGGTATCAAAATCAATAAGTGTCACACCCGCCTTATCATTAACTTCAAGATTTCCGGAAGTAAAAAACATACCGTTACCCCGGTACTCGGGCCACTCGATAGTATTTGGCGAAGTTACTCTGATAAATCCTGGTTTGCCGCCACGGTGATTGGTGTCAGCACCCACACCGGGTGCATAGCTACCAATCCACAAGGTATCCATCGCACTGACGAACGCCTGATCGGATTCAGACAGGCTGGTTCGTTCTTCTCTAACAGCTAACGCGTTGATCGGATCAGCCCCCCTGCTATCCAGCACAATTTCCCGCTGATTGATGTATTTGGGACAGTTCGGAGAGAACTCTCTGACTTCGAGTACAAGACCGGTGTTTGAGTCATCATTCGATGAATGTGCGACGCCATTGATTCGCAGTCTTCTGCGTTGATTTAAATCGATCGCCAACAGTGACAGAGGTGTGTCTGGTGTACAGTTATTGAGAGTATCTCCCACCGGAATACAGTCGCGAGATATCACAATTTGCTTTTCGGAGATTGCGTTCAGATCGCCGTTTTTACCAAACAGTGGCGTTACCCGGACGGTGCCATTGACAGGGTCAACACTCGTTAGCACTGAAAAATTGCGAGCGGCAAGGAACTCATCATGATTGGACGAAAAGTTAAGAGTTTCCGTCATGACTGCGGCCAGCTCAGCAGCAGCGCCTCGCGTGCCCGCCTTATTCTGCGCCGCAATTTCACCGGCATGGTATGGAGTCGGAGGTACCATCATTGCCCACTAGATTTGATAACGGTAATCACTTATAGACATATAAGTGTTTCAGCAGTTCATCTTCCCAACCAACGCGAAGTTTCCTGTAACCCGAATAGCCAAACGCAGAAGTGGGTGTTCCCATATTCGGTGTATTGGAAGTAATTATCGCAAACAGACCCTTGTAACACAGGCTCGGGCTAATCGGAGTGTTTTGTAGAATATTGATCAACTTTGTGGATAACCGCCTCGATTAGTTGCTCATCAATTGATCAAGGTTAGAATATGTTTTCTTTGGCTCTTTATTCTTTCCTTGTTGCCGAATACCCGATCAATCAGCAAAGCTCCCTCAAGACCACTGATAATGTTTTTCGCTAAAACACCAGTATTTTTAGAGCAAACTAACTCGCTCCGGTGAGCCGCGAGCAACGATTCGAGCCAGTCTTCTACATCGGTAAAGAATTTTTTCAGCAGTTGTATGCTGCTCTGGTCCAACAACCCGAGTTCCGCTGCCATCATGCCGCACAGGCAAAACTTTTCTTCATCTGCGACCTGGTCAAACAGATCAATAAAACGCGTCAGCTTCGATTGCAGCTTGCCACGTCGATTTTCAATTTCTTTGAGCCGCGTAAGAAAATTCTCGCTGTAGCTGGCGATTATCGTTTGAATCAAATCAGATTTTTCGGGGTAGTGATGGTGAACGCTGGATGACTTTATTCCTATCTCGTCAGCCAGTTTTCTAAAGCTGATACCTGCCGTACCGCTCCGCTGCACGATGTCTATTGCAACTTCTTCCAGTCTTGTTTTGTTGACACTCATATTGACTCACTCTGATCTGCTTTATCGCTATTAAGCATGTGCAATGTGGCTATAGCGCAGAAATACCCTGAAACTGATTAATCTAACACAATCGGGGCCGGTTACCTGACCCCCACTTCCCTTTCGTAGAATGTATGGGGTTTGCGCCACAAGACAACATTATTAAAACGGAACTACCAACAAATCTGCTGTCCCAGTTAATGCTATGCATGCGAATATTTTTCTGCTAAGATCTCTATCTATCAGTAGGTAGACTCCTGATTTACTTTCATGTTCGAACCCTGTTTATAACCTGACGTGGCAAGCGTATGAAAATCAATGCGAACTTCGAAGAAAGAGCACTGGAGCACTCAAGCAATATGCCCTGGCAAGCTTCACCCATGCCAGGTGTTTCCAGGCGAATGCTTGATCGGGTCGGCGAAGAAGTCGCCCGCGCAACCAGTATTGTCAGGTACGACCCCGGTAGTAAATTCTCCCCTCATGTTCATGCAGGCGGCGAGGAATTCCTCGTACTCGACGGCGTATTTCAGGACGAGCACGGCGATTTCCCGGTCGGCACCTATGTGCGCAACCCGATCAACACCAGTCACACTCCTGCGTCCGAACCAGGCTGCGAGATATTCGTAAAACTGTGGCAATTCGACAGCAGTGAAACCGATATTTTGCGGGTCGATACCAACAGCCTGACGTTGCTGAACACACCAGACAATAATCAGGTGTCTTCGGCAACGCTATTCGAAAACTCAGCGGAGACAGTGGCAGTCGAAAGCTGGACTCCACAAGCCGAGGTTAAATTACACCATGAAGGTGGTATAGAAATATTGGTGATTGATGGCAGTTTCCAACTCAACGATGAGGAGCTGTCTCGTCATTCCTGGCTACGCCTGCCGCAGGGTGAAAGTGCTACTGCTGCCGCCGGTGCCGACGGTGCGCGCATCTGGATTAAAAGAGGGCATTTGCGGCATATCCGAGTGCCATCCTGATTTTCAACAGTTATCGTTCGGCTACACCACAACAGCTTCCAACCCGAACTGATTTTATTTTTTTAATTTTAACCGGTTTATTTTGGCTGTATAAAACTAAGCCGGTTTTTCTACCGGTATCTATATATCGATAGATACTATCCCGTAACTTCAACAGAGAAAGAACAATGCTCGCATATACAGTAATAGGTGCTAAAGACCTCGATAGTCTATGTAAATTCTACGACGGTTTACTGGCAACAATTGGCGGAAAACAACTCATGGGCCTGGACCGCATCAAGTTCTATGGAACTGATGCGGGGGGCAGCATGTTAGCTGTATGTAACCCCGCAGACGGCAACGCGCAAAGTTGCGGTAATGGACAAATGATTGCAATCCCCGGTGGATCTCCTGAAGGTGTAGACGCGTTGTACAAGAAGGCACTGGAACTGGGCGCAGTCGATCTGGAAGCACCTACTCAGGCACTGCCGTTTTTCTATGGTGGCTATGTTCGGGATCCGGATGGTAACAAAATCGGCTTTGTGCACCTGACTCCGGCTTAAATAACCTTTGCAGGCTATTTATTGCTTTAATACCTGCCAGCTTAGTGGCCACGCTGATGTGGCCACTAAACAGGGTAAAGTTACGCATCAAGGTTATTGCATCACCGACTGCTGCACCGACCCAACACCCCGGTTTTACAGTCACGGTTTTGCAGTCACAGGTTTGCAATCACGGTTTTGCAATCACGGGATACTTGCTGTCGTATCGATCCCTGGCACTGATACCTTTCAACCCGCTGCGGCTCAATGCAACTGAGGCTCAATGCGACTTAATCAAAAGCGTTAGCGCTGTGCCAGTTCCTGCAACACTTCTTCGGTGTGCTCCCCCAGAGATGGTGGCCGCCTGCGTACTGGCACCGTTTTATCGTCAAGTCGGACCGGTGCACCAAAGGTTTTAGTTTCAACGCCGTTCGCCAGTGTCATCGGCTGAACCCAGCCCATAAAGTCAACCTGTGGATCGGCGAGCGCCTCGGAGTAAGAATTTATAGGGCTGCATGGCACACCTGCAGATGAAAATACATCGAGCCAGTGCTGAACAGGTTTCGTCACAAATACCGCTTCCAGTATATCCCGCAATTCGGTCTGATTTGCGGCACGATCGGAGGGTGTAAGATAATCAGGATGCTCCTTAAGATCGTCTCGTTCAATAACATCGCATACCAGTAGCCACAAATTATTGTTACCAGCGGCCATACCAAAATGTCCATCGGCCGCCGAAAACGCCTGATACGGTGCATTGCGAGGATGAGCCGAACCCAGCTTTTGCGGGTCGATTCCAGTGCCAAAGTATTCACTGGTTTGCAACGCCGCAATACCCAGTGTTGCACCGAGCATGGCAACATCTATATGCTTCCCCACGCCAGTATTTTCGCGTTCTTTCAACGCTGCGGCTACGGAAAAAGCACCATAGAGACCGGACACAAAATCACACAGCGGCACTCCACATTTTACTGGCGCCGCGCCTTTGTCACCGGTAACGCTCATGACACCGGCCATGGCTTGCATTGTCAGATCAAAGCCACCTTGTGTCGCACGCGGGCCGGTCTGACCAAAGGCCGAAATGGAACAGTAGATTAAGCCGGGGTTCGCCGCCGACATAGCGTGGTAGTCAATGCCAAGCCGTTGCATTACACCAGGCCTGAAGTTCTCTATGACCACGTCACTGGCCTGAATCAATTGCCTGGCAGACTGCCTCCCTTCTGTCGATTTAATATCCAGCACTACCGAACGCTTGTTGCGATTAATCGAGGCAAAATTCTCGCTGTAACCATCGCTTAACGGCGGCCAGGATCGCATCGCATCACCGGCAGGTCTTTCAACCTTGATGACATCCGCCCCCATATCGGCCAGTAACAGGCCGCAAAAGGGACCGGCTGCAATCTCGCATAGTTCAACCACCTTTACGCTTTCCAGCGGCAGGGAATCAAGCCCCGGATTTGTATCATTCATTGTCGCTCGACCTGTAGATTCACGACCGTTTCAGCGGCTGACGTGAGTGTTGGTGGCAGCAGAGGCTCTTCGACGGCACCGGTCGTTTCAAGAGCGCACCATTGCTGGCTGAGTCAACCGAGTATACTCCACTGCTTTTATCGACAAGGCGACTAATTCGGATAAACAGCGGCTCTGACCGCATCAAATACCCGTCGATATTTGCAATGGAGTTAGCTGTACAAGCGACAGGCAGTGAACTCAAAGAGCCATTTCCAAGGGCGTGTGACAAGGGGCAACTGACAAAGAGCGGCTAACAAAGAGCAGGCAGGAAGTCATCAATTTCGTGAATAATCCGTTTCTTGACCGCGGTGTATCAGTTATACGGAACTAACAGGATCTGCGCGTGTCTATTTATTGCCGATAGAGGGCGTATCCCGTAGACTGTCGGCGGGTGCTGCGTCGATCATCGTTTCCTCGACCAATAGGTTACGCATCAGGTTGTCTGTAGGGCGACACAAACATTCCCTAAACTTACACATCGGCATTTTAAATGAGACTTTTACCTGCTTGTATCCCCGCCCTGCTTCTGCTCGCTCTATCGACAGTTACCTTTAAAACCGCGCTTGCCAGTGACGACGAAATCCTGCGCGTTACCGCCATTCCCGATGAATCGCCAACAGAATTGCAACGCAAATTCGAACCCCTGGGCGACTACCTCGCCAAAGCGACCGGCAAGGAAATCAGCTTTGTCCCGGTAACTGACTACGGCGCTGCTGTTGAAGCATTGGTGAATGACAAGGTAGACCTGGCATGGTTTGGCGGCTTTACTTTTGTACAGGCTAAACTGCGCTCCGGTGACGCTGTTGAGCCCATCATTCAACGAACAGAAGATGAGGTTTTTACCTCCGTTTTTATCGCCAGTGCAGCATCTGAAATAAAATCGCTCGCTGACCTGAAAGGCAAATCCTTTTCCTTTGGTTCTCCATCATCGACATCAGGTCATCTGATGCCTCGTTCCTTTCTGCTTAAGGATGGAATCGATCCGGACAAAGACATGCGAGTGTCGTTTTCCGGTGCTCATGACGCGACAGCCTTTGCGGTTGCCGGCGGCAAGGTAGATGCGGGTGCGCTTAACGCCAGTGTCTGGAAGAAACTGGTTGATTCAGACAAAGTCGATACCAGTAAAGTCAACGTCTTCTACACCACACCCACCTACTTTGACTACAACTGGACCGTTCGCAAAGACATGGATCCATCGCTTAAGACATCGATCACTGATGCGTTTCTGTCCTTGAAGCCAGAGGATGACACCGGCAAGGAAATCCTCGATCTGCAACGCGCCAGCGGCTTCATCCCGACCAGTGCAGAGAACTACACTGATATAGAAACTGCTGCCAAAAGCGCCGGTTTGATCAAATAGATTCAACCAGCAGTAAGGTCCGCCTCGGCGGTGCTTCAATGCCTGGTCTGTCGTTTACCTGTAATCGTATTAGCGTCCGCCGCTCTGGCGGATCGCAAACGGTTGACTCATCGCATGATGATCCGCTGGCGATAAACCAGGTATCCATCACTGTTCAACCGGGTGAGCAGATCGCAGTCATTGGTCCAAGTGGAGCAGGCAAAACGACACTACTGAGCGTGCTTGCCGCGGCTCTTGAACCGACTGACGGTAGCGTGGACATTGACGGCACGAACCCGTGGCGACTTGGCAGTCGCAGCCTGCGTCGCTTGCGCAGGCAGTTATTTCTGGCGCCGCAGGTGCCTCCCCTGCCCCCCAGGCAACGCGTAGCAACTGCGGTACTCGCTGGTCGCCTGCCTGTGTGGTCACTGGTGAAATCTATCGCTTCACTGTTGCGCACCAGTGACGCTGAACTTGCCTATGAAGCGTTAAACGCCTTTTCAATAGGTGACAAACTCTGGCACCGCGTAGATCGCCTGTCCGGCGGTGAAAGGCAGCGTGTCAGTCTTGCACGAGGTCTGGTCAGCGAGGCACGGGCAATGCTCATAGACGAACCTCTGTCCGCACTCGATCCCGCACTGTCCGGGCAAACACTGCACACCTTAATCAACCATTGCACCGAACAAAACAAGACTCTGATATGCAGCCTGCACCAGGTTGAACTGGCGCTGGAGAATTTTCCGCGCGTCATAGGGTTGCGCAGAGGAGAACTGTTGTTTGATCTCGCCAGTGATAAGATCAAAAAAGACACAATCCGTGAGTTGTATTTCGGCTATGAGGATCAGACCAGCGTCACCCCCTTGATAACTGAAGACGCAAATCCGGTAAGCGCGCTGTCGCCACCGACACGTTGCGCCTGACCGGGGGCGCTTGGATTCAATGGCCAGCACCTTACAGGACACCAATCAGTTTAAAGACCCGGCCTGGTCCGGTCGACTGGGCTGGTTGTTACTGGCCGCGGTACTGGCCTATCCCCTGCTTGTGGCCAGTGAGTTTAAACCCTGGTCACTATTCGATGATCAGTCTCTTGCCACCACCGGCGACTTCCTCTCCACGTTTATACCACCGGCAACCGAGCCTGATTTTCTTAAGCTTGTACTCAAGGCCACCTGGGTCACTATCGCCACGGCCACAGCCGGTTTAACCCTGGCCTGGATCGCAGCCGTGCCACTGACGTTGCTGGCCACGGCAACACTTTCCCAATCAGCACTGGGCCGACCGATGAGTCGCTGGCGAGGCTCTGTGCGCGTACTGATCCGCTGGCTGCTGATATTTCTACGCAGCGTGCCTGAGTTGGTCTACGCATTACTGTTTGTCCGTGTGGTCGGGCTTGGCCCCACTGCCGGGGTACTGGCCATCGCGCTAACCTATACCGGCATGCTGGGTAAGGTTTACTCTGAAGTGATCGAGTCTGCCGACCCGGAATCCACCCGCGCCCTGTTGCGTAACGGCAGCTCAAGATGCGGTGCATTCGTCTATGGAGCCCTGCCACAGTGTGCAACCGAACTCACGTCCTACACGGTATTTCGCTGGGAGTGTGCGATACGTTCCTCAGTCATTATGGGGTTTGTCGGCGGAGGTGGTTTGGGACAGGAAATGGATAATTCCATGAAGGCATTCGCTGGTGATGAAGTCGCCACCATCCTACTGGTGTTTATTCTTCTGGTGGCCATAGCCGATCAGGTGAGCCACTACCTGCGTCGCTGGCTGGAATCAGGGGAATGAGCGAAAATTTCCTGCCGCAGAGACCGCCACGAACATCAATACGCTGGTTTTTATTGCTGCTGGCAGTATTGGTCATACTGAGCTTTATAACGCTTGATCTGCAACTCGCCGTATTCCTCGAGCCCGGTTCAGTTGCAAAAATGCAGGAGTTTATCGGTGGCTTTTTTCCGCCGGTGATCGAAATCAACTTTCTGCAAAATCTGGCACAGGCAGCACTTGAAACACTCGCGATGTCGCTCATCGGTACCGTGCTGGCAGCATTGTTATCATTGTCGCTCGCCGTGGCGGCAGCCAACACAGGCCAGCAATCTTACTGGCGCAAAGTTCTGCGCAGTTCCACTCGCCTGATACTGGTTGCCATGCGTTCGGTACCTGAACTGGTCTGGGCCTCGCTGTTGGTGATTGCCGCAGGTCTTGGTCCGTTTCCCGGCACACTGGCGCTGGCACTGCATACAACCGGTGTACTCGGACGCCTGTTCGCCGACAGTCTTGAAAACATACCGACGGCACCGGCACAGGCCCTACGCGACAATGGCACACCATCGCTAGCAGTTTTCAGTTACGCAACCTTGCCAATGGCACTACCACAAATGCTTTCCTACACGTTGTATCGGTGGGAGAACAACATCCGCGCTGCGACCGTGCTCGGCGTTGTTGGCGCAGGCGGTCTGGGTCAGCTGCTGTACTACAACCTCAGTCTGTTTTACATGCATGAGGCAGCCAGCATCATCATCGCGATGTTGTTACTGGTCGCGATAGTCGATGCACTTAGCTACCATGCGCGTCGTAAGCTGAATCAGTAGATGGGTTGTTGATCCAGCGTTATACTCTGTTGAAATATGTGTTACCGAACCTCCCGCATGGGCCACTGTGTAACGGCTATGTTGAGGAACCACCCATTCAAACAATCTCATGTGCGCCGCGTATTTACGTTAACAATATTTTTCATTCTCTCTCAATGTTAATGCGCTGATTATTTTCTTTCCAAATCCGCTCTTTTTCTCTCCCACTCAATCGATTTCAGAACAACCGCGTAGCAAAATTCTCATCAATTTATAACAAATTGCATCGAGAATATTCTCTTTATATTTTTTTTAACAACGGGTTATATTTTATTGTTGTGTCAAACAAAGACCTGATGTTTGCCGAAGAAATGTAATAAAACTTCTATGTTACGCTTCGGTCCCAACTAGCAAGCTAATTGCTTTCCTGCGACCCGTCGCAACCAGTAGTTTAACTAACTAATAAGTTGCATAGATGAACAAACTACGAGCCACAGCCCTTGCCATATCAATACCTTTCCTGTTGTACGGATTGATATTTCTGTTTACCGAAAAAGATGATGAGTTTTTCTCCACCGGAACCATTCAACATGCTCACCAGGATCTGGTTTGTGCCGACTGCCATGTGGAAAGCAAGGGAACTGTTCGTCAACAAATACAAGCAAACGTCAAGTACGCATTAGGCAAGCGCGAACACCCGGCTGATTTCGGTTTTCAGGATGTCACTTCAGTGCAATGCCTGACATGCCATGAGCGCCCGAACGACCGTCACCCCATATACCGATTCAGAGAGCCGAGATTCGTCGATGCTATCGCGGAGATAGATGCGACCAGTTGTTTAGGGTGTCATAGCGAACACGTAAACGAGAAGGTCAGTACAGGCATTGAGTTCTGTAGTGCCTGTCATCAGGAACTGGAAGTCAAGGATGATCCGATAGATGTTGCTCACACGCAATTGATCGAAAACGAGCAATGGAACACTTGCCTGGGTTGCCATGATTTCCACGGTAATCATCGTCGGGAAACTCAGGTCAACGTCGACGATAGATTTCTCGATGAAGATATAAAAGATTATTTCGCCGCTGGTAAAAGCCCGTATGGCAACGATCTATTCTATGAGGCCGAAGACAATGAAAATAAGTAACGGAAAAATATTAAGCACAGGCGCCGTCCTTTGTACCGCAATTTATCTTTTTGTTACCGCTCCAAGCGAGTTACCGGACGGTGATTTGGTTACCGCAGGGACAAACGAAGTCAGTGCCGAGCAAATCTTCAATTCCGCCAATTCGATTAACGATGCAGCACGCTTTATTTACACCAAGCAGATTGTCGGGCCGGGATCAAAGGCAGGACTGAAGTTTGGAGAAGACTGGGCTGACCCCGGTGTCGAGAAAGGTCCGCTGCCTGCCCTGTTTCTGCGCCTGGTGGCAGGCAGAATGGAAACCAAGCCCGAGCCACTCGGATTGTATCTGGGTTCTGATGAGCCCATCAACGCCTCTAATTTGTTTTCCGGCAAGCAGATGGAACAGTTTGAAATAGTAAAGAACAGCGTAGCGCCGAGTTTCGGTGAAACAGAAACCGGACATCTGGTTGCAATGTACCCTGATGTTGCGTCTGCTCAGCCGTGTGTCGTCTGCCACAACGAGCACCCGGACAGCCCCAAGACTGACTGGAAACTCAACGACATCATGGGGGCGACGACCTGGACTTACCCCAGCCAGGTTGTAACCGAAGCCGATTTGCTGGATAGCACGCGCGCTGTGTTTGCTGCAATTGAGGAAAGCTACGGTTCGTATCTGGAGAAAGTGAAAACATTCAAAGAACCCGTTGAAATCGGCACTTCCTGGCCAACCGAAGGCAAACGAACACTACCCGATGTGGGTACTTTTATGGCAGCGGTGCGCGAGGCTGCCAGCACACAAGTGCTATATGAAATATTACTGGCTCAACTATCAGCAGAGGAGATCCAACAATGAAAGCGTCAAGTGTAACTGTAGTTCAGAAAAATCATGTTATCGCTGGTCTTAGCGGACTGTTATTTGTGGGCCTTGCGCACTATGTTTCCTTAAATCAGTCGCTGACACAGGTCATATCGCCGTTTACCTGGCAGGTGACATCAGGAGTCATACTGTTCGCAATAATGCTTTTTCAATGGGCTCTGTTTTACTACAAAATTGTGAAAAATATGGGTGCAGTACGAACGCATGCTATGCTTCACCGATATGCAGGCATCGGCGCCGTTTTGATTTTTGCCGTACACACCGTTTCGGCGGGTTATGCCTGGTCTCTGTTGTTATTTGTTGCGTTTCTCGGGGTTGCTGTCACCGGCTTGCTCAATCGAGGAATGGTTCGCTTCAATCGAAACTCGATGCATAAGCTATGGTTGTGGGTGCACATCTCTTTGGCCGGAATTCTTATGCCGCTGTCAATACTCCACATGTATGTAGCGCTTGCCTTCGAGTGAGGGACGCTGCAGGGACGCTGCAGGGCTAATGCTTTGAATAGATCGGATACATAGATAAAAAAAACAAACCTACTACAGCGACAAAACGTAAAGGCACCCCCTTAGTTGGGTGCCTTTTTACAAGAACTGGAAGACGTTCTACTCGCCAACCACTTTTCTGTACCTTACGTCAACCCAAACAAACTCATCACCCTCTACTTCAACGATAAGTTTTCTGTCGGACAACTCTGCCGAAAAACGATTATTGTCAACGAAGGATATCGTACCCGCTTCTTCAATATCAAGAAAAGACCAGTTATACGTATCACCTGAAAAATCTACGAACCAGTACCCAACACCCGTTACACCGGGACTGGTTTCACCCAGGCTTTGCAGGCTGGTTGACCTGAAAGATGTTCCATCCAGAAACTCTACTAATGTTTCTTGAGAATCAAACTGAATGGTCCGGTCTTTTTCGTATACCACCGCGTCAATAACCAGGTTATTGCGATTAAGCGCGACCACCGTGATTTCTCTGTTTACGAATTCGACTTTGAAAGTCGAATCATCAATAACGCTCACTGTGCCAACGATAACAACACCACCTCGCTCTGCCCAGAAAGCCTGATCACCGTCGAAGCGAATGACCCAGCTCGTCAGGGGCTGACCTTCGGACTGCCCGCCAGTGATATCGAACTGCTCCGTGGAAGTGAAGACAGAACCATCCAGATACTCCACCAGGCTTTCCTGAGAGCTGAACTGTGATCCATCCGCTCTGCGGTAGCTGATAGAATCCCAAATAAGATTGCCTGCATCTGAAGAAAAGGGTACATCTCTGTCAGGGAAAGTGGCAATTAATTCATCGCTAAAATCTTCCACATATGAACCAACCTCTGTAACGCTGGACTGGGACTGGACGAACGAACCAGTCAATACTATTTCAGATCGAGTCACAGTAACCGTGTCGTTGGTAAAACTCACCGACCCGATCCCCGACGGTGAATCGACATTCGGTTGATCTGCACCCACTGCCACAAAAGTCGCACCGGAGAACCTGGCTAATAATAAATCTGCTGTGCCTGAGGTTTCACCTTCGTTTTCAGCAGGTAGCGTATCTATTACTGTAGTGTCGACATCTACAATGTCACCGGAAGAAGACGACCCGCTGTCACAGCCAGCCAAAACGAGAAGGGATATAGCAGTCATTAGTGGCATAGAGCGCATAACTTAAAACTCCATAAAAGGGTTGATTACACGATCAATTGCCGTATAAGCCTGGCACCAGTGATCGGTGTTTACGAGTGATGGATTTGAGAGTGCTGGCAAGCGTTTACACAATCCTGTTAGTGATTCGCCTGTCAATGATTCGCCCGGCAGTAAATTGCCCGGCAGTTATTCACCCATCTTTTATTTGGGTTTTTTTTCCCAATAATTAGAATGCTACCAACTTAAAGCGCAAAGGGCAAGCAACAGAACTGATTATCGAGCACCAGAACACATCGCCCTCTCAAACTCTGGAAAAAGTGTCCGGATCCCGGAACTGACAAGGGCTGTGCACAGAGGCATCGAATGCACTGCAACGGGACTTTTCCTCTGTGCATTTTCCTCTGTACACAGGTTGGAAAAGGGGAATCTCCACCCTTCCCGGGCAAAGGCTGCCGCTGTTCGGCCGGCCAGCCCAGCGGGGGCGATAAAACACGGGTAGATCGAGAGCGAAAGAGCAGATGCAAAACGCGTGACGTTATGTACTGTCCTATTGCATCAGGCAACCAGCTTCTGCAAAAAACCCCTGGGCTCATGCCCGGTTACTAACAGCATCTCCGTCGCTCTTGTCATCCCGACATAAAGTAACCTCGCCTCAGCGGACTCATCTGCTTTTACATGCGGCAGTTGATTCGTCCCCACAATCGACACAAAAGGAAACTCCAGACCTTTACTGCTGTGCAGTGTCATTACTGCTACTTTCTCATCTGACTTTTGATAACGGCTCTTCTCTTTCTTACCGGCCAACCATTGAACCGGTAGCCCGCGCTGCAGCAAGCCACTTGCAAGCTGCTCACCGATACGAGACGTGCGATAGAGCACACACATATCGCAATACCGCATTCCGCGCGCGGCAAGCGACTCTATACAACGTGCTGTGTAGTCGATCTCGTCTCGTAGATTCTTGCGTATCTGAACAACGGGTTCCGGCCCGTGACGTCTTGCACTCTCAGGAACAATCAACGGTATGTCATCGTCTTTCGACTCGGCTTTAAAGTAGTCTCTGGCAAAGCGATAGGCAAACTCCATTATCTCATCGGTATTACGATAATTTACCCGCAGCACAGTGGTGCGACCACGTGCTTTAATGCCAACGCTCGACAACGAAAACCCTATCTCCTTCTTGGTGGAGTAAATTGACTGCGCATCGTCATACAGCAACAACAGTGAATCACTTTCAGGGTCGACCGAATCGACAACCAGCTGTAGCCACTCGGGCTCAAAGTCGTGCCCCTCGTCTATCATGATCGCGCCATAGGCCCCTTTGGGGATCTGCCCCCTGGCCGTCGCATCGATTACCGTTGCTACCAGATCGTTAAAATACTGAGGACCCTTTGCAGGCTGAGGAACATGATAGGTAACCAGCAGATCCTTACACCAGTCATGAAAATGGCAAACATTGACCTGTTGTTCAATACCCCGATCCCGGATAAGCTCTCTCAGCCTGGCGGCAAGGGTGACATTAAAGCAAAGCACCAGTATTGGTTTCGCTATTTCGTTTGCCAACTCAAGGCAACGATATCCGAGTATCAGTGTTTTGCCTGAACCTGCAACGCCATGAATGACTCGATGTCCATCGCCCAGACTGCGTGCCAGTTGCTCCTGCTGCAGATCCATAATTCGCATGATGTCGGGTAGCAGTTCTTCGTTCTCATCGAGCAACGCTGCCGCATCATTGAACAATTCCTTCTGCGCTGGCGGCTTTATTACTATTTCCGGAAAAAGATGCCCTCGAATATGATCCAGCTGAGGTGGAGTCAGCAGGTTTGAAAATACCACAGGGAACATATCCCACATTGATTTTTGAAAGTCTTCCGCATCAGTTGACTCCATCATTTCATCTTTGCAAATCACCAGGTGCTCGGGCAACACCTGTGGCAAATCACTGTTTGAAAATTGTTGTCTGGTGATATTAGTCAGCACCACACCAAACGCATACGGAAATAACAGCTTGCCGGTATATTGTCCATCATGGTGGACGAGCAACGGGTCGCGCTCAAGCGTCTGAATTAATTGATAGGTACACTGCCGAACCTGTTCTAACGGGTGCTGGGTGTTTTTTAAACCGCCAGCGGTGAGCAAGGTGACGGTGGAGTGGTCAATCCTGTGGATGGTATCAAGCTTCCAGTCCTTGACTTCGAGTAACAGCAGGCCTCGGCCCGGGTGCAGTATGATAAAATCAGTATAGCGCTGGCGCTTTCCCACCGGAATTTCGTACCAGCACAGATAGTCAGATTCAAGGTGTGATTCAAGCAGTCGTGCAAACCGCCGCTCGCCTGGCGTCATTCGAGAAGAACAGCGATTAATCGATGGTATTAGCCTGGCACCCACAACTAACCCCCTTCCAACCAGCATTTACGAAAGTGATAGTAATGGCTCAAGATCGATGCCAGCCCGCTCTTTGTGTCACTAAAGGCATAAACTGAGTTGCAGCACGATACATCACCAGTAGGCGGATTCACTCTGGTAAAAACAAAAGTCACTTTGTACCTGACACTCCTAGTATCTGGCACTCATAGGAAATTCCAACCACTGCTGGTTGCTGCAACAGGCCACTACGCCGACTGACAGTTTACCCACCCCGGTAAGAAAGAGTCGCAGGTTCGACATCCAGTTCAAACGGCTAACCGGTTGTGATAATTTCCGCTCAATGTCGGATTCGAAACTGTACGACAGCCCACCGCAGGCCGGGGTGAAAGCCGCTGGCCTTGCCATACTATGCTTTCGATCCAACCCGATCCACACCCTTGGTCGGTGTTGGTAAATTTCACGCGAGCCATGCAGTAAGAGCTTGCTTTACACCATTGCCCATGTTGGTTACAGTTCAAAAGATTGATAACCAGATTAATAGACTTCTTATGCTAATAAAGCTTGTTCGTAACGCACTTGGTGCTGTTATTGTACTTTTAGATCGGGTTTCTCGCCCCAGGGCCACACAACGATCACCTGCCGACCAACAACGTGTTCAATCGGCGATGGATGGTCTTTCTCTATATCAACTACGCGCCTGCCCGTTTTGCGTCAAAACCCGTCGTGCCATTCATTCACTCGGGGTTGATATTGAGTTGCGTGATATCAACAAAGACAGTAAGTATCGAGAACAGCTTCAGCAGGGTGGAGGGCAAGTCAAAGTGCCCTGTCTTCGAATCGAAGATAACAACAATGTGCGCTGGATGTATGAATCGGACGATATAATCGCATACCTGAATCAACGTGCCACTGCATAGCTTGCCAACACGCAGAGAGAACACAAAAACCCGGATACATCACTCAGCAGATAGGCATATCTGCTTTCGCCGGTTAGGCGAGAGATAGATGGATGATTTGGCGAGAGATGATGGATGATCAGGCGAGAGATGGATGGATGATTGAACAAGAGATAGATGGTTAGAAAGGGCGAGCGACGCCATCTGAATCTCCACTGCCAACTGCTACTGCTGCACTACAATACTGCAGGCTGTACATCAGGAGAAGCACTACGACGTGACGCCGCTTACCCTGCGTGCAAGATATCAAACAAACGAGAAAAGTCGAGTAGTAAACAAAGAATGTTCACAACTAATAGTAATTTAGTGACGCAACGCACAACATCACATCTATCCTGGCGCTAGGAAATCGGCAAGCGATCTGCTGCCGATCTGCTGCATTGATACGATAACCTGGGACATCCAGCAACCGGAATAGTAATTCAATTGCGCGAATGCGCAGAGTTCCCGGCAGGTGTCGCTGGTAACGCGGAAAAAGCAGTTACCTTGAAACACGCGTATTCCACCATCGCTGCACTACCGCCTGCGCTCCTGGCTGCAGTTACATTGCCACAGTTACAAGGCTGCGCCGGGCGGCCAAATCGATTTATCGCTGCTGTGTAAAGATCCACAACCTCGCTCTGGCAAATGAACGTATCCAGGCACCCCTCCGGCTCGTTTGCACAAGTGGCTGAACAAATTCACCCGGTGCTCTGGCAGGGTCACCCTTGATCCGGGAGTTTTCCCGATAGTTTTCTGTTAGTCACCAAAAAAACAACAATTGCTTTCTTGTATCGGGTGTCTTCATACTCTATGCAGCCCATCTGATAAGCCACTATGACAGCCAAAATCGATACACTAATTCGCTATCCGGTCAAAGGTCTGAGTGGCGAATCCCTCAACACCGTGCAGCTCTCACCTGGACAGGGGTTCCCCTGTGACCGACAATTCGGTTTTGCACGACCAAATAGCGGTTTTGACCCCAACCAACCCAGGCCTCTGCCCAAAACTAAATTCTACATGCTTGCACGCGATGCGAGCCTTGTGCTTTTGAGCACCAAATTTGACGAGCAATCCGGTGTTTTATCGATGGTTGCACCTGAGTCCAGCGGCCAGTTTGAAATCACGACTGAGGAGGGAAGAAAGAAAGCAAGCGAGTTTCTCAAGTCGTACCTGGCATTGCCGCAGGACGAACTACCACAATTGTTTGAAGCATACCCGCACCGTTTTACCGATGTGTCGGTCGTCTCAACTGCAATGATGAACGCGGTTTCACTGATTAATCTGGATAGCGTGCAGGCATTCTCGAAGGCAACCGGACTGGAAGTTGATCCACGACGCTTCCGCGGCAATATCCATTTCGCAGGTCTGGCGCCTTTCTCTGAACTTGAGATGGTTGAACGACAGATCGCCATTGGAACTGTACGACTTAAGATAGTCAGTCGTACTCAGCGTTGTCCTGCCACTGAAGTGGATTTAACCACCGGCGAGCGGGATATAGACGTACCTGCTTTACTACTGCACAATTACCATCATAAGGATATGGGGGTTTATGCGGAAGTGCTGCAAGGCGGTGTAATCGCACACGGCGATTCTATTGAATTTTTATGATATTGTTTTCGATCAGATCGCCATAGGTGTCGAGAAATCCGTCAAACGCATCGGCAAAATTATCATAGTCGCTGTCAGTCAGTGGCAGCATCAGTGCGAGATAGCCTGTTTTTCCAATGTAGAAACCGGCATCTAGCATGACCATCTGCAACAGCTGTCGCAGTCGGGGATTACCCTTTCTGGCCTGCTCGGGTGACCTTACAGGCTGTCGTGAAAAATGAATATTCATCAGACTACCAACACCTGTCAACTGAACGGGCAAGGATCGGCCGCTCGCAAGCCGTTGCAGACGCTCTCTGAATGAATCACCTTTCGCTGTGAATTCATCGGCCAACGCTGTCGGGTACAGTTCTTCAAGCGCAACTATGCCAGCACTCATGGTTAATACATTATTATTAAAGGTGCCGGCATGCGGCAAGCCATCAGGAACGCGAGGATCGAACTGATCAATAATATCTGCGCGACCACCAAAGGCACCGAAAGTCATGCCGCCTCCAATATACTTGCCGAGCGTTGTCATATCTGGTGTAACGTCCAGTGCCCCTTGTAACCCGCCACCAGACAAGCGAGATGTCATTACCTCGTCAAATATTAGTATTACACCGTTTTCTGTGCAGACATCGCGCAGCGCTTCCAGAAACAACTTGTCTGCCGGTATAGCACCCCCTGTACCCATCATTGGCTCTATCAGCACACAGGCAAGCTCATCTGCATGTTTGCGGATCAGTGCCACTGTGTGTTGCGTATTGTTGTATTTGCCAAGAACCGTGGGATACGGTGCATTGTGTTGACTGACCCCATTCGCATAAATAAATACGCTGCCATGATACGCACCATCAAATGCCATGATGTGGGTTTTGCCGGTACTGGCTCGTGCCGCTGTGACCGCCATCAGATTGGCCTCAGTACCCGTATTAACAAAACGAAGTCGCTCTATCGATGCGAAACGTTCACACAACAGCGCCGACAGCTTTTGTTCATAACGATTGGGACCACACAACAGAATGCCGTCGGTCATTGCCCTCTGCACGGCGTCGTTAATTTGCGAGCACGAATGGCCAAAAAGCCCGGCTGTATACTCGCCGATAAAATCAGTATAGGTATGTCCGTCGATATCGGTGAGTGTGGCAGCGCGCCCCCCGGCAATAGTCAGGGGAAACGGGTCAAAGTGCAGCACAGAACGGGTGTTGCCGCCCGGCATTGACTCGCAAGCCAGTTGATGCTGACTGTTACTCTGCGGATTGGCGATGGCATAGTGTTCCTGCAAACCGGCTATTGCGGAGTCCAGATGGTAGTTTGGACGACGGTTGGGGTGATCGGCAGGCACAGTTGGCTCTCTGAATGCGGCTGTGCTCTATTGTGCCACAATTGGAATCAATTCAACTATTGGCGGCAAGCCCGCTATGGATTGCGGAACTCGATCAATTGCACGCCGGGCGGTCTTTCGGAAAAATTGTACTGCAGGTGCACAGTCTGATGCACAGAAACAATTGTACAGAGCTTGTTGCACAGAGCCGATTACTCAAGAACACTACAAAAGCGCTGGTAGATCAGTTGTTATCGAACAGGCCACTGGCCGATGCTGCCTATTTATCGTCAATGCCTGACTTCGGCTGATCATCCTGCGGCGTGCTCTCATCTAAACCTGATTTTTTTAAACGCTTTTCTTCCTTCTTTTTCTTTTTCGCAATTTCTCTTTGGCGTTTTTCGAAAGAGTAGTTTTGCTTAGCCATGAGTGTCTATCCCACATATCTTTAACGTCAAGATTTGTAGAATACGGCATTCTTCAACAGATTGCGCCCTTCACAGCTTCCCTTGATACTGCCCTTGATAGCCGCCGTTGAGACAGCCGCCCTTAAAATCATAGTCAGGGTCTGTGGGTATGAGAGAGCACCATCCGCGAGTTCAGCGCATTGTACACGTGCTAACTGTTATGCATGAATCTCTCAGAAGGCGCTTACAGCTGGCATGAACCGACACAATTGTTGTCAGATCAGCCAACTGCGGCCATTTCCCGTCCTCTTTGTAATGCTACTTAAATATCTTTTCACCAGACGCGTCAGTGTAAATGCCAATCGATGAGAGTATTTCGGACATTCGCTTTAAACCCGCCTCACTGGAAAACAGGGTACGGGCAATATCCAGAGAATTTCGCGAAAATTGCTGCCAAAGCGCATCGTTGCTGTTCAGCTCACAAATACCCTCAACCCAATCATCCACAGATTCTGCAATGATTGCGCTTTGCCCGTGAACCAGGCCCGTTCCATCTGCAGTTAACGGACTGATAACGGACGGTAAACCATGCGCCATACAATCAATCATTTTTCCGTTTAACCCGGCTCCGGTCAGTAATGGAGAAATAAACACCCGCGCGGTTGAAAATATATCCTGCAGATCTTCAACGAAACCAACGAGCACGACATTCCTGGAGGACAGTTTCAGTAAGTCATCAGGCAAGCCACTACCATATACTTTTAAAACAATATCAGGGTCTCGCTCCACCAGCGCAGGCATAATTTGTTCACAGAAATACTTTACCGCTTCAACATTTGGCTTGTGATTAAACCCACCGAGGAACGCAATTCCACAGCGTTTTTCTATCGGTGGCACATTGGCAATCGGCTTCACCACCCAGGGACAACGCTTTATATTGTCTTCGGCAAACAGGTGTGAAGCCACTATCGCCCGCTCCGTCTCCGTATAACACAAGGTGACATCGACAGCCTTGATTGCCTCCAGCTCTTTCTCTCTGGTTGAAAGCGGCCCGGACAACTCACATCCCTTTGCTTGAAGTTTCTCTCGAAGCTCTCGCATAAAATGCAAATCTGCATTGTTAAACATCACCCTGGCGCTCGAGTGATTTCTCACAGGCTCCATCACTGCGTGTACAGTTTCATATCGGGTGATGTAGACAACATCAAATTCGGCCCCTCTCTGCGCCATTACCTGTTCTACCGATGTGTAAAACGGATAATGCAAACATTCGATGCCAAGCGTTTGTAAGCGCTCGGTGTGCTTGCCCATATGTGCAAAATTGAGCGGCAGAAATACCAGCTTGGCCCCCAATTCAATCAGCAGCTTCATTTCCTGAATAGCCGCATAACTGCCAGCATCGTTATTGAGTTTCGGCGTGTTCGCATCAATCACCAATACACGAAAACTACAGCCGCGATCTGCCTCATACTCGGGATGGTCGCCTGCTATTGCATTATCTCTAAACTCTCTAAACCACTTCTCACGAAACCCCTGGCCGTTTGAAATATCCTGATCACTCCGGCCTGACTCGGAATCGGTGTGGGTTTCACCACTTAACCCTGTGATCTGTACAACAGTCGTCGCCGGGCTATAGATCGTTTTGTAACCAGCTTTTCTGACCTTAAACGCTAAATCAATGTCTTCGTAGACTGCCATCTGGTTGTCAACCGTAAATCCACCAACCTCTTTGAATACCTCCCTGTCCAGTATCATTGCTGTCGAGGATAAGTAGTCGGCCTGCCTTATATAGTTATACCTGGGATGACTGGCATTTTCGTTCTCTCCATATCTACAGTATTCACCATCTTTCCATACAAGCCCTCCTGCTTCGCACAACTTGCTGTTGGAATAAATCAGCTTTCCACCAACGCAACCCACATTTTTATAGGTCTTGAATACCTCGATAGCATTGTCAATCCAGCCAGAGGTAACTTCTGTTTCATTGCTTAGCAGACAGATGTAACGGCCATTAGCGACATCAGATGCATCGTTGTAAGACTGTGTGTTTCCCCGCGTCTCGGTGTTCCTTACAACCCTGAGATTCTCGACTATTTCTTCTACACAGGAAGTCTCATCGGTCGATGCATCATCTACTAGAATCACCTCGCACTGAACCTGGTTATAAGACCCTATGATTGATGCAATACAGTGGTAAGTTTGTGAAAAACTGTCATTTGCCACGATCACCACTGTGACCAGCGGTTCGACAACCTCCGGCAGCCTGAGCACCGGATACGAAGCTTTTTTCTGCGGTCCTGACTCTAACGCTCTGTGCGCCAGCAACAGGTTTGACAGGGTCTCCTGATCATCCGCGATGCACTGTTCCATCCTTCTTGCCAAAGACTGGTACCGTTGCAAGGCAATTTTTGATGCAAACGGATACCCCGCGCCACCAATACTGTCTTTTAGAATACTATCAGGGGTAACGATCGAGTGAAGAACCTCTATATGGACTGCACCCAGACAATTCGCATTGCTTACCGTTAATTCGTATGAATGCGGCATACCATCGAAGCTGGATTCATCCAATACTGCTTCGACAATTGCCGTATTGCCGCACACGCTGGTGATGGTACATGGCAAACGTTGATTCTGATCGGTCAGTATTTCAACGCCGGGCTCTCCAAGTGACTCACTGGTTGAGGTAATTTGAGCGACTATGCGCCTGTCGGTGACGCCGACAAATTCCGAGGTATAGTCTGCCACTGCACTAATGTTGAAGGAATTGCTGTCTACGCATAGCCCGCTATTCGATTCGCGAATTGATATTGGCGCTTTAAGTCGACCAAATGATCGTTGATCAAGATCGATTCTGAACCCGTGACAACCATCGCCGAAGCCGGCATGTTTTAAATCTTCTCGATAGATATCCGCCAACCCGTGTCCAACCAGCCTGTCTCCGGAAAATATACATATATCTACGGGCTGTTCAGGGTGCTCTGTATTGACAACCCACCCATGAACGCTATGGTTAGTCACCCCGCCAATATTGCCTATCAGTGTCTTGCTTTTCTGCGTTGGTTTTTTTTTATCAGATAACAACGAATCTATGAATTCCCGCGCCCTACGATCCATTCGTATGTTTTTTTTAGTGATCATAGGGGAATACCTTAACAATCGTTGATTGGCATTGAATTTACGGCGATTTTTATTGGTATCAGACAGTTACTGCATCATTGACTTACAGATCTCGATTTACAGCACTTTATTTACAGATCTTTATTTACAGATCTCGATTTTCAGCACTTGAAATTTGGAGCTTTCGAGCTAAGCGGCGTTAGCGGGTGCAACATTTGTTCCAGGCTGCGCGGCAGTTTCCGAGGCATTTGTTGTGTAGCCTGGATCTTTATCGTCAGTTGACTACCTTACCCCGACTAATTGTGTCCACGGTTCCATAGCTCCTGACGAGCGGCTGAAAATGACATGATCCAGCAACTGTGGCCTTCCAATTGCACAGTCTTGTGCTCAATTTTAAATCATTTGACCTTGATTCCAGCAATTACGCGCTCCGCAGACAACCCGGCAACTCAATGAAGCACTCAAGCAGTCCTGCAAGCACTCGCAATGAACTGGTCAAATGAACGACAAACTGTTGAACAAAATCGCCATGGGTTAAATTGTCATGTCAACTATAAACTCGCCAACTAAATTTATAACATCCTGCCTTGGCGCCAGGTCTCTAGCATCAACGCACTGCCATGATCCTCGAGTACCTGCTCAACAACTAACCGATGAACAAACCTGCAAGGAAAAACCTGCAAGGAAAACGTTCCTTACTGCGGTTCCACTGATCATTGCCTCCCTGCTGACAATCACCGTGAGTACAGCATGGTCCGACGATATAGAGATATACAATAGCAGTACGGTTAAGCCGAATATTCTTTTTGTACTGGACGCTTCCGCTTCGATGGGACGAACAGACGGTTTCACTACATCAAGACTGGATCGAATGAAAGTAGCGCTTGATGAATTGCTATCCAATCTTCAGGGTATGGATGTCGGGCTGATGAGATTTTCCCTGCCACGCGGTGGTGGACCAGAGGTGGAGCTAATCCATCCGATGGCTGATATAGAGGCAAATCGGCAGTCACTTCTTGCCGCAGCCAGTGCCATTCCGCTGGGCCGAGGGGCCTCGAATGGTACCCCGACAGTAGCCGCGTTATACGAAGCGCAACGATATTTTCAAGGCGCCACCCCTTATCGTGGTGTGGTTCCGGCCGGAACCACAAGTTACCAGAGCCCCACCAACAACCAGTGTGACTCAAATCATATCGTCGTGCTAACCGACGGACGACCAACACCGGACAGTCAGGCTGTTAGTGATTTAAGTCCCATCGTCGGGCCTTGTGCGGGCGGCGTCAACGACAGAGGTACCTGCGGTATCGAACTTGCGCAGAATCTATCCAGCAATGATCAACTCTCGCATGTACCCGGCCTTAACACACTCACCACACATTCCATTGGCTTTAATATTAACAATGACTGGATAGTAGATCTGGCTACCGCTGGCAAGGGCCAGTATCGGGATGCTGCCTCCTCCGATGAGCTGGTTGCAGCGTTCAATGGCATTGTTAATAGCGTACAGCAGGCCAGCTCAGCGGCTGCACCCGCTACGTCTGTTACTTCAGCAAATGAGACCCGTCATAGTGATGAGCTTTACTACACACTATTTCAGCCTGCCACCACTGCACGATGGGAGGGAAATGTAAAAAAATATCGACTGCGCAACGGCGTTATTGTCGACGCTGATGACCGCCCCATTCTGGAGAATGGAACATTGGCGCCGACCACCCGAAGTCTTTGGTCCGCCACTACCGATGGTTTCCGGATTGGGGCAGGTGGTATGGCGGCTAAACAGGTTGCTGACCGCAACTGGTATACCGATGCAGGGCTGCAGCCGAATAATAATGGCATAACAACGCCTTTAAAAGTTATTGCGCCGTCTGATGTTTCCGCCGCTGCTTTAAATGCGGCGGATAACGCCGAACGTGACCGCCTCGTAAACTGGGTTCGCGGGGCAGATTCCATCGACCTCGACAGCGATACGAACACTACCGAGCCTAACTTCTATGTCGCAGACAGTATCCATTCATCTCCTCTGTTTTTGAGCTACTTCGCACCTGCATCGTCAGCACCTCGAAAAGACGTCGTATTTGTTGCAAGCAATATGGGGGTTTTGCATGCAGTGGATGCTGACACGGGCGAAGGGCTCTGGTCCTATACGCCAGAGGAGCTTCTGCCAAACATAAAAGAGTATGTAGACAACACGTCGGCATCTCATGTCTACGGACTTGACGGCCAGATGGTGATCCACACAACTGAAAATGTATCGGGAAATATCAACGCCAAAACAATAGATGATGCCTGGCTGTATCTGACACAACGCAGGGGGGGGAGCAATTTGTTCGCCCTTGACGTTAGCAATGCCCTGCAGACCAATGACCCCGTTAAGGTAATGTGGAAAATCAACGGAGGCGAGCCGGGAAGCGACTTTCGCGATATAGCACAAACCTGGTCGGCCCCACAAATGGTAAGCATTCGCACCGGCTGCCCGGGAGCATGCGAACTAAGAGACGCTTTGCTGTTCAGTGGCGGTTACAACGACATTTACGACAACACGGCACTGACCTACCCGGTCACACCGCCTTCCCACGGACACGGCAACGCGATCTATCTTGTTGATCCAGCCACCGGTGAGCTGCTTTGGTCCGCAGGCAATGGAGCGCACCATTCACTCAATCTTCCAATCGATGACAGCATTCCGGCGACTCCCGTACCTGTAGATACAGACGCCGACGGTGCAGTAAATATTCTCTTTTTCTCTGATATAGCAGGCCATGTCTGGAGAGTGGATTTAGACTCAAACACCGGTAACAGTCGTGACCTCGCGATTGCAGGTGGGCGTATAGCCTCTCTGAATCAAACCGGTCAGAGCCTGCGCTTCTTCAATAGAATAGATGTGGTAACCGATGGCAGCACTGCGGGTGTGGCCAGTTTCCGACTGGTTTTAGGCAGTGGCATGCGTTCGAGCCCACTGTTTGAAGAACCCGACACAAACAGAGTATTTGTATTGCGGGATCCGTGGCTATTCACCAACCCGACCAGTGTTGACCCGGCGACTGGAGTGAGAGAGCCGGATTATAATTATGTACGCCGCAACAACGGCAGCGCTTCTGTTATCACGCCTGCTGAGTTGCAGGACATCGATATACCCTCTTCCCCCGGTGCTCTGAACCACGGTTTTTTTAGAAACCTTGCTCAAGGAGAAAAAGTCCTGCAACCTACCCTGTCTACCAGAGCACAGGTATTGCTGACGACCTACCTACCGCCGGGCGCCAATCAGCCGGCTAATTTTTGTGGTTTTAATATAGGTACATCGCAACTGTATATTTTCGATATCACTACAGGCGAAAACAGTTTGTCCCAAAACAGAGACAGGATAGTTATTGGCAGCGGCATCGTGCCGGCGAGCACGATACTCGACACCGGAGATCCGGGAGGACCAGACCTGATTACAGGCACCGGTTCCTCCAAGCTGGATATTCTGTTCCAGCAACCCAGTAATAGTTCATTCAGAAGAATGTATCGTACTGGCTGGCTGGAAAAGTAATACGAAAATTTTTTTCCGTATTAGTTGCCAGAAATTGTCAACGATTGAAGATCAGTTCCGACAATGGTATTTCCCTTGTAGCCCGCGCCAGTTACTGAATCCACGTAATCAGCTTTGGTCAGCGGACCATTTGGAATGGAAAATGGTCCTTGTTTTTTTGCACCGAGCGGCGGGATTAAATGCGTAAGCATCAAGTGTTTCGCACCGGCGCGCTCGGCCATTGCCCCAAGATCAGCAGCGGTACTTTGCCGAAAGAAAACCGGCGGAGGAAACCCGCTGTCGAGATCTGGTCCCATCACCGGATGGATAGTTGAGTGCACAACAATGTCCGCACCGTCAGACAGCTTTTCTACCTGCTCGGAGGTGGATGAGGACCTCGGGGGTTTTGGCTTGTCATTGCCGGCGTCTCCACCGATAACAACGCTGCCAGCTGGAGTATCCACCCGATATGACGCATGCCCGGTGATGTGTCTCGAGGTGATCGCACTGACTGTCACGTCTCCCTGCTGCCATACGACAGCAGGCTCGGCTGAGGCTTCAAACTGAGACAAATTAACCAGTCCGGCTGGCCCTTCCGGCAGCCGTTTCGGGTTTTCGGCCAGACGCTGCGCGATTTCGCCAGACTGAAGCAGCGCGTCGCCGATGTGCTGAGTGAATTTGGCGCAACTTAGCACGTATCCCGTCGGCGAAGGGGTATCTTCAGCGCAAACCACGTCTACTTTTGGGCCGCCGGAATTGAAGTGCCAGCGCAACTGCAGCATATCTGCCAGGCCCTCGGTATGATCGCTGTGAAGGTGGGTGAAAAATACGGCATTCAGCTTACCCACCGGTACGCGCAACTTCGACAATTGCTGAGTCGTTCCACGCCCGGTATCAAATTGCAGCATCGTTGCACCGCAGTTGTTGCTGTCATCTCCGTATTGCACCAGCGTGCCCGCCCCGGCCTGACCGTTAAAAACCGGCGGGCCTCCCTGCGTACCTGTTAGTGTCACTGTCAGGCAGGGAGCGGCCTGCACCTGACTGTGGAACAGCACACCAATAACCAAAACGATCAATTTGCACAGCGCACTGCTGCGAAGATACTCAGCCACGAAATCCTCCAACTATTTGCCAAAAAGCGGTTGCCAATAAGCGGTTTTTCACGAGAACAGGCGCCGCTCCCGTGACGCGAGCCCCAAGTGTACTGCAACATCCGACCGTTTTATACCACCACCAGGACGCCGGGCGGAACAACGCAGCTTTGAACCGGGAATGCAAATCTTAGCGGCACAATTGCCCACTGATTCACAGTTACACATTGCAGCCAGATCTGACTGGGCCTATTAGGGATTCAAATCACGACAAAGCATTCTTTGCGATGGCACCATCCCCGGCTTACCTACATACGAACGACACGCTCCTGCATGGTGCGTCTTCGTAGACGACTAGCCACAAACTGCCATTGCTACAGATATAATTATGAACTTCCTGTCCAGTTATCGCCACAAATACCATCTTCATCAGGCCTATAGCCGACATTCAAAATTAGCTTTTGCAACGGACATTGTAAAGGCGGCGACCTTCACTGGTCTGGTTGCAATGGTGGGCTGGGTTTCCTATTCGTTAGCTGCTCATCAGCCTGATTCAGCATTCAACAATACCTCTCAACTGGCGGCGGAGTCAGGTAAACCTGTCGCAAATGAAAACGAGCCTTTCAAACACTATGATAAGGTCATGGTGGAAGCCTCTGCCTCGACTGACACGCTGGCAGGCGTTGCAGCGAAGACCGCAATTGTGAAAACAACAAAACCCACGGCAGCAGCGGTAACAGAGACGCCATCGTCAACCGATCAGAAGATCATCTACACCTCTGGCTGGATCTCTCGTCTGCCTGCCGACAAATACATCATCCAGGTAGCCTCGTCTACTGACAGGAAATTACTACTTAAAGACGCACTGGCCTTTCCGCACGGCCCGATTGCTGTCTACCCTTTTAGCAAATCGAAAACGAAAAAGGTTATCTATGGCCTGTCCTCTGGTATCTATAACAGTTTCGATGACGCTCGACGAGCGTTTAACGTTTTGCCTCCGGAGGTGCTCACCAATGGCCCGTGGATCAGAGAGGTCTCCACTATTAAGCAACAGATACAGAAGCTAGCCATTGAAAACTAGGATGTATATTGTTTCCTACAGCTGATTGTTGCCTGTAGTTTTTTGGTCTGGCGTTGTAATCGATTGCGTGGAGCTCCCGTTCTTATGTATCGCGATGGAAGGCAATGCAACGCAATAATAATCAATACTGCATTGTGATCATCGGGTGTTACACACTACACTGACAACACGCCGTTAATCACAGGTCTCATGTCTGACATTAGAATAACGCCCGACAACTTACCCTGGGATACCTGGCTTCGGCCGAATACCCGTGTCATGTGTTCGCATATGACATCGGAACCCCGGGCGCTTTTGCAATCGCTCGCCCACGCTGATCTGCCACCGGGATTGTCTCTGGAACTGGGTGTTCCGTTCTCGATGGATGCTCTGTCTCTTCCAGACAACCTGCCCCTGCATGTCATGGGTGGAATGGGTACAGCCGCAGCGCTCGCCAGACATCGGCAGGTAGTCGTTGACAGAAAAGAGTACCTGCGTTTTGCCAGTGACTATGCAAACAAAGCCAGCACAGCAGATGTCGTACTCATTAGCCTGGCAGCGGCAAAAGACGGTTCTTTACATCTTGGCGCCTCACACGGCGCCGCACTTGATGCCGCACGCCATGCACGAGTTGTGGTCGCTGAGATAAACTCCGCTGCACCGGTTATCCATGGCAGCGAATGGCCGCACGACATCGCCATTGCGCATCGAGTAAATTGCCACTATCCGGTGGCGACCATCCAGGCGACTGCAGGCAGACATGAACAGGAAACCGCAATTGCGAACCATATTGCCGAAGTCATTCCCAATGGCGCTTGTCTGCAGGTAGGCATCGGCGCTATCCCCGCCGCTGTACTGTCTGCACTGCAATCGCATCGTCAACTTGGCATACACAGCGGTATGCTAGGCGATGCATTGTTGCAATTGATTCAGTGCGGCGCTGTGGACAATAGCGCCAAACCTGCCGGACTACAAAAATCAATCGTTGGCTGCGTTTACGGCGCAGAAGGTTTGTATGCCGCAGTTGAAGCGCTGTCCGAGATAGAACTGGCCCACCCGTCGCGCACCCACTCTCACTCTATACTGCAGCAAATACCAAAGTTCATCGCCATCAACAGTGCCATTGAAATTGACCTGCAGGGACGAGTCAATGCCGAGACTGCACCCACTGCTGACGGCACCAGGCGCAGCGTAGGAGGCATTGGCGGGCTACCGGCTTTTGTACGTGGTGCACTGGCTTCACAAGGCGGACAATCTATAATCGCACTACCTGCACTCACACGCTACGACGGCACGGGACGCTCTCGAATCGTCGCCTCGCTTGACGCAGAAATTACACTGGATGAATCCCTGGCGGATATCGTTGTCACTGAATTCGGGGTAGCTCGCCTGCGAGGTGCGACTGCTGCACAACGGCAACAACGAATGCTGGCTATCAGTAGCCCTGATGCCAGGGACTCACTTCTTGCACAGTGTTCATAGTGCGCAGTTCATAGTGCGCAGTTGGCAGCGCACTCACCGAAACATTGACAGTGCGCCTGATACACTCCATAAGCAATCGCACGTGTGTCGATTGTTCGCTAACAGAAAAATATTGCTATGACTAACGCCAGCTATCCGACCAGCACGCACTGGGGCAACTATTTGCTCGAAAAAACCGGGGGTCGGGTAACTGCAGTAACACCCGTTGGTGACGATACCAACCCGTCACCGATTGGACGCTCACTGGTCGACTCACAGCATAGCGGGTGTCGTATCGCCAGACCGTCAATTCGGCGTGGCTATCTGGATAAACGATGGCAAAGCGATGGCGCGAAACGCGGTGCTGAACCATTCGTTGAAGTACCCTGGGACGAGGCACTCGACCTGGCTGCAGAGGCACTGGCCAGAGTAAAAGACAACTACGGCAACGAATCAATTTATGGCGGTTCATACGGCTGGGCTAGCGCCGGCCGGTTTCATCATTCGCAAAGTCAGTTACACCGCTTTTTAAAGATGCACGGTGGCTATACAGGTTCGGTACAGACCTACTCTACCGGCGCGATGAATATCATTCTGCCTCATGTTATGGGTGTATCGCATGGTCAATTGATGTCGGAAGCACCGACCATTGAAGACATTACTGAACACACAAAGCTGATTGTCAGTTTTGGCGGTTTCAGTATGAAAAACATGCAAATCAATCAAGGTGGCATTGGCAATCACAGTGCACGCGATCAGCTACTGAGCATCAGGAAAAATGGTACCGATGTCATCTGTGTCAGCCCGGTGCGCGCCGATACACCAGATTTTCTACAGGCTGACTGGTGGCCACTGGTTCCGAATACAGATGTCGCCCTAATGCTCGGTCTTGCTCACACACTGTACGCAAACAATTTGCACGACAGCGCTTTTTTACAGACCTACTGCACGGGCTTTGAACGATTTTGTGAATACCTCACTGGCAGCAGTGACGGTCAGCCAAAAGATGCCGACTGGGCTGCAGGTATTTGTGAGATAGACGCAGAACGCATTCGTGCACTGGCAACGCGGATGGCAACTGAGCCTACGCTGTTGTCAATCAGCTGGTCGCTACAGCGCACCGAACACGGCGAGCAACCCTATTGGATGATTTGCACACTCGCGGCCATGCTGGGCAACTTTGGGTTACCCGGTCAGGGTGTGGGCTTCGGTTACGGCTGTTTGCACAACTACGGATTTGCCGGACGTCGTCCGTTGCCATTTAAGGCAGGAGAATTTCCACAGGGGCAAAATCCGATCGACAGCTATATTCCGGTTGCCCGCGTCGCAGACATGTTGTTGCACCCGGGGGAAACGTACCGCTTTAATGGTCAAACTCGAACCTACCCGCATACGCAGCTTGTCTACTGGGCAGGTGGCAATCCGTTTCATCACCACCAGGACCTCAATCGACTGCGACAGGCCTGGAGCAAACCCGAAACCATTATTGTTCATGAGCCCGTGTGGACAGCGACTGCTCGCTACGCTGACATTGTATTCCCGGCAACCACAGCACTGGAACGCGAGGATTTTTCCTGCGGCACTGACGATCTTTGTCTGTCACCCATGCATCAGGTGCTCGACGCCTACGGTGAAGCAAGGGATGACTACGCCATTTTCAGCGCGCTGGCCGATCGACTCGACTTTGCAGACAAATTTACCGAAGGACGCAATGCACGACAGTGGCTGCAGCAAATGTGGCAGACCACGGTAACACGAGCTCAAGCCAGCGGCGTCGAGCTGCCGGCGTTCGATGACTTCTGGAACGGTGAGCAATTCATCATCGACACCAACAAAGTCGCGCCCCGGCTATTCGCACTGGAGAAATTTCGCCGGAATCCGCAAGATAACCCGCTGGGTACGCCATCGGGGAAAATTGAAATCTACTCGGAGACTCTGGCGGGTTTCGATCTGGAGGATTGCGGTGGTCATGCCAGATGGCAGGACAAATCAGAGCTCATGAGCAGTGCGCGTGCTGAACAGTTTCCGATGGCACTAAACTCAAACCAGCCTGTCACCCGTCTGCACAGCCAGCTCGACTTCGGCGCGACCAGTGTGCAGGCAAAAAAACAACACAGGGAAGTCGCCAGAATTCACCCGCAGGATGCTACCGCACGCGGTATAAAAGATGGAGACATCATCCGTCTGTACAACGATCGCGGTGCCTGCCTGGCAGCGGCATTGATCACAGATGGTGTAAGGCCGGGCGTTGTTGTGTTGCCGACCGGTGCCTGGTTCAATCCACTCGACAACCGCGTCTTTGACAGCCTGGAGATACATGGCAATCCAAATGTACTCACCCGCGATAAAGGAACGTCACTACTGGCGCAGGCGACCAGTGCGCATAGTTGTTTGGTAGAAATCGAGCGCTATGAGGAAGCGTTGCCAAATGTAACAGTGTTTAACCAACCTGACTTCGCCAAACGCTAAGCCGGGATTTTCCTGCACGCTCGCTCGAAAAATCCCTGTGGATAGCCTGTTTTTACATCACGCTACACTGCTCGACTTAAACTTAAAAAACAGACGCTCATCAAGAATCCATCGTGGTGAACCGCTCAATAGCCGAATGGTTGCGGTTATAGACGATCCCTCGACTGTACGAATAAACGAACATGTTAGACTTGCTTCGACGATTGACGTCTACCTTCAGGCAACCGGTCTTAACCTGTTGCAATTGTGTTACACACAGAGGAATAAAATTACTCTATGAAATGCCCAAAACTGATACTTGCAGCAACTATAGGCTCCGTATTTTCAATGGGAGCAGCGCAAGCTGCTGACGTTGTAATCGGCGTACCCAACTGGCCGTCAGTGCTGGCAACAGCGCACGTTCTAAAAGTGGCCATGGAAGACAACCTCGGCCTCGAAGTTGAACTTCAAAACGGCACCAACCCGGTTGTGTTTGAAGCAATGGATACGGGTGCAATGCACGTACACCCAGAAGTATGGCTTCCCAACCAAACCAACCTTTTCGACACGTATGTTACCGAAAAAGGCTCAGTGAAACAGAACCCCAATGGCGTCTCTGGCGACCAGGCAATGTGCGTCACCAAGTCAACAGCCGAGCGCACCGGTATTGTTGAACTGTCAGAGCTGAGCGATCCGGACATGGCCAGCAACTTCGATACAGACGACGATGGCAAAGGCGAGATCTGGATTGGCGCAGCCGGCTGGGCATCCACAAATGTCGAGAAGATTCGCGCAAAGTCATACGGATACGCCGAGACCATGCAACTAAAAGAGATGGACGAGTCTCTGGCACTGGCAGAAGTCGACAACGCTGTCTCACAAGACAAAAACATCGTGTTCTTTTGCTACACGCCGCACCACATGTTCGCACTGCATGAGCTGGTCATATTAGAAGAGCCTGCATACGACGAAGCCAAGTGGAATGTCATTCAGCCGACTGATGATCCTGAGTGGCTGGAAAAGTCAGAAGCTGGTGTTGCATGGAACACTGCAAAGCTGCACATTCACTACGCCACACAGCTTGAAGGTGCTCAACCGGAGGCTGCAAAGATGTTGTCTCAGGTATCACTCGATACTGATACGGTATCCGAAATGACCTATGCACTGGTCGTCGAGAAGCAGGATCCGGCCGACTTCGCAAAGAAATGGGTTGCCGACAATGCCGAGACAGTAGACAGCTGGCTCAAGTAAACGCTGCAGGCAAATGAGATAAAGCAGCGACTTGCTCTGGTTAACTGTCGCTTAAACAGCACTGTTAAAAGCCACGGGTAACAGCCACGGATAATTGCCACGGGTAATTGCCAAGTGACACGCCAGGTTACCAAATCTTTTGGTAACCTGGCGACCCTGCAGGTAACCAGTAAGTAACCGGTCAACGCTCTGTATCTCCCTGTCGTTCAGGAGTGGCTGCTTTTTGGGCCACTCTCCCCATCCATTGCTGCAAACAATCAAAACAAATAACCGGTTGAGATATACCGCCAGGGATTCCGCATGAGCGATAACGTCATTGAATTGCACAATGTGTGGAAGATCTTTGGTGACAGAGCACATGAAGCGATGCAGGCAATCGAGTCACGTGGACTGGGTAAACCCGAGGTACTGGAAGAATTCGGTTGTGTTGTCGGTATCGCTGACTGTTCGTTCACCGTACCGCGAGGCGAAATTTTTTGCGTAATGGGGCTTTCCGGCTCAGGCAAGTCCACCATGGTTCGACACCTCAATCGACTGATCGAACCGACCGCAGGTAGAATCTCGGTACTCGGTAAAGACATATTGAGCCTCAGTTCATCACAGCTCAGAGAGATGCGGGCTCGCAACCTCGGTATGGTATTTCAACATATGGCACTGCTGCCACACCGAACTGTGCGCGACAACGTGGGTTTTCCACTGCAGGTTCGCGGTGAACCAAAATCAAAGCGCTGGGAGATATCACAACGCTGCCTGAGCATGGTCAACCTCGATGGCTACGAAGATCGGTTTCCTCGAGAATTGTCCGGCGGCATGCAACAGCGCGTGGGACTGGCACGCGCGCTGGCGTCAGACCCCGAAGTACTATTGATGGATGAGCCATTTTCGGCACTTGATCCGCTCATCAGGCGGCAATTGCAGGAGCAGTTTATGAGCTTGTCTGCTGAACTCAACAAGACAACCGTGTTTATCACCCATGATCTAGACGAGGCGATTCGCATTGGTCACCGCATCGCCATCATGAAAGACGGGCGCATAGTACAAATTGGCACACCAGAGCAAATCGTCACCAACCCGGCTGACGATTATGTACGCGACTTTGTCGATGGTATCTCCAAACTCAAGCTGGTGTTCGCCCACTCCATAATGGAGGACATCAACACATACCACTCAGCACATGGCGAAGACCTGCGGCAAAGCCCAAGAGCTCACCACGGCACCGACCTCGATCAACTGATCGACATTGTGACCACCACAGATCATCCAATTGTCATCCAGAGTGACGACGGTATGGACGTTGGTGTGATTAACAAAACCATGCTGTTGAAAGGCATACAGGGAGGCAAGGCATGAAAGAGTCCGGCTTGATACCTGAACCACGCGCCCTCGATTCATCCGTAGCCGACTTCGTTCGAGAGAACGACAGCTACTACAGTACTCAGTTCAGCAAGATACAGGGTAAAAACGGATTCGTTTTTTCCTGGAACATGATGGCCGCACTGTTTGGCCCGCTGTGGGGGGCATTCCGTGGACTGTGGGGGTTTTTCTGGACTTTTCTTATTCTGGAATTATTCGCACTGGTGCAACTCGGCCGGGGACTGTGGGGTGAACTTGGTGCCGATCAAATTTCACGCTACGAACGTCTGTTAGTCAATATCGGCAAACGAGAACAACAAGCCGCCGATCTGGTCGCCGCGGGAAAACCGGATGAGGCGGAAGCAAAACTCAAAATCGCGGAAAACCTGAAAAAAGTTGCCGCGTCAGCTCAGGAACAGGCTGAGATTGCTGCCGGTGAAGCAACATCGATTCTGCTGTTTGGCCTCGGTTTACTATTGCTGGTGAAAATAGTGGAAGGCCTGTACGCGAATTTCGCCTATGAAAAACAGTATCTGCGCTGGCGCGCCACCCCGTCGCTGCAATCCGGTGTGTCTAAAAGCGGTGTGGCTTTTGGCGCTTTTTTGATGCTGGCCATCTGGCCTCTGACCCTGTTTCGATTTACGGTTTCCGATCCGGATGGCAAATTGTCAGCGATATCCAACGGCTTTTTGGGTGGCCAATTACCGATTACCGAGTTTCCGGTAGGCAAAGAGTATTTCGCCATACTGGCTAAAAAGGGAGATTTTGCTTTTGACTGGCTGGCAACTAATTTCAGCCATGTATTTACCGGCATCACCAAAGGTATCCGCTGGGTACTTGATGGCCTTGAAGTCATACTCATCGATACACCGTGGCCCGTTGTTATGCTGGTCATTGTAGTGATGGCGTTGCGACTTGCCGGCCCGCGTGTCGCAATATTTACCGCAGCATCTCTGCTCTACCTTGCCTTTATGGGGCTTTGGGAAATTTCCATGATCACCGTGGCGCTGATTGGTGCAGGTGCGTTTTTATGCATCCTGTTCGGTATTCCACTGGGTATCTGGTTTGGCAAATCAAACCGCGCGTACTCCCTTGCTGAACCAGTGCTCGACTTTATGCAAACGATGCCAGCGTTTGTTTACCTGATACCAATCATTGCATTTTTCGGCACAGGCAAACCACCTGGTGTGCTGGCCACCATTATCTTTGCGATGCCACCGGTCATTCGTTTAACGGCACTGGGCATGCGCGGCGTACCGGAGGCCACCAAAGAGGCCGCGACAGCTTTTGGATGTTCCAAGTGGCAATTGCTGCGCAATGTAGAAATCCCGTTGGCCATGCCATCAATTATGACAGGCATCAACCAGACGATTCTAATGTCACTGTCAATGGTGGTGATCGCATCGTTGATCGGTGCTGAAGGCCTCGGTGCGCTCATACTCGAGGCTTTGCAATACGCAGCCAAGGGCCAGGGTCTGCTCGGCGGCCTTGCAATACTGGTCTGTGCCATGGTGATAGATCGTATTGCGCAAGGGATGTACCGACGAAAAACAACCGGACAGTAAGCCGGTTTATTCACGATATCGACGGTGTCTCCTATACCATGAATAACCCGGGTCATTAATAACCCGGGATTATGATTAACCTGCGCTAACATCGATGACCAGAGGGCCTGCTCGGCAAAGTTCTTGCGCCAGCAGGCCCTGTGTGTAAATAATCTTGCACACGTGCGGGATGCCTATATCATCACTACCTGTCCTGTGCACAGATTACGTTCACTGCACTATCATTCTGTCTGTCATCTATGGACGCCTATAGACAACACAGCACGATTCAGCCAAACCCAAACCTCTCAGGAAACCAGTCACCCAACTCTGCCAATGGTTCAGCCAAACAATCCAAATAGTTCCCTGCCAGCTTCGCGGCAACGCGCGGCTCAGTGGGTCGAAAGCTCTTCAGTTGTTACGTTTATTACGGTACTGATTTTAATCAATGCGCTCACTCTGGGCCTGGAAACCGATCCGGACGTGGTAGCACGCTTCGGGAATATCCTGCATGCCATCGATTTCTTTATTCTGTTGGTATTTACACTGGAATTGTTGATTAAGTTCTACGCCTACCGTTTTTCGTTTTTTCGATCTGGCTGGAATATCTTCGACCTGTTGATCGTTGGCATTGCCTGGGTGCCCGCCAGCGGATCACTGGCAGTGCTGAGAACGCTAAGAATACTTCGCGTTTTGCGACTGCTGTCTGTCGTTCCGCAAATGCGCCGTGTCATCAGCGCGATTGGCCATAGTATTCCGGGCATGTTGTCGGTGATCGGTGTATTGGGAATCCTGTTCTATGTATCCGCCGTACTGACTACAAAATTATTTGGTCAGCACCCGGACCCTGCCATGCAAGCCTGGTTTGGATCAATTGGCGCATCCGCCTACACGCTGTTCCAGATAATGACGCTGGAATCGTGGTCGATGGGCATTGTACGACCAGTGATGGCACATTTCCCGTGGGCGTGGCTGTTTTTTGTTCCGTTTATTATCATCACAAGCTTTGCTGTGCTGAATCTATTTATTGGAATAATTGTCGATGCAATGCAAATTGTACAGCAGGATTCGAGGGCAGATTCTGACAACGGTGCTGTCAACGCGGCTGTCAACACGGCTGTCAACGCGGGCACTGCAACTGAATCTACCAATGATAGTTCACATGATCGGGAAACCATGCTGGAACAAAAAATAGACAACCTGACTGCTGCCGTTGAGCAATTGAAAACAGGACTGGATCAGATCAGCAGGAAACAGGGTAACGGCACGCCCTGAACTGCCTGATAACGTGTACACTAGCGCTACCACCAACAAGGCATCACAGACAGGATCCACCCTTGCAGAAAATTCGAGAATTCCCGCTACAAGGCGTGATCGGAATTGTGGCAAACGCAATGGAGGAAGTCGATCTCGCTGTGGCAAACAAGCTGCTTTGCGTTGAGATCAGGGCCGACTTGTTACTCGACAGCGGCCTGTCAACTGATGATTTGATTGATACGATTAACAGATCAAAATCCAGTGGACTTGCGGTACTTTTTACACTGAGGCATCCCACCCACGGTGGTAAATTTTCCGGTAGCGAGGAGCAACGTGCCTCTATAAGCAGACAGGCACTGCAGGCCGGAGCAGATCTGATCGATCTCGAATGGGACACCAAAGCTGCTCAGCTTCTGCATGATGAGCGCTCACACTTAGTCCTCAGCTATCATGACTTCAATGGCATGCCGGGTAAATCCGACCTGGCCACACTCACCGGTCGCATGTGCTCTGACAACCCCGCAGCGATAAAGATCGTACCCACAGCAAGTACATTGCAAGACGCTGTACGCATGCTGGAATGGGTGGCCGTGCCCGGCGACAGCAACGACGTTACAAGAATCGGATTTGCAATGGGACCAATGGGCACCTGCAGTCGCGTACTAACGCTCGCTCATGGTGCACCGATTACCTATGCAAGTTTTGGCAAAGCGGTTGCACCGGGACAAGTTGAAATGGACGCGTTGCTAACACTCTATCGAGTCAACGAGATGACCGCAGACACCACTGTAGTGGCGATTGCCGGACAGGCATCAGTTGTGGACGAACGAGCGGCTGTGCTTAATCAACAGTATGGCGCGCAACAGGTTAACCAGGTCGCTATAGCGTTTCCGAATGTACCCGTCGACGAACTCGAAACACATTCGCAAAGCCTGCGGATCAGTGAAATTATTTCCTGAATGCTTTTTTAATACCTCGGGTCAATTAACCCAGAACCCTTGTTAACCCCAGAGCCCCTGTTAACTTCAGCCCCTGTTAACCGCAAAGTATCTTTTCATCGCAGAGCATATTTAATCGCGAAGCCCCGTCGATAACGAGGCTATACGATGATCAACGCGACCAACTGCTTAGCTGATTCGTTCAAATACAGTGGCGACGCCCTGCCCCATGCCGATACACATGGTAGCGAGTCCCAGTTCTCCATCGTTTTGTTTCATCACATTGAGCAGGGTGGTACATATTCTTGTACCAGAGCAACCCAAAGGATGACCCAGTGCGATGGCACCACCATTTAAATTGACTTTCTTATCCATGTCGTCAAGTAGGCCAAGGTCTTTCAGCACCGGAATAGACTGAGCGGCAAACGCCTCATTGACCTCTACATAGTCCATATCTTCGATCGACATGCCGGCTCGCTTTAATGCTTTCTGAGACGCCGGTACCGGACCGTAACCCATGATGGCCGGATCGCAGCCACTCACAGACATACTGCGAATTTTAGCAATGGGCTGCACACCGAGACTCATCGCTTTTTCACCAGACATCACCAGCATAGCGGACGCACCGTCCGCAATTGCAGAGGATGAACCAGCAGTCACGGTACCCACCTTAGGCATAAACGCCGGTGGCAAAGCTGCGAGTGCTTCCAGCGAGGCATCAGCACGAATGACTTCATCCTTGTCGATCACCTTCAGCAGGCCATTTTCATCATGGCCTTCGATGGCGATTATTTCGTTATCAAAACGGCCTTCATCACTTGCGGCCTGTGCGCGCTGGTGTGACCGCAAAGCAAAAGCGTCCTGTTGCTCACGCTTTATGCCATGCAGATTACCCAGCATTTCAGCTGTGACGCCCATCATCATGGAAGCCTTGGCAACGTACTGACTCATCGACGGATTGATATCGACCCCGTGCATCATTGGCACATGTTGCATGTGTTCCACACCGCCGACAACGAATACATCACCATAGCCTGTCATAATTCCCTGCGCTGCTGTATGCAGAGCGCTCATCGATGAGCCACAGAGTCTGCTTACCGTCTGTCCGCCAACCGTCTTTGGCAAACCCGCCAGCAGGCCTACAGCACGTGCAATATTAAACCCCTGCTCCAGCGTCTGGTTAACACAACCCCAAATCACATCTTCGACATCCTTGCCGTCGACTTCCGGGTTGCGTTCAAATAACGCTGCGACCAGTGCCGCAGAGAGGTTTTCTGCACGGACATTAACAAATCCTCCACCCTTGGAGCGGCACATGGGAGAACGAACGCCATCGATAACTACAACATCTCGAGCCTGGAAATTCATGCATTTTCTCCGTTTGAGCCTGCTTCAGCAGGAGTATAAAAACTCAACCCTTCGTAGGCCATGGCACGCATTCTGGACGTCGGGTGATAGAGTGGCCCAAGCTCCTTGTACTTATCGGCCCGCGCACAAAATTCCGCCAGACCGGTTTTATCGACGTAGTGCAGAGCGCCCCCGCGAAATGGTGGAAAACCAACACCATAGACCAGCCCCATATCCACTTCAGCAGCGCTACTGACGATATTGTCTTCAAGGCAACGCGCAGCCTCGATACACAGCGGTATCATCATGCGGTCGATAACATCCTCAGCGCTTATTTCCAGCGCCGAAGATTGTACCGACTGAATGATTGCGTCTGCGGACGGATCAACCTGTTTTTTTAGCTTGCCCTTGCGATCTGGTTTGTAGGCGTAAAAACCCTTACCGTTTTTCTGTCCCAATCGATCCGCTGCAAACATCGCATCAACGATAGAGTCACCGTCATTTGACATGCGATCAGGAAAACCCGCCGCCATTACACCGGCTGCATGCTTACCGGTATCCATGCCAACCACATCCATCAGATACGCCGGTCCCATTGGCCAGCCAAAGCGCTCCATGGCTTTATCGACAATATGTATATCTGCACCGTCCGCAACCAGTTTGTTAAAGCCGCCAAAGTAGGCGAATAAAATTCGGTTAACCAAAAAACCCGGACAATCATTGACAACAATAGGCGTTTTCTTCATTGCTGCCGCATAGGCCACAGTTGTCGCTATGGCCTTTTCCGAGGAACTGTCAGCGCGAATAACCTCTACCAGTGGCATCCGGTGAACCGGGTTAAAAAAGTGCATGCCACAAAAATTCTCCGGTCGCTTCAGCGCTTTCGCTAACAGATTGACCGAGATTGTGGAAGTGTTAGTAGTAATGATGGTGTCGTCATCGACATGTGATTCAACTTCGGCGAGCACCGACTGCTTGATATCCGGATTCTCAACCACCGCTTCTACAACCAAATCAACCCCACTGAATTCTCCATAACTCAACGCAGGTATGATGGAATTAAGTACATCGCCAACAGCTTCCGGTTTTAATTTGCCGCGCATGACCTGTTTCTTCAACAGCCCGCTTGCTTCCTGCAAGCCTGCGTCAAGTGCATCCTGTCGGATGTCTTTCATTATTATCGGTATACCGTTCGATGCAGACTGATAGGCAACACCACCTCCCATGATGCCAGCTCCTAGCACTGCAGATTGCGCGACGGGCGCGGCAGACTTTTGATGCTTTCTGGCAAGTCGCTTCAGCGACTGGTCCTTCAGGAAAATACCCACCAGGCTTTCTGCAACATCGGTTTTTGCCAGTGTTACAAAACTCTTCGACTCCATTGGCAATGCCTGATCACGCGGTTTGCTCGCGTGCTTAGCTACGGTGTCAATAATGGTCAGCGGTGATGGATAGTGTGGACCTGCTTTTGCACCAACCACGCCTTTGGCCGACTCAATGGCGAGGGTGCGCTCCATATCTGACAGTTGTAGCGGACTCTGTTTTTGCGATCGCCTTTGTTCTATATCCAGTTTACCGTCGGCACATTGATCGAGAATTGATTGTGCTGCTGTGGCCAGCTGATCGTCGCTTACAATCGCATCAATGGCTCCGTCCTTAAGCGCTGCTTTAGCGCGCTTTGCATTGCCCGTGCACATCCATTCAACAGCATTGTCAACGCCGATCAAACGCGGCAAACGAACCGTGCCTCCCCAGCCGGGCATAATCCCGAGTTTGACCTCGGGCAAGCCAAGCCGGGCGGCTGGTATCGCCACGCGGAAGTCGCAGGCAAGACACACCTCCAGACCGCCACCCTGTGCCTCGCCGTTAATACAGGCAACGGTTGGAAATGGCAGGTCTTCAATCCGGTTGAACAAGGAGTTGACGCGTTGCAGCATGCCACTCAACTCGTCATCCTCGCTACTGAAGTAGCCGAGGAACTCGGTGATATCAGCCCCGACAATAAAACTCGCTTTGCCACTGGAAAGAATCAGCCCACGCACATCCGACTGCTCCTCTGCTACAGCCAATGCCTCGTCGAGTTCTGCGAGCGCCAGGCGATTGAACACATTGAGCGTGTCTACCTTGCTGTCGAACACCAGATTCAACACCTGCGAATCACTCGTCAGGGTAAACGCCTTACCTGAATACAACATAGTTTTTAGATCCTTCGTTTAATACAGTAGGAGCAGTTACAATGGCCGTTACGAAAAAGCATTTATAACGGGAGCTGTTACGATAAGAGCTGTGCTTCGACGGCATGTCATAAATACTCCAGGTTAAAATGCCAGGTGATCGACATCGAGATCCATCAGATTGTCGGCACCGGATGTCATTGTCACCGCAAGTGACTGCGTACGAGGCAACAAGCGCTCAAAGTAAAAGCGTGCGGTAAAGAGTTTTGCGCTTAAAAACTGCGTGTCTCCCACCCCCTGATCAAGCTGACTGTTGGCAACCCGGGCAGCTTGTGCCCAAAAATAGGCCAGCACCACATAACCAGAGTACATCAGGTAATCAACCGAAGCAGCACCCGCCTCTTCCTTGCTCTGCAAGGCCGACATGCCAATACGAGTTGTCAGTTCGCCCCACTCTTTGTTAATACGGCTCAGCGGCGTTATAAAACGCGCCATCTCTGGTACATCTACCTGTGACTTGCACAACTGATGGATCTCTCTGGTAAACACTTGCAGCAACTTCCCCTGAGATCCGAGCACTTTTCTGCCCAGTAAATCGAGTGCCTGCACACCGGTCGTGCCCTCATAGATCATGGCGATTCGCGCGTCCCGCACATTTTGCTCCATGCCCCATTCGCGGATGTAACCATGTCCGCCAAACACCTGCAAACCGAGATTGGCCGCTTCAAACCCGGTTTCAGTCATGAACGCCTTGGCGATCGGGGTCAACAATGCCAACTCCTGTTCAGCGGCACTTTTCTCCTCATCGCTGGTTGCATGGTGGCTGACATCGACCAGCTTTGCGCAGTGATAAAGAAACATCCGGTTACCTTCCGCCAGCGCTTTTTGAGTCATTAGCATGCGTCGGACATCGGGATGTACGACGATCGGATCAGCGGGCTTTTCCGGCTCGACCGGACCATCGAGGGCGCGCATTTGTAAACGCTCTTTCGCGTACGCCAGTGACCCCTGGAACGCTAACTCCGCGTGCGCGACACCCTGGATTGCCGTGCCAATACGTGCGGTGTTCATAAACGTAAACATGCAATTGAGACCTCGATTGGGAGGGCCGATCAAAAAGCCCTGTGCGCCATCGAAATTGAGCACGCACGTTGCGTTGCCGTGGATCCCCATTTTGTGTTCAATGGATCCGCAATTAACTGCATTGCGCTCCGTGACCGCACCACTTGCATCAACCGAATGCCTAGGCACTATAAATAGCGATATGCCACGTGTACCGGATGGCGCATCAGGCAATCGAGCCAACACGATGTGTACAATATTCTCCGCCAGATCGTGCTCTCCGGCGGAAATAAATATCTTGGTACCGGAAATACTGTAACTGCCGTCGTCGCGAGGTTCTGCACGGGTCTTCAACAATCCGAGATCAGTGCCACAGTGGCTTTCAGTGAGACACATTGTGCCCGTCCACTCACCTGACACGAGTTTCGCCAGATACTGCTGTCTCTGCTCGTCTGTGCCATGTGCCTCAATGGTTTTCATCGCGCCATGGCTGAGACCCGGATACATCGCCCAGGCCCAGTTGGCGGTTCCATTCATCTCGCTGAGTATGGTGCCGAGGGATTCAGGCAGCCCCTGCCCGCCAAGCGCCGGAGACTGGGTCATTGATGGCCATCCACCTTCCACATATTGCTGATACGCGTCGCGAAAGCCGGCTGGCGTTGCCACTTCGCCTTCGTTCCAGCTACAGCCTTCAGCATCGCCTGTACTGTTCAGCGGCGCCAATACATTCGTCGCGAATTTGGCGCCCTCTTCAAGAATGGCATCGACTACATCGGGGGTGGCATCTTCAGCAGCCGGTAAAGCCGCATAGTGGGCATCAAAATCCAGCACATCATGCAATGCGAAGCGCATGTCTTTTAGCGGGGCGTTGTAGCTGGTCATTATAGTTTTGCTCCATTGTGTTTAGCCAGACAGCGTGTGTTTTGCCGGCAATGGGCGATGTAGCAACGCCACCAGTACAGCCAGTTATTGCGACTTCTCACTGTCAGACCCGTCTCAATACAATGCCATTTTCGATCAAAAAACCGAAAATAGGAAGACTATATTTACTAAATGAGAGTGTTAAGGATTGATATGAACGGCGATTAGGCAGCGAAATCGCGCTGATGGAAGCGATGATGCGCATCATGCTGGCGTAACAGTATAGATCATAAAACCATTTAACGCGTGAATCACATCGGGCGCGCTGTACCTGCCAATTCAACCTGAATTCCATCGCCCATTGCCAACGATCGAAGCGTTCCAATTGACGCGGGCCTGCAAAAATACGCGAATATGCACTGGCATATCTGTCGTTACAGATTCTCCATAGTCAAATTTTCGTTCACATTAATCAACGCACTCGAACGTCCACCTAAAGCGATACCCTGACACCGCCGTGCTCTGCACCGTGACTGGTTCGTTAAACGCCGCACTATTGATGGTTCCGGACACTTGGTCACACGATCTGTTGTCAGCCGCACAACAGCGCAACGCTCGCCAGGGCCAATGCTTCCGGATAAACCCGTCCTATCACCGGTCATGACACTCGAACTCGCGTCGGCTATGTCGTCAGCTATGTCGCCAGCTATGTATAGAAAACAAAGACAGGGGTGTTGAATATTATTTTTAATTTACAGGCTATTCTACTTGCACATGATCAAGCATCTACTAGCATTCATCTATTAGAGGTATTCGATTGAGCTCTGTTGTTACAACAGGTTATGGTTACAATTAGTTATGAAAACAACAAAACCATCGTCTTTACAAAGAATTACTTTATTATGTTCTCAAGATGGCGCTCATGAACCATACTAATATTACAAAAAAATAATCTAGTATTATAAAAAAAATAGTTCACAACCAAAAAATTTACTACCAAAAAAAGACAGATCAGTAATAACCATTACTTCTGTAGCACACTAATAATTATACCCCCGGGAGTACCTATCAGATGAACGATTCCGCTGGCAGTTTCCTCAGTTCAGTTCCCTTTTTGGCAAAGCTGGGTCCTATTTTTATAGCGCTCGCTATTCTTATTATCGGAATGATAATAGCGCGCCTGGCTCGCAAGTTTTTGCAGAAATCTCTATCAAAGGTGGACATGTTAAACCGCACTAACTCCGATGGCTCGGTTACCGATCTGGCAACGCCAATCGCGACCTTGGCCTATGGCATTATTATGCTGTTTGTCCTTATTGCCGTATTGGGTCAGATGGGTTTAACAGACGTACTTGAACCGCTCAAAGGCATGGCCAACCAGTTCCTCGGATATATACCGAACATCATTGGTGCCGGTATCGTTGGCTACGTTGGATGGATACTCGCGAAACTCATCTCGGAGTTCGTTGGCATGGGCTTAGGCAAAGCTGACGAGCAACTGGCATTACGCACTGGCAACGACGATATCAAGGTATCCAAGCTGGGCAGTTCGTTCGTCTTCGCAGCCATTCTGCTTCCCATTGTTGTTGCTGCGCTGGGTATTC
>CAYMVV010000004.1:4714-110612 GCA_964393885.1 uncultured Granulosicoccaceae bacterium | reverse complement strand
ATCCGGCCCAGCAAGCAATGGTGGATTGCCATGGGTCACAATGCGGCTTTTGCACGCCGGGTTTTGTGATGTCTTTGTGGCAGGTTTATAAACAGCATCAGGAAACTGGTACACAAGCTAACGATGCACAGTTGCGTTCAGCGCTGACTGGAAACCTATGTCGATGCACAGGTTATCGGCCAATTCTCGAAGCCGGCCAGCGCATGTTTCAATTACCGAAAGTGGTGTTCGATAATTCGGTGCTGGTCACTGAGCTAAGGAAGTTGCGCAATGATCAGTCATTTGTGTACACACATCAGGATGCAACTTTCTATGCGCCGCGGCAATTGGCGGAGCTTAAAAAACTGCGAACAGAGCTGCCAACTGCCACTGTACTGGCTGGTTGTACGGATATCGGTTTATGGGTCAATAAACAACTGCGTGACCTTGGCGATATTATCTATATAGGACAGGTCGAAGAACTGAACACTGTTGATGTCGATGATACAAACATACGGATAGGGGCCGCGGCGTCACTATCTGACGCCTACAACACGCTTGTACAGTACTATCCGCATGTTGCCGAAATGTATGAGCGATTTGCCTCACTGCCGATCAGAAACGCTGGCACACTGGGTGGCAATATTGCCAACGGTTCCCCGATTGGCGATTCAATGCCCTGGCTGATTGCTGCCGGCGCACGTATTGTTCTTGCTCACGCCACTGGTGAGCGCACGCTTTTGTTGCAGGATTATTATCTCGACTATATGCAAACGCAGTTGCAGGAAAATGAACTGGTCATCGCAATAGAAGTGCCGAGGCCACCTTCGTCTCAGGTGTTACGCACTTATAAAGTTTCAAAACGATATGATTCAGATATTTCTGCAGTCTGTGGTGGCTTCTCGCTTAAGCTTGATGGGGATAAAATAGTTGATGCAGTGATTGCGTTCGGTGGCGTGGCTGCGATTCCCAAACGCGCATCTGCTTGTGAACAGGTGCTCATTGGGCAGCAATGGAACGAAGAGACTGTGCGCCTTGCTCAAGCAGCAGTACTTAGTGACTATCAGCCGCTTAGTGACATGCGTGCCACTGATCAAAATCGACAGCAGCTTGTGCAAAATCTGATCTACCGTTTCTACCTTGAGACCCGACCCGACAATCCGGTCGCTATTGAAAAATTAAGTGTTTTTGCGCAGGTATGATTACTGTGGTGTTATGTGATTTAACGCTGTGTCGGTTTGCTGTGTCCAATTGCACGGCCTTGTTGAGCTGAGCCAATGAATAAATTGCTTCCTCATGAGTCAGCTGAGTTACATGTATCCGGTGAAGCGATCTATACCGATGATCTGCCGGAACTGGCGGGTACGCTGCACTGCGCTTTGGGCCTAAGCCAGAGAGCTCATGCGAACATTGTCTCTATGGATATTTCAGCAGTCAGGTCATCACCTGGTGTTGTCGATGTAATAACTGCAGCAGATATTCCCGGGCGTAACGACTGCGGTCCGATAATTCATGATGATCCCATTTTGGCTGACGGTCTGGTGCAGTGCGTCGGGCAGCCAATGTTTGCAGTGATAGCAGATTCCTATGATGCAGCGAGGCGTGCAGCGCAAAAAGCCAACATAGAATACGATGATCTGCCAGCCATACGAACACCAAAGGAGGCATTGCAGAAGCAGTCCTTCGTGGTGCCTCCCATGCACCGTCAGATGGGTGCGCCGGATCAAAAACTGGATTCGGCACCGCACAGACTTAAGGGTGAAATGGATATTGGCGGGCAGGAGCAGTTCTATCTGGAAGGGCAGATTTCCTATGCCATTCCTAAAGAGCGCAGTTGTATACAACTGTATTGTTCAACGCAGCATCCCACAGAGATGCAACACCTGGTAGCTGAGGCACTGGCACTTGCGTCTAACCAAGTGACAGTGGAGGTGCGTCGTATGGGTGGCGGCTTTGGTGGTAAGGAGTCGCAGTCGGCCATGTTTGCCTGTATTGCATCAATAGCGGCACACAGGCTTCAACAGCCAGTTAAATTACGCCTTGATCGAGACGATGATTTTTTGGCAACCGGTAAGCGTCATTGCTTTTACTATGACTATGATATCGGCTATGACAACGACGGTAGAATACTAGCGGCAAAGATCTCCATGGTGTCGCGCGCCGGATATTCAACTGACCTGTCACCACCGGTGGTAACCCGTGCACTATGTCACTTTGATAACGCTTATTACCTTAGTGATGTCAGTATATCTGCTATGTGCGGCAAAACTAACACGCAATCAAATACAGCGTTTAGAGGGTTTGGTGGTCCGCAGGGCGCGATCGCAATTGAATACATCATTGATGATATCGCTCGTGAGTTGAGTAAGGATCCACTCGATGTCAGAAAGCTGAACTTCTACGGCATCAACGATCGTAATACAACCCCCTACGATCAGGTGGTCAAAGACAATATTATTCACGAGTTGGTCGACGAGCTGGAAAAATCCAGTGACTATCGACAGCGCAAAGAGAAAATTCGTGAGTTTAATTTGCAAAGCCCAATACTGAAGAAAGGTATTGCATTAACACCAGTAAAGTTTGGTATTTCCTTTAATGTTGTGCACTTCAACCAGGCAGGGGCGCTGGTTCATATCTATACCGACGGTTCAATACTGGTGAACCATGGTGGTACAGAAATGGGGCAGGGGCTGCATACCAAAGTGGTGCAGGTAGTGGCCCATACACTGGGAGTGAGCAGCAATACAGTCAGTGCGACTGCAACGGTGACAGATAAAATACCGAATACATCGGCAACCGCTGCCTCGACCGGGACAGACTTAAATGGCAAGGCGGCAGAAGATGCTGCATTGCAAATTAAAGCAAGGCTGGCAGATTTTGCTGCAGAGCTCTTTGGTGGCAGCGCTGATGATGTCCAATTTGCCAATGATACCGTCAGTGCCAGTGGGCAATCTATCGCATTTTCTGATTTGGTGCAGCAGGCCTATGTTGCCAGAGTGCAGCTCTGGTCTGATGGCTTCTATGCTACACCCGGATTAAGCTGGGACAGCGAAAAGCTCAGCGGAAATCCTTTTCTCTACTTTGCGTATGGTGCGTCGGTTTCTGAGGTGATCATCGATACTTTAACCGGTGAGTGGAAGCTGCTGCAGACAGATCTGTTGCATGATGTTGGTAATTCGATCAATGAAGCGATTGATATCGGCCAGGTCGAGGGTGGTTTTATACAAGGCATGGGGTGGCTGACTCTGGAAGAGCTTCACTGGAACGACAGTGGTCGTCTAATGACCCATGCGCCATCAACCTACAAAATACCTGCGGTCAATGACTGCCCGGCTAAATTCAATACGCGACTGTACGAAAATCAGAATCGCGAAGATACGATCATGCGATCCAAGGCGGCCGGTGAGCCACCGCTACTGTTGGCATTTTCTGTTCTTTTCGCCATCCGTGATGCGATTGCAAGCCTGGGCGATTATCGAATTAACCCGCCGCTTGAAGCGCCGGCAACACCTGAAAAAATATTGTCCGCTGTGATGGCAGTGCAGCAGCAGGCGGATTCCGCTGGTGCGTAATTTCTCCAATTCATCCGGAGCATCAGACTGGTTGCAGGCACTACGCGATCAACCGAGCGATGCAGTGAGTGCCAGCGTTCTGATCACTGTTAAACAAACCAGTGGTTCAGCGCCCAGATCAGCAGGGACAAAAATGCTGGTGATGAGTCATCAGTGTGCAGGCACCATTGGTGGCGGTCATCTTGAGTTCCGAGCGATTGAATCTGCACATAAGCTGTTAGCAGATAAAAATGCATCACCGCGTTACCTTGAAAAAATTCCTTTGGGCCCATCGTTAGGACAATGCTGTGGTGGCATGGTCGAGCTCATGTATGAGCGCATCAGCAATTCTTCAGCACCGTGGATACAATCGCTGGGGCAATGTGTTAAGTCAGGAATACCGGCGGTTATCGTTACCTCGCTCAATAATGAGCAGGCATGTCAGCAAGATGTCTGTAAGCTAATAGTTACCGAGTCGGATTGTTGCGGTGAATTGTTTAGTTCTAACCTGGATGGAACCCGAGAAGTGCAAACACAATCGGAAGAAACATCAAAAGCTGTTTTGTACGCTCGCGAGCTATTGTCAAATCGTGCTTCGACAGTTCAGCATCAGCAAGATGATGTCTTGTATGAACTTACAAGCTCTGAGGGCTTTCACCTGATGCTGTTCGGTGCTGGCCACGTGGGGCAGGCGGTGGTTTCAGTGCTGCAGGCACTCTCTTGTCGCATAACCTGGATAGATAGTCGTAAAGAATTATTTCCAGAGTCTTTGCCGAACAACGTTACAGTAATTACTTGCGATGAGCCCGAGGAAGAAATCCCTAGTGCACCACCCGGCACCCACGTGCTTATCATGACGCACAATCATCAGCTCGATTTAATAATCTGTGAGCAGGCGTTGCAACAGGCCAATGTTTCCTTTTGCGGTCTGATCGGGTCCTCCAGTAAAAGCCAGCGCTTTAGAAAACGGCTGCACGCCCGTGGCCTTGGAGACAAGGCGGTAAATCGTTTGGTCTGTCCAATCGGTATTGATGGAATCAGTGGCAAAGAACCCGGCGTAATTGCCATCGCTGTTGCGGCACAGCTGCAACAAGTGGTGGAAAAAGAAGCGCAGCGATGCAAAGAATCTCAAGGGCTGTCTACGACGTGTAGGCAAGCCTGTAACTCGGAAATACTTCCGTGAAATCATCTATCAGTTCTACCGGCAATTCTACTGGCACCAGGGCCTTTCGAAGTTCGTTTCTGCATTGTGTAAGTGATCCAGTCGATAATGCAGGTGATCAAGGCTGGCTCTATCTTGAAGACGGATTGCTGCTGATTCGAGATGGCAAGGTTGAGATGCTTGACCACGCGGACTCGGTGTTGCCGCAGCTTTCTGACGACATACCAGTTGAAGATTATCGTGGCAAGCTGATCGTACCCGGGTTTGTTGATACGCATATCCATTATCCACAAACCGATATGATTGCATCTCACGGTGAGCAACTGCTGGATTGGCTGGAAAAATATACCTTTCCGACTGAACGGCGGTTTGCTGATATCAACTATGCCAATGACGTCGCCGAGTTCTTTACTGATGAACTGATTCGAAATGGTACCACCTCGGCCTTAGTGCTGGGGACTGTGCACCAGCATTCAGTCGATGCCATATTTAATAGTGCTCTGCGGTATAATCTCAGACTGGTGGCAGGTAAAGTTCTGATGGATCGTAACTGTCCGGACGACTTGCGCGACTCACCGGACATTGCTTACAACGAGAGTAAAGCACTGATCGAACGCTGGCATGGACAATCACGCCTCTCCTATGCAATTACACCCAGATTCGCCCCAACATCAACCGACGCGCAACTGGTAAAAATGGGTCAGCTCGCACAGGAGCACCCGGATGTATTCGTTCATACCCATGTAGCAGAAAACACCAGTGAAGTTGACTGGGTAAAACAGCTGTTCCCGAAAAGCCGCAGTTACCTCGATGTGTATGATCAATTTGGGTTACTGAGAGATCGTGCGGTGTTGGCACATTGCATTTACCTTGACGAACCGGATCGTGTGCGGCTTGCAGGCAGTGGCGCTGCGATGTCTTTTTGCCCGACCTCTAATCTCTTTTTAGGCAGTGGGTTGTTTGATTTTTCTGCCGCGAAGGACTGTAACGCAAGAGTTGGGCTGGGTACCGATGTAGGGGCAGGTACCAGCTTTAGTATGCTACAGACACTGGCCGAGGCTTATAAAGTGGCTCAATTGGCAGGAAGACCAATGTCTGCTCATGAACTTCTATACCTGGCAACTTTGGGCAGCGCGAAGTCGCTTTACCTTGATGACAAAATTGGAAACTTCGAACAAAACAAGGAAGCCGATTTTGTGGTGTTGGACTGGGCGGCCACCGAGTTATTGAAACGGCGCAGTGATGCGGCTAATGATATTGCAGAAAAATTCTTCGCGATGGTGATGCTGGGTGATGACAGAGCCGTATTCGCAACCCATATCATGGGCAACTGTGTTTACACACGCGATTAGCAACCGGTTGTCCGATTACACTGCCGTACATGGTATGGATGGTCACAAAGCGCGATTCCTGATATGTCAAATTGCTTGTTCTAAACATCGATATTGTCGCAGTGGTCGAACTGACCAGGAGTCGATCTTTTAGTATCATCTATTTGCCTTCTGGCAACTACGATGTGAGTGATATTTTTTGTCGCTGGTGTTGTCGAATGGCGATAGGTAATGAGTTTTATAATGGTGGCTATACCCGTTAGTACGGGTATTGCGATCTGAACCAGTTCCAGTATTGTCATCGCGTTCACCGAAAAATGCTGACTCCGATTGAGTCGTGTACATTGTCGGCACAGCAAGTATCGTTAGCTTCAACACAGACTGTCAGTTTAAGTTGAGGGTTTGTTTAAATCTGTGGCATAAAGGGTTTCGTTCAGTGATGATCGTCGTTGGTTTTTATGTCAGTTTTACATTCACAGTGTTCGCTACACTCATTGTGCAGTTTGATGCCAATCATTGCCTTAATTCCGTGGTGCCAGGACAGCAGCATGGCGTCTGGTAACCGACATAATGAGTACAAGAGTTTATGGCGCATGTGTGTAAGATATTGCACATCTTCCTGCCACTGCTGAAAGAAAAACTCTACTGGTTTAACACCTGGTAGACAAAAAGGCAGCTTGCGAATTGCGTAGAGAGGAAGGCGGGCAATGTAAAGATTCATACTAACCAAAGCTCGAGTAATCGGAATGACAGTGAATTTGAAAATAGTTTTATAAGTATTATTCAGGTCCACATAGAGATGTGATCTGGCGGCCATAAAGCGGTGGCCGCAGAACAGGCTATCGGTAAACCTGTTTTTCAAGATTGAATGTGCCATGGCGTGGTTCCCGTTTTAAGTTGGGATTACTGATAGCGCACTTGAGTTTGCTATCAGCAGTTAGTTTGCTCAGGCTCTTGCTGTGTCAATCGGTGTGACAAGCGCTCCGATTGGTCCACAACTAAAACCAGGGGGTGTTGGCTTAAATCCGTCCTGGTAAGCTTTGCATCTGCAGCAACGCATACCTTGTGCGGTTATCGAATAGACAAATCCTTGTGCATGATTGGGGTTCTGATGTACTGAAAACAACCCACTTTCGGTTAGCTTCGTCAAAATGCTGTAAAGCGCTGCGTGAGATAATTCGAGACCAGCAATGCGAAAAATATCCCGAGATTTCAAGCGTAAGAAATCGTCATCCTGCAAAGGGTTGCGGTGCATTTTCATTTGTTCAATGTAAACGCCACGCAGTATCTTCTGCGGATTGACAGTCCTGAATGAGTGCGTGCAGGTCATCTGCTCTTCCTCCTAATCCATAACCTAATGCGGCTATGACCAACTGGTGATGATGTTGATCGTTCGCTAGGTGATTGCTATTCGTACCCGGATCACGAGCACGAATTCATAATGCACTGAATAGGTTAACCAGTGCAAAAACTCTCAACTTTGGTAAGGATTCAGACGTTTCTGGAATGTCGACTACAAATAACTATCAGGAATGAGAAACTTATATGGTCGGCGGCTGGCTGCAAACATCGGTGTAGGCGGGTCGAGTTTCCAGGCCTCCGGATTGTTGATAGATATCCAGTGTGGCATTGTAGGCCGCATCAGTAATTTCAACGTGTGGTGTCCAGCAGCCTAATTGTTGATAGGACTCGATACATTTTTCCAGCACATCAAGCTCGATATCGGGAAAGTAGGGTTGCTGTAACGTGGCGATTTCCGATGCTGTCGCCTCGTTTAAGTAAAGTCTTGCGCCCTGATAGGCCCGAATGAACTTTTTTGCCATGTCTGACTTTAGCCATTGCGTAGTCGCCGCGAGGCTGGAAAAGCCGCACAAGCCGATTTGAGAACCCACTCGCGCTACTATATGCCCTAGCCCGTCTGCTTCCAGCTGTTGCGGATAAGGCCCCTGCTGTTGTACATAGTCAGCTTCTCCTTCTCTGAATGCTTTGTCCATCGCTGCGGCACCGCCAACATGAACTGCCTCGATCTTGTTGTAGTCGATCCCGGCTTTGTGGCACGCGTATTTAAACATCACCAATGGTTGTCCAGCACCAAACAGGATGACTTTTGCTCCCTCCAGCTTTTTCCATTCAAAGTTGGGGTCCGCTTTATGCGCAGTCAGAAAAAAACCGTCCATTTCATTAACCTGTGCAAAGTGCCTTACCTCTGTGGCATCACTCGACGAAGCTGCTCCAAAGCCCTGACTTAGAGCGGACTGTACAACATGAGCCGAGCCATCGTGCAGTGCCTCAAGAGCACTGGTGCCGGGAGCTGCGACCGTCCATTTAGGCTCAAGGCCTTCCTTCTGCAGCAAGCCAGACGCGATCGTTGAGATGAGCGGGCTATAAAACGCAGAGAATAAAGTGAATTGAATATTGATCGTTTGCATAGCCTGAGCCTCGAGCCACACAGGGCTCCATGTTATATAGGGTACTTGTCAATTTAAGGGGATGTGATTAGCGTCTTTTCCGTTTTGGTATTGTAGCGAAAGGCGGTCATATTCTGCTCTGATGTCTGTGATTTGGGCTGCCAGTGCGGCGGCATCCTTGTCTGCTGCTGCCATTTTTATAATATCAAAAGAATCCCAAAACTGGTTGTGTTTGTTGTATCCACCGGGTGCCAGGGTAAACACTTCTTTCAGGATCTTCAGATCATGGGGAATGGCAAAAGCGTCACGCGAGTCTTCGTGGCTGAAAAAGTAGTAGAAATTATCAAAGCCGGCCCAGGTGATAGCTGACAAGCAAAGGCTGCAGGGCTCGTGGGTTGACAGAAAAATTAACTGATCGGTTGAAGGACGCTCGCTCTCGGGTAACTCGTAAAAGCGTTTCAAGGCGTGCATTTCTCCATGCCACAGTGGGTTTTCCATTTCGTTATTTGTCTCGGCAATGAGAGTAGAGTGGTCGCTCTTTTGAAGTATTGCGGCACCAAAAATTTTGTTACCTTCCCCGACGCCGTTTCTGGTGAGTGGAAGGATGTCATTTTGGATTACATCGAGCAGTCTGGCGGCTGATATAGTGGGCTTGGACGACATGCAAAGGTGCTCCGGGAAATCTAATTTGTGGCTATCCGGAAATGAGGTTCGCAGCGAGGAAGCGAGATTTTGGTCAGGTATTTCGATCAATTCGGATTGTCATTCTTATTTACCGCAATCGATCGTAGTAGCGGGCCAAAATATTGTTTCCGCAGTAGATCATTCATACTCGGACAGCCACCTAGTGTACTGGATCAAGCAAAACGTGAATATGGGAGCTTGTACTTTGGCTCGCCCGCTCCAGGATTGGTGGGCGAATCTCGAAGACTATGGCTGCTCCCTTGTCAAAGTGCAGGGGGTTCCTATCTTTTAGCCTATCTGGCGACTGGCTTGAGAGTAGGAGTGTTTGTGCTATTGACTTGAAGGGCTATGGTCTGGCTAAGCACTAAAAATGGTCCTTAAGCCTGTGGTTTAAGTTACGCAGTTGATTTATTTCAGTCAACCTGAGGCAAGACTGATCTGTAGATACTTGCGGTAGGTTTTCATCACGCGCTCAATGTAGCGTTCTGTCTCCGGGAACGGCGGTACTCCATCATACTTGGCTACCGAGCCTGGGCCGGCGTTGTAGGCGGCCAGCGCGAGTGCCAGATTGTTGCTGTATTTTTTCATCAGCTTACTGAGATACTTGGTGCCGCCACGAATATTTTGTACGGAATCGAACGGGTCGGTGACGCCAAGTTCTTCTGCGGTGGTGGGCATCAGTTGCATAAGTCCCTGAGCACCTGCTCGCGACAAAGCCATCTTGTCAAAGCACGATTCGTTGCGTATAACCGCCTTGACCAGTTTTGCATCAATTTGGAATTCAAGTGCCATTTTAACGATGGTAGAATTGTAGCTCACAGCACGATGTTCCAGCTTTTTTGAAGTCATTCCCCGGCAGCTGGCAGTCGCAGGTCCACGACCGCGAATCTCGATCAATGTGAACTGACGCAGATCCTGCGATGTCGGCGTGACATTGGTGTACCACAGTGTGCCATCTGATTCTTCGTACACGTAGGTTCGATCGGTTGCCGAAACTGACATTGTTGTCATCACCCCGGCGAGTAGCATCAGCATCCGTACTCGTGTTGGCTTTCCGTTAGACATTACATAAAAACCCGTAGGTAAGATATTGAATAAAAATAATATCGGCGGAATACCGCTGGAACTTTATCATCACCGGCGCGTCGGCTTCTGATGTCTTCGACTGATGAACCTTCAAGTAACGAAAGCCTGTTATCAGCGAGTGGCATTAGAAGCCAGCTCGGCGATAGTCTGGCTGCATCTGTTTTACATCTGCACCCCTCGCTCGAGTCCACGAATACGTATCTGCTGCAAAGTGGCGACGGAGCGGCGCTAGAGATTTGCGCTACTGAGTTGCAAACTCGGGGCCGGGGACGTCGCGGCAAGGTGTGGAGTACCCCGAAAAACAGCGTCACATTTTCCATGAAGCTGACAGTGCCCGTGCCGTTGAGCCAGATAGGTGGTGCCTCGCTGGTATGTGGGGTAACGCTTTGCGACACATTTCACAAAATGGGTATATCGCAGGCCGCGGTTAAATGGCCGAATGACATACTGGTGGGTGGTGCGAAACTGGCCGGAATATTAGTAGAGATTGCAGCACACAGCGCGAGCTCGACCACTCTAGTCGTGGGTGTTGGTATAAATTACCGAGCCGGGCCGGAGATACAAGAGATTGATCGCGAGATAATAGATCTGCATCAATTATTCGCCGGTGATCCCCCTGATCGATCGCATCTGATCGGTACTATTTGCAATCGGATACATGCTGACCTGACCTCAGCGCTGCCACTTGCGGCGACATTTGTTGAAAACTGGCGTAACTACGATGCCCTGGCAAGGCAGTCAGTGGTTGTTCAGCGATCGGTCAGTTCTGGCAATACTGATTCTGTGGCCGGTATTGTAGAAGGTATCGACAAACGCGGATACCTGGTTGTTGAAACGGACAGTGGAACGCGTTTTTTTTCGAGCGCTGAAGTTAGTATTCAGGATTCTCCAATTTAGAAGTAGCGGTTGGTGGCTCAGGTTTTTTGGGCACTCGTTTACTGCGCATTTTTGTGACACAACAGTAAAACTGTCTTCACAAAATGTTTCAGCAGGCGTAGTGAAACAATGCAACAATGAGAGCCTGTATTAATGTCATGACACGAAAAACCGGCTGTTCGTGCTGAGAGCCGTCCAACAGTTGCGACTGGAAAACTATCGATGAATGCTTTTGCAAATCTACAATCGAAAAATCGCTGCACAAGTGCGGCCAGGCTATTGCTCATTGTTTTTTTTACAGGCGCTTTGATCGCTTGTGGCGGTGGCGGTGGCAGTAGCGGTGGCGGCTCCGGCAGCGGCTCCGGTGGTGGATCGACAAACGGCAATTCGCAACCCACGTTTCAATTGAGTGACGGGCAGGTAATTGATGCGGGTAGCGGCGTTGTCCGTATTCCGGTTGGTGAAGATTCCAGTGTTGCCAATGTCACCACCAATTTATTGCGGCAAGGGGCCTTGCCAGAGTGTCAGGGACGTTTCAACGATGTGCCTGTTGCCGATTCCCTGATCGAGGCCTGCCTCGCTGATCAGCCATCGTGCGCGGTTGACTTTATTCCGGATGGGGACGAGATTGCGGTTTTTCCGCCACCGTTGTTTGCACCTGTTGGCCTGGAGTTTCAGCTGGCTCTGGTCGATCGTAACGGATTCTCTACTGACCCGGTTAATGCCATCTTCTGTCTGGGTGTTGGCGAAAACCTGGCACCACAGCCCGCGCCTGACACCTATCAGTTGGTATTTCCTAACGTGTTACAACTCGGAGGGGTCACTTTTAACCAGCGTTGCGAGAAGCTTGGAGACCTTGACGGTGTGTTGGCCAATGATGATGATGATGAGCACGTAACCAACGTTTGTTTGCGTGCCGAGTTACTTGAGCTACCTGACTTTGCGACTAATGATTTTAGATCCACTTTTGGTGCTGACGGCAGCTTCCGCTACGAGGCATTTGGCAACCTGCCACCGGTAGATTCATCAGGGCTCAACGTCGATAGCTTTACCTATCGGGTGAACGATGGTGTTAACCCTCCCAGTGAACCGGTGCGAGTTGAAATAATATTCTCCGGCGAAAACGCGGCACCCATCGCCGTAAATGATTCTTTTGATGTGCTTGAAGATTCGACTGGAAATATTTTCAGTGTGCTGGACAACGACACAGATCCAGACGCACTGCCATTGTCTGTCAGGGCGATTAACAACGGTCCGGGCAATGGTGTAGCGAATATTCGAAACGGCGTGTTGATTGATTACCAGCCGGCACCGAACTTCAATGGTACAGACCAGTTTGACTACACGGTTGTGGACTCCGGAGGGCTGATTACTACAGCCTCTGTATCGATTACTGTTGATGCTGTAAACGATGTACCGGAAGCAAATAACGATACAATCACTACGTCGGAAAACACGCCTGTGCAGATACTGGTGCTGGGTAACGATACCGATATTGATGATGATGAGTTGTCTATTGCGCAGATTGCGGCACCGGAAAATGGTGCTGCCGAAGAAAGCGGCAATGGCGTTATTCTTTATACTCCAGATGCAAATTTCTCAGGTATAGATCCTTTCGAATACACCATCAGTGATGGCAATGGTGGCGTTTCGACAGCAACCGTTGTTGTTAGTGTCGACTTTGTGAATGTGTCGCCATCGGCAGTCGATGATGCGGTGGTTGTTGCAGAGGATGACAGCGAAATCATAAATGTGCTTGGCAATGATACTGACGGTGATGGTGATAGTCTCGAATTGCTCGAAGTGACCGAGCCGCAAAACGGTACTGTTGAAATCGTATCGGAAAGTTCAGTGCGATACACACCGAATAGTGATTTCAATGGCAGCGATCAGTTTAATTACCAGGTCAGCGATGGCACGGTCGAAGTTATAGCGAGTGTTTCGGTGACGATAACGCCGGTTAACGACATTCCTGAAGCAGTCGACGACAATATTGGTACCGCCGAAAATACAGCAGTTGCTGTTGATGTGCTCGACAACGATATCGACATTGACAACGATACATTGCAAATTACCGATGTATCTCAGCCTGCGAACGGTACAGTCTCAATAATCAATTCATTGATTGTCTACACACCATCGGCGAATTTCAGTGGCGTGGATTCGTTCACCTATACAATTGATGATGGAAATCAGGGTACGGCAGAGGCGCGGGTGTCAGTTCAGATTTCCAACGTCAATGTTTTCCCTGAAGCCGCAGATGACAGTGTTACGGTAAATGAAAATTCATCCGTCCTGATTAATGTTCTTGGTAACGACAGCGATGGTGATGGTGACTCACTGACACTGGAGATTTTTGCTGCGCCGCAAAACGGTGTAGCACGCATTACCGGTGGACAAATTGAATATTCACCTGCAGAGGATTTCACCGGCGAAGATCAATTTCAATACCAGGTGGATGATGGTGAGGGTGGAACAGCAGTCGCAACGGTTAGCGTAACGGTTAACAATGTAAATGCGAGCCCTGTTGCCACTAACGACAGTGCATCCACTGATGAAAATGAAGCAGTCACCATCGACGTACTGGCCAATGACAGTGACCCTGATACACAGGATATTCTGTCTATCGCCTCTGTGGGAACGCCGTCAAATGGAACGGCAACGATAGTGAATGGCAATATAGTCTATCAGCCGGATAGTGGCTTCTTTGGAGACGATTCATTTCAGTACACCGTTGCTGATGGTAATGGTGCAACAGATAGTGCGGCGGTAACTGTTGTTGTCGCCAGTGTGAACAGCGATCCTGAGGCAGTAAATGATTCGGTGACTACCGAGGAAAATACGCCAACAACCATCGCCGTATTGGCAAACGATAGCGACCCTGATGGAGATTCGCTAACAGTGGAACTGGCATCGCAACCATCCAGGGGTGTGGCGACTATTGATAATAATCAAATTATCTATAGTCCGGCTGAAGATCAGTTTGGTCTTGACTCCTTTACCTATATTGTGTCCGATGGGAACGGTGGTAGTGATATTGGTAGTATTTTTATTACTATCACACAGGTAAACAATGCACCTGTTGCCAATAACGACAGTGCATCTACTGAGGAAAATGAAGCGGTTAATATCCCTGTGCTGGCCAACGACAACGATCCAGATGCCGGTGATGAATTACAAGTGGTGATTACGACACTGCCGAGCAGAGGTTTTGCAGATGTTTTAAACAACAACGTCATAAGATATACACCCGATGATGGCGTATCTGGCACGGATAGCTTTGTGTATACGTTGTCTGATGGCAATGGCGGTTCCGATACGGCGACAGTAACAGTAACGGTAATTGAGGCAGAGGTTGTCGATACTGTTGCACCGGAAGTAACCGCACCAGCCAATGTGACAGTAGAGGCGACAGGAGTAACAACAGCGGTAGCAATAGGAACAGCCACCGCAGTGGATGACATAGATGGAGTGTTGCCTGCCACGGCAGATAATACCGGCCCGTACCCGGTAGGCATCACAATAGTGACGTGGAGTGCAACGGACGACGCAGGGAACACGGGTACAGCGACCCAGACGGTAACGGTAACAGAGGCAGAGGTTGTCGATACCGTCGCACCGGAAGTAACCGCACCAGCCGATGTGACGGTAGAGGCGACAGGCGTAACCACAGCGGTATTAATAGGAACAGCCACCGCAGTGGATGACGTCGATGGCGTGTTGCCAGCCACGGCAGATGATACCGGTCCGTACCCGGTAGGCATCACGACAGTGACGTGGAGTGCGACGGACGATGCAGGGAACACAGGCACAGCGACCCAGACGGTAACGGTAACAGAGGCAGAGGTTGTCGATACCGTCGCCCCAGAGGTGACGGCGCCAGCCGATGTAACGGTGGAGGCGACAGGCGTAACAACATCGGTAGCAATTGGCACAGCTACCGCAGTGGACGACATAGATGGAGTGCTGCCAGCCACGGCAGATAACACTGGTCCGTACCCGGTAGGCATCACGACGGTGACTTGGAGTGCAACGGACGACGCGGGGAATACAGGCACAGCGACACAAACGATAACTGTAACTGAGGTAGAGGTTGTCGATACCGTCGCCCCTGAGGTGACGGCGCCAGCCGATGTAACGGTGGAGGCGACAGGCGTAACCACAGCGGTAATATTAGGAACAGCCACCGCAGTGGATGACGTCGATGGCGTGTTGCCAGCCACGGCAGATGATACCGGTCCGTACCCGGTAGGCATCACGACAGTGACGTGGAGTGCGACGGACGATGCAGGGAACACAGGCACAGCGACCCAGACGGTAACGGTAACAGAGGCAGAGGTTGTCGATACCGTCGCCCCTGAAGTGACGGCACCAGCCGATGTGACGGTAGAGGCGACAGGCGTAACCACGCCTGTCTTAATAGGAACAGCCACCGCAGTGGATGACGTAGATGGAGTGCTGGAAGCGACGGCAGATAATACCGGCCCGTACCCGGTAGGAATCACGACAGTGACGTGGAGTGCAACGGACGACGCTGGGAACACAGGCGAAGCGACGCAAACGATAACGGTAACAGAGGTCGTGATTGTCGATACCGTCGCGCCGGAAGTAACCGCACCAGCAGATGTGGAGGTTGAGGCGACAGGCGTAACCACGGCGGTATCAATAGGGGCGGCCACCGCAGTGGACGACGTAGATGGAGTGCTGGAAGCGACGGCAGATAATACCGGCCCGTACCCGGTAGGAATCACGACAGTGACGTGGAGTGCGACGGACGACGCAGGGAACACAGGCGAAGCGACGCAAACGATAACGGTAACAGAGATAGTGATTGTCGATACCGTCGCCCCTGAGGTGACGGCGCCAGCCGATGTGGAGGTAGAGGCGACAGGAGTAACAACAGTGGTAGCAATAGGAGAAGCCACCGCAGTGGATGACGTAGATGGTGTGCTGCCTGCCACGGCAGATGACATTGGTCCGTACCCGGTAGGTATCACGACAGTGACGTGGAGTGCGACGGACGATGCAGGGAACACAGGCACAGCGACGCAAACGGTAACAGTAACAGAGGTAGCGATTGTCGATACCGACGCCCCGGAGATGACGGCGCCAGACGATGAGACGGTAGAGGCGACAGGGTAACCCCGGCGGTCTTAATAAGAACCGGTCCTACAGGAACCGGTCTTAACAGGAACAGCCAGCTGGCTGAAGTGGAACTCCTTTAGAGACACGCTGAGAATCGGTGCTTTTTCTTGCACTGCACTGCAGGGGTTTTTAACTGGTCAGACTCTGTGGCCGAATTCAGTGAAACATGCTTTTTGGGAATAAAAGATACTTCGATGACAGGGTTGTTTGCTCGCAGGTGCCTAAGCGCGGGGCAGTCAATTGGTACTATAATAGGGCGAGACACCGGGCAAGTGCTGGATAAATGACAGCCACACATATTGCTCCATTTACTACTTCGCCCCCAATGGATCCAATTCATGTACGAAGCATTCTACGGCCTTTCTCAAAAACCTTTTCTGATGCGTCCCGATGCGGAATACCTCTATCTGAGTAAAGGGCACCAGGCAGCTCTGTCGATGCTTGAATACGTGTTTATGAGTCAGTCTGGCTTTGCTGTAATAACCGGTGAAATAGGGTCCGGGAAAACGAGCCTGGTCAGAAAGCTATTGAAAAACAGCGACTCATCTCTGGTGGTCGGTGTTGTTAATAATACCCGGGTTGATTCGTACACCGAATTTTTACAGTGGATTTTGCTGGGATTCGATATTGACTTCGCCGGTGCGGAAACCAGTGCGCCGCGTCTGCACAAGCTGCTTAGCGAATTTCTTCGACAGCAGCATATTCAGCAAAAACGTCCGATCCTGATTATCGACGAAGCGCAAAATCTTGATGCTGCAATGATTGAGCAACTGCGTATGCTGTCCAATCTGAATGTCGATAAAATGGATTTATTGCAATTGGTGCTTGTTGGTCAGAGCAGGCTTCGAGAGACACTGGCCGACGAATCGCTGTTGCCTTTTGTTCATCGGGTTGCGGTAGATTGTCATCTGGAGCCCCTCGACCTAGATGAAACTCATGCGTATATCAGGCACCGGTTGATGGTTGCAGGCGCGCATCACGAGATATTCACTAATGCATCGATTCCCTCGATATGGGAGGCCAGTCGAGGAATACCCCGGATCATAAACTTGCTGTGTGACACTGCGCTATTGTTCGGTTTTGCCGAACAACTGTCGACCATTCGTGATGATTTAATTCATGATGTCATCAACGATAAGCGGCAAAGCCTGTCGCCAATCGCAGTTTAGCCAGCAGCAATGCTGTCCTGAGCAGCGGCGATACAAACCGCGACTAATTGTGCTGGCAGCAACCGCCTTCCATTGACTGGCAATAACGGACGTTAAGCCATTGACCGGGTGCACGGCACCTGCACAGCGGTAAAGGTCATTGTCGAGTCATCAGGGCTGCAGGCCAATATTAAATTCTATGAGGTTGAAACCACGGACCGCAATGACCAGCAGGGTAATTAATGCGGCACCTCCCAGAAAGTCTCGTCTTTCACGTCTTTCTACCAGCAGGAGTTCCGAGGCATAGAGAATGATAGCCAGCACCACGACAAAAACATTGACGTTAAATGTCCCGAACAACAACGGGTTTTTGGCGAACAGCAGCGCACCGATAATTAGAAACAACAGCAGGTAGTCGAACGAGGTGACGTTGAATTCCTCTTTGCGGCGGCCCGGAGAGAAGCGAATGGCCAGAAAGATAGCAACACAAACCATCGCGTAGAAGATTATTTCGAGGCCAACAGCCCACGGATTCAGCCAGGTTATGCGATCAATAGTTGACAGATAGATGACGAATACAACAGTGATGTAGATAATCACCCGGCGTGTGTTGACCTGGAACGGGTAGATATTAAAACTCTGCAGTGCCAGTAGTGCAGCAAGTATGGCGGCGACGATACCGAAATCTCTTGGTACGTCGTTGATCCAGATCGACAAGGCAATTAAAAATCCCGGCACAGCGATTTCCAGGAAAAGCCGGGATCCATGCATGAGAATCTGGTGCTTTTCAATGGTTGCGATGCTGTTCGACAGAATCGCAAACAGGCGGGTTTTGCCAGGCCGCCAGTTGCCTCGCTCAGCTACATTCAACAGATAGTATGTGGCCCCGCATACTACGAGATAAAGCGCGGTGATCAGCCAATCGTTTCCAGCTACCAGCCAGATACCGCAGCAGACCAGAAATGAGTGAATGCTGTAGATGATTACCACGGATTCTTTATGTGCGAATCCGATCTCAAGCAGACGATGGTGCATGTGGTTGCGCGTTGCTCGAAAAATATTTGAGCCGGACATCGCACGTTTCTTAAGGACAATGAGAATGTCGACAACAGGCAATCCGAGCAACAGCAATACAACGGTTTTACTGATGTGGCTTCCAGCTTCTCCAGTGGTTATCAGGAGTGCAAGAAAACCAATTGTGAAGCCGAGAAACTGGCTGCCTCCGTCACCCATAAAGACCATTGCAGGGTGGGTGTTGTAACGCAGAAATCCGACCAGACCTCCAATTGCCGCGAGCGCCAGCGTAATTGTTAGTTCGCCTCCGGGCGTAAACCAGGAGATGAGTGCAATTGCGCCGAGTGAAATCAGTACTTCGCCACCTGCCAGTCCATCCAGTCCATCGGAGTGGTTGATCGCGTTGATTACACCAATCATCGCCACCATCGTGAAACCCTGACAAAACCAGATAGGGAATTGATAGTCAGTAAACGGAAAGCTTGTCACATACACGTCGGCGATAAAGATCATCGGAATGACAGCGATGATCTGTCCAACGAATTTCGTGTAGTGCCCCATTTCCTTTTTGTCGTCCATGGCGCCGAAAACGAGCAATGTCAGACTGCCAAACAAATAGCACAGAACCGTTTGGTCCAGATTGGTGAGTGTCACAACGGGTATCAGCGCCCCGATGATGATTCCCCAGCCACCGACGCGTGGAATCGGGTTCGTGTGTACCTTTCGATCGTCGTCTGGCAAATCCATCATGCCAAGCTTTGGTGCCAACCGGACCATGATCGGGATTACAGCCAGGCTGATCATTGTTGCAGCCGCTATTAAAAAGAGATAATTCATTCGACTACGATGATTTCCAGGATGAATGCGCTGCTATGGAATACATGAAATCCGTTTTTGTTAGAGCAAAACAGGCAATGGCGAAAGTTAGAATCAAAGGAAGCAGCAAATAGTTTACCATCGTTATGCTTGGCGCTGTTTCGCAGTGTGTCTGCTGTAATGGATTGTGGCCCCGGTGGCGTTTTTCAAAGTATTTGCACCCTTATTCATCGCGAGTGATGCGGGTTATTTCCCAGGTCTTCGGGTCGAGGGTTATTTCGCCATCGATATACCGGGCTATGAGTCGGAATCGCAGTTCCTCAGTTTTAGCCGGGGGCTTGCTGGAAGCTGGTATTTCCGTAATGGTTGTATCTGTATCTGTATCTGTATCTGCAGTATCGGTTATCCTAAACTCGTACAGTTCATCTGTCAGGGAACCGAGGAGTCGATATCGATCACTTCGTTCTCGTATTTCAAGGCCGCCATTGAATGCGTCCTGGAGATATTCTGCGAATTCGTCGCGGTCAAATGGCTCTGCGTATACAAGAGCGGGCATTTTGCCACCGAGATCCTTTATCGACCTGCTGGGACGGCCTTTCTCTTCATTCTCTTTTTGAGCCGCTTTGAATTCGTTATAAGACAAGGTCTCAAATCGATTCTCCGAAAAAACGATTGCAGCGGTTCGTTGATTGTGTGCTGCATAGACGCCATACCCAAGTGCGGCAACCTGTACAGCGACAATGACGCACATGTCGAATTTGACGTTCTTTTTCCAGGGTCGGTAAAAAGCTAATGTCAATGCCGGGCCCAATACCAGGTCGATGGGAGCAATAATTTTTAACCCCTCCCAGCCTCCATCCATAAAAAACAGATTGCCCGGAAACCAGTAGGTGGCCATCAGTGCAACCAGGACGACAAAAACAACCAGACTGATGGCGAAATGTATGATAAACGCTGAGGTGACAGAAGGCAGTTTCATTGCGGTGGACCGTATTACTATTTTCTCGGAATTAAACTCCGACTGGCAGTGCAAAATACGCTCCATCAAGCCCAAATTTTAACTATCTGCCAGGTCGTCACGGATCGGCGGTCCACCGGTTTGCAAAGACGGGAAAATGCTTTTACAAAATAAGGAACTCCAGCAATGATTTTTGCGCGTGCAAGCGGTTGCCGGCTTGTCGCCACACCACACTTTGGTCGCCATCAATGACATCTGCCGTTACCTCCTCACCTCTGTGTGCGGGCAGACAATGCATAAACACGGCGTCACTGGCAGCGAGCTGCAGGCGCGCCTGATCAACCTGGTACGGTCTCAATGAGTCCGCCAGTCGTTCGCCATCGGTTTCTTCTCCCATACTGGCCCACACGTCCGTGGTGATTAAATTGGCCTGTCTGCACGCCTCTTCGGGCGAATCGGATAACTCGACATTTGCGCTGCAGGAAGCCAGTAGCTGCGCGTCCGGTAGTACATCATCCGGACAACTTATCGCCAGTGTAAAGCCCAGCAGATCGGCAGTTTTTATATAGGAATTACACATATTGTTGCCGGGCCCAATCCAGGCTACGCGAGCACCCTTGATGTCACCACGCAATTCCATGAAAGTCTGCATGTCAGCCAGCAGTTGGCAGGGGTGTAAATAATCGGACAATCCGTTAATGACAGGCACGCGAGAGACATGTGCAAAATCGATAATTTTTTGGTGGCTGTGCGTGCGCAACATTACCGCGTTGACCATCTCTGAGAGCACCAGGGAGGTATCAGTGACTGGCTCGCCTCGACTCATTTGAGAATTGGCTGGGGACAGGTCCAGCGCATGCCCGCCGAGTTGCGCCATTCCAGCGGCAAAAGAGGTGCGGGTTCTGGTCGATGCTTTTTCGAAGATCATTGCCAGCGTTTTGTTGTGCAAAGAGTCGCGGGTGGCCCCGGATTGCCAGCTTTTTTTTAATTCAATCGCGTTTGCCAGGATTTCCCTGAACTGTGTTGGGGTAAGGTCTGTTTCCTCTATAAAGTGTCTGCTCACGACTTTGCCTGACCCGCGTTCGCCATGGCCTGGTTTTGATTGTCGTCGCACAGCTCATTGATTGAATCCGCCACTCGCCGGGCGATTTCATCTATCTCGTCATCGCTGATGTTGTAAGGAGGCAGCATACGAAGGACATTGCCGGCCGCAACGTTAAAGACTACTCGGTGCTCTAGTCCAATGTTAACAAGGCGGCTGCAATCCAGGTCGAGTTCTATACCGATCATCATGCCCGCACCTCTTATGTCCAGGATTTCAGGGCGGTTGTGCAGCGCTTCGCTGAGCTTGCCTATGAGTCGTTCGCCACCGGAGCGGGCTCTGGCTGGCAGATTTTCTGATTGCATGGTTTGCAGTACTGCCAAACCAACCCGAGTTGCAAACGGATTGCCGCCAAATGTAGTGCCGTGGTGACCGGGTTGAATCAACGTCGATGCCACACCGCGCGTGAGACATGCCCCGATCGGAATGCCATTACCAAGGGCCTTGGCCGATGTAATGACGTCGGGTTTGAGATGCTGGCTCGCATACCATTGGCCGGTGCGCCCTACACCTGTCTGAATTTCGTCAACGATAAACAACCAGTTGTTCTTGTCGCAAATCTGGCGGATGCCGGCGAGGTAGTTATCGTCTGGTACCACCACTCCTCCTTCACCCAAAATGGGTTCCACCATCACCGCAACGATGTCATTGCGGTCGCGTGCTGCATTCTCAATTGCTGTGAGGTCGTTGTATGGCAGGTGGATAAACCCATCGACCAGTGGGCCAAAGCCATCGTGAACTTTGGTGTTACCAGTCGCGCTGAGTGTCGCCATGGTGCGGCCATGAAAGCTGCCATTGAAGGTAATTACCTTAGGTGCGGACAGGTCTTTGCTGCGGGCAAACAGACGACTTATTTTTATCGCTGCCTCGTTGGCCTCAGCGCCGGAATTACAAAAGAAAACGGCATCCATGGATGACAGTTCGCATAGCTTCGCCGCCAGTGTTTGCTGATTTTCGATACCGAAAAGGTTAGAGGTGTGCAACAGGGTCTGAGCCTGTTGCGTGATGGCATCGGTAATTGTCGGGTGCGCATGGCCGAGTGCACAAACTGCTATCCCGCCCAGCGCGTCCAGATACTCGTTGTCTTCCGAGTCCCACAGGCGTGCGCCCTCACCGCGCTTGAACGTTACCGGGAGTCGGCTATAGGAGTTGACCAGTGGTGAATGGCAATTGGCTTCAGCCATCGTCATTGTCCTTGTGTGTTCCGGGTTCTGATAGGGGTTTGCCCGGATTATTTATGACCCGGATTATTCGTGATATGGCCAGATGCTGTTGATACCGAGAGGAACCGTGGCTGGGGCGGTAACTTTGGCAGCCAGCGCGTGTAGATTATGAGACTGAGCCGGATAAATCAACGAGACGATACCGGGACTTTGCTGGCCCATGCCAGCATAATTGCGATTAGCGAGAGCCAGAGCTTGAATCTGGGTACCAATGGCTCTACTTTCGCCATACGTTGACGTAAGATTTTTGCTAAACCAAAACAGGATTATATGATGGGTGTAAATGACAGAATAAAAGAGCACATAGAATCAAACGCGGTAGTTCTATTCATGAAAGGCACCCCGCAGATGCCGATGTGTGGTTTTTCGAGTAGAACATCAGAAGCACTGAAACAGTGCGGAAAAGAGTTTGCCTATGTCAACGTCATACAGGACTCCGAGATAAGAGAATCTCTGCCAGCGTATTCAGACTGGCCAACATTCCCGCAACTCTATGTTAACGGTGAACTGGTTGGGGGCTGCGACATAGTGATGGAAATGCACGAATCGGGTGAACTGGCTAAAATCGTAGACGCGGCCAGCGCATAAGCTCGAAGACTATGGCCCGCTCCGAGGTATCAGGCGAGGTGCCAGGCGGAGTATAGGAGATTACGCCCCGGCGAGCGCAGTGCTCTCTTGCGCTTTGGTGACGACTTTCATTTCCCGCGCGTTATTCTCGCCCTTTAGTCCCGTCCGTTATTCTTACATAGCGCTCTGGCCGGGGTGAAGCGCTTCCCATCGGTTGATGACATGGCAAAACAGCTCGGCGGTTTTTTCGGTATCGTATACCGCTGAGTGCGCTTCCGCCTGATTCCAGTCCAGGCCAGCTGCCTGCGCTGCGCGCGCCAGTACCGTCTGGCCCAGCGCCATGCCACATAGCGACACCGTATCGAAATTGCTGAAAGGGTGAAAAGGATTGCGCTTAATGCCGTTTCTCTCGACGCATGAGTTAATGAAGCTCAAATCAAAAAACGCGTTATGGCCCACCAGAATGGCGCGTGTGCATTGCGCCTGCTTGACTGCTTTACGGATTGGCGAAAACAGATAGCCAAGTGCATCGGTTTCCTTGCGGGCTGCACGCAGCGGGTGGTAGGGATCGATACCATTAATTTCCATTGATTTTGGATCCATGTTGGCACCCTCAAACGGGATGATATGGGTACTGATCACAGGCTCTGGCACCAGATTTCCGCGCTCATCCATGGCGATTATAGAGACTGCGACTTCCAGCAATGCGTCGGTTTTTGCATTGAATCCGCCGGTTTCTACATCGACAACCACAGGTAAAAAACCCCTGAATCGCAGGTGCATTGGAGTCTTACCACCAGCGGTATAGCTATCTGTGCTCATCCGTGTCCTGAATGTCGGCGAGTTTCAAATACGATTTCATTATTTCAATCTCAACGGGCACATCGAATGGTGCCGGGTTGTATCTGTTGCAGGGGGAGTGATGTTATCACCGATTGTATTGGGTAATTGATCTGCGTGGCTCCGGCAAGTTGCCGCGTTGTACTGTATTCAAGGCGTGGATGCTGGGAGACTGAGCAAATCACCTGAGCTCAGGCGTCCAAAACAAAATAAAGATGAGTAAATGAGCGGTTTATTCCACAAATTTGTGCAAATTGCATTGTTACGCGCAGGTCCCCAGGAACTACCCGGATTGTCAATGGTTCTCTGGATTGCAATCGGCTCTGTTTTCATCACAAGCCTTGCCGGGTTGCTATTCGCCTACTCTTTTGCGGATGCGTTGATTCGCTGCCTCGCTGCTATTGCTATACCGGCCGCTATTCTCTATGGAGCCCTGCACATAAAACGGACCCCTTCGCGGTTTACACAATGCTACGCCGCGATTTGCGGGGCATCAGCGGTTGTGTATGTACTGGCGTTACCATTGATGCCAACGTTTTTCAGCGCGACTGTCAACACGCTGGCTGGCAAACTGGTCGTGGTGATCATTTTGTTACTCGATGTATGGATGTTATTGATCACAGCACACATTTTTAAGCATACGTTTGATGTCGGAATGGCAACGGGTGTCAGTCTGTCTCTCGGTTTAATGGTGCTCACGTTGCTCGCTATTGAAGCAGTTGTGCCAGCCCCTCCTGCGCCTATTGATCAGCAGTCTTCGCTGACGAACCATGACGACCCTCCAACCCGGACTGCCAGTTAGCCAGTATTGTTTTGCACAAAGCTGCGGGCACCATGGTGGTAGAACCCGTTAGCAGATCATTCATCCTAAATTGATTGGGGATTACTACTCTGCGAATTCACATCATTGGTATCTGTGGCACTTTTATGGGCGGCGTCGCGCAACTCGCAATAGCTGCCGGTTTTGAGGTCACCGGTTCTGACGCCAATGTCTACCCGCCTATGGATGGACAACTGCGCGCGGCTGGAATCAAACTGATGGAAGGCTATAGCGCGGATAACCTGTCCCATGCTCCTGATTTGGTGATAGTCGGCAACGCGATGTCACGTGGCAATGTTGAGGTTGAAGCAGTACTCAACAGAGGCATCAAATACCTGTCGGGGGCGCAATGGCTGAGTGACTATTTTCTGGCTGATCGATGGGTGATTGCAGTCGCCGGCACGCATGGAAAGACCACGACGTCCAGTATGATCGCGTGGATTCTGGAATACGCGGGTTTGAAGCCCGGTTTCCTGATTGGCGGTGTGCCGGGTAATTTTGGCGTGTCAGCCCGTGCCGGGGATGCCCCATTTTTCGTGGTTGAGGCTGATGAGTACGATACGGCGTTTTTTGATAAACGCTCAAAGTTTGTGCATTACCGCCCGCGCACCGCAGTGCTGAACAATCTTGAGTTTGATCACTCGGACATCTTTGAAGATCTGGCAGCGATAAAAAAACAGTTTCATCATTTTGTAAGGACAATTCCCGGTACCGGAAAACTGATCGTAAATGCACAGGACACCAATCTGGCCGATGTGCTGGAGCAGGGGTGCTGGAGTGAAATTGAGTTGTTTTCAGCGGCCGAGGAAATTGCGCAGGAACGTAAGAAGCCAGCATCGGCGCAGCATCGCCTGGAGACTCTGTGTCTGACCAACGCGCAAAAATTGCAGCAATGGCAGTATGATGCGGAGGTTGGCCGTATTTGTTTGCCTGATGGTCAGCTGCGCGCAATCGAAGGTATATTGGGTGCACACAACCTGGCAAACGCCACTGCGGCGATTGCCGCTTCGCGCCACGCAGGAGTACCCGCTGATGTTGCGGTTGAGGCAATGTGCCTTTTCGAAGGAGTAAAGCGTCGACTCGAGTGTATCGGGTCAATAAACGGTATCCGGGTCTACGATGATTTCGCTCATCACCCGACGGCGATATCAGCCACATTGAAGGCATTGAAGTCGCAGCTCGAAGTTAGTGACAAAGGCGACAGCAACGAGGTTGGGCGCAATGAGGGCGCTGGCAACAAGTTGATCGCTCTGGTCGATTTTCGCTCCAACAGTATGGTGTCCGGAACTCATGTTGAGCAGATGCCGGCATCTCTTGTGGATGCCGATTTTTCGATGCTCTACAACTCACAGCCAGAGAGACTTGACCTGTCAGCGCTGGTCCGGACCGCCAATGCCGGCAATTCTGAAGCGAAAGTGGTGGAATTCACTCAGATTGATCAACTGCTTAAACGGCTACAGATGGTCGTTTCAGCGGGAGATATTGTGGTTTGTATGTCAAATGGGTCATTTGCGGGCATACATGGCCAAATATTGACTATGCTTAACAAAACAGCTGCGACCTGAGTTGCAGACGCCGTTGTCAGAAGACAATTCCTATCAAGCGCGGAATGGTTGTGTTGAGGCGAGTGTTAAAACGCCTTCGCGAATAGTCCGGGCAAGCAGACAAAAGAAAAAAGAGATGGGGCAAGAACAAACATCTTCAGTAAATCAGGATTTTCATGTACCGGCAAAAGTGGGCAAGTATCAGTTACTTGAGCGCATTGGCAGCGGTACCTGCGGCATAGTCTACCGAGCGTATGATGCGATCCTCTCACGAGATATCGCATTAAAAGTGTCGCAGGTCGGTACGCTCGATCAAAATTCCGGAAAAATGCCTGGCGCACAGAAAGCGTTTGTTACGGAAACACTGTCAGCTGGCAGACTGGCGCATCCCAACATCGTTACGGTCTACGAGGCCGGTGTCGATGGGCCGTTAAACTATCTGGCTATGGAATATGTGGAGGGAATGTCCCTCAAGGAATACGGCCGAGGCAAGACACAGCTGCCACCGTATCGAGTGGTTAATATCATCGAGAAGGCCTGTGAGGCGATAGATTTTTCGCACAAAATGGGCATCGTCCATCGTGATATAAAGCCAGCCAACATCATGGTGTCGACGACGGGTGATGTTAAATTGCTGGACTTCGGCATAGCCATTAGTACCTCTTCGAGCGATAACATGGGGACCGCTACACCCTCACTGGGCACGCCCAATTATATGTCGCCAGAGCAGGTCACAGGCAGAGAGCTGGGTCCTCGCAGTGATATCTATTCACTGGGCGCAGTGATGTTTGAGCTGCTGACAGGCCAACAGCTTTTCAAGGCGGAAAAAGTCAAAGAGTTGTTTCGTGCAGTCATTAAGGAAACTGCGCCACCGCTGCGATCAATACGACCGGATTTGCCCGCTGAACTGGAGTTGTTGTTGGCCCGTTGCCTGTCGAAAAACCCTCGTCAACGATATACCAGTGGTGCAGATATGGCAGATGCACTGCGAGCCATTGCAGACAAAATGGCACCACCGGACATGATACCGCCGGAACTTCAAAGCTGGATGCCGCTGGTGGGGGATCTCAGATTCTTCAGTGGCTTTAATGCGCGCAATATCGCCAGATTCGTTTCGGTGAGTAGCCTGGTTCGTTTTGGCGCGGGAAAAACCGCTCTGGCACGGCACACCATCGACAATCATCTGTATGTGATTCTGGAAGGCGTGGCCAGCACACGCGATGGTAGCGGACTGAGCTCTGTGCTTGGGCCAGGGGACTGCTTTGGTGAAGCGGGCTTCGTGCGAGGCGACAAGTGTGTCGCTGACATAGATGTCATGACTGACATTGTCGCGCTAAAAGTTGCCTCTGCCGACGTCGCTGCGTTGCCAGAGGCAGATCAACTGCCGCACTACCGAATGATTGCGAACAGCATAGTTCAGCGCAAAGTCAGTGCAACTGATGAGTTGATGCTGGATCTTGCTCTGTAACGGCACTGCATTGAAATAGTCTCGGCAACGCCGTGGTATGACGGTTGTCTGCGGTGAAGACCTGGCCAGATGGTAGTACCGCACAACCGTTCCGAAACAAAAAAGGGCGCTCGATACAATCGAGCGCCCTTTTTTTTAACAAGTCGCCTGTGGAAAATCAGGCAGCGCGTTGCTGCAGTTTGCGTTCCCAGTCTATTGCCGTCGATACAATGACCTCGAGATCATCGTACCTGGGGGTCCATTCAAGCGTCTTGTGTATCTTGTCGACATTGGCGATCAACTCTGGCGGGTCGCCCGCGCGTCTTGGCTCTTCTACAATTTTGATGGGGCCATCGATAACCTTTTGTACGGTGTTCAGAACATCGCGCACACTGTAGCCGTGTCCGTAACCGCAGTTCAGACGTGTGGATTCGCCACCCTTGCGCAGATAGTCGAGGGCTGAAATATGTGCCGATGCAAGGTCTGCAACATGTATATAGTCACGCACCCCGGTACCATCGGCTGTCGGGTAGTCGGTGCCATAGACGTAAATCTCTGGCCGTTTGCCAACGGCAACCTCCGCAGCTACCTTGATTAGCAGGGTAGCCTTCTTGGTCGATTGACCGATCTGACCGTCAGGATCGCAACCGGCAACGTTGAAATAGCGCAAAATCACATGCTTCATATCGCAGGCTTTGCCCAGATCTTCGAGCATGTATTCGGACATCAGCTTGGACATTCCATACGGGTTGATCGGCGCGGTTGGTGTTTCTTCTGAACAAGGGTTACCGTCGCCATCACCGTAGGTGGCCGCTGTCGATGAAAAAATAAAGTTGCGCACGTTGTTACGTTGGCAGCAGTCCAGCAGGTTTCTGGTGCTCGCTGTATTGTTGTCGTAGTACTTGAGCGGATTTTCGACAGACTCGGGCACAATGGTGTGTGCGGCGAAGTGCATTACCGTGTCGATGTTGTGCTGCTGCAGCACGCGGTCGACCAATTCCTGATCGCCGGTTTTGCCCACGACGAGTTCGCCGAACAGCACACTGTCTTCAAATCCAGTTGATAGATCATCAAGTACCACTATTTTCTCGCCTTGCTGGCCGAGTTGCTTGACGGTATGGCTACCAATGTAACCCGCACCGCCGGTTACTAAAATTCCATTCGACATAGATGCCTCGTTTTAAACTGATGCGCTGGCCTGGCCAGCACCTTTGAAATATAACCGAAATACAGGGTATACGGCCTGCCTGGTTGCAATTTGTGTTGAGAGTTTTCGATTAGCCAAAATATTAACGTAATATCGTTTACTGCCGAGGGCAACCGTCAATCCACATGCCCTGGCATGGGATGATGACCGCTATTCTCGGGCAGCACTTGTCTGGTGCAATGCACGTACCGGTGTTGTGGGGTCATCTGCGCTGGTGGATCTGCAAGGTAATACCGGTGTTGTCGGTGTGGCAGTAGAATTCCCAGTGCAAGATGCAGAATGCTCGTACAACGGCGGCGATGCCCGAAATCTTTAACTTATGAGGTTAATTAGTGTGGCTCGTGGCTCTGTATGTCCGCAAGGCGGCTGAGTTCAACCAATGATCTCAGGTCCGCTCGAGCGATTTTGGCTATTTATCAGAGGGAATTACTGCTGATGGCAAACCGTTCCCGAAAACATGGTAAGTTTGCGGTTTTACCTCTGCCGATTCCAATGTTAAAAACTTTGACACAATTGACTAAGCAATTGAATTATCGAAGGCAGGACAACATCTTTAGCATCGCAAATGGGGTGGATGAGTGGAACTATGCCGGACAAGCTGAAAAAAATGATAGGCCTTGTTGTGCTGCTGATTGCGGTTGGCGGAGTCTCCTGTGATGCCATGTTGAATACGTGGATTGCAACTAACAGTAGCGGCAACGTGGAGCTCGTTAAGTGAATAATTCTGCAGGAGGTGCCCGCCCGGAGCCCCGACCAGGTGGTGCCAGAAAAATTGGTGATGAACAATCTCACCAATTGTCACCGACCAGAGCCCTGTTGCTCTACATTCTGCCTCTGCCACTACTGGCCGCCTGTTTTATTGCACTGATGGCTGGTCGCTCGTTTCATGCGATTGCGATTGCGGTGGCCTTTGCACTGGCGATGTTTGCTGCAACGCTGGTACGCAAGGGTCTGGATATCGAACACGAGGCGCGACGTCGAAAAATAGTCCGCCGCAGCAGCACGCTGCCCTACAAAACCTTTGGTGCTTCGGTACTGGGTGTTGCCCTGTTTATCGGTGCGTTGTTTGGCGCAAGGTACTCGATATTGTCATCAGTACTCCTTGGCTTGGCGGCCTGCATGGGTAGCTGGCTGGTGTATGGACGCGATCCGGCGCGCGGTAGCGATGAGTACTCTGCTGTCGGTGTAACCTCTGAAGAGGTGCTGGAAATCCTTAGTGAAGCTGATACAAAAATCGCAGCGATTGAAGACGCGCGTGGCAGAATACACAACACGGAGCTGAAGGATCGCCTGCGCGATATCATAGCCGGTGTTCGTGAAATCATGGGGATCGTCGAAGACGATCCAGCCGATTTACGGCGCGCTCGCAAGTTTTTACGAACCTACCTCGATGGCGCTCAACGCGTCACCGAAGGGTATGCGGACATGCACCAATACGGTGATGAGGGCGAGTTGGAAGAGAAATTCAGAAGCGTTTTGACGACGATAGAAACCGTCATTGTCGAGCAAAAAGAGAAGCTTCGTGAAAACAACCTGACAGAACTTGATGTGCAGATCGAGGTGTTACAATTGCAGCTCGAAAAGGAAGGTGTTTAACCCGTGGCAACTGGTTGGTTGTGCACTGGCGAGTAATAGCTTCAGAGTTTTCAGACTATTGTTATTCCCGCGGGCACTGCCTGTCGGGAGGGTAAAAAAACCTTTTGGAGAGTGAGAATGTCGGACGGTAAAGTGGTCACCGCAGACCAGTCATTACAGGAAGATGTGGCAAAACTGGATGCCATGCTGGCACCTGACCTGAAGTATGAAATGATCACCATGGAGACTGCTGACAGCGATGATCGCGCTCGCATCGGGGAGTTGATGGATGATATCGATTTAAGCGACTCCAACAGCATTTTGTTCTACGGCAGTAAAGCGCAGGAGCGCCTGACTACTATCAGTGACAATATGCTCGAGGGAGTGCGTAACAAGGATGTCGGTCCGGCCGGTCAGGACCTCAATGAGATGGTTGCAGTGTTGCGTGGCTTTGATGTCGGAGCTATTGATCCGACTAAAAAGCGTGGTTTTATTGCACGGTTGTTCGGCCGCGCAAAACCAGTGGTGCAGTTTATCCAGCAATATGAAGGCGTACGTCGGCAAATCGATACCATTACCGACAATCTCGAAGACCATAAAACCAAGTTACTCACAGACATTGCCAGTCTCGATCGTCTGTATGATGCCAATCTCGATTTCTACCACTCGCTGGAACTCTACATTGCCGCTGGTGAAGAAAAACTGAAGCAGCTGGACGAAGTTGAAATTCCGGCCATGCAACAAGCCGCTGCAAACACCGATGATGTACTGCAGGCTCAGCATCTGCGTGACACGCGCACCGCTCGCGATGATCTGGAACGTCGTGTTCACGATCTCATGCTCACCAGGCAGGTGGCGATGCAAAGCTTGCCCAGTATTCGTATGGTGCAGGAAAATGACAAAGGTCTGGTGTCCAAGATTAATTCAACGCTGGTGAATACCGTACCTTTGTGGCGTCAGCAACTGGCACAGGCGGTTACTGTCTTCCGTTCTCAGGAGGCAGCCAAAAGCGTTAAAGCAGCAACTGACCTGACAAACGATTTACTCGAGAAAAATGCCGAAACCCTGCGCACAGCAAATCGTGAAGTTCGCGAGCAAATGGAGCGAGGTGTATTTGACATCGAGTCGGTGCGACGTGCCAATGAAAACCTGATTGCCACTATCGAAGAGAGTTTGCAGATTGCCGATGAAGGCAAACGCAAACGCGATGAGGCGGCGCGCACACTTGAAGAACTTGAAACTGATTTAAAAACCAAACTAGCCTCCGCCAGCGCGCGCAGGCCTGAAGCTGCTACTGGAGCCTGAGATGGGACTATTTGACAAACTGTTCGGCGAATTCGTCGATGTAATTGAATGGACAGACGATTCCAACGACACGATGGTCTATCGCTTTGAGCGATATGGCAACGAAATCAAGTATGGAGCTAAACTGACAGTGCGCGAGGGCCAGGCAGCTGTGTTCGTCAATGAGGGCGAAGTTGCCGATGTTCTCGGACCGGGAATGTACGAACTCGAAACCCGTAACCTGCCAATACTGTCGACCGTGCTCAGTTGGGATCATGCGTTTAGCAGTCCGTTCAAGGCGGAGGTTTACTTTGTCAACACGCGCCGTTTTGTCGATCTGAAGTGGGGCACCAAAAACCCGCTGATGATTCGCGATTCAGAGTTCGGTGCGGCTCGTGTAAGAGCGTTTGGCACATACGCAGTAAAGGTAAGCGACCCATTAAAATTTCTGCGTGAAATTGTCGGTACTGACGGTCATTTCCAGGTTGAGGAAATCAGCAACCAGCTACGCAATTTAATAACCTCGCGCTTTTCATCGGCGGTTGGCGCAGCCGGTATTCCGGTACTCGATATGGCGGCCAACTATGAACAGCTGGGCGATGTAATTCATGCGCGTATCGCTCCCGAATTCGGCGAGTATGGCCTTGAGTTGACACGTTTGTTAGTAGAGAACATTTCAGTTCCACCTGCAGTCGAAGAGGCGCTCGACAAGCGTACCAGTGCCGGCATGGTCGGCAATCTCGACAAGTACATAAAGTATCAGACCGGGGTTGCGATGGAGGCTGGTGCCGCCAATCCAGGGGGTGCTGCCGGAGCGGGAATAGGCATGGGTGCCGGTCTGGCCATGGGACAACAAATGGCCAATAGCATGCAGGGTTCTGCGGCGAGCGGCCCCGCGGCAACTGGCGTAGCTGCGAGCGGCGCATCCGCAGGTGCAGCAATGCCACCACCACTGACAGCCGCTGCCGAGTACCACGTTGCTATCGATGGTGAAGCGACCGGACCTTTCTCGCGGGCCGGTTTGCAGCAGCAGTTTCAAAATGGTTCTCTGCAAAAGGACACGCTGGTGTGGACCGTTGGAATGGAAGACTGGTCAGAGGCAGGGCGGGTTGAGGATTTAGCAGAATTGTTTGTTTCCAAAGCACCGCCGCCGCTACCGGCAAGCTAACGCCGGCAGTCAGTGTGACAGCATGACGGCGCATGATTGTATTGACTGGTAAGCACTGATTGATCAATGCAGCGGTCACGGCATTGCAAGCGTAATTCCCGAAACAACCAGAAGTGGGTCGATTGAATAGATCGCGCGAAGAAAATCTGGAGAGCCTCTTTTATCCGCAAGGTGATGCGTCTGAAGACTCGGACGCTGTAGATTCTGACCGGAAACGCCCTGCTGCAGCAGTGAATGCACCAGAGGCCCGGGACGAGTCTCGATTTCCCTGCACCGATTGCGGTGGCATGTTGACCTATGCGGTCGGCACCAATGAAATGGAGTGCAACTATTGCGGAAAACGCAATTCCATTGAAATTGCAGACACAGCGATAGAAGAGATCGATTTACCGAAGGGTCTGGATCGGCTGGAGCAAACCCGTCGCACAGGTACGACGGAAAGTCGTTTGAGGTGCCCGAATTGTGCAGCACAATTCAGCCTCGAAAAACATTTGCATGCCAGTGATTGCCCCTTTTGTGGCACCACGGTAGTCACCAGTACCGGTGATGTTCAGGAGTTTTCACCGCAGGCATTGCTGCCGTTTGCCGTTTCATCTGATGAAGCCAGAGCGGCATTTGCCAAGTGGATACGTGGCAGGTGGTTTGCGCCATCGAAGCTAAAAGATTATGCGCGCGAGGAGCAGTCCTTAAAAGGTGTCTATATCCCTTACTGGACCTACGACAGCGACACCAGAACCTCCTACAGTGGTCAGCGAGGAGACGTTTACTACGTTCGGCAGACAGTCCGAGTCGTTGAAAATGGCCGGACCGTCAGACGATCGCGCATGGTACCCAAAATTCGCTGGACCCATGTGCGGGGTAAAACCGACCGCCATTTCGACGATGTGCTGATTGGTGCTACACGAACCTTGCCCAGAAAAATCACCGATTGGCTTGAGCCCTGGGATCTCGAAAACCTGATACCCTATACCGAGGACTATCTGAGTGGTTTTCAAAGTGAGGTTTATCAGGTTGCTCTCGATGAGGGGTTTGGTCACGCGCAACGTGTGATGGCTCAAATCATCAGAACGGATGTCAACCGCGCTATTGGCGGTGATCAGCAGCGCATTCAAAGACTCCACACGAGTCACGACGATACAACGTTTAAGCATGTGCTGTTGCCGCTGTGGACAGCGGCGTTTAATTTTCGAGGAAAAACTTATCGGTTTGTCGTCAATGGACGCAACGGTAAGACGCGCGGAGAGCGTCCCTACAGCATCATAAAAATTGCCATTGCAGGCGTTTGCGCCGCGGGGCTTCTCATTTCCGCAGCCTATGTTATGCAATCGCAGGATATAGGCGGGTACGTGTCTGATCGCCCCATCTTCTACCCCGGCGATTCATTTCAGCGTCTGGATCGATTGCCTCGCTATTGAATTCTTTGTTGCTTATTCGTTCTCAGACTCACGGGTAATTTCAATCATTAGATCGTGGGCAATAGCTTCCAGATCACTTTGAATGACTTCGATCCCCGTATTATCGCCGACACTGATCAGGGCTGTGGCCTTGAACAGTGGTGAGGACGACATCGGCGCTTCCGAAAATTCAGTGACCAATTCTTCAACATTGACTCGAAGACTGGCGAGAGCCTGGCTTATGTCTCGAACGATACCTTCCCGGTCGTTGCCGACAACGTCTAATCGATAGGTGATGCCTGTTTTTTTTGTGTTGTGACCGTCTTTGACAACGACATGCAAGCCTTCGTCCTGCAGGCGATTTAACTTTGTCAGTGTCGCTGCGTATTCTGCTTCATCCACTTCGGCATGTAGAATACCGGCAAATTCTCCAGCCAGATTTGCCATACGGCTCTCAAGCCAGTTCGCATGATGATCGCTCAGGATATTGGATAGTTTCTGAACGATACCCGGCTGATCAGGACCGATAATGGTCAGGACAAATTTTCTTTTCATAGGTGTTTGTCTAAAGTCGAATGTTAGTGCGCGGGCGCCAAGCTTATATTATTGCATTGATTATTCAGCGTGGCAGCAGATACAGGTTAGAATCGGTCGTGTTAGATTAGAAAACTGCCTATCAAAAGAAAATTCGGAGCCGTTTGACATGCCATCTTCTGTCACCGTGGTTGAACACCCGCTAATTCAGCATAAACTTACACTAATGCGGCGTACAGAGGCATCCTCAAGTACCTTTCGAACATTGTTAAAAGAGATTAGTCATTTACTTGCTTACGAAGTGACCCGCGACTTGCCACTTCGCGAGGTGGAAATAGAAACACCGTTGACCACCATGATGGCACCAATGCTGGACGGAAAAAAGCTTTGCCTCGTGTCTATTCTGAGAGCGGGAAACGGGCTGCTTGAAGGGATACTTGAGCTGATCCCGTCGGCACGGGTTGGACATATTGGACTGTACCGGGATCCTGAAACTCTGAAAGCGGTAGAGTACTATTACAAAATGCCGTCCGAGCTTGATCAACGGCTGGTTATCGCTGTGGATCCCATGCTGGCCACGGCAAATTCCTCCGTTGCAGCTATTTCTCGATTAAAACAGGGTGGGGCCAGGAATATCAGGTTTCTGTGCTTGCTGGCAGCGCCGGAGGGTATTGAAGCTTTTCACAAAGCACACCCGGATGTGCCGGTTTACACGGCAGCGATTGATGAATGCCTGAACGATCATAGCTACATTGTTCCCGGGTTGGGTGATGCTGGTGATCGCATCTACGGAACACGGTAGAAAAACGGATAACCGCAAATACGCATCGCTGTGTATCAGTCAGTGCAAGGGTTCGTTTGTAAAAAAATCTATAGATCTCTTATGCGTTTTGAATAGTTACCGCTGACGGGAGTATAAGTTGTACGCCACGCCAATTCGTAATGCCAATGCCCAATAACGAGTCAGCCAGTAGTGGCAATGTCGCTGCAGCGGTGGCGCCTTCTTTGTCAGCTGTGGCCCGAACCTACGGCTCCCGTGGACTGCAAAGATTAGCCAGTGCCCATGTCTGCGTGGTGGGTATAGGCGGGGTCGGGTCGTGGATTGCTGAAGCGCTGGCGAGGAGTGGTATCGGTCAGCTTACGCTTATTGATCACGACGACGTTTCTGAAGGCAACATTAACAGACAGGTTCACGCGGACTATTCAACACTTGAGCGATCAAAAGTTGAAGTTATGGCGACACGAATCAGGGCTATCAATCCTGCCTGTACCTGTAACGCCGTCGACGATATGCTGGTTAACAAGAATATTGAAAGGTATATTGACGGCAGGTTTGACTATGTCATAGACGCGATAGATTCAGTGAGATTCAAGGTTGCATTAATTTACTTTTGTAAAAGGAATGCAATCCCGATTCTCACCGTGGGGGGCGCCGGGGGTCGTAGTGATCCGGGTAAGATTGATGTCATTGATCTTAGTAAAACCTGGAATGATGCGTTAGCAGCAAACGTGCGTCGCAGGCTGCGCTCAGAGTATGGATGGACGCGCAACCCGCGCCGGCGCTTCGGGGTTGATTGCGTATTCTCTAGTGAACAGGCACGCTATCCTAAAGCGGATGGCTCGGTAGCATTTGACAAACCCGGCGTGCCGGGCGCCACACTCGACTGTGATTCAGGTTATGGTTCCCTGGTGACTGTAACAGCAACTTTTGGTCTGATTGCGGCGGCCACTGTAATGAACCAGTTGGTCGACAAGTCCGTAGATTCAGACTAGATGCTTGTCCGGAATGTACCTCATTCTCAATCAGCCTCCCGGGTGGTGGTAGTGGTGGTAGTGGTGGTAGTGGTGGTAGTGGTGTTAGTGGTGGTGGAGCAATTCAACAGTTCATCTGTCTGGGTCAAATTCACAAGCTTACGGAACAGTTTCGCTAGGATAAGCGACCCATGATGTTACTCCCTGTTGAACAAACTGTTGATGCCGGTATTACGATTAGAGGGTGGCGTAGTGAAAGCACCGGTCGTCCATGGCTGTGTTTTTTACATGGAAACGGTTTTTGCGGGCCGGTTTATTTGCCAATGCTCAAGGAGTTGCACAAAGATTTTGATTTGTTGATGCTGGATATTCCCGGTCACGGAGTTAGTGATTCAATAGTGGTAGACTGGAATCAGGCAGCTGAGTTGGTGCACCAAGCAATGATTAGGCAACTGGATGCGCTTGCCCCTCAGACAATCTATGGTGTGGGACACAGTCTTGGTGCGGTATTGACTCTGCTATCTGCACATCGCCATCCAGATACCTTTAAGTCGATTGTATTGCTTGATCCTGTGTTGTTTCCTCAGCGTCTGTTGCTGTTAATGCGGGCAGCTAAAATGTTAAAGCTGACTCGATTAATTCATCCGCTCGTGAGGCCGACTCTTAAGCGTCGTCGGCAGTGGCAAAGTGCTAATGCTGCGCGGGATTATCTTAGTGGTAGAAAAATTTATCATGGCTGGACGCACGAGGCGTTGCAGGCATTCATAGACTACGCCCTGCAAAGTGACGATAGTGGCGGGGTGGAGTTGCGTTGCCACCCGAAGACGGAAGCGCATTATTTTGCAACCTTGCCTCAGGGACTCTGGAAGGCCTTGCGTGGAGTTGCCTGCAATACAACTTGTATTATGGGGGAAGATACCTATCCGTTTGCGTTGGAAGCGGTTCAAAGTGCTGCACAGGTCAGTGCGAATATCACCAAAATGACGGTACCCGGGGGGCATTGCTACATGCAACAGGACCCGCTTAATGCAGCCCGGTGTATTAAAACTTCAATTGAGCCCAACAGCTGAATTGAGTGTCGTCGTGTTAGCTCCGTCTTAGCAATCAAGGCAATCAAGCCGGTACCGAGCCCGAATAAAAGGGTAGCGGAACAAACCAACTGCATATAAGAGTCGGCCGATCAAAGCGTCTGGTTTTCCAAACTGGAGTGCGATTGTCTGTGTTTAGGCCATCAGCCTCTGGCTGGTCAGTTGAAACCAGGGTTGTTGACGTAGCTGGATTTCCATTTGTCAGCCTGCGCCGTGGCTTTTTCGAGATCCAGGTCGTCGAGATGTTTGGCACATTCATCACGCGCATTAAATTCATCGAAGTAGCCATTGGACAGCGCGATGTCTACCCAGGTAACGCATTTGACAAAGTCCTGTTCAGTGCCGTAGCCATCGTGGTACAGGGTCGCTAGTGTGTACTGGGAGTGCGGATGCCCACGTTCTGCGGCCATTTTGTACCACTTGAACGCTTCAGTGTAATTCTGTGGAACGCGATTACCTTCGTGGTAGAGCGACCCCAGCAGTGTTTGAGCCTCGGCATGGCCGAGATGTGCAGCTCTTGTGTACCAGCTAATGGCGCGGTTGTAATCGCGCTCTACACCGAGTGCTTCGCTATAAAGATAGCCGAGTCGTTGCTGGGCATCTGCGTTGCCTCGTGTTGCTGACTCAAGCCACCACTCTCTCGCCATTGTGTAGTCGCGTTCTACGCCGTCGCCACGATAGTACTGCAAGCCCAGTTTGTATTGGGCAATATGATTGCCCTGTCCTGCTGCGAGCTGATACCAGTGGTGCGCCTCGATGGCAGCGCTGGTGCCATCGAAACTGCGGGATGCGGTATCAGCTATATCGTCTTCGCTTGCCACGCCGGTCGCATAGGCATCGCCTAATGTTAGTTGAGCGTCGCTGTCACCTGATAATGCCAGTGTGTACAGTTGCTCCAGTTTGTCTGCAGCCAGCACGCCAGCAGGGTCTTGCGGTACCTGTGTGTCCGGTACAGCTGCGGCCAGGGCTGGTATATCGGCATCAACCTGATCAGTATCGATTTGATCAGCATGGATGGGCTGTTCAGCTGCCTGGTTGACTACGGTATCGTCGACAATCAACTCGTTACTGACAGTTGCCGTGTTTGCAGGGTTTTTCGCGGTTGCGGGTTTGCCAGGTGGTATAAGGCGTGCTGTTTGACCGGTGGGTAGCGGTTCAGCTTCTGCCGCTTTTGCTTGCACAGCATTTTCGGAGTTGGATCCGGCTGCTGGAGGTTCCGCCAGTGTAGAGCAACCGGCTATGAAGACCATTGCAAGGCTGTAGTACACGCCTTTCATCACCAATCGACTCTTTAGCAGATGGATCGAACCAATTAATAACTGTAACTGACAGCATCGTTTCATTGTGATGATTCGCTTTTAGCGTTATGCAGAGTAAGTTCTGAGTTATTTGCCGCAGGTCGCTTGCCAGAGGCATGGTATGCCTGCACATCGATTTACGGGCTGCCGCGCTTGCTGTTACTCGCGCATAATACACTTTTTAAAAACGAGCGCGATACCCAACCCGGATCATTCAGTCAGCTTGCGATTTACTGCCTTAATTTGCTGTTACCCATTAGTAAGGATCTTTAATGCCGGTGTGCAGCCAGGGTCTTTCGCTATGGATCTATGACATCGTGGATCTATGGCATTGTGGATCTATAACGTACTGCTTTGCCGTATTGCCAGATGTAATCATCCGGCTCAGACAATACCGGCATCCAGACTTGCTGCCATGGTCAAGCCCAGTTCTTCGCACTGGTCAACGAAGGAATCAACATAGCTGCCGTGACACAGCAGAGGGTCGCAAATGGGCCGCCATTTGAGACCGGTGACAATGCGTTCAACAGCAGTGATAGTGCCGGTTCCGTCCAGGCCCGCGCGAACATACAGAGCGTAGGGAGTGCCTTGCTTGGTCTCCAGTACAGGATAGTAAATACGATCAAAGAAATCTTTTAATGCACCGCTCATGTAGCCAAAGTTTTCAGTGGTGCCCAGAATAATACCGTCTGCTTCACTGACATGGCTCTGGTTGGCCTCAAGTGGAGGAATGTGCTTGACGTCTACCGAGTCGATATCCGGGTGGCTGGCACCTCTTACCACAGCTTGCGCCAGAGCAAGCGTATTGTTCGATGGCGTATTGGCGACTACAAGCAGTGTTTTTTTCACTCTTTTTTCATACCCCCGAATACTTCAACAACTCTTGGAAAGAGGGTGGAAAATTCCAGTGCCATAAGTGTCACATTCGCATCAAACACGGCTCGTTGATCGAGCGCTTCCGTGTCGTGGCCATCTTCAGGCGCGGAATCGGTGAATTTAATTTTGCTGAAGCCAAATTCATCGTCGAGAACAAAGGAAATAGTTTCGTTAGACTCCAGCGCAATTTTTTTAACCATTTTGCCTGTGGTTGACAAATTTCGTATTTCATCGCTGCTGAGGTCCTGTTTACTGCAACGAACAAATCCGGCGATGTTGTCTTCGTCCTGCAACACGCATTCGTCACCCATTTCCAGATCTGCTGGCAGCTTGCGTGTGCCTTTCAGCCAGCGAGTGAACAATGCGGCCTGACTGGTTTCGGTTTGTACCGGCTTGATGTGTAGATCACCCATGCACTCTCGCAACAGGGAGGTGCATTGGTCCAGTTTTTTTGGTGATGTATTATCTAGCACCAACAGCTCCTGTTTGGGCATAAACAGCACCTGATCGTAGGTCGATCTAGTAAATGCCTGCGGTGTAAGTTCCATTACCACGTTGTCGCGTATATCCAGTTTCTCTTTGCCGCGAATCTTGCGGTCAAGTTTTGCCTCCATTTCCTGTATTCGCTCTGACATATGCTCGGCGATCACGCTGGCCGGCAGAATTCGCTCTTCTCTACGCGCCTTCAGTAGCATAAATCCGCTGGTACTATGTACCAGTTGCTCGCTTTCGGTGCCCATGGGTGGCACCCAGCCATAGCTGTAAAGCTGGCGCCTGTTGACTGGAACAAACGCTTTTTCCTGCAGCATTTCCTCCAGTTGCTCCGCAGAAGTTTTAAATTTTTTTTGAAAACTGAACAGACTGGCAGATTTGAACCACATAAAGGTAACCGTTATTCGTGTACGGGTGTGCGAGCACCGGGGGCCGTATTGTATCGGATTGGGCAGTGACGTGGTTTATTTGCAGCGATGGTTAAACGGGTTAAGGATTTTGCGAAACGGGTTGTTGCTCACGCAGTCGTCCGGGCACAGTACCGGCGACTGAACACTCATTGGTTTGCATTTACAGGGAAGCTAACACAACATAGGGGTCGTCCATTAAACGACCTGCAGTTTGGTGGCTCACTGGCTCAATCCGAGTCATGATTTGATATCAATTGAAAACAGGGAATACCCCATGGCCAAAAGTGCGTTGATTACGCATCAGGATTGCACCCTGCACGAAATTTCAGCCGGCCACCCCGAAAGGCCTGAGCGGATCGGCGCCGTGCTTGATCAGCTGTCGGAGCAAGGGTTGTTTGAAAAGCTGCACCGTTTTGAAGCTACCGAGGCCGGCCGTGAGCATCTGCTGGCAGCCCACGAGGAAGCCTACGTTGATCAATTGTTTAGCGTGGCACCCAATCAGGGCAGCGTGCAGCTAGATGCCGATACAGCGATGAATCAGCACTCATTGCGCGCAGCATTACTCGGTGCAGGGGCTGGTTTGCAAGCCGTTGATCTGGTGGTCAACGATGGTTTTGACACCGTATTTTGCTGTGTGCGGCCACCTGGTCATCATGCCGAACGCGGCGCAGCGATGGGTTTCTGTTTTTTTGGCAGTGTTGCCATTGCCGCTCTTTATGCACTTGAGAAATCGGGTATCGACCGGGTAGCAATTATCGATTTCGATGTACACCACGGTAACGGTACTGAAGATCTTGTCGGCGATCGTGAAAATGTCTTTTTTTGCTCGACTTTTCAATACCCGCTTTATCCGGGTAAGTTCGGTGAAAATGTACCCGGCAGGAAAATTAATATACCGCTGGCAGCGGGCAGCGATGGTGATGACCTAAAGCGAGTGATGGAAGCAGATTGCTTCCCTGCATTGAGAGCCTTTGCACCGGATTTGATCTTTATTTCTGCGGGCTTTGATGCGCACCGAGATGACCCGTTAGCCGGGCTGGATTTTGTCGAGGATGATTTTGCGTGGGTTACCCGTGAATTGGTAACCATAGCTCGAAAAAGTGCGCAGGGTCGGGTGATATCGATGCTGGAAGGCGGCTATGACCTGCCAGCACTCGGCAGAAGCGCTGCTGTCCACGTCAGGGCACTGCTATAAACACGCGGTGCACCGGGTGCCGCTTCGTCGATACCTTGTCGAGCGTTACCTCGTCGAGCGTTACCTTGTCCGTAGACGGGGTTCAAGGCTCAGCTGGCAAACTGCTTTTCAAACGCGTTACTGAAATTATCTACTTCGCTCTGCGGTAAAACATTGATGCCGGCGGCGGCTTTACGACCCCCGCCAGAGGCAAACTGTCTGCACAATTCATCGGCGCCTTCGCGCCTGTTGATTGGTGCCCGGACACTCACTTGATAGCTGTCATCGGAGATAGCGCTGAGCAGCGCATGAGCGCGATCGGGATTTTCTCGTGCCAGTAAATTGCCATACACGCCGCCCACTCGTCGTGACCACTTTTCCATTGGAAATACAAACATTGCACACGCGTCTGTAGCCAATTGTGCCGATACAGCGCGGGCATTGCTCATGTCGCTCTGATAGCCGTTGTCTAAGGTAGTGAAGGTATCGTCCTGGTTAATAAAATCGAGCGGGTTTTCGTACGGCAACAGCTTTTTAAAAAGCTCGTCGGGGGCAAAAAACAAATCGTCTACGGTAGCTCCGTAGCCATTGTAGTTGAGCAGTGTCCCCAGTTTTTCCAGTTTCTGCATGTCGTCCGCGGAAAGATCGAGACCGTTCGCGGCGTTGTTCGCTGATTGATGCAGGTTGTCACCGAATGCTGCGGTCACTGCCCAAAGCGGAAACGCCTGTTGCAGGTGCTGGTTAACCAGTAGACCGGTGCATATCTCCGCCTGTGTATCAATTGAGGCTTGCAGGTTAGGGTGATTGGGAATGTCACCGGCAAAGTGATGGTCAAAGTACTGCACGGAGGCACCACTTGCCAGTGTTGCTTCCAGTGCCTCTTTGTTTTTGTCCATGGAAATATCGAGCACGGTGACACGATCAGCCGACGGATCAGCAGATAGTTGTACTTTTTTCAGCAACCCGATGTCACGCTTGACGCCTGTGATGAGGACTGATTGTCGCGGCTCTGCCAAACGCAGTTGAAGTAGTGCACAGATGCCATCGGCATCACCGTTGAATACGTCGTAGTCAGCCATAGTTGCAGTAAAATCCGTAGGTGTATGTATTTTGACGATGGTTGTTTTCGCCACAGCTCAATTTGAGCATACTTTTCTTGATAGCGGTTTTCGCCGTAGCCTTTTAATGCAGAGCCCTTGAAGACCATGCCCTTCACGACCGGGCCTTTAATACAAAGCCCTTTAAGACAAAGCCGTTCTCGACAGAGCTCCTTTTGAAAGAGTCTGGCGAATATCGTTAATCAGTTGAGGACCGCGGAATATCAGCCCGGTGTAGATCTGTACCAGTTCAGCGCCAGCCTGTCGATGTGCTAGTGCGTCGGCACCGTTGAGAATTCCGCCACAGCCGATGATGGGGATTTCACTCTGCAACCGCTGCGCCAGAAGTGAAATTGCCTGTCGGGCGCGATCAGTGAGTGGCTCACCGCTAAGACCGCCTGCTTCCGATGCGAATCGTGAATGCTCTACCGATTGACGTGAAGACGTGGTATTCCCCGCGATAATGCCATCGATTTCATATCGCCTAGCCGTGTCCGCGAACAATTTGATATCCTCGCTTGCCATGTCCGGGGCCACTTTTACGGCAAGTGGAACGTAACGGCTGTGCTGTTGCGATAACTCCTGTTGTGCCTTTTTCAGCGTTCTTAACAACAGCTCCAGCGATTCGCCAAGTTGCAGATCGCGAAGTCCCGGTGTGTTGGGAGACGAGATGTTGACTGTTATGTAGTCTGCGTGTTCATAGACTTTATGCATACACGTGAGATAGTCCTCGTGCGCCGATGACAATGGCGTTGTCAGGTTCTTGCCAATGTTGACGCCGAGTATTCCGTTGTAATCTCGGTCGTGCTTTCGATGTGATACCTGCCTGACCAGATGGTCCACGCCTTTGTTGTTAAACCCCATTCGGTTGATGAGCGCCTGTTCCTTTTTCAATCTGAACATTCTGGGCTTTGCATTGCCTGGCTGAGGGCGTGGAGTGACCGTACCCACTTCGATAAAACCGAAGCCCAGTGTGGCTAAAGATTCGTAATAGTCAGCGTTTTTGTCGAGGCCTGCGGCAAGTCCGACCGCATTTGGAAAGTGGAGACCCATAACCGTCTGTGCTGAATCCACAATGGTGCTGTCGCAGAATTTGTGCAGCAGCGCAGCCGGGGTTTTTTTCAAAGTAGCCAGCGTAAAGTCGTGGGAGGTTTCCGGTGGCATAGTGAATAACAGGGGTTTTGCCAGTGAGTAAATCAAAATATTTCTAACTTTTTTGCGTGATCCGCAAGTGTGTCATCGTGGCGAGCAATTCACAAATAAACGAGATGTCTGCTTACCGAACGGGCCACAATGGCGTTAGACTGTGCGAGCGGTACGGGAGCGTGTCCGAGAGCGAAGATCTACTGTGGAAATGAGCTGGGAACCGCATAATATGCGCATCACAATATGATAGCGCCAACCGTAGTGTGGGAAACAGGTTCGATCCAACAACCCGGATGTGTTTGAGACAAACGAAATGAATGTGTACCCGGACAAGCTGAAGCAAACACTGCAGCGCAGGCTGATGCCCGTCTACTTTTTCAGTGGTGATGAGCCACTGCAAATGATGGAGGCTGCAGATTTGGTGCGCAGTGTTTGCAAGCAGGCGGGTTTTGCAGAGAGTGAGCGTTTCCACGTCGACAATGCCCGCTCATTCGACTGGCAGGCGTTTGCAATGTCCGGAAACAGCATGTCGTTGTTCGGCGACAAGAAAGTTGTGAATCTGCACATTCCGTCGGGAAAGCCGGGAACCGAAGGAGCGGCCGCTCTAAAAAAATGGTGTGAATCACCTCCTGACGATGCCGTGCTTGTTATCATTTCCGGTAAGCCGGAAGGCCGATTTCAATCCAGCGCCTGGTTCAAGGCGATTGACAAGGTCGGCGTTACGATGCAAGTGTGGCCGTTGTCAGCGCAAAAAATGCACGGCTGGATAAGGCAAAGAATGACTGCTTGCGAGCTACAGGCCGATGCCGCTGCGGTTGAATTGCTGGTTGATCGGGTTGAGGGAAATTTGCTTGCAGCACAGCAGGAAATCGAAAAGCTGGCCATTTTGCACAGAGGTGAAAACGTAACAGCAAAAGATGTTGTGGCCAGTGTTACCGATAGTTCAAGGTACACCATACTCGACCTGATCGAGGCTTCCCTGGCCAGCGACACTGCGCGGTCACTAAAGGTGCTCGACGGATTGAAGGCAGCGGGAGATTCTCCAGTAATGGTTTGTTGGCATCTCTCCAGCGAAGTACGCAAAATTATCAGCGTAATGGCGCGTATAGATGGTGGCGAAAATCCGTCTCAGGCTATGTTTAAATCCGGTGTCTGGAAAAATCGTCAAGCGCTGGTGGGTCAGGTGATTCGCAATCGACCACGCTTGTTCTGGTTGCGTGCGGCATCCGATTGTAGCTATCTTGATCGACTGTCAAAAGGTATGGCGAGCGGTGATTTGTGGACTGAAATAAGTGCGTTTGTCACACGCCTCAGCGGAACACGCTGGCCCTTGCTGCGTGCCGCAGATGTAGTTTAGATGCCTGTCCGAGGATGAATGATCTACTGCGGACGCGATCTTTTAACCAGCTATCACGATCGATTTTCTTGAACACAATTGCTAAATGACCGTGGAATGATCAATGAACACTGACGTTGATGTTGCGAAAAATCTTGCCGGCTACATGCTTGATGTTGGCCAGAAAGCACGACAGGCAAGTCTGGTACTGGCGCGTGCCGACAGCGACGCCAAGGCATGCGCGCTGACGTCGATTGCGGCGGAAATTAGAGCGGGGGCAACTGATTTACAGGAGCAAAACGCGCTGGATATGGAAGCTGGCAGGCAGTCGCAGCTGACTGAAGCGTTGCTCGATCGTCTTGAACTGACGCCGGCCAGAATAGAAAGCATGGCTGCCGGTCTTGATCAGATAGCCAGGCTGACCGACCCGGTTGGCACCATCACCGATATGCAGTATCGGCCATCGGGCTTGCAGATCGGTAAAATGCGGGTACCTCTCGGGGTTATTGGAATTATCTATGAGTCCCGTCCCAACGTAACCGCGGATGCGGCCGCCATTTGTCTGAAAGCCGGCAACGCAGCGATATTGCGCGGTGGCTCTGAGGCCTTGCACTCAAATCGTGCAATTGCAGCGTGTATAGCCAAAGGCCTGGCCACGGCCAAACTGCCGGACACTGCGGTGCAGTTCGTCGACACCACTGACCGGCAGGCCGTGGTTGAGTTAATTCAGATGCGCGATTACGTCGACGTCGTTGTGCCGCGTGGTGGCAAGGGGCTGGTCGAGCGAATTGCAAGTGACGCAAGGGTGCCGGTTATCAAGCACCTGGAAGGCCTTTGCCATGTGTATATTGATAAGTTCGCGGACCTCGATAAAGCAGTTGCAGTAGCAGTCAATGCGAAAACCTATCGCTATGGAATCTGTGGTGCGATGGAAACGTTGCTTGTCGCGTCTGCCATGGCGGATCAGGCACTGCCGCTGATAGCAGACCAATTGTCGGAAAAACAGGTGGAGATCAGAGGCTGTGCGCGGACGCAAGCCCTTGTTCCCGAGGCTATTGCGGCGACAGAAGAAGATTGGTCGACCGAATATCTTGCTCCTGTACTGGCGGTCCGTGTGGTCGATGATATCGATGCGGCAATGGCTCACATCGAGCGTTACGGATCGAGACACACCGATGCAATCGTTACTGAAAACCTGTCGAATGCTCGCCGCTTCATGCGCGAGGTAGATTCCAGTTCAGTGATGGTCAACGCGGCTACCTGTTTCGCGGACGGCTTCGAGTACGGTCTGGGGGCCGAAATAGGCATCAGCACGGATCGCTTGCATGTGCGCGGGCCGGTAGGGGTAGAGGGCCTCACCACCCAAAAGTATATTGTGCTGGGTGATGGGACCACGCGTTGAGCAAGTCCGTGACCAAGCGCTTGCAAGGTGCCCGTATCGGCGTGTATGGTGGCTCGTTTGATCCAATACACATCGGCCATCTGCGCAGTGCACTTGAAGTTTCCCAGGCGCAGGAACTGGATGAATTAAGGTTTCTACCGTCAGGTAATCCGCCGCATCGGGCACGCGCACAGGTGGCGAACGAGCATCGCCTTAAAATGCTACAGCTGGCGGTCGACGATGCCCCTGGTATTGGCATCGATGATCGTGAACTTGGGCGCAAAAGCACCAGCTACAGTATTGATACACTAGAGACGATTCAGGCAGAAAATCCACAGGCAGACCTGACACTGATTATCGGCATGGATCAGTTCAATGCGTTTGATACCTGGCATCGCTGGCAGGAATTACTGCAACGCGTGGAACTGGTAGTGATGGAGCGACCAGGCGAAACCCTGTCAGGAAGCGCATATCAGCTGATGGCCAGTTCCCTGCAAAAGCGCATATCTATAGTCTCTGTCACACAATTGGAGATATCTTCCAGTCGGATCAGAAAAGATTTGCAAGCCGGGTTGGATATACGGTTTTTAGTTCCCTATGCTGTGAGAGACTACATTTTGTCGCAGGATCTTTATAAGAATGAGGTCGGTTGATACAAATTGTGCACTTTTACGAATAGAAGATCTTTGCAAGTAAAGTCAGGAAAAACAGAGCTATTACAACAGAGTCATTTCAACAGAGCGATTGCGTACAGTACCCCTGTGTACAGTGCGATCGTGTACAAAGCGATCGTGTACAGAGCTCTGGCGCAAATCTGTTTTCACCCACCCGCCAGGCAATAGCCTTGAAAGCACGGAATCAAGTGCAAAATGAAACCCCGGGACAACATTTATGAACTCTTCTGATTTGCAACAGCTGGCGTTTAAGGCAGTTGATGAAATGAAAGGTGCAGATATTGTCGTGCTGGATGTTGCTGAACGGACTTCGGTAACCGACTGGATGATTGTGGTTACTGGCACCTCGGCGCGACATGTTAAGTCGCTGGCCAACGAGGTGATAGAGAAGTCGAAAGAGGCAGGTGTGCGTCCGCTTGGGACTGAAGGCGAAACAGATGGCAACTGGATTCTCGTCGACCTTGGCGATGTCATTGTGCACGTGATGACTCGCGAATCCCGTGACTTTTATGCCCTCGAGAAACTGTGGGGGATGGTCGCATCGGAACGTGGTGAAACGGATGCCGACTCCATTCACGATGCTCAGGCAGATCAGCAACATGCACAGTAGAAAGGTGTCCGGCGCGCGAACACTTCGATGTGTACTTTTTTGTTAGCAACGCACGATGGAAATACGACTGCTTGCTATTGGTACTCGTATGCCAGGCTGGGTAAACGATGGCTTTAATGACTACACAAAACGCTTTGGTCATGATTGCAAACTGACCGTCAGGGAAATCTCGTCACCGCGAAAAAGCCGCACAGAGGACGCTCAGCGGGTCGTGTTTCAGGAAGGGCAGCAACTGTTGGCTGCTGTTCCAAAAGACTCGTATTTAGTTGCGCTGGATCCGCAGGGTAAGCAGCACACAACCGAAGCAGTCTCCAGGAAGCTGGACGACTGGTTTCAGCACTATCGAACGGTCTCCCTGATGATTGGGGGAGCTGATGGTTTGTCGGCAGACTGTTTGGCGGCCAGCCGCGAGCAGTGGTCGTTGTCGAAATTGACCTTTCCGCATGCACTGGTGCGCGTGATAGCGGCTGAGCAATTGTACCGCGCCTATTCAATGCTTAAAAACCACCCTTATCACCGTGGATAGCGCTGTATCTAGGCACGGTCGCAAAAGGCGGTGCCAGTCAGTCTGGACCAGCGCGGGGAGATGTGGATAACGTGAATGATGTGAATCAGCAGTCTGTGATTTTGGCGTCGGCTTCGCCACGTCGACGCGAGCTTCTTGAACAGCTGGGGCTTACGCCTCAGGTAACATCAGCAGACATTGATGAGACACCTCTTGTCGGAGAGGATACAAGCGACTATGTGCTCAGACTTTCTTTGGGCAAAGCCAGAAAAGTCGCTGATCAATTACACTCCAAAAAAGTTGTTCTCGCTGCTGACACGGTTATTGATTATCGGGGGCAGATTATGGGTAAGCCGGATTGCCTGCAACAAAGCATTGAAATGCTGAGCCTACTGTCTGCCCAAACCCATCAGGTCTTAACGGGTGTGACTGTAATCTGCGGTGCAGCAGTTGAGTCCCTGACGGTTGCGACCAGCGTCACCATGCGTGACATTTCCGAAAATGAAATCCGCGCCTACTGGCAGACTGGTGAGCCATTAGGAAAGGCTGGTAGCTATGCAATTCAGGGAAAAGCGGCCAGATTCATCAAGACAATCTGCGGTTCATACAGCAACGTGGTGGGCTTACCATTGTTTGAAACTGCTGCCCTGCTGACTCGATTCGGCATCCGCTTCGATGATCTGGAAACCACCCCTGCGCAGGAAAACTGAAACTTCAGGTCGTCCAGGCGTGTCAACTAAAGAGTATTGCGAGCCCGTAGATTGGAACCGATGTCAGGCAATCGTGTGGGTGCGTATTGAGCAGATAAAGTAGCGGACAACTCTCTCTAATCTGGTGTAGTGTTTGTTGGACTGTGGACCGGTGCTAACAGAGCAAAAATATCCGTATGTCAGAAGAAATACTGATCAATGTAACTCCTCAGGAAACTCGGGTCGCGACCGTCGAAAACGGCATGTTGACAGAGGTCTGTGTGGAGCGACGAACCAAAACCACTTTGGTCGGCAATATATTTATGGGCAAGGTAGTACGTGTTTTGCCGGGCATGGAGGCGGCGTTTGTCGATATCGGGCTGGAGCGTGCTGCATTCCTGCATGCGTCTGACATTGCCGGCGCAGTACAACTTTTAGACAACGGCGAGCGCAGCCAGAAGCACATTCGCGAATTACTTCGCGAAGATCAAAACCTGCTGGTGCAGGTGGTTAAAAATCCACTGGGTAGTAAAGGTGCAAGATTAACTTCTAATCTAACGGCTCCGTCTCGCTTCCTCGTTTACATGCCAGGAGATCCAACCATCGGTGTTTCCGCAAAAATCGAGGATGAACAGGAACGGGAACGACTCAAAGAGATCGTACGGGAAATCCAGAGTGAACACGAAGACGGCGATAACGGCTATATCGTGCGAACAGCAGCAGAGGGTGTCGAGGCAGAGGCGATCCGTGAGGATGTCAAGTTTCTAAAAAAGCTGTGGCGAGCTATCGAACTGGCTATTGTGGATGCCAGGCCCGGTGACCAGGTTTTTGCGGATCTGCCACTGGTAAACAGAACATTGCGCGATATGGTCGGCCTTTCGGTGGAGCGCGTTCGTATAGATTCAAGGGAGTCGTTTCAAAGTGCCTGTGAATTTACGCAAAAGTACCTGCCAGAAATTCAACCCCGCATCGAACACTATCCGGGTGAGCGGCCGATCTTTGATATTTATGGTATCGAAGACGAGATACAAAAAGCACTGGATCGACGTGTTCAGCTGAAATCGGGCGGCCATCTGGTGTTTGATCAGACCGAGTCAATGACAACCGTCGATGTGAATACCGGGGCGTTCGTTGGCCATCGGAACCTCGAAGAAACAATTTTTAAAACAAACCTGGAAGCGGCACAGGCAATATGTCGACAACTGAGGCTGCGCAACCTTGGCGGCATCATAATCATCGACTACATCGACATGAGCGTTGATGAACACAAGCGCCAGGTGATGCGAGCGATGGAAAAGGCGCTCGATCGAGACTACGCGAAAACCCAGGTTTGCGAAGTCTCCTCACTCGGGCTGGTCGAGATGACTCGTAAACGCACACGCGAGAGTCTCGAACAAACCTTGTGTTCTGAGTGTCCAACGTGCTCGGGGCGAGGGTTTCTGCGTACCGCAGAAACGGTGGGTTACGAAATTTCAAGAGAGATTATTCGGCAGGTCAGACAATTCGATGTGAAGTCGCTTACCGTTGTTGCAGCACCCGAAGTTATCGAATTGTTTGACGAGCAATCTGACTATTTCGCAGAATTGGAGTCGTTTGTGGAAGTGCCAATTCGACTGCAGGCTGAATCAATGTACATCCGCGACCAGTACGATGTTGTCATAGTTTAGGAAGGCCGGGGTTTAGGAAGGCCGGGGTTTAGGAAGGTCGAGGTTTAGGAAAGTCGGGGTTTAGGAAGGCCGGGGTTTAGGAAAGTCGCGGATTAGCAGAGTCGGGGTTTACGAGCACACGGCTCGGCGAGTGTCGCACTGTCGCGCAACTGGCAACAGCACGATAATCCACGCGACAGACACTTGCAGAGATTTGCACGGCAACTGTGTAATGTCACATAGACGGTATACGGGGTTCGTTTCCCGACCTGACCCTGTCCCGTGTTAGGAAGGAACCCGTTAGTGCTGCAAGCGCTGGGCACAGTGTGACAGATGTAGGATGTTCGCAGTGGTGCTTAACGCGTAGTGTCGCAACAGGCAGAGATTTCGCCAGAGGGAAGCAGGGCGCTTACAATTGGTTTCATGAAAAACTGTCGGAGAACAGGATTCGTAGTGAGGGGGGGGGGCCGTAGACACTGGCAAGTGTCGATCAGGAAATTCCGGATGAGAATGTTTAAAAAGTAATGTGTATTTGCTCTTTCCTGCACATTTGCTTGGTTATCATTTGCCGCTCATCGGCGTTGTATTAGATATACCCCTCACCTTTAGCGTCTGCTTTGGCAGAAAGCATTAGAATGGGCAGGCTTTCTGCCTGACCCAGCTTAACAATGGACCTCACTGCAATGGTAATGATACAGCTGTAAATGATTGGACGTGCACTAACAAAGACCGGAAGGTTCCTGTTGTACATGGTTGCTGCGCTATTAATTATCGTGGCAATGCTGGCGGCGTTTGTCAGAATTGCGGTGCTTTACGGTGATGAATATCGTCATCAACTCGCTTCTATGGTTGGCGGATATATTGGTAGTCCGGTCGAGATCAGCGAGATCGATCTGCTGTGGAATCGATTCGATGCCAGTGCCAGTCTGAGTGATGTCCGAATTCTGACTGAAGATCGCAGTGAGACGGTTCTGGTTTTGCCGTCACTCGAAGTACAGCTGAACATTCGCGACATGCTGTTGCAGAGAAATTTGTCTGTCAAAAGCGTCAAATTGCGAGGCTTGTCTCTGGTTGCTTCCTATGATGGACAGGGACAACTCAGCATCCAGGGATATGAAATATCCAGAACCAGTCCGCGTACCTCTGCTGTGGTCGATGAGTCAGTAAAAAATACCGCTACGGGTACCGATGGGGTCCAGTCTGCGCAGGGCAGCCTGGTCAATGGACGTGGCGCCAGTGCGCTAAACTGGCTCTTTAATGCCGACCGTATTGCCATTCTGGATAGTGCGATCTCGGTCACAGATCGTCGCCACAATGATTCCGACGGGGATTCTGACGGGGATGTTTATAAAGTTGAAGACGTAAACATTCGTGCTTTCAACGATGGTGACCTGCATCAAATTCGTATAAGCCGCAGCGCCGCTGTACCTGGTACCGAGAAGAATATTGCCTCCTTCGATTTCACTGGTGTAGCGAACGACTTCAATGGCTGGAAAGGCCAGTTCTCGATCGATACCGACAGTTTTGAGCTGTCAAGACTTGCCGAGGCGTCACCCTGGCCTGTCAATAGAATTGATGGACTTGCAAAACTGCAGCTTTGGGGTAGCTGGCACGGAACCCGGGTAAATGAAGTCAGATTGCTACTGGCAGGGGACGGGGTCCGAGTATCAGCACCGGATGTCGACGAGGCTCAGGTAATTACCACCATCGATAATTTAAACATTGATCTGGACTGGAAGCGCTCGACTAACGGCTGGGACGCTCTGTTCAATGAATTTTCGCTGAGCGGTATTGCTTCAAATCGATCTGGCAATTCCGTAGCGTTTTCGCAGGACGCTGATAATTCAGCCGCAGAGCCGGGCGATGAGGACTTTACTACGGTGGACTTGTCCGGGCTGGATATACATTCAGGGCGGCAGGAATCGGGACAGCGTGAATGGCGTGCGGCGGGTCCGGATATTTCTATCACGCAGTTGCGATCTCTGTTTCCATTAATCGAATCTCTCAATCCGGTTGAGTTCGACGTCGACTCATTAGAGTCTGGTGTTATAAAAAACTGGCTTGTTGCAGTCGAACGTGACAGTGCCAGACGGCCTCGGTTGTTCGCGATAAAGGCAACGGTAGACAAGCTGGTGCATAGAGCTTCCGGTGGTATACCCGGTTTTGAAGATCTGTCAGCTGACATTTATTTTCGTGATGGCAAGGGAAATATCGTTTTTGACCGGCAGACTGTCAGTGCAGATTTTCCTCAATTGTTCAACAAAGCGTTACCCCCGCTCGAACTGGAAGGTTCGATTCAGCTGGCAAGAAAGGCAGATCAGTTAGCTATTTCAAGTCAGAGCCTCAAATTCGGTACGCTGGATGTGGCAACTGACAGCGCGTTTCAGTTGCAGTTGCTGGACAACGGTTCGATGCCAATGTTGCTGAACACAAGTATCGACCATGTGAACATGGCCAGACTTGGGGATTATTATCCTGAGAAAGTCATTCAGCCAGGCCTGCATCAGTGGCTTACACAGGCAATAGGCGATGGCGATGTCGTCAGAGGCAGTGTATCGATTGATGGGGATCTGCAGGACTTTGCGCCGCATGTTGGTAAAGGCCGCATGTTTGCCGAAGTCGATTTCGTTAATTCCACGGTAGAATTTCTCAGTGACTGGCCTGCAGTCACTGCGATGGACGGCAACATTACCTTTGACGGCACCAGTTTGCATGGTCGAGCATATAAAGGATCAATGCTCGAGGCGCAATTTAGCGATGCAAGGATTTTGATAGCTGATGTGCGAAAACCGCTGGCGCAAATCACTACCAATGCAATAGGCCCACTCAACGACATGCTTGAGTTTTTACAAACTGGTCCATTGTCCAGTCAGCTTGGTAGCGTCGTCGAAGGCTCCAGCGGTGATGGCATATCGAGACTGGCACTGGATCTGGACGTGCCTTTAAGTGACGCGGCGCTAGAACCTCTGCGGGTTGATGGTACGGTCCATTTGAAAAATGCCCAGGTCAAATCCGATCCATTCGGCATCGATTTGGAATCAGTCAGTGGCAAGGTTAATTTCAATGAATCCGGTGTCACAATAGACGATTTGTGGGTGCGTTATCTCGGTGTGCCTGTGCGAGTAAAAGCGGTACAGCAAGAGAACCGGAATGGTGTTCTTACCAGATTGACTGCACAGGGGCCGGTAGCAGTTTCAAGTGTCATGAGATCTTACGGGATTCCGCTGGATGAATCTTTCGAGGGCCTGTCCAACTGGAATGTGGAACTCGATATTTTAAAGCGCAGCCCGAATGCCGAAGCAGAGGTCAAACTGACCGCAGTAAGCGATCTTTCCGGCACCGCAATCAATCTGCCGACCCCACTGCGAAAGCCATCTGACACGCTGCTGCAGGCAAAAGTTACCAGGGATTTTTCATCGCGTGAGAACGACTGGTGGTTGACGATACCCGGCTTGATAGAGAGCCGAATTCGCACGGACGAAGAAGAGAATCTGGAGAGCATGGCCATCTCACTGGGTAATTCGGGAAATACGGTTTTACCGTGGAAAGGAATGGCATTGCATGGCGAAATCGGCCGGGTGGATGCTATGGGCTGGGTCGAGTTTGCTCTGGACATTCAGGAGTCGCAGACCGATGAAACAGAGTCAGACTCATTTCCGTTGTTCGCGAAGCTCGGCGTCCGAGATCTGTTGGTCGGCAACAAAGACCTCGGTCATGCTGTGTACATCGCCTATCAGGATGGTAAACAACAAATTCATCGCCTGGAAAGCCGTTATGCCAATGGCGAGTTGATCACAGGAGATGACTCGGTTCCTGACGATACGCTGGTATTCAAACTTGACAGTCTGGATCGTATCTTCCTCGAAGCTATTGGGTCGGCTGGTGATGCTGCGGCAGAGGCTGGCGATTCGTTGCCGCTCGATCCTCGTGAGCTACCGCCATTTGACATCTCGATAAAGCAACTGAGTTGGGATAACTGGCGCCTGTCGAGAGTGGGTTTGCGCACAGAGCCAACAGAAGATGGGCTCGCTATTAAGGCCCTGACGGCGCACCAGCATTCCATGCGCTTGAGTGGTAACGGCCGCTGGCGTGTAAATGATCCGTCGAACCTGGCCTTGCAATCCACCACGCTCGATCTCACCGCCAGTTTTGATGATATCGGTCGCGCGATCTACGCATTGACTGGAGGCCAGTCTTTTGGCGAAGGGAACGGCGAAGTTGCGATCGCTCTGGAGTGGCAGGCGCCGGCGTACCAGCCCGATCTGGAGTTGTTAACCGGTGAGTTGCTGATGACCTGGCGCAATGGTCGAATACTCACTGTTGAGCCGGGAGCGGGCAGAATACTGGGTTTGTTTGCGCTGCAGTCGATTCCCAGGCGCCTGGCTCTGGATTTCCGCGACATGGTTACAACCGGGCTGGAATATACGACTTTGAATGGCAGCTTTTCCATTGCTAATGGTCGTGCATCTACCCGAGGTCTAATGCTGAGTGGTCCCGTTGCCGAGGTGTTTATCCAGGGTGAGACTGATTTCGTCGACGAACTCTACGATCAGACCATTGATGTGCTGCCTCGCGTTAGCGGTGCCTTGCCACTTCTGGGTGTGTTGTCCGGTGGTCCTGCGGGCGGGGTAACGGCGCTTGTTGCGGACAGTATTCTCAAGGGACTGGGGGTGAATCTCGATGAAATTGGCCGACGCCGTTTTACACTCGTCGGACCGTGGTCCGGGCCAACCTGGGAGCCAGTGGATTTGCGCAGCGACCTTGTTCAATAACAGCGCGCTGAATGGCTATTTAAGTCGTCCCTCGGTAAGAGCATTATCAAGTGCCCGTTTTAATTGAGCTTTTTTTTCGGCATCCGTCCCGTCGGCAGATTGGTGAATACGGTTGACCAGTTGGCGGATCAGTTGTGTATTCGCATTTGGGTACTGGCTGCGCAAATCACCCATAGTGCCGGCCAAATCCTGTAACAAGCGGTCGCGAATCTTATTGTCTGCCGCTGCCTCCTGAACGTCGTCGGTCTGGTCAGGTGTTGATGCTGTCGCGTGTGGGCTTTCGTGTATCTGCCAATAGGTTTCATAATTGTCGCTTTTGCGCAGCAATTTTCCAATGTAGTGCAATTGCCGTTTTTTCGCCCCATTACTTCGGATGCTGTCCCCAAGGTTCAGTGCATCAACAATATCAGCCGACAACTCGTAGCGATCACGTTTGCGTTGCGGGAGCAGCATAAGTGCTTTGGCGAGCTCCAAGGCGCGATTCGCATCGCGTTTTCGCTGCGATTTACTCGGTGAATCACCAGGTTCATCTGCTGGTTCAGGGATATCGTTAAATTCGTTAGAATGCTTTTTCATTTCAAGTCTGAAACATTTGCTTAATTGATTTTCTAATCCGTAACATATTAGTTTGACACTGTTGTTTGTGGGACGCTAGTGTTGAGCTATTCTCATCATGATTGTGGAAAATTGAAATAAAGTAGGCTTAATACAACAATCACTCATTTTATTTTTGTATAATTACAACAATAAGTGTGAGTCATGCACTTGGGCACCAGACCAGGAGCTTGCCCGGAAATGAAAGATCTACAACAGATACGGTTGTTTGGTCAGCTGTCACGATCAAAATTGTTATACCTGCGCGCCTTTGCGCTTGAATTGATTGGAATATCTGCCACCAAATCTTGTCATACCGTTAAGAGCTCCATTCTCGGACAGACTGCTGGTTACGCCAGGGAAAGTGTTGCAGGGCGAATTAGATGGACGAAGCAATATTGAAAATTATAAAAAAAATTGTCTCTTCACACGTGTGCTTCTTAGAAGCTGCCGGGTCAACTCGTGCCGAAGCAGGGTTTACTGCAAGCAGCGCTGTACCGATGTTTGCGGTGACGATGGTTGCCCTGTCTGGAATATTTTCCAGTCAACAGGCGATTGCAGAAGACATTTTTGGCGCCCGCAGCACGCTGGGTGATACCAACTACAAAATTACCATGCCGGGCGCTGCACCCGCATTTAACTGGCAGTCAAAATCAGATGGGGATTCTGTCGGCGCCGTTTCTGAAACGCGCTCTGAACTGCTGTTTAAACTGTCGTTCGATCCGCGCGCCGATGTGACCGGTGACGACACCGAGTCGGCGTGGTCTGGTGGTCTTTCAATGGAGCGAATTGATTTTATCCCAGCGGATGAAATTAAAATGCAGGATATCAGTCAAGGTTTTGCTTATTCGGCAAGGCTGGATATCGAGAAGACCAATGACGTGGTCGACGAGTCTCAAATTGTCAGCAGTCGCCAACTCGGTGTGCATTATGGCAGGCTTGGATCGGTGAACTACAGCGGTGTTGACCTTGGCTTCAGGCAATTCAATGACAAAAAACAATTCGATGATGAGGCAACCGACAAGGATCTCTGGTCGCTTGGCGTAACCACCGGCAGACGTTTCGCTTTAACCGGACTCGATGAGAACGATCCGTTGTGGACCGTGACCCTGAGGGGCCAATTCAGCCTCTACGAAGACAGTGATGATAAGGTCAGGCTCGATGACCAGTTGTGGTTCCTGTCTCCAGGCTTGTATTGGCAACACGATAGCTTCGAGTTGAGTGCCGACGTGCTAATGCCATTTATGAACAGCGGTGAAACTGAAGAAGAGACTGACTACCGGGTCCGGGCGACGATTCAAAAGCGTTTTTAAGTAATTGTACGCATTGAAAACAGACCGTCGTTAGTCATCCACACCTGCGGTTCCCTGCCAACGTTTTTTGAACACTGTGTTTTGGTGGTATGGCGGTGGCGTGTTGCTGGAGCACGGGCGGGTCAGAAAGTGATCAACTCCCAGTCTTGTGGTTGCAGGGAGCCATCGCTTAGTAATATGCGAGTGTCTGCATCTATATTGCTATAAAGCCGTAACAGATTGTCGTTCGTTAATTTTCCGAAAGACGTCCGAAAGATGACATCTTTCGAACTAAGGTCGGTCAGTTTGCCAAGCAACGCCTTGTCAGTACCGATGGTGACGCTCTTGTAGCGGTCACTCCCCTCATATTGGTCAATCCATTGAAGAACTCGTCCGGACTTTTCTTTCATTGAGTATGAAGTATCTACTACCAATAAGACTTCCTGCTTATTGTTTGTGAAATAAATGTGGCTGGCGATCCAGGCAATCAAATGCAAGGCAAGCAATGGAGTTAGTATTTTTAGCCACTTCATTGCGTCTACATTTCCGAATTGAGCAGATTGCCGATGCGGTAGGATGCCGATTCAGCACTGGATTCAATATAAGCACCTTCAGCCAGGCTCGCCATCGCCTTCAAGTGATCTGAGGATAACTCATACGCTATTGCATGGATTGGTATTCCGGTCCACTCCATTACCTTTGCAACACGCTCATAATCGAGTCCCTTGTTTGTTTCGCCATCTGATAACACGAATATCACCAGCTTGTGATCGCTGTGCTCGCGGCTATAGGCGATCAGTTCTTTAGCTGCTGTGAGCACGGCATTGTTAGTGGCGGTATTGCCACCGGTACTCAAATCTTCAACTGCGCCAATAAAAAGGGCCTTCTGCTGAATGTTAAACGGCCGAATGTTCAGGTCAACGTTTACGCTTTCATTAAATGACACCAGGCCGATGGCGTTGGTGGAACTGATAAGATCAGAAGATTCTATTAGCGCTTTTTTCAAATTCTTTATCCGTGTTCCATCCATGGATCCGGAAACATCAGCGACGAACACAGCGGCGATAGGTTTGCCACCCGATTTTTTTTCTTTCCATATTTTCTGGGCACCCAGGATCGTCGCACCATTATTAATACTGTATCCGTTTTTATAGCCTGGTAAACCGCCAAAGCCAAAGTCACGCGCCGCTTGCTGATTTTTCTCTATAAACTCCACAAAAAGCTCGAGAACCTCACGTTCGTCTGCGTCAGCCTCTGCAGTCGCATAGAGGGGGCTGTCATGTCTCACGCCAAACGGAACAAACTCGTAGTCACCCATGCCTTTGACATTTGCCCATGACTGATTTTCCATGACCAGTGCATCGAGTACACCGCTATCGACAGCGGCGTCGCGCATCTGCAAAGTGGTCTGAGCGACAAACGGAATGCCGGCCTGAAACGCTTCAAACGCGCTGGACACATCCGGTGCGAGAAACTGGGTTTCGTCCTGTTGAGAAAATGTGTCGAGTACGGTCAGCAAAAAGTTAAGACCTGTACTTGATTGATACGGGTTGGTGTAACCCATGGCGAATGAACCACCGGTTACAGCAGTTAACAGTTTTTGAACGTCCAGTTGGTTATCTGTTGTGATCATGGATTTTTTTGATGATCGAACAATCACGCCTGCTGTGTTGGGAGCGGTAACTTCGGCCATGGTTGTGAGTGGTATTCCCTGTGCCTGCAGCATGTCGCCCCATAGCTGATTGCTGGGGGAAAACGCATCCGGGGTGTAGCGTTGGGCGAGAATAAATTGTGCACCAAGGCCCGATGCGATTTTGCGTATCGCTATTTGCGCGCGTTTCCCGTTCGATATCTGGAAATCCTGATTATTGAATTGTTTAGCCAGTTCCAGATAAAAGCCATCGCGTCCCTGGCCGGATTTTTCGGATGATGTGAAAATCTCTACTGCCTCGCTGCGACTGCTGTCGCGCGCATCGAGCGTCATGGGGTATTCGCTGATACCCGGAAGCATGGATAACAGATTCGTCTGACTGAGGCTAATGTTGGCGCGCCGGGTATTTTCCCGACGGCTGGGTTCGACTGACTTTGACACCAGCTCATTGAGTTGCTCAATAGCCTGCTCACGAGTTTCGATTTCACCAGGTCCACAAGCGCTCAACAGACAAGCGCTGACGAACAGTGTCGGCATCAGTACCGCTTGCCTTAGATGAGGTTTCTTCAGTGACCAATACAACATGCTAGACGCCTCCCTGGGAGCGTTTATTCAATGTTCCGGTGTCGCATTGCCGTTGTCGCATTGCCGTTGCGTTAAGTCGCAAACGACCTGGCCAATACCGGTACAAAAATCAGTTACTTTTCTGCCTGGCGATATCTGCCAGATCGCGCAGCTTTGCCAGTGTTTCCGTGCGCTCGAATGCACCAATCTCCTGTATATTGGCAACTTCAATGGATGTATCAGACAGGGCCTTAAAGAGCCTGCGATTGTCCACAATCAGTGCGTCCAGTCGTTTTTGCTGAGACTGCAGCTGATCGTGAGCAGCCTCGTCTGAGTTAGTATTACGTTGCAGGCTGACCATGCTGTGTCCGACACCTGCCATGTCTGACAGGTTTTGCAGAGTCTGATTTTGCACCCCTCTCGCCGCATTAAGGTAGGTAGTCGAGCTCAATTGCTTACCATGAAATCGGTTGGCGATTACTTCGTGAAAATCATTTAACAGGTGCAAAAGTGTTCCTGCCTGTTGCGATCCTTCCTCTATATTCAGCTTTTTCAGGTCGACTTGCAGCTTCTCAAGGCGCGAGATCATCTCTTCGTGTTCTGTTTGTTCCTGAACCAGCAAGCCTCGTATGACATCAACGTCCTGAAATCCAAAAAAACGATAGCACAGAGGTATCGTTGCGAGAGTTAAAATCGCAAAAATCGCATAGGCGAGCGAGACCGCCCAGCTGGTTTGGAACCACCATGTGTAGCTCCCAATGAGTAATAACGACAATGCTGCTGCGCTGCCTAATGCGGCTTTCACCTGGTGACCTTTCCAGTATCCGGGAACAGTAAGAGAAATATATTGCTATGCCATTGTTTTTCAAGCATTAAAGGTTAGCGGATAGCGGAGTAGATTACCGTTGTTGAAAACGGAGCCATTGCGGCAGATGTATTCGCCACGCAGGCAGCCTGAAATTATTTTCGGGTAGAGCATGTGTTCTCTTTCCAGCACTTTAATTGACAGAGTATCAGCGGTGTCGTCCGATAATACTGGCACGATGCTTCGGGCGATCAGTGGTCCTCCATCCAGCGCGGCTGATACAAAGTGTACGCTACAGCCGTGCCAGCGATTGCCCTCGGCAATTACCTTTTGATGCGTGTTTAAACCACGATGTCGAGGCAGTAGCGAAGGATGAATATTGATCAATCGACCAAAGTAGCGATCGGTAAACTCTGACGAAAGTACGCGCATGAAGCCAGCCAGCGCAATAAGCTCGGGTTCATGCTGGTCGATGGTGTCGGCGAGTGCGTTATCGAACGCTTTTCTGTCGCTAAATTCTCTATGATCGACTACAGCGGTGGCTATGCCGTGTTGCCTGGCGTATTCAAGCCCGATGGCTTGCGGGTTGTTCGACACCACACAGGCCAGCGTTGCCTCGGTTGATCCGTTGAGGCAGTGTCGATGGATTGATTGCATATTCGAGCCACGGCCAGAAATTAACACGGTAACGCGTTTACTCGTGGTGTTGGAACCGTCTTTCATTGGTTTACTATTGGCTGAGTATTACGGGGTTGTGGGTCTGGCGCGCGTACGAGGTAGCTTCCTGCTACAGACTACACGTATTTTACCTGCGGCGACTGATGGTCAACGGACTGTTCGATAAGCCCAATCTGTTGCGCGGTTTCACCGCAGTCGGTGAGCAACTCTATGGTGGTCTGTGTGTGTGCTTCCGGCACGATGGCAACCATACCGATACCGCAATTAAATGTGCGCAGCATTTCAGTTTCTTCAATTGCCCCGTGCAGTTGCAGCCAGTTGAATATCGCGGGCCTTGTCCAGCTGCTGAGCGTTACGTTGGCGACGACACCGTCAGGTAACGAGCGAGGCAGGTTTTCTGTTATACCGCCACCGGTAATATGTGCCAGAGCACAAACCGGAACCTTCTGCAACAAAGCTAACACAGGTTTTACATAGATTCTGGTTGGAGCTATTAGGCTGGCCCCCAGTGTCTGGCCGTCATCCAGCAACAGGGATTGATCGTCACCACTTTGGTCAAACACCTTGCGTACCAGTGAGTAGCCGTTCGAATGGCAGCCGGATGAGTTAATCCCGATAATAACGTCGCCGGGTTTGACCAGAGTGGGATCGAGTATCTGGCTCTTCTCCACAATACCAACCGAAAATCCTGCCAGATCATAGTCGTCAGTGTCGTAAAGACCGGGCATTTCTGCTGTTTCACCACCAATTAGCGCAGCGCCAGCCTGTACGCAGCCGTCAGCAATACCTGCAATTATCTGTTGCGACTTCTCAAGCACCAAACGGCCAGTGGCATAGTAGTCGAGAAAGAACAAGGGTTCCGCCCCGCAAACTACAATGTCGTTGACGCACATGGCGACCAGATCAACGCCGATCGACTGATGGTTGTCAAAATGATTGGCAAGCATTAGCTTGGTGCCGACGCCATCGGTGCCGGAAACCAGTACCGGTTGCTTGTAGCGGTTTACCGGTAGCTCGAACAGTCCGCCAAAACCGCCAATGGACCCAAGCACCCCCGGACGGGCGGTGCGCTTGATATCCGGCTTTATTCGTTCGATCAATTGATTGCCAACGTCGATATCGACGCCAGCGTCGCGGTAGCGCAATCCCTTTTTTTCGGTCATCAGGATCTGAGTAAGTGCAGAAAGGTGGTGAGTTTACCCTGTTGCGAATGAGTGGGTTACAATTCCGCATCTCATGAAGAAATTCTCTATGGCTAATTCCTACAGTTTTTCGCTGAATGACAGATCTGTGATTGGTCGCTTGGTTGTTGCACCGATCCAAAAATGGGCCGGATCTATTGCATCGATCGGTGTGCTTGCGCTGATGCTGTGGCTGACGGCATGGCCAACTGCAGCACTTGCGCAGGGTGCCGCAGATTTTAAGGTCGAGGTAGTCGTAGCGGATCAGGGGGCAAAGCAAAGAAGCAGCGCTTACTGGCTGGCCCTCGATCGTATCATGAGACGCAATATGCCAGATGCGGTTACAGATGCTGATCAGCGAGCAAAGGTGCTGCGGGAGGCGTCGCGCTATGTTCTGAGCTTTCGCTACAGACGCTTTGCTGCCGAGACCGACAGTAATCGACTGGCCACCCGACTGGTGAGGGATGGCACTGCGGCAGATAGTGTCATTGTCGTCACGTTCCCCGCTGACCTCGAAGGTATTTTGCGTCAGCAGACTGCAGAGTCTGCAGTTGTCGACACAAACGAGCAATTGAGTCAGCCAGCGGCGGATATTCTGGCGCTGATTGCGGTAGAACAGGAGGCCTCCCAGTTTCTAATCGGCGGCAAACGAGGGGCCAAGTTTCAGGCGCGGATGACTCAGCTGGGTGCAACTAACTCGCTGTCGTTTCAGTTTCCGGCGCTGAATCGTGCGGATACTGAGCTGATCACAGCCGCTGACGTTCTGTTTAACCAGTCGGATAAATTGGAAGCAATAACGTCCAAGTACCAGACGGATCGTCGCCTGAGTGCTTCGCTTTTCCGGTTGTCGGAGCAGGTTTGGCAAACCGAGTGGCGTTATGTTGTTGCAGGTCAGACGGTGCAAACTCTTAATTTGACCACGCGAACACTCGACGAGGCGTTGGTGACTGCATTGGCTGAACTTGGCGGCAGTGGTGCGGGCTATCGGGCAGATAGCTATCTTGGCCAAAGTGGCTCATTTCGACGTGACGGTGTCAGCCTGCGGGTTGAAAACGTTAATTCGATATCAGACTACCAGCGGGTGTTGACGGCTTTACAGCTAATAGAGCCATCGGTGGTAACCGAGTCACTCGAGGCCGGAGCAATTGTGTTCAGGGCGTCAAAAGCGACCTTGTCTAATTTGCAGCAGTCGATTGCCCAAATGCCCCAGCTGAGTCTGATCTCGACAGGAGCTGTGGCTGGAAACGAGTTAGTCGCTCAATTTATTCCGCAGTAGCTGGTCGTGAGTCACCCCCAACAGCCTTTGCCTTTTGCTTTTGATATGGCCCCGGCCTTTGACAATTTTCACGTGGGTGAAAACACCCTGGCGTTTAATTTGGTATCCGGGTTACAGAGCGAACCGCAAATCCAGCAGGTCTACCTCTGGGGTGGTAACCAGTGCGGTAAAACGCATTTGTTGATGGCTACACATCAGCATTGGCTTTTATCCGGACACCAGTCATTTTATATTTCGTTGGGATCGTCCCGGTACACAGCCACCGTGCTCGACGGACTGGATGGCTATGGACTGGTCGTCCTCGATGATATACACAATGTGGCGCAGCATTCTGACTGGGAGATTGGCCTGTTTAATCTGATCAACGATTGTCGCGAGCGGGGATGCAAGTTGCTACTGAGCGCGGACAGGACGCCGGATTCCGTTGGCTGGACGCTGGCAGATCTTCGTTCCAGGCTCAGCTGGGGGCCGGTAGTGAAGTTGCGTGTACTTAGTGAAGCCGATGTACGTAACGCAATGCTCAACTCTGCGCATGCACGTGGCTTGCAACTGGATGCGGACGCTGCAGATTTTCTGATGCGCCGCCACAGCAGAGAAGTAAACAGTTTACTTGCAGCAATTGCAAAGCTCGATAGCGAGTCACTGGCTGCAGGCAGAGCGCGAATTACGATCCCCTTTCTCAAGCGTTGTTTTTCAATTTAACCAGATCGTTTTTTCCAGCTAACACGGTTATGGTTAACACGGGTATAGCTAACCCGGGTTAATGGTCTGTATCGCTATCGACCTGCTGACGCTGTGGATGGTATCTGGAGTAAAACATACACCCGCAGAACCAGAGAGCACTCAATAGCACGAGGATTGCGCCCAGCCATTTCATTTGCGTTCGATGTACCATTGCGTCTACGCCAAACGCAAAGTATGGCAATGCGAGAAAACTCGCCCAGGCGTGTGTATACCGTTTTCCATGCAGTAGACCGCGCAGTGGCAACAGCATTGGTAGTAAGGCAATGGCTAAGACTATACTGCGTGGCGTGCTGTCCGGTGCGAGCCAGATCACCCAGAACATCACAAAAAACAACGTGGAAAAGTACCCGCCGAGCGCTATCACTCGCCACAATACAGGGTTCTTTAAATTCATACTGTTGTCTTGAGTGTAGATGCTATGGACGCCACGCGCTTTCCAAGAGACAGGCACAAGGCTTTTTCCTCCACGGTCATGGATGGGTCGTCACTGTGTCCTGAAACATGGCTCGCACCGTAAGGTGTGCCACCGCTTTGTGTTTGTTCCAGTGCGGCTTCAGTGTAGGGGATGCCGACTATCAACATGCCATGATGTAGCAATGGCAGCATCATCGTAAACAAGGTGCTCTCCTGGCCACCGTGCATAGAGGAAGATGATGTGAAAACCGCGGCGGGTTTATTGCACATGGCGCCACTGATCCACAAGTCTGATGTGCTATCAAAAAAATATTTCAACGGCGCTGCCATATTGCCAAATCGGGTTGGGCTGCCCACGATGAGTGCATCAGCCGCGATGAGGTCAGTTTTAGATACGTATAAAGCGTCGCTGTTTGTACTACCCGATGGACACTGTTGTTTGCCGGGTTTCGTTTCTACTGAGTCCATCGTGGTTAATTTGGGGACAGTTCTGACCAATGCTTCACAGCCATTGATGGCTGTAACGCCACGAGCAATCTGGTTTGCCATTCGCCGTGTATGTCCGTCATGGCTGTAGTAGAGAATTAACGTTGTAGTCATCGTATGGAATTTCGGTCGAGTAACTCGATTATATTGTCTATCGGTCGACCAATAGCGGCGTCGTTTTCTGTAACCACGAGCGGCCGCTCTATCAGTATTGGATGTTTCACCATCAGGTCGATCAACTCGGCATCGCTGTAGTTTTCAATGTCCGCTTTTAAGCTCTTGTACTGTGCTTCACCCTGGCGCAGGAGTTGGCCCGCCTTGAAATCCAGAAGATTCAGTATTTTTGTCAGTGTCGCCGCGTCGGGTGGCGTTTTTTGGTAGTCGACAACATCGAAGCCTGTCTTTTGCTGTTGCAGCAGCTGTAGTGCAGCGCGACTCTTCGAACATCGAGGATTGTGATACAGCGTAATTTTATTTGGCATAGATTTTTACTCATAAGCCTGACTGGTCAGTTTGCGCTATTTGTAAGTGCTTGCAAAGGTTGGAGGCAGTTCAGATGTCAAAGAATTTGATTGTCTTAGTCGAAGACTTGCGTACAAGGATTTGATTTATCAGCCGATCTTATCAGTGATTGCGAGGTGCCGTTTGACCTGAATTCCACATTGCGGATGTCACCAGTTTGTGACCTGTTTACCTACTACTCATTAGAGATGCGAGCCGGTATGAGTGCAAGCAATGCACATTTTATGAATGATATGTCACCCGATTTCGCCCATCCGGCGACCGGGAGGCTTGAGCTGCAGCCAATTCTGGGTCAACTCCTCGCAGACCAGCTGATATCTGAAGAAAACCAGAAAATTCTGTCAGCGGTGCGCGCGAACGTTAGCGACAATAAAAATGTGTTGCAGGTCATTGCCGAGTGCCAGTGGGAAAACCAGCGCAAGCCCGGATCACTGCTGACAATTGATGTGTTGATCGACTGGTTGTCGCAAAAGATCGGCGTGCCCGTGCAAAAAATCGATCCCCTGAATACTGATGTCGCATCGATAACCGGCGTTATGTCACTAGCCTATGCAAAACGGTTCAACATCATTGCCCTGGAGGTGACAGCAACAAGCGTTACTGTAGGTACCGCTGAGCCCTTTGAGCAAAGTTGGCAAAGTGAGCTATCGGGTGTTTTACGCAAGTCTATTACCAGTGTGCTGGTAAGCCCCGACGATATATCGCGCTACTTGCAGGAGTTTTACTCGGTATCCAAATCAGTCCTTGGGGCACGCAAGGAACAAGCCGATGATCAGGGTAGTAAAGTTCAAAACCTTGAACAGATGATGGAGCTTGGCCGCAAAGGCAAGCTCGATGTAAACGATCAGCATGTAGTTAATATTGTCGATTGGCTGTTGCAGTATGCGTTTGAACAAAGGGCCAGCGATATTCATCTTGAGCCTGGTCGAGAACAAAGCGTTGTTAGATTTCGAATTGATGGTGTTTTACATCGGGTTTACGATGTACCGTCGACCGTGATGGCTGCAATCACCAGCCGCATCAAGATACTGGGTCGTATGGATGTGGCCGAAAAAAGACGGCCACAGGACGGACGTCTGAAAACCCGCAACGAAGACGGCCGCGAAGTAGAGTTACGACTTTCCACCATGCCAATTGCGTTTGGTGAGAAGATGGTGATGCGTGTATTTGACCCTGATGTGCTTCTGAAGCAGCCCACCGATCTGGGTTTTACCGACAGGGACAACGCTTTGTGGAACGGAATGCTGAAAGCTCCACACGGGATTATTCTGGTAACCGGACCTACCGGCTCGGGGAAGACCACCACCCTGTACACAAGCCTGCAGCAACTCGCGACTCCCGAAGTTAATGTATGCACGATTGAGGATCCGATTGAATTAATCGTTCCTGCATTTAATCAGATGCAGGTGCAATCCAGTATTGATCTCGACTTTGCCAGCGGTGTTCGCACACTGCTGCGACAAGATCCGGATATTATAATGATTGGCGAGATACGTGATTTTGAAACTGCGCAAATGGCCATTCAGGCTGCACTAACCGGGCACCTTGTCATCAGTACTCTGCATACGAACGATGCGCCTGCTGCAATCAACCGGCTGCTGGAATTGGGTATTCCGTACTATCTGCTGCGAAACACCATTGTTGGCGTTATCGCGCAGCGTCTGCTGCGAAGCCTTTGTCCCAATTGTGCGGCCCCATCGCCGGTTGAGGTGGACGAATGGCACGAACTCGTGCGTCCCTGTCACGTGGAAGTACCCGCGGCCAGTATGATAAAAGTAGGGTGTGATCAATGCAGAGATACGGGTTATCGAGGTCGAATCGGCATTTATGAAGTGATGGAGATGACTGCTGCGCTGAAGCAGAAAATCGTCCCGGAAGTGGATATCAGTGTCCTCCGACAGCAGGCCATCCAGGATGGTATGGAGCCTTTGCGGGTCAGTGGCGCCCGCAAGGTTGCATCTGGTGCTACCACAATGGCTGAGGTGTTACGGGTGGCGCCTGCGGCAATGGATTAACTTATCAGGCAGGAGATTCGGTCCTTGCGAGCGCTGCGCTGTCATGCAGTATCCGGCGCAGTTTGGTCCGCTTTGCAATTTCTGCCAGAATAGAATTGACAGGCTTTGTTGGCTCGCGTTCTAATCAATCCGGCCGGGTCAGCCATTCCATGTGAGTCAACCTGTCAACACTAATTAGTCTATAATCGTGCGAGCGAGGTCGTAATTGCGAAGATCTGGTCTGAATTGATTCGGACATTTGTGCATAGGGGGCTGCAGTATGAGAATTTTGCTTGTCGATGATCACAGTCTTTTTGCAGAAGGCTTGCAAACACTGTTGCGAGATATTAACAGCGAGCCTGTGTTTTCTTTGTGCGCGTCAGTTGACATGGCACTGCAGATTGATGACCCTCAGGCAATCGATCTTGTGCTGCTCGACTTCCACTTGCGTGGCACATCGGGATTCGATGCGTTGCGTGTCTTGCGAGAGCATTGCCCGAACGCCCTGATTACGGTGGTGTCTGCAGTAGATGACGTCGCGATCATCCGGGAAATCGTCGATGCAGGGGCGGTGGGCTTTATCCCTAAAAGCTATACCTATGTGCAGCTGACTGAAGCGCTGCGTGTGGTTATGAGTGGGGAGACCTATCTGCCAGAGGATGCGTTGTACAGTACCGAACATACCCACTCTGAAGGTGCGAATACAGCAAGGCGTAATGCACTGGATGGTCTCTCGCGGCGGCAAAGAGAGGTGTTCATGCAGGTTATCCAGGGCAAGCCGAATAAAGTAATCGCCCGAAATCTCGACATCTCGGAAAATACCGTAAAAGCCCATGTCTCCGCTTCATTCAGATTGCTGGGTGTAAGCAATCGTACAGAGGCGGTATATGCAGCGGCAAAGCTACAGGGCAGGACAGTCGCGGCAATGTGATTGCTGATCTGTTCCGACAAGACAGCCTGTAGTCAAACCCGACTTCCAAACCGCGAACCTCGATCTTCGAACTGACATCTTCGAACCGCCATCTTCGAACCACGGGCTGTCAGAGCAAACCCCCGTGTGATATGCCGCCAGACTATGAGTAATCAGACTCAGTGACAAGCGGAAATGAGGCTGCCTGGCCAAACGACGAGGCAGCTTGCAGAAAGGTTTGCAGGGTTGTAGTTCCGGGGGATGGCAGCTTCAGCAGTATTGCCAGCACTATCGTGCTATCCACTTTCTACTGCCAGAATGATACTGCATGGATATAACTACTTGGCAGCATCCATTTCGCTATAGTATGCGGCCAGATCCATCATGTCCTGCTCGCTGAGTGATGCTGCCATTGGCGCCATGGTCGCTGAATTCGCACCTTTTCGCTCGCCAGATTTGAAAGCTTTCAGCTGGGCAACAAGATATTCTGCTTTTTGACCCGCCAGGTTTGGAAAGGTACCGGCGATACCCACACCGTTAGCGCCATGACAAGCCGTACAAACTGCTGATTTCGCTTTACCTGCAGCGGCATCTCCAGCGGCCATTGAAGCGGTACTGAGCATTAGCAGGCTTGCTGCGATTACAAATTTCATGTTTAAGTTCCTTAAATCAGTAGTCAAACAGTCTACATGCGAGTCACTGAAGTGGAGCTGTACACCTGCTCCGAAACACACGCGCATGTGAACGAACAGTGATTTCTGTGGGGTTATGTTGCGCGAATGCGCTGTGTGTAGAGAAAAAAGCGGATCGTGCCGGCGAGTTATTCTCACCGGCACAATTGCTGGCAGTAGTTGCTAGGACGCCTTCTTGAGCTCGGCGGCCTGGGCAATAATAACCTCAGCGACGTTGGCCGGGCAGGGAGCGTAGTGTGAGAATTCCATTGAAAATTGCCCGCGACCTGAAGTCATCGTACGCAAGTCTCCAATGTAACCAAACATCTCGCTAAGTGGCGCGTCTGCCTTGACACGAACGCCGGTTACGCCTGCTTCCTGCCCCTGAATCATGCCGCGTCGACGATTTAAGTCACCGATGACGTCGCCAACGTGATCTTCAGGTGTGAACACGTCAATCTTCATGATTGGCTCGAGAAGTTGCGGTCCGGCTTTTGGCATTGACTGGCGATAAGCTGCTCGCGATGCAATTTCAAACGCGACGGCAGAGGAGTCTACTGCGTGGAATGCACCGTCCATTAGAGTGACCTGAAAGTCCAGACATGGATATCCGGCAAGTACGCCAGTCTCAATACTCTGCTTAAAGCCTTTCTCAACTGCCGGCCAGAATTCACGTGGTACGTTACCGCCGGTTACCTTCGACTCGAAGGTAAAGCCCGAGCCCACTTCCGCTGGCTCAATGACGAAGTCGATCTTCGCAAATTGACCTGAACCACCGGTTTGTTTCTTGTGGGTGTATACGTCTTCGACCCGCTGCGTGATTGTTTCCCGGTAGGCTACCTGTGGCTTGCCGACCTCTACGTCGACTGCGTGTGTCCGACGCAGAATGTCCACTTTGATATCGAGGTGCAACTCGCCCATACCCTTGATAATGGTCTCGCCGCTTTCCTCGTCTGTTTCTACATGGAAAGAAGGATCCTCCTGCACCATTTTGCTCAGTGCCAGACCCATTTTCTCCGACGCAGCCTTGTCTTTGGGAGACACGGCAATCGAAATTACCGGATCCGGGAAAACCATTGGTTCCAGCGTCGCGGGGAATTTTGGATCGCACAGCGTATGTCCGGTCTGCACGTTTTTCATACCGACAATTGCAACAATGTCGCCCGCTTGAGCGGAATCGAGTTCCTCGCGGGAATCGGCATGCATTTCTACAATTCGGCCGATCCGCTCTGTCTTGCCCGTGTAGGTGTTGAGGATGTTTGTGCCTTTCTTCAACGTGCCCGTGTAGATGCGCGTGAAAGTCAGTGCACCGTAGCGATCATCCATAATTTTGAACGCCAGCGCGCGCAACGGTTTTTCCGGATCGACGATAGCAAGTTCGCCAGTTTCGTTTCCTTCGAGGTCAACTTCCGGCTGAGGTTTCACTTCAGTGGGATTCGGCAGATAGTCAACAACGGCGTTAAGAACGTTTTGAACGCCTTTGTTCTTGAAAGAGCTGCCGCAGAATGTCGGGAAAAAATCCAGATTGATCGTGCCAGTGCGGATACATTGTTTGATGGTATCCATATCTGGTTCTTCACCTTCCAGATATTTTTCCATCGCCGCGTCATCCTGCTCTACCGCTGTCTCGATGAGTTTTTCGCGATATTCCTCAACGATATCAACCATATCTTCCGGCACATCGCCAACGGTGTATTTAGTCGGGTCGCCGGAGTCATCCCAGATCCACGACTTGCGCGTCAGCAGGTCAACCACACCGCTAAAGTCATCCTCGATACCGATTGGCAGAGTCATAACCAGTGGGGTTGCTCCCAGTACGTCGACAACCTGCTTGACGACTCGATAGAAATCCGCACCCATCCTGTCGAGCTTGTTGACATAGATGATGCGTGAGACACCGGATTCGTTGGCGTAACGCCAGTTGGTTTCGGACTGAGGCTCAACACCTCCAGAGCCGCAGAAGACACCCACACCGCCGTCCAGCACCTTCAACGAGCGATACACTTCAATGGTGAAGTCAACGTGGCCCGGGGTGTCGATAATGTTCAGTCGATGATCGTTCCAGAAACAGGTTGTCGCAGCAGACTGGATGGTAATTCCTCGTTCCTGCTCCTGATCCATAAAGTCCGTCGTGGCCGCGCCATCATGCACTTCTCCGATCTTGTGAATCTTGCCGGTCAGCTTCAGTATCCGTTCAGTCGTCGTGGTCTTGCCCGCATCAACGTGTGCGAAGATCCCTATGTTTCGGTACAGCGATAAGTCAGTCATGTCTGTTCTCAAAATAAAAAGCACCGGCCATTGCCAGTGCACGTGCCGGCTTCAATGCCGGTTACCCTGCCGGGTCTAAAGATGGACAAACGAAGCTTCGCCATCTGCTGCAAAAAATTGCTGGTTTGACAACCGCGATGAGTGGTTCCACGCGGATGCTAGCTGACATGCAGGTTTGGTGCTAAGCCTGAGGAGGGGGAACAGCGTGTAGAATGCATTGTGGATGCAATGTCAACGCGCGTAATACCAAAGGCAGGCTTGCCGAGCGGAATATAGGTGAACAGCCAGACCATTTCAAGCGAGACGTGCATAAATAGGTGTCATTATTATAAAAATTTATTAAATAGAATTCAATTTGCATAGGAATCAGTCAACGGGCTGCCCGACGCGGTGTCTAAAACATCCGCTGGCAGCCTGTTGCCGAGGTCAAAATTTAACGTAGAATTCTTCCTGAACTGGTTTTGTCGTATCCAGCGGTGGACTCAGCTTGATAGTTGACTCTGATCTCAACCTGGATTTTTTTATCTGCTCTTTGATTTCCATTATTTTATGCCCGGATCTATCACATTGAAGCTGAGCACATCAGCCACTGGCAGGCGTGGGTTTGTGTGTGGTGGTTTGTGTAAGAGGCTGGTGTTGATGCGCGGAGACGAATTGTCGACGTGGTGGCCTATCACGTCAGCACCTGTCAGTTGTATGGCGTCTTTGAGATTCCCGCATTGGCGTTCGGGTTGATCAGACGATGGCCGTGAACCGGAGCTGCTGTCAGCTGTGCGAGAGACACACTTTTCTGACATTGCATCACCTGATACCGCGCAAACTCCATCGTCGCAACTGGTTCCGGAAACACTATACTCGTGATGAGCTTCAGCGCGTGGTTGCGCTGTGCCGCGATTGTCATCGCGGATTGCACAAACTCTATGACGAGATGAAGTTGGGAAAATCCTACAACAGCCTTGAAAAGCTTCGTGCAGACGAAGCAGTAATGAAACACGTGCAATGGGTAGCCAGGCGCAGAGTAGCCAATGTGACGGGTAAACAATGACCGAATCACTCGAACCGGAAAAAGTTGCTCTGTCGGATGTGCGCGTCTGGCTGCGTGAGAGTGTGGCCTTGCTAAGGAGAAAGTACTGGTTCTATTTGCCGCTTTCTCTGTGCTTTTTTTTCGCCGCTTTTAAATTACAGATGTTGAGTTATGTGACTTTTTTTGCCGGCCTGATTCTTTGTCAGGCAGTTTTGGCAATTACCATCGAAGTGGCATGCGCGTCCGATCATTCGCAGCCGGTATCTGCCCGGCGTTGTTATCAGGCCGTGTTGAACAGTGTTATTACGGTGATACTGCTATCGGTATTTTATGTATTGATGTGGCTGATTGCGTCCAGAATTGCATCAGTTTTAATTGTTGATGACTTTCTGGGGATCGACTCAGGGCCGCCCGCGATATCGTACCTGCAGTGGCTGTATCCGGGGACGACCAGCCTGTTTGTTGTCTACATTGGTGTGATGATCACAACCTTGTGGTTCTTGCTGCCTTTAACCGTATTCCACAAGCTGAGCCTTATCGACGCAATGAAACTTGCCAAGCGTGGAGAACAAAAAAATTTCGTGGTCATTGTGGTAGCCAGTTATCTGCCATTTAGCGGCTTTTTCGTGCTGTTTATGTTCAGTGAGCTGGCGCTTGTTGTGGCTGTTGCCTGTCTGCCGTTGTTCGGGATATATATGTACGTAAGCTACCGTCATGTTTATCTGGGGCGCAGGGACAATGCCCCGGCGCGAGTGCGTAGTCGCGAGGCTGTGTCTGCTCCGTCTGCTGGCTAGGATTATCTGCCATGGTGGGCGCGATGCGCTGTCGCGCAGTTAGCAGGGCCTGCCCTTCAGGCGGACCTGCTTTTCACTCTATTCCACCGCGGGGCCACCGCGGGGCCACCGCGGGGGAAAAGTAGGCAAAAGCCTGTTTGCGGCTAATACGCTGCGGGTTTTACCTGCCTACGCAGGACGCCTGCTGCGACGTCCTCGTCTGCGTGTTGCGCCCGAAGCGGAACCGCCTGCCACACTCATATCGCCCTCTAATTGCGACCTTGCACCGAGCGATACGTCACCCAGCTCACCGGTAATCTGATCAATCTGTGGTACCTGGCCGGATTGGTAGTTATCCAGTGCACTGCGCATTGCGCTGATGTGAGCGGGCGTTGTACCACAACAACCGCCAATGATGCGGGCTCCGGAATCGAAAGCCAGTTGTGCATATCGAGCCATTAACTCCGGTGTACCGTTATAGACAATTTCACCATCGACCCATTCCGGTATTCCGCAGTTGGCCTTGGCAATCAATGTTGGCGGGTTGGGTAACGAGTCGCACGCTGTTTTCATGTTGACCATCGCTGCGACTACCTCAGCGGCACCGACGCCGCAATTGCTGCCGCAGGCGGCCAGGTCTGGCACCATTTCGCCAGCTATGCCAATGATGTCTGCTGCCGTCACTCCCATCATCGTGCGGCCGTTTGTATCAATACTCATTGAAAAAACCACTGGCAGTCCGGTAGTTTTGGCGCCGGTGAAGGCAGCCTGCGCTTCTTCGATCGATGAAAGCGTCTCGATCCAGATCAGATCCGCGCCACCGTTGGCCAGCGCTTGCGCCTGCTCGGCGAAAGCTTCAGCTGCCGCCTCAATGGATAGCGTTCCGGTGGGTTCGAATATTTCACCAGTGGGGCCTATATCCCCTGCTACCAGGACTTTATGTTCACTCGCATCGGCGGCTGTTCTGAGCAGGGCGGCGGCGCGCTCGTTTAGCTCACTGACCCGATCCTCGCCATTGTGCAGTTGCAATCGATAGCGATTACCGCCGAAGGTATTGGTGAGCACAAGATCCGAGCCTGCCTCGATAAAGCTCTCATAGTGTCGGGACACGCGATCCGGGTGGTCCGCATTCCAGAATTCCGGTGCGTCCCCGGTTTGCAGCCCCATGCTAAACAGATTGGTCCCTGTAGCACCATCTGCGAGGATGTATGATTTTTCCTCCAGCATATCTGTGATCACGTTTTTCATGCGACGATTTCCACTAATATTTTGCGGCTGCGCGTTTCAGCATTCCGATTTTATTGTCTGCGCCTCCTGTAGCCACTAGTATGCCGTGGTACAGGGTGCGTGAGGTTTGGTAAGGGATTTAACTATGGCTGAAAACACAAGAATTTCTGTGCTCGATTTGTCAAAGCCTGCGACATTTGATCTCGATGACGCTGCTCGACGATTCAGTGCGTCGACCGGTGAGTGCGGTTTTCTGTATATCCGCCTGGACGATCGCGCAACGAATTATACTAGCGTACTGCGCGCCCAACAGAGGCTTTTTTTCGCACAATCGCTGGATCGTAAGGAATCGATATCTATCAATCAGATTAACCGTGGTTACCTTGGAATGGGTAAGGCACAGATGCACGGTGCCAGTCGTACAGACCAGAAAGAAGTGTTTTTTTGGGGACGGGAAGCCGGGTCAAATGATCCGGACGTGCTGGATAAGGTTCCGCTGTGCGGTCCAAATCAGTGGCCATCCGAACTACCGGAATTCAGAGAGGCTGTTACAAACTACTCTGCCTATATTCGGGAAATTGGCGAGAAGTTACTGCAGATTGTTGCGCATTCTCTCGGTGCAAAGCCAACATTTTTTTCCTCTCGCTACGATCGCACCATGCTACGCGGGCAGTTGCTTTACTATCCACCTTGCTCCGATGATGCTGATCAATTCGGTGTTGCGCCACACAGTGATTTTGGCTGTATAACCTTGTTAGCGCAGGAAACCGCCGGTCTTGAGGTACAGTTTCCTGATGGTAAGTGGGTCGCAGCACCACCAATAGAAAACACACTGGTGGTAAATATTGGTGACTTGCTTGAGCGCTGGTCCAATCGAATACTTCCGTCGACTTTGCACAGAGTGAGAAATCGCTCCGCCGATCCGCGCTACTCGATCGCGATGTTTTACGACCCGAACCCGACGGCAATTGTTGATCCCCTCGATTTACTGCCTGATCAAAAAGCGGAGTTCCCTCCAGTTTTGGCAGCCGATTATATTCTGTCTCGAAACAAGGGAGCGTTTAAGCACTACCAGCAAGCCAATACTTAATACATCTATTTATTCTGTTGTCTTTCAGAGTGTCAAACGAGGCAGGTCGTCAGAACAAGCGCTACAATAGTGGTTTGTTTAATTTGTCGGAAAACTAATGACAAACTGCTTCACTTTTGGTGGTAGAGACCTTGCAACGCCCGTTTTAGTTGTAAACTCTGCAAGCTATACACGATTAAAGAAAAAGCTCGCCCCGGAGCAGTTGCAGTGGCTTGAACAAAATGATTTTGCGGCGCGCAATGGCCAACTGTGTGGATTGCCGGCACCCGATGGTACTGTGGCTCGATTTCTTGTCGGTGTTGCGGACGTTGAAGATCCATTTGCGGTGGCGGATCTGCCGACACGTTTACCTCCCGGTCTATACAGCCTTGAAGGCACAGGTGTAAAAGCTAACTTTACCTCCCTGGCAATAGGATGGGGGTTAGGGGCCTATCAATTTACTCGTTATAAAGCCGCCGTGCGGGAACCGGCTCAACTTAAAATTCCCAACTCTGCGGATCAGCCGCGTATTGATGAAACAGTGTCTGCGACGTACAGAGTCAGGGACATGATCAATACACCAGCGGAAGACATGATGCCGCAGCACATCGCCGCTATTGTGGCGCAGCTGGCGCAAACTCACGAAGGGTCTTTCCGAGAGATTGTTGGCGATGACCTGCTGTCAGAAAACTACCCTTGCATACATACAGTAGGCCGCGCCAGTGTTAATCAACCGCGTTTACTTGAACTTCGTTGGGGAGACCCGTCTCATGCATCCGTGACGCTGGTTGGCAAGGGTATTTCGTTTGATAGCGGCGGTCTGGATATAAAACCAGCCAGCGGTATGCGGAACATGAAGAAAGATATGGGTGGTGCAGCGCACGCCATTGGCCTTGCCCAACTTGTGATGGCGCTTGAGTTGCCAATCAATCTCAGGTTGTTGGTGGCGGCTGCCGAGAATGCGATTTCAGCCAATGCGTTCAGGCCAGGAGATGTCATTACTACCCGTGCCGGGCTAACCGTAGAAATCGATAACACCGATGCAGAAGGCAGGTTAGTGCTGTGCGATGCACTCACCGAAGCGTGCACCGAGAAACCAGACTTGCTGGTTGATTTTGCTACCCTGACCGGGGCTGCCAGAGTAGCTGTGGGCACAGAGATAGCGGCGTATTTTTGTAACAATCGGGAACTGGCAAGTCAGCTCATGGAATCATCGGTCCAAACCGTTGATCCGGCATGGGAGCTACCACTGCACGAGGGTTACGCAAACCTGTTAAAAAGCCACATCGCCGATACTCAAAACTGCGCCTCTACTCCTTTTGGTGGCGCCACGACAGCTGCGCTGTACCTGCAAAAATTTGTCGATATAAAAGTACCCTGGCTGCACTTTGATATTATGGCCTGGAACGTTCGTTCTCGCCCGGGACGACCAATTGGTGGAGAAGCCATGGGTCTGCGAGCCATGCTCGCCACGCTGGAGCAACGTTATATAGACGTAAATTAGGTTGGCGATACGATGACTGAAACAGCTGTTGAAAGAATGTTGTTAGGTGGAGAGCAGGTGGCAACACCCGAGCAGGTTTTTGCAGCGTTGGATCAACTGCAAATAAAGCACTCGACTATCACACATAAGCCCATGCGAACCGTTGAAGATTCAATTTCTTTAAGAGAGGGAGTACCGGGCGGCTACTCAAAAAATTTGTTCCTGCGAAACAAAAAAGGGCGCATGGTGCTTGTTACTTTGCTTGAAGATCGAATGGTTAACCTCAAGGCATTCGGCAGTCAACTGGAACTCGGCAAGCCGAGCTTCGCCAGTCCGCAACGTTTGATGCACTATCTGGGAGTGATACCGGGGGCTGTTACGCCACTTGCTGTGATTAACGATAAAACCAGGGCTGTAACGGTTGTACTCGACAAGGCACTAATGGAACAGAACCCGCTGCATTTTCATCCTTGCGATAACACAATGACAACAACAATTGATGCGCAAGATCTTATTAAATACATCGAGGCTTTGCATAACCCGCCATTGGTTATGGACTTCGAAAAAGTGGACTTCGAAAAGATAGAGCCAGGCACATAGAATATATAGTTTGCATCAGCGGGGATCCTGATCGGTAGAAGCGCACGCTTCAAGGTGCGTGCGTTGGTGGAATAGGTCTACCGCGGAAACTACAGTTGCAAAAAGCGATTCCCGGGGATTAATTCAGCAGCGTACCACCGACTTGCCGGGGGAAATAATCCTCGCAATTTCCCTCGCGATAGACATCGGCAGTCGCGCAATGCAAGCCTCCGCCAAACGGATAGGCATCGCGAAAAGGCATCGGTAGTACCTCCATACCCAACTTGTCCATTTGCTCCATTTGCCTGGTTTCGCTGGCCTCAACAACCACTGTTTTATGATCGAGGACCAGGCAGTTCATGGACAACCAGACGCTTGAGTAACACAGTGGTGGTGGCGAGTTATGAACCGGAGCTGCAGCATCGACGATTTCCCAATCGTTTTGCGCAAATATTTTTCTTTGTTCGTCAGGTAGAGGTCGGTTGGGGTTGTTGATAATCAAACCAGGACGCAACGGAACAAAAGTCGCGTCAATATGAATGGGGTAGGGGTCACCCGGAAAGTTAACCGCGTGCACTCTGTGTTCAGGAAAGTGCCGTTGCAGCCACATCATACCTCTGCGATTTGTGGTCAATCCGTGCTGACAAAACAGGTCTTTTCCCAGTCGCATAACGTCTGCGGCATCGAACAGAGGCTCGAGCTCGTTGGTAACGAAATCAAGAGCGGCAGTACGTTCAAGCCGCTCCTCTATCGTGATGTCTTCAAAGTAACCTGACTTGAATGAATCATCAGATAGCCTCGGTCTGGGCGCTTGTTCCCATCGAAATTCAGGGTCTTCGTCAAAGTACTTCTGCATCAATGAGTGGTATGCCAGGTACTCGAAATAGCGGCATCGAAAGGACATGGGTGCCGACAAAATCTCTTTACCGACGGTCAGCAGTACATCTCTTGGTGGCATGCAACCGAACATTGAAGCGGTGCTAAAATCAGGTGTCGAAACAGCTTGATTCCACTGTATTGGTGTGGGGCGGTCTACGGTGATTCCGCGGCTTTCAAGCAGTTTTGCCAGATTGTCTAGCTGAATATTTGCCTTTTCCACTGTTTCCAGTGGACGAGGTCCCCACATGCCTCGCATATCGCTGTCTTCAGGGACTTTAGCCTCTGTTGCGGGTTCGGTTGGTGGAATACAGGTGTGATCAGCGCGCCCGACGATGACATGTTTCAACGGGTCAAATTCATTCCACGAATTAACTTTGGCAGGCATGGCAGCTCCTCGGATGTTAGCTGACACTATAACGCACCTTAAGTTGGGTGACCTGGCATTGGGCGCGAATGAGGCGTGTGATGAAATCTCTGTGTCGCTCAGAAATTCGGTGCGTGCTGCTTGCTCGCAACGCGAAAGGGCGTCTTAGATCCGGCCCATAAAAAAACCCGACTAAGGATCGGGTTTTCTGTGGTTGCGTCAGGCTGTGCGAAAGCCTCGTGGCTGAGTCTGGCTAATTTTTCTCGGCTTCGCGATAGGCGTCCACACGATATCTACCTGCCAGAATCTCACTGGCTGCTTTTGGCCATTGTAATGCTTCGGCTTTAGCTGCACTTATGCCCAGCCGATCAGCATAGTGTGCGACTTCGCGTTGAGTCCACAGTGCCACCTGCTCAAACTCTCTTACGTCATTCTTGCGAAGGGAATCTGCCAGGTCATTACTGAAGCCTGGTAGCAGCGCCAGATCATCAAGCCCGTCTGGTCGTTTCAGTCTATAACCATCACCAGTGTAGAGAGCACGACGGGTAGCCGTTGTCCGGTCAGCCGAGGTTGACGGTTGCGCTGGCATCTGGGTGCCGGCAAGATTTTCGGCATTCGCGGTGGCAGAGGTGGTTGCCATATTCCCGGTTGAGGTGTTCATTGCGCCCTGTACCGGGGATGCGATTGAATCAGGCTTCTCACCGTGCGGAACAAATAACCGAGGCTTCTCTGGTGTTGATGCCGCAGTGGATTGTTGGCGGGTGACTCTGGTGCTTACCACGCGTCTGGAGTTTTGACCTTCAGGTTGTTGTGCAGCGTTAGTCGCAAGCGCTCTGTTCAGTTCGGCGTCTCTCGCCGCAAGGGCTGCCTTTAATCGCGCAATTTCCTGACTGTGATCTACCGATGTAGCTGTTTGAATCTGATTTCGTGTCAGGTGAAGGTCAGCTCGCAGTGATTCAATTTCCGTAGATTGAGTGGCAATTTTTTTGTGTAGCTGCAGCGTGTTCTCGGCTTGATCCTCAAGCGATAAAATCAACTTGCTTTGGGCATCGATTTCTTCTCTTAGCAAGTTCGCTTCAGATGAGTATTGTCTACTACCGACCCGGTTGTCAGTAATAATTTTGTTCAAGCGGCTGATCTCGTTGTCGCGCTCAAGCATCGCAGAAGTCAGACTTTCGATTTTTCTATTCTGGTCCTGTAGAGATGCCTGCAACGTGTCGTTGTTGCTGCTTTCATTAAGATCTATCTGCAACCTGCGAATTTCGGCCTCGCGTTCAGTTAACTTGAGTTTCGACGCTTCAGCGTCAGATAAACTGGCTGTGAGTTGTTGCTTTTCACTCGAGAGACTGGTGATCTGGTTTTGCAAAGTGCTTATTTGCGGTTGCAGTTCACTTACTTTCTTCTCAGAGATAGTTAGCTTTTCAGCATATTGCTTTTGTTGCTCTTCGAGCTGGCTCTGTAGATCTTTAACCCTTCTTTCATAGTCATCGCGAACAGTTGAAATTTTATTGAATTCTGTTTGCAGCTCTCGATACGCCTGCGCTCGTTGATTTTCGCTCGACTGCAGCTTTGACTTTTCAGCTTTCTGCGCGCTTTTGATTTGTTGAATTTCTAACGCTGCTTGTTTTTTCTCATCAATCATTGACGACATTTGCGTTTTTAGCTGTTCCAGTTCGCTATCCCGCTGTGACAGTGTCTCGTTGAGGTGGTTGATATCAAGCTGTGATTTATTTTGCTCTTCCGCGCTTTTGCGCAGTGCCGTAATTTCGCTATCGCGCGCTCTGAGAGCAGCGGTAAGGTTCCTGACACGAAGTTGTGCGTCTGACAGATCAGTTTCGTATTTGCCAATTTTAGCATTCATACCGGCAATTTCAGAGTTGAGCGCCGCTATGTTGTCGCCAGTACTTCTCAATTTCAATACTTCTGCATCTTTTTGCTTGAGCGACGTCTGCAGATTGCTGATCAATCTGGTTTGTTCTGCAGAGCTTTCAACCGTCGTATTTAGATGTTGGATTTCTCTCTCGTGATCGCCGATGACCGTTTTAAGCCTGGCTATCTCGCGTTGGGCATCCTGTGACTGCGCCATGAGGTTATCGCGTTCGGTTGCGTTTGCCTCTGTGTCTGCACGTAGTTTCGTGTAGTCGCTCTCGCGTTGTTTTAGCGCGCCGGCAAGTGCGCCAAGTTGCTGTTCACTCTTGGCGAGTTGTTGTTGTAAGTTGGCCGCACCCTGTAACTGCGATTCGAGCTGTTTGGTGCGCTCGTTTGACTGATCTCGTTTGGCGCCAATGTCGCGCAGCATATCGTTGAGCGCGACGACTTCAGCATCCTTACTTTCAATTTGTGTTTTCAGTGCGTTGACAGACTGTATTTCACGATCATTTGTATTAATGATATTGCGCAATTCCAGAAGCTCTGCGTTGTGTTTATCATTAAGTTGAGCAAGCTGAGCCTGATGTTGCTCTATTTGAGCTTTGCTGTTGCGAGTAAGCTCTGCCACCTGCTCCTGCATATTTTGAATGCCAATCCTGGAGTCTGACAGTGCTTGTTCGCTGATGTCCAACTTACGCTGCAGGTCGTTTATTTCTGAGCCGGTTCGTTGCGTTGTATTTTGCAGCTCATTGGTGAGTTTCTGGTGATCGTGCTCTTTTTGCTTTAAGAGCGATTGCATAGTAACGAGCTCATCGAGCCGACTCTGTTGTTGAGCAATGGTCTGGTTCTTGGTTTCGAGCATCGTGTTGTAGTCACGCTTTTGTTTTTCCAGGCCGTTGTTAGCTTCCTGAAGACTTGTGGTAAGTCCAGCTGTTGCCCTTTCCTGCTCCTGACGTGCCACAGTTGCCTGGTGTTGCGCTGTTTCCGATTGCTTTAGTTGGTTGCGCAGATTTTCTACAGTGGTATCGGCTTCTTTGTTGCGAGCACGCAGGCTCTCAATGATCTTGTCGTTTTCTCGTGCAGCCGTACGAAGTGCTGCTATTGATTCATGGACCTGATTCATGTTCTTGTCATGAACAGATCCACCTGTTTTAAAGCTTGCAAGTTCATTGGAGACTGACTGCAGTTCATGTAGCTTTTCGTCGCGAAACGCAGCAAACTCAGAACGATTTCTGTCCAGTGTCTGGCGTGTTTTGGAAAGCTCAACTTTTAGATTGTTGATCTCTTCCACCTGGGTTGTGTTGCCTGCCGAGAGAGACACATCGCGTCCGCGCAGCTGTTGAAGTTCAAGAACTGCATCCTGTAACTGCGCATCTTTCTTGTGCACAACTGATCGCATCTGTTCCAGGTCAGAAGTCGCTTCATCCACGTCACGGGCGACATTTGCACGCACCTGGCGCTCGAATCGCCCGCTTAACAAACTCTTGATGCACCAACCGATAAGAATACCGGCTACCGCGGTGACAGCCAGCAGCGTTGCTATTTCGCCCATGACGAAGGTGTTCATACTATTCTCCAGAAATTGTAAACTCGATCCGGCGATTTAAAGCACGGCCGGCACGGGTTTCATTTGATGCGATAGGGCGACTGGGACCAAATCCTGTGGACTCCAGGCGAGCGCCATCGATATCTTTGCTGATCAGATAATCGCGAACCGTATCAGCGCGCTGACCACTCAGTGTTAAGTTGTAATCGTAGCTGCCAGCCGAGTCTGTATGCCCGCTGATTTCTACTGTAACGTCTGGAATTCTGTTAAGTGCATCAACAACCTGATCAAGAATACTGACGCTGCTATCAGTGAGCTCCGCACTGTTAGTGGCGAAGCGAATTCCAGATAAATCTATTGAGTCAAACAAATTTGCCAGTTCATCAGCAGGCACTATAGTCGGTGTGACCTGAATGTCGTTGCGCAAACTCACAGAGTCACCGAACAATGCGATTACATTGTCGCCAGCGGCCTGTTTGGCTGCATCGTCCTCTACTGTCCCCTTAAGCGTTACTATACCCGTGCTGTTGATAATCACAGCCTGCCCTTCGACGTCAGTCATACTGTCCACTGCTTGAGCGAAGGCATCAGTCCAGGCTGGCTCGATGACGCGTTCATCTCTGGTGACGTTTTCAATCACGCTCTTTCCAGCTGCGCGATAACTCGAAGAGATTGATTTAGCCGTAGCTGGCGGCAAAAGCCCGGTGATGGTGACCGTGTTATCAACGGTAGTTACTGACGCAAATGGCGAGAGTGTCGGCACTGGCGGAGGCACGACGACCTCAATGTCGTTGACAATGTCGTACTCTTCGCCATAGACATTGCCGATTGCAAGTGCTGCGGCCGTTTTGGCTTCTTCGCTTTCTGCTGTGCCGCTCAGTTTAATGCTGCCCGATCGAGTCATCGTTACGGCCGGGTTGGCTACACTGCTGTCAGACAAAGCCTCAAGAGAAGCTCCAAGCTGTGATGTCCAGGCGGGTGTCTCAGCGCGATCATCGATACTGATGTTGTTAGTTATCGGCTTGTCTGAATCCAGTGCAGCAAGAACCTGCTCAGCTCCCTCAGCTGACATAAATCCGTTGACGGTAATAGCGTCGCCAGTGTCCCGGACGGCAGCAAATGCAGGTAACTCCGGAATTTCTGCAATCGGTGCTGGCTCGACCACCGGCTCTGCTTCAACTGCTGTTTCTTCTTCAGCTGCTGTTTGCTCTTCAGCTGCGGATTCCTCTTCAGCTGCTGTTTCTTCTTCAGTTGCTTGCTGTTCTTCAGTTGCTGTTTGTTCTTCGGTTGCCGATTCTGCTTCAGCTTCAGTAACTGGCTCTGCTTCAACCACTGGCTCGGGAGCCTCAATGAGGTTCTGGATTTGCAATTGGCCAGCTACCAGCTCGCTGGCAAGTGTTCCAACTTGTGCCTTGGTTTCTGCATCGCTCGAACCGCTGAGAGTCAGTGTGTTGTCTTCAATGCTAAGACCACCATTCTCAACTTTATCCATTTCCGGAATCAGTTGATTCACAGCGCTCATCCAGCCAGGGTTTGTCGTGCCGGGTTCAACTGCAATCGATGCGTTGACTCGATCAGCGCCGAAATGTTCTTTCGCAGCGTTTTCCATTTCGGTTGCATACTCGCTGCTAGAGACAATACCTGTCAGCTCTACCGAATCTCCATCGTTTGTCAGTGAGAAAGAGGGCTGCGCGCGTGCTTCGATGCTGGTATCGCCAGCTGTGCCGCCAACCGTAAGTTGGTTGTCAACAGCTCGAACACCAAAAGTGCCAGCGACCGTTTGTTCGGCAAGATTTTTCTGATCGCTGTTGTCTACGGAGCCGCTCAATACGGCAGTGCGTCCATCAATACTGACGCTGGCGTTAGCAAGACCTTCTTCGGCTAGTGCTTCGTTACTGCGGCGAGCAAGGTCTGATTCGATTTGCGGTGTGTAGTGTTTTACGGCATACCAGGCGACGCCCCCAAGTAACAGCAAACCGATCAACAAGGGTCCCCATGGACTGCCTTCGTACGGGGATGAATTGTGGACAGTGTGAAGTGGAGCTGGTCGCCCCCGTCTGACTATGGCGCCCTTGCGAGAACTCCCTGGTGGTGGGCCCATTTTGCGCTGTGTCCTGCCTGCCCCGGCGGGTCCGTAACTCGATTGCGGCGCTCGGCGACCTGGCGGTGGACCACGTCGGTATCCCCGGTCGGCCTCGGAGCCTGCGACGCGAAGTGGCCGTTCGTCTCTGCCGCGTGTCTCATGCGCCGGGCGAGTCGGACGGCTCCTGTCAACCCGTCTCGAATCCGATTTGACCTCAGTCTTTGTTTCCGTATTGGTTTCGGTCTTTGTTTGCGGTCTGGCTTGATTTTGCGGGGCTGTTTTTGGTTCCGGGCCTGGTGCTTGTGAACCGGACTGTGTTCTCGTTGGATCCACAGCAGGCGCCTGCGTCGCTGAAGATTTGATTGATGACCCCGCCCCTGGCTGGACCCTGTCTTGCGGTTGGCTACCCCTTGTCTCCGGGTACTCACCACGTACCTGATTGTTGGCGGGTGGAACAGGTGTCTTGCCGCCGACCATGTTGTTCGCCTCTGTCGAGACGGCACCAGAACCTGTCATTCGGGTTTGGGTATCGGGAGCAGGCGTTGTTGTGTTCTCGATGCCCGCCGTTGCCCCTGTTGTTGTCTGCCGTCCTGCTGCCTGTGCAATCGCTGCCTTGCGTGCATCCGAATAGGCAGGACTCTTCAGCGGCGGTGGTGTTGTCCTGTTCGCAGGCGTGTCCTGGGTGAGTTTATCGGCGGTTTTTTTCTTGTCGTCAGGTGGTAAAGCCATGTTGCGTCCCCTGTTATTTTGCTACAGCCAATCTTCGATCATCGCTGTAAAGGTAAGTGGTGAATTTGGGAAAATATGATGTACAGCAATTTTCGCCGAATTGAGCAGGTAATGCATTAGTTAATAGCCGTATTTCCAGCTTATAACCATAGGTCTGGCTGTATGGAGAGCTGTTGTATGGTTACTGCTCGGAAAATCGACGGCCTGGGTATGTGTCCGGGAGGCTAATCGAGAAGAAGTCTAAAATTGCGGTTGCGATTGTTTGGCCAACAATACCGATCAACTTCGATGAACAAGAATGACTGCTGCCTCAATCGATCTGAACTATCTGACACAAATCCACGCCTTCGCTCTTCGACACGCCTTCGCTCTTCGAATTGCTCCCGGGCGACATACTGCAAACTACTGCATGGACTATATCAAATTCAGAAAACCGCCCTTTTAGGGCGAGGTAACATTCTGCAAAAACCTCTGAGATGGTGTGACATTCCCCACTGTTGCCAGATATTTGTCTGATTTGACGCAAGATTGCAGCTGACCGTCGCGACGCTGGCAATGTTGTTTCGACTAAGGGCAAATACTTATCTATTCTGAAAAGCAGCAAACAGAGGTTCGACATGGCAGAAGGCAGACGCAGAAGATCAGGGGGCAGGGCCAGTAAACGAGCGGAGCGCAGCCAGCGGTCACAAGATCAGGGGGCTCCTTTTATCACTCGCCGCATTCCGACTTACTGCCATGTGACCGGTGAGCAGCTGGAGCTGATCGAACACAACGCGGATACCGTGCTCCAGGAAATAGGTATCGAATTCCGCGATTTTCCGCGCGCGCTGGAATTGTTTCGCGAAGCCGGTGCGGATATCGACGGAGAGCGGGTGCGTTTTCCGCGCGGCATGTGTCGAAAAATTATTCAGGAAAATGCCCCGCGCGAATTTACTCAGCACGCGCGCAATCCGCTTCGAAGCGTGAAAATTGGTGGTGACAGTACGGTACTGGTGCCCGCTTATGGTTCTCCTTTCGTCAGGGATCTGGATAACGGCAGACGCTACGCAAACATTGAGGACTTTCAGAATTTCGTCAAGCTGGCCTATATGAGCCCCTCCTTACATCACTCGGGCGGTACCGTTTGCGAGCCGGTAGATCTGCCAGTAAACAAACGTCATTTTGACATGGTCTATGCGCACATGCGTTATAGCGACAAGCCCTACATGGGCTCTGTTACCGCCGCCGAGCGTGCGCAAGACACGGTAGAAATGTCAAAGATTCTTTTTGGCGACGACTATGTCGACAGCGTGACCGGTGTTGAGAAAACCGTCGTTATAAACCTGATCAACGCAAACTCGCCAATGACCTTTGATGACACGATGCTTGGTGCTGCCGAGGTCTATGCACAGGCAAATCAGGCGACTGTGATTTCTCCGTTTATTCTGGCCGGCGCGATGTCGCCGGTTACTGTAGTGGGTACCGTTACCCAGATTCTTGCTGAAGCGCTGGCCGGGATGGCTTTTGTGCAATTGGTGCGGCCTGGCGCTCCTGTCGTATTTGGTACTTTCGCGAGCAGTGTTTCGATGCAGTCCGGAGCGCCTACATTCGGCACACCAGAGCCAACTTCAGTCCTCTATATTGCGGCTGAGCTGGCTCGCCGGCTGGGAGTGCCATTTCGTTCCGGAGGTGGCCTCAATGCCTCAAAACTGCCCGATGCGCAGGCTGCGTATGAGGCGGCCAATACATTACAGGCAGCGTTGCTTGCCGGGGTGAATTTTATGCTGCACACCACCGGCTGGCTGGAGGGTGGCCTGGTGATGAGCTACGAAAAATTTGTCATGGATGCAGATCAGGCCGGTATGCTGGAGGTTTTTGCATCCGGTGTTGATTTTAGCGAGAACGGCCAGGCGCTCGATGCACTAAAGGAGGTCGGGCCTGGCGCTCATTTCCTGGGATGCGAGCACACTCAGGCCAATTTCCAGAATGCGTTTTATCGCTCTCCAATTGCTGATAACAACAGTTTTGAACAATGGGAAAGCGAGGGCGCGCCAGACGCTGCCGCACGCGCGAACAAGGTAATGAAAGAGATGCTGGCCAGCTATAAGGCACCAGCCATAGACGCGGCGGTTGATGAAGCGCTACTGGACTATATCGAGCGACGAAAAGGTTCTTTTGCGGATGCAAACTACTGAGTTCCGGGCATGATCAGGGGGAAATTCAGTATTTTGGTCGATTACCTGTGATGTTCCGATTTTGAAACGTGAAAAATGAGAAACTGATTTCACCGGAGCTGTAAATTTTATTATTAATAAATTAAGTGTTTTATAAGCGATAGGTAAGTTTTCAGATTAACAATTTCAATTGAAATACCGTTTGGTACCTGATTGTTTGCGCAACTGGCACTCTGTCGAAATGTCGCAATAAGTAAAGTATCCCCAGCCTTCACGGACTGTTTAGTTCGAATTACAGAGGCCGTCGTATTGCGCAAAATAGCGCAAACCTGACAAGAGATCGTGGCTTATAGCCAGATAAAAAAGACTCTGATTGCTGGAACAATTACATGATCAAATCGAAAAATGAGGGCAGTCCTGTATCGATAGGGTTTCTGTTGGTGCCCAACTTCTCCATGTTGGCTTTTTCGTCTTCTGTAGAGCCATTGAGAATGGCGAACCAATTGTCTGGTAAGACGCTCTACGAATGGTTTACCGTAGGTGCTGATGAGCACCCGGTAACTGCCACCAACAATATTGTTATCACCCCTGACATACCAATTGACAAGGCTAATAATCTAGACGCTTTATTTGTATGTTCCGGCAATCAGGTACAACACCATACGGATCCGGGTGTTTTGTCATGGATAAGAGCGGCGGCAAAACGGGATATGGTGCTCGGAGCGGTTTGTACTGGCACTTATGTGTTGGCAAAAGCGGATGCGCTGGACGGGTGTCGATGTACCATCCACTGGGAAAATATGGCCAGCTCGCGAGAGGAGTTTCCACATTTGGTCATTTCTCCGGAGCTGTTTGAAATAGACAATAACCGTTACACCTGCGCGGGTGGTACCGCACCGCTGGATATGTTCCTGCATGAGATCAGGAATGCCCACGGTGCCGATTTGGCATCTGCCATCACCGAACAGTTCATGTGTGATCGTATTAGAGACAAGCACGATCGCCAACGTGTTCCATTAACCCAAAGAATCGGTACCAACCAGCCAAAACTGGCTGAAGCGGTTTCACTGATGGAAGCCAATATAGAAGAGCCGATGACGCTTGACGAGTTGTCGTTTCACGTCGGTTTATCCAGACGCCAACTCGAACGACTGTTTCAGCGGTACTTGCAGTGTGTACCTACGCGCTACTACCTCGAGCTTCGACTGGAGCGTGCCCGCCAGTTGCTGTTGCAAACCAGCATGCCAATTGTGGATATTGCACTCGCCTGTGGATTTATCTCCGCACCTCATTTTAGCAAGTGCTACCGCGACACCTTCGGGTTGCCACCACGTGACGAACGCCGCCGGGCGGCCGGTCAGGTGGAAGCTTCAAAGTCCTCTAAAACATCTGCTCGTGGTGCGAAGGTTTCGTCGCTAAGGCGAACTACCATTTGTTCTGCTTCGGCGCCGCCTTCTTCGGGATTGCCGGCTATCTGAGCCAGTTCCACCAGTGGATTTATGCGAAGGGAGTGTGACTTCCTTCGCCAGCTCTGGGAAGCTCGCAGTGGTATGAGGTATGCCCATCGCAGCAACGAAGTGATCCTGGAATTTCTGCTCAACCGCGGTTTCGATCTTTTCAACCTGATCGACCAAGCCCTCGATTGCTTCGCGTGAGTTGATATCCAGCAAGGCGATACGTGCGCCGGATCCGGCAGCGTTTCCTGCCGATGAAACGTTGCTCAACTGGCAGTCGGGAATCAGCCCGAGCACCATCGCATACTTGACATCAATGTGGTTGCCAAACGCACCGGCGAGGCGAATGCGATCGACATGGTCTATCTCGAGCCGGTCCATCAGTAGTCTGACTCCAGCATATAGAGCGGCTTTGGCGAGCTGAATCTGGCGCACATCATTTTGGGTGATAATGATGTTTACGTCACCTGCGTGCAATAGATACGAGTAAGTGCGACCGTCCTCGATAATGCGGTTTGACCGGCCAGACAGTTCAGCGCGGATAACACCGTTCTGATCTATTATTCCCGCCAGATACATCTCTGCAATTACTTCAATGATGCCGCTGCCGCAAATACCGGTGACACCAACCTGCGACGTCGCCTCCTCGAATGCCGGATCGTCAGACCAGATATCACTGCCGATGACACTGTACTTTGCTTCGAGCGTTTCCGGGTCAATACGAACCCGTTCAATGGCACCTGGTGCTGCACGTTGGCCGCCGCTGATTTGTGCGCCTTCAAATGCCGGACCTGTCGGGCTTGAGCAGGCCAGCAGTCGATGTCTGTTACCGAGGACGATTTCGGCGTTGGTGCCTACATCGACAATCAGCGTAATGTCTTCCATGGTGTCTGGCCGTTCTGCCAGTATTACGCCAGCGGTGTCTGCACCGACATGACCCGCTATACACGGCAACATATAGACTTGTGCGTTGCGATGGGTATTCAGGTCAAGCTCTGCTCCCGTGCATCGTATAGCGCCGTCGGTGGCCAGTGCGAACGGGGCGCCGCCAAGTTCAATCGGGTTGATGCCGAGTAGTAAATGATGCATGACCGGATTGGCAACCAGAGTAACAGCAATCACATCCTCGGCCATTGCACCGATCTCGGTGGTGCTCTGGTGAATAAGCTCACAGAGTGCTTCCCTGACAACCCGTGTCATATCGGCTTCTCCACCGGGGTTCATCATGACATAGGATACCCGGCTCATCAGATCCTCTCCGAAGCGGATCTGAGGATTCATGATGCCGTTGGAGGACAGCACATTGCCTGTCATCAAGTCGCACAGGTGTGCAGCGATCGTGGTCGAGCCTATATCAACAGCAACGCCCAGTGTTTGTTCTGTAAAGCCTGGCCATACAGCGATGATATTATGGTTCTCTGCAACAGCTACGGTAACCTTCCAGTCATCCTGACGCAGGGCCTTTTGCAGCGAGGGCAGGATAGATGGTTCCACGGTAAGGTCAGTCAGGTGCCATTCGTATTCAAGTGCAGTTTGCAGGCGTTGCAAGTCCCCGCTAGGTGTGTGCATGTCAGGTTCCTGCACTTCAACATAGTAAAGACGCACAAGCGGGTTGAGCTCGATATCCAGTAAATCTGCACCTTTGCGAATCACCTGTCGGTGAACCTGGCTATCGGGTGGTACATCAATGACCACGTCGCCTTTGAGACGCGCCTGGCAACTCAGCCTGCGCCCGTTTAGCGAAAGTTTCTTTACTCTCTCCCAGCGTTCCTCTGTTTTTGTGAAACCCGACAAATGTGAAGCCGACGACTGGATACCGTGTTTGGCGAATTCACCTTCACTGCAAAGTACCTGACAACGCCCGCATATCGCCCGGCCGCCACAGACTGAATCTATATCGACACCAAGTGAACGCGCCGCTTCGAGAATCGGTGTGCCGACCGGGAATCTTCCGCGTCGGCCACTCGGAGTGAATACAACTTTCGCGTCAGCTGCGCCAGTCGGTGTTGTTTCTGTAGGATCTGACATGAATCGCCATCTCAACTCAGGATGCAGGGATGCATAACAGCTATCGGCAGCTATCGCATCGGCAGGAATGTGTTACCACAGGTACACGAGCCCGGATTATTCATGGGTATTGCGGTCTAGGCAGCACCGTCTTTGGGTGGGCGTCGACGCCGTGTTACGCGCCTGCCGCGTCCTTCGCTGTTAGTAGGTTCTCTATATTTACCAATCCAGCGCAGGCAATCAGGGTCATGACCCATTAACACATCTGCTCCCATCACGGCTTCCATGACTTCCTTGTGGCAGGGGTTGGTGATTGCTGACGTCATTCCATGAGAGATTGCCATGGTTAAAAATGCGCTGTTAATACCATTTCTGTTGGGCAGACCAAAGCTGATATTCGACGCACCGCAGGTGGTATTGCATTTGAGTTCGCGTTGTATTCGCCCGACGATATCGAATACCTGTCGACCGGCCTGACCCATTGCACCAATCGGCATAACCAGTGGATCGATCACGATATCGCAGGGTTTGATTCCGTAGTCTGCCGCGTGTTCGACAATTTTTTTAGCTACGGCAAAACGAACTGCAGGGTCTTCCGAAATACCCGTTTCATCATTGGATATTGCCACAACCGCGGCATCATATTTTTTTACCAGTGGAAGTACCTGTTCGAGCCGCTCGGTTTCTCCGGTGACAGAATTAAGCAGTGCGCGGCCGTTATATACTTCCAGGCCACGTTCCAGTGCTTCGACGATAGACGAGTCGATACAAATGGGAATGTCGCTGAGTGATTGAACGAGCTCTATGGCCTGAGCGAGTAAACCGGGTTCATCGGCCAACGGGATTCCGGCGTTGATATCCAGCATATGTGCACCGGCTTCGATCTGTGCAAGTGCGTCCGCTTCGACCCGACTGAAATCGCCATTTTTCATTTCTTCGGCAAGCAGCTTTCTACCAGTGGGGTTGATTCTCTCACCGATCATGGTGAAAGGTTTATCAAAACCAATGATGTGGTCACGAGTGGCGGAGCCGATTACTGTAGTTGTCATAAAGCGCTATTCCAGAAATGTAGTCATGAGACTGCAACCAACAAAAAAATCATTTTAAGATTGTTTTATCGTACGGGTTCGGGTGTTCGGTGTTGCACGACGCTCTGTCAATATGCCGGAACGTTCGATTATCTCGGGTACGCTGCGTTCCTGTCGGTAAGCCATTATGTGACAGCCGTGAACGCCTTCTATCTCGCGTATTTGTTGAATTAAATCGATACAGATATTGACGCCCTCTGCACGCTGATCCTTTGCACCAGACAGACGCTTAATAATGCTGTCTGGAATGTGTACGCCTGGCACATTATTGCGAATCCACGTTGCAGTCCTTGCTGACGCGAGAGTACCAACACCAACAAGGATATACACCTGCTTGTGTAAACCGAGTTCACGCACGCGACGCATATAGTTCTGTAGCAACTCAATGTCGAAGCAATACTGGGTTTGTACGAACTGAGCACCCGCTGCGATCTTTTTTGCCAGGCGCAATGGCCGCCAGTCAAAAGGTGGTGCGAATGGATTGGCCGCGGCACCTAAAAAAACGGCAGGGGGCCGATCCAGCTTACGTCCGCTTTCAAAGCATTTTTCATCGCGCATTTTTGTGGCAAGTGCAAGTAACGACATACAGTCAAGATCGAAAACCGGTTTGGCCTGAGGGTGATCACCTGCCTGAACACCATCGCCTGTCAGGCAAAGAATATTAGCCACGCCCATTGCCGAGGCTCCCAGCACTTCCCCCTGTATTGCTATGCGATTTCTGTCGCGACAGGAAATCTGCATAATTGGTGAGTAGCCTGCCCGAGTCAACAATCCACAAACCGCAATACTGGACATATGGCAGTTCGCACCGCTGCCATCAGTTGCGTTTATCGCATCGACATAACCATCAAAGACACTGGCGCGCTCGTAAACTTGTGCCGGGTCAGCTGAGTCTGGTGGCGCCAGTTCGGTGGTAACAGCGAATTTGCCTGCTCTCAATACGCGTTCGAATCGACCTGGCGACTGATGGCCGGGTAAAATTGGCAACAGTTCTGCCGGCGACAGGTCTACATTTCGTTGTTCCATAGGCAGTCAGTCCTCAGAGGCAATCGGGTTATGTTGCCTGGCGATACGAAGCCATGAAGAGTGGTTTTTCAATCGATAGTCGATGGCGTTTTGTACTGCGTGTATCGCTCTGTCATCAGTCATTTTCTGACTCCCCTCCCACGCCTGAACCCAAACGCATGGCATGTCCGGGATGACCTCACAATTGCCGTTGCTGCGAACGCCGCCACAGGGGCCGTTACGCAGGTTCTTTGGGCAGTTCATCGGACACGACATTCCCGTTGAGCTGAGGGCACACTGGCCACACATCTGACAGTCGAAAAGCATGCCCTTTATGAGTTTTTCGCTGCTGGCGAACGGTTTTTCCAATCGTTGATAGCCGATGGCTTTCCACACCGGGTGTAATCGAACTATCAGCTTTTCGAAGTATTTGTAAAACACTTCAAGCCCGCGAGCGCGTTTAACTGACCATAGACGTAAGCGGTACATAGGGGATCAACTCGCATACTGTAATTCAAAGGTGCTGGTCGTATAACCCAGCGCATTGCCAGACCTGAGGACTGACCAAAGGCTTGCCCGGCTTTGTTGATTAGGCAGAGTCAAGCGGTGCCGTAAAGGTGCCGTAAACATGCAGCGAGTCACTACACTGAGCTGTGGCCAATGCGAATCAACTACACGGGCCGGGAGCCTGAACAGCAGAACCTCCCCTACTGCGAACGCACCCTGAAGGAGCGTTTTTATCGATCATTTTCATTACATATGAATAACTATGCGCCGCAAATGATCGTAGCCGTGTTCCAGAGCAGATCCCTCATCATGGCACGCTCTCGCTATGTGGACTTCTACCGTGCAGACACTTGGTTATGAGTCGTCTTGCTGCAGATAGCCTTTGTTTTTAACAACCTGCTGCAGAAATTCTGTCGTAAAGGTTTCATTTATGCTTGCGGCTTCCTGGTCAACCACTGCCTGTAAGTCGTTGTCACACTCACGTTGTTCCCGCCGCCAATCCTCAAGGTACTCATCCGTACTGCCTTTACCTGCACGCATGGCGGCCATATCAATGGCTTCCTGAAATCGATCGGGTAGTTGAATCTTTGCGGTTTTGCGCCCGGCTTTGGCAGTTACCTGTGCGGGTATATCGCGCCAGAAAACAGTGATTAATTTTGCCATTGGACAGGAGATTCTTTAGGTTGAGTTCTGGCACTTCCAGCGTGGCTGCTACTGGTGCTGCCACAGCGTTTATAGAACTGGTTGAGACTGTGTTCAAGTTGCCCGTATCCGACCAGGCGATGCTCGAATTGAAGATTCAGTCGGTTCGCGGCTTTTCTAGCCAGGATCAGCAACTCAGGGTTGTCAGTTTGAGCCAGATAGATGAGTCTTTTGTAGTTCGAAAAGTACATATCCTGCAATTCAGGATGTGCACTGATACCGAGCTCCTGGATAATTAGTCGTTCAAAGTGACGCGCCAGAAAGTCGGTAAGATAAAACGTTCCAGGTTCCTCTGTTTCAAGCGCTGCGAATGCGTCGGAGCCTGCGTAGAATTCATAACAATGTGCTCCAGCCAGACGCTCTACCTGCTCTTCGGCGATAACCTTGTCAAGTAAACCGCCGGTACCGCAGTCTGCAAACGCAATGTAGATATCGCTGAACTGCGGACGTGCCCGGTGGATCAGTTTCCTGACCGCGTCGGGAATTTTTTCCGGTGTATTGTGTATCTTTGCAGGTATGCACTGGACTCGCATGGAGTCCCAGTTATTGAGCTCAATCAGTGTCGTTATTTCTCTGGCCAGTGCACCGCAGGCGATCACCAGAGATTTTCGAGCGTTCACTGATAGATCCGTCTTATCACAAGCTAACTTGCGCGACGTTCGGCTATCAGCTTGGTTGCAGTTTCAACTGCAACTGCTGCGTCACGACAGTAAGCGTCAGCGCCTATGGCATCACCAAATTCTTCGTTCAGCGGGGCGCCGCCGACAAGCACGATGTAGTCGTCGCGCAGCCCCTGTTCCTTCAGAGTATCAATGACAACTTTCATATAGGGCATGGTCGTCGTCAACAGCGCGGACATACCCAGTATTTCCGGCTTGTGTTCTTCCAGCGCGGCCAGATAGTCTTCAACCGGGTTGTTGATGCCCAGATCGATGACTTCAAAGCCGGCACCTTCCATCATCATGGAGACCAGATTTTTACCGATGTCGTGAATATCGCCCTTGACGGTTCCGATGACCATTTTGCCGATGGTTTCGGCACCGGTTTCGACCAGCAGCGGCCTCAAGATTTCCATGCCACCTTTCATCGCATTTGCCGCCATCAGAACTTCGGGCACAAACAAAATACCGTCACGGAAATCAATCCCGACAATGCGCATTCCCTCTACCAGGGCATCGTTGAGTACCTTGTCTGGCCCCCACTTGCGCTCAAGCAAAATATTGGTTCCCTCGACAATCTCCTCCCTTAATCCGTTGTAAAGATCATCGTGCATTTGCTCAACAAGTTCATCATCGTCCAGCTCAGAGAGGATGATCTCTTCTTCGTCATCGTAGTCATCGTCAGACATGATTGGGGTTCCGGTTGTGGCAAATAATTTATAAGTTGTTATAGCCCGAACAATAGCTCAAAAGTAGGGCGGGCGACTTTGTCTGCATGGTAGTTGGGCGACTCGCGGTTTCTGAAATACGACACGTTTATGCGAATTTTACTATTATCGAGAGGTGGTACGCGAATTTGCCGGGTTAATTTGCAGAAAACCGTTTGGCTGCGCCATGTTTCGAATTTGCAGTTAGCTCCTCGATCCGGAAGTGCCTGCGATCAAAAGATCAGGCAGAAATTTCAGTTTTCTTACCGCAATGCAAGCACAACGCCGCTTTTTGATGCTGGCTATTTATTCCGGGTAATCCGGGGTCCGGAAAGTCTCGCTCACATTGGCACGCAGATTTCACGTATTTCGCCTAGGCTTAGCTTGGGTGTGCCGACAACGCTGTGTTCAGCGTTTTTCGAATTGATATCCGGTACGCGTTATTGAAAAGCCAGTCGTTTGGATAGTGAGACTGTCGCTGGTCGCGAAAAGATGACGTTTTTCCAGTCAGATTTCTGTCGCGCAAGGCGCCTCGAATTCAATTTGATGGGCTACTGCTCCGATTCACCGGGAACCATTCATGTTACCTCCGCAGATTCGCAAATTTGATATTGTTCAGCAGTTTGGTATTGATGCAGACGGGAGCCGGTTGCGGGAGGTGGTACTGCGTCTTCAGCAAAATAGAGAAGCATACAAACAACGCATCAACCAGGGAGTTGAACCTGCAGATTTAGAGGAGTTGTCAGCCGTGGTTTCGGCCTACGATGCAGCGCTAAATGCATTGCCGAACCTTTGGGAGCGGGCGCGAAGAGAACAGTTATCTGGTCAGGTAGCTGACTCAGAGGGTGAATCCTGATCTCGTTTTAGTCGAGGGTTTTAGTCAAGGTGCAGGGACGATAACGCAGTTTCCAGGCTCGGATAATTTGTGAGGTCGCGAGCCTAAGAGCAGAGATTTTTCATAGTACCGACGCTTCAAATGCAGCGGTACCTGCGACTAACACTTGCTAATCCATCTGGAAGAAAAAATGATTGGCAGACCACGTGGTTATTGATGGGGGTCATTGTGAGGGCCATTGATGGGGCCATTGATACCACGGGTCTGTGGACATAAAGGGCAAGTGAGATACCGTTGATGCGAGCGCAGCTCGGGCTCTTGAGCGAAAGACTATTTTTTCTCTTCCGCTGCCTGACTGGCTGCGTGACTGATAGAGCCAGTCTCCAAAATGTCTTGCTCTTTCTGATCAGCCGGAGCGGTGCCGGTGTCAATGTGTTCAGTTGCTCGCAACTGTTCAAGTAATTGATTTGCCCTAAGCGTTCTTTGCAGATCCCGCTGACGCCTGAGTTTCAGAAGCCGCTCGTATTGGTTACTCATTCAAAGAATGGCTGTACAGTTTTCAGCCATGAGCCGCTGCATGCCGCCAGTTCAGGATTGCTGGTTTTCGACGAACAGAGATTGAGCCATCGAATTGGCAACTCCGTCGTCCTCATGAACATTATCGGCCAGCATCTCGGCTTCTTCGTTGCGTCCACCCATGTGCATGGCGAGCATTAGTATTGCCTTCGCCTCTTCGGTATTGGTTGAGCACTGTTGCAGGCAATTTTGTAGAACGTCGATAGCAGCGTCATAGTTGCCACGATTGAGATAGATGATCGCGTGACCGATGGCACCTGCAGTATTGTCGGGGTAGAGCAGATTGAGTGTTTCGAAAATTGGCTCAACATCTATGTTGATGCCATACATTACGCTGGCATAGCCAATTTCTGTCAGGGTAAAGGTATCTTCACTGCTAAGTTGCGTTGCCATATCCGTCTCTATGGTTACTTTGTCTGGCAAGCAATCCTTTTAACCAGCGCCAGTCAATAACCTGTAGCAACGTTTGCGCCTGCGAGAGACTCCTGATGAGTGCAATGCTATTAGTGTGAAGCCCGTCGTGCCTTCTATTTGCGATCTATGGCCTCGGCAGCAGCGATAGCGCTCATATTGACCAGACCGCGCACAGTGACGGCTTCAGTAACCACATGAGCGGGGTGGTTCAGCCCGACGAGAATGGGTCCGACCGGCAAGCCATTGCCAAATACCTTTACCATGTTGTAGGCAATATTGGCTGCGTCCAGATCAGGCAAAACCATCAGGTTTGCGGCACCACGAAAGTTGGAACCAGGGAAAATTCGGTCCCTGACAGACTCCCAGACCGCAGCATCGGCATGCATTTCGCCGTCGACTGGCAAGTCCGGATAATTCTGCTCAATAATCTCTCTGGTTTTGCGCATTTTGCGCGTGCTGTCGTTGTCGCGGCTGCCAAAGTTTGAATGTGAAAGCAGCGCAATCTTGGGGTCCATACCAAATCGTTTTACTGTGCTGGCGGCCATTGCTGCTGTTTCAGCAAGATGCTCTGCCGACGGGTCGACCGACACGTGGGTATCGGTGAGGAAAAAGGTTCCCGATTGCAACACCAGTAAAATAACGGCGGAACAATCTAACGCTTCTGGTTGCAAGCCAATAATGCTTTTTAGATACCGAAGGTGTCGAATATATGCACCCTGACTGCCGCAAATAAGTGCGTCGGCTCGTCCCGATTTAACCATTAGCGCGCCGAGTGCGGTTGCTCGGGTGCGGACAACCGAGCGTGCATAGGCAGGGGTGACGCCATTACGCGCTGCAATTGCATGATACGCCTTGGCGAACTCAGGCTCGGACGGGTTGTCCATCGGATCGACTACCTGGATGTTTTCATCGATTGTCAGCCGCAATCGATACTTCCTGATGTTCTGCTCAATGACCGATTTGCGTCCGATTAATATGGGCTTGCAAATGCCATCATCGACCAGTACCTGTACGGCGTTTATCACACGAGTCGATTCACCTTCGGCGAAGACAACACGTTGAGGGTTAGACATGGCTTTAGAGAACACGGGCTTCATCACCATGCCGGATTTGAAAACGAAGTCGCTCAGACGTGTCTGGTATTCGTTAAAATCACTGATTGGCCGGGTTGCCACACCGGATTCCATGGCTGCCCTGGCCACAGCAAGCGGCACCGTGGTCATCAGCCTGGGGTCAAACGGCTTCGGGATCAGGTACTCCCGTCCGAAACCGAAATCCGTATCGCCATAGGCTGACGCGACCACATCGGATACTTCCCGAGTTGCTATTTCGGCAATTGCCTTAACCGCAGCCACCTTCATTTCCTGATTGATCGTCGTCGCGCCGACATCCAGTGCGCCGCGAAACAAAAACGGAAAGCACAACACATTGTTAACCTGATTTGGGTAGTCGGATCTGCCGGTGCCGATGATGGCGTCTTGGCGAATCTCCGTGACCAGTTCGGGCATTATTTCCGGTGTCGGATTGGCCAGTGCAAAAATAATCGGATTGGTTGCCATTTGCGAAACATAGTCTGCCTTTAGAACACCGCCCGCAGATAAACCCAGAAAAATATCGGCACCATCGATAACATCTGCCAGCGTACGGGCTTCAGTATCTACTGCAAACCTGGACTTGTAGGGGTCCATTTGCTCGGTGCGCCCCGAGTAAACCACACCAGCAATGTCGACTACGGTGATGTTGTCGCGGTTGAGCCCCATGGTCACCAGTAAGTCAAGGCAGGCCAGCGCGGCTGCTCCTGCTCCCGAGCACACGAGTTTGACATCAGTGATGTTTTTTTCCGCCACCAGCAGTGCATTGGTGATGCCTGCAACAACACAGATTGCCGTGCCGTGCTGATCATCGTGAAACACCGGGATGTTCATCGATTCGTTCAATCGTTGCTCGATCTCGAAGCACTCCGGCGCTTTGATATCTTCGAGATTGATGCCGCTAAAACAGGGTTCCATCAGAGATACCGCATCGACGAATCGATCGACATCAGTGGTGTCCAGCTCCAGATCGAAGACATCGATGTCTGCAAATTTCTTAAACAGTACCGCTTTGCCCTCCATTACCGGTTTAGAGGCCAGCGCACCGATGGCACCCAGACCGAGTACGGCAGATCCATTAGTTATTACTGCGACAAGATTACCGCGTGCTGTCAGGCTGGCCGCTTCAAGCGGGTTGTCGACAATGGCCTCACAAGCGGCCGCCACACCCGGTGAATAGGCGAGCGCGAGATCGCGCTGATTGAGCATGTTTGTCGTTGCGCTGATTTCCAGCTTGCCAGGCTTTGGATATCGGTGGTAGTCGAGGGCAGCATCGCGCAGCTCATCAGCCATATTGAAATGTCTATTTGTTAGATGGGAAAGCGGAGTCTACAACAAGGCTGGTGTTGTCAGGATTTCTTCGGTGCATAAATATCGGTGCAAGTGCCCTCGGCAACCTCACAGGCAAAGTTGAAGGTTTCTGACAAGGTAGGATGCGGATGCACGGTGAGTGCAACATCGGCGATATCGGCCCCCATTTCAAGCGCAAGCACTGCCTCTGCAATCAGCTCCCCTGCATTTGGCCCCACCATACCAGCGCCCAGTACCTGTTTGCTCTCAGGGTCGAGGATTACTTTGGTTATTCCTTCAGTTCGACCGATGCTGATAGCGCGACCACTCGCTGCCCATGGAAAAACGCCTTTTTCAATTGCTATACCTTGCTCTTTTGCTTCAGTTTCGGTCAGGCCCATCCATGCGATTTCAGGATCCGTGTAGGCAACCGAGGGAATGGTACGCGCATCGAAATAGGTTTTCTTACCGGAAATTACCTCGGCTGCCACCTTGCCTTCGTGAGTTGCTTTGTGGGCCAGCATAGGTTGTCCGACAATATCGCCGATCGCAAAAATGTTGTCGATATTTGTACGTTGCTGTTTGTCGACCGGAATATATCCGCGTTGATCAACTTCTACACCGGCATTTTCAACTGCTATGGTCGCGCCGTTAGGGCTTCGGCCCACCGCTAGCAACACACGATCAAAGGTATCGGTCGCAGGTGCCTTGCCGCCTTCAAATGACACACGCAAGCCATCTTGCGCTGATTCTATGGCACTGACTTTGGAGCCCAGATAAATGTTCTCAAATAGTTTCTTAACTCGCTTTTCAAACGGCCGCACCAGGTCTCGATCACAGCCGGGTATCAGGGTGTCAGACAATTCAACAACGGTTATGGCAGAGCCCAAAGCCTGATAGACGCAACTCATTTCAAGACCGATGATGCCACCGCCAATCACCAGCAATCTACTTGGAATGTCTGCCAGTTCTAAAGCACCGGTCGAATCAATCAGTCTGTCATCATCGTAGGGGAAGCCTGGGATCCGTGTTACTTCAGATCCTGCGGCAATAATTGCGTTTTCAAACTGCAGTACCTGTGTGGTGCCGTCGTTTTCAACTTGTATCTGATTGGCCGATAGAAAACTTGCAGTCCCTTGTACAACGGTAACATTTCGCTGTTTGGCGAGTCCTGCCAATCCACCTGTCAGTTGGCTAATAACCTTCTTTTTAAAGTGTCGCAGCTTATCAACATCGATGGATGGCTCACCAAAGGTGATGCCGTGTGCCTCCATTTCCTTTGCTTCATTGATTATTTGCGCTGTGTGTAACAGCGCTTTGGAAGGAATGCACCCGACGTTCAGACAGACGCCGCCAAGATCGGGATAGCGTTCGATCAGTACCACTGATTTACCCAGATCTGCCGCTCTGAACGCTGCGGTATAGCCCCCGGGTCCGGCGCCTATTACCACCACTTCTGTTTGCATGTCAGCACCTGAGCTGCTCGTTGCGGCTTGTGTGTTCGGGGCGGGGGCGGTTGCGGCTGGTGCTTCAGACTCGGCGGCCGACGCTGGAGCAGCGGTCGACTCGCTTGTTTCCATCATTACGATGGAGCTGCCCATGGAAATTTTATCGCCGACCTTGACCAGAATCGAGGTGATTTCACCAGCCATCGGGGCTGGTATTTCCATACTGGCCTTGTCGCTCTCTACGGTTAGTAGAGACTGGTCAAGCTCAACTGTATCGCCCTCATTGACCAGAATCTCAATGATTTCGACTTCCTTGAAATCACCGATGTCGGGTACTTCAATAGTGGTTAGATTGCTCAACCTTATCTCCAGTCAAATAGGTGGTCGGCTATAGCAGGGTGGTTAGTTTTTCACGCCACGGCCAGGTAAAGATCATCGAAGTGATCGCCAGTATGGCCGTGGTGCTGTAGCGTTGATTAATATAGAAGCATCTTGCGGATGTCTCCAACCACGTTGCAGTAATGTGTCATAAAGCGCGCTCCCACAGCACCGTCGATTACGCGATGATCATAGGTTATGTCCAGTGGACACATTAATCGTGGTTTAAACTCGGATCCATCCCATACGGGTTGCATCTTTGCGCGAGTGATGCCGAGTATTGCAACCTCAGGCGGGTTAACGATTGGCGTAAATGCCGTGCCACCAATTCCACCAAGACTGGAAATTGTCATGCTGGCGCCTTGCATTTCAGCCGGTTTGAGTTTTTTATCCCGAGCGCGTGTGCTCAGATCAATCATCTCCTCTGACAACTGATAGATATTCTTCTTGTCGACGTCTTTCAAAACCGGTACGACAAGCCCACCGGGTGTGTCTACGGCTATGCCTATATTGAAATACTTTTTGTAGAAGAGAGATTTTCCATCAGGAGACAACGACGAGTTAAAGCGTGGAAATTCCTTCAGCGTAGCCGCAAGCGCTTTTACATGAAAGACCAGTCCGGTGACTCTGATATCGCGGTTGGCAGCTTCCTGTTTTATAGATTGGCGAAACGCCTCCAGCTCGGTAATGTCTGCTTCATCGTGGTAGGTAACCATTGGCAGGTTAAGCCACGCTCGATGCAGGTTCTCAGCCGTCAAGACATTTATACGAGTCATTTCGACGCGTTCGACATCCCCGAATTTGCTGAAATCCACCTCTGGAATAGGGGGTATTCCGGCGCCGCCACCAGCTCCGCCTGCACCATAGGCACTTGCGCTTCCGGCCATAGTGGATTTTACGAATTTCTCGACATCTTCTTTAAGAATTCGAGTTTTCGGACCGGTACCGGTAACCAGTAGCAGGTCTACACCCAGTTGCCGGGCAAACTTACGCACAGCAGGACTGGCGTGCGCCTTTCGATAGGACTCATCGGCAATTTTTTGAGTCGGTGAGTCAACCGGTTGCTGACGGTTTTGCTGATTGCCATCTGTGGTAGCGGGCGCTGCAGTTGCCGTTGGCTGTGCGGGAGGCTCGCTTTGATGCTCTGCTGCCGGCTGCGAAGCTACATCTGTTGGCGATGCACCGCTGTTGTCGCTTACGTTAGATAAAATTACTATCGCATGGCCGTGCGATACGCGATCGCCAATGCCGACCAGTAGTTGATCGATGACGCCCGCATGCGGAGAGGGAATCTCCATGCTCGCTTTATCACTTTCAAGAGTAATAAGTGACTGATCGAGTTCTACCGTGTCTCCTACATTGACCAGCAGCTCAATGACTTCGATTTCTTCAAACTCGCCGATGTCAGGAACCACAACCGTAGCCATCGAAGCACCGGCATCGCCGGCCCCTGCCGGTTGCTCAGTAGAGTCGGAGCCCGGCGATGGTTCAGCTTGTTGGGCGTCAGTTGAATCGTTTGCGTCGGCAGTGTTATCGGTGCTGGCTGTGTCGCTACTGACATTTACCAGGGCGATCAAGTCACCAGTGGATATTTTATCTCCGACCTTGACCGAGATATCAGCTATGGATCCACTGTGAGTGGACGGTATTTCCATGCTGGCCTTGTCACTCTCAAGGGTGATCAGGGATTGTTCTGCTTCTACCTCATCACCGTTGGCGACCAGAACTTCAATGATCTCGACGGTATCGTAGTCGCCAATATCGGGCACGCGAATTTCTACAGGCTTAGACATAGTATTCTCCCTCGCCTATACCGTAACCGGATTCGGTTTGTTTGGATCAATGCCGTATTTCTGCACAGCGTCTGTGGCAACACTAACGTCAATGGCTCCTTGTTCAACAAGGCTGTTTAACGCTGTTATTACGATATAGCGTCTGTCTATTTCAAAAAAGTCTCGAAGTTTTTCACGCGTGTCAGAGCGTCCAAACCCGTCTGTGCCCAGTGCCTTGAAGCTGGTCGGTATAAACTCGCGGATGCCATCAGAGACGGCTTTCATGTAATCGCTGGAAGCGATTACCGGATAGGGGTAATCATTCAACAGCGAAGTAACGTAAGGAACTTTGGCGGGTTCAGAAGGATTGAGGTTGTTCCATCGAGTAGCGTCAAGGCCATCTTTGCGGAGCTCGGTGAAACTGGTGACACTCCATACAACCGAACCGATACCATATTCTTCACTCAGCATGTCAGCCGCTGCTATTACCTCTCGAAGAATTACACCGGCACCCATCAGATTGACGCGATTTGCAGAGCTGCCTTCAACGCTTTTCAGCTTGTACATGCCCTTGACGATACCCTCCTCTACGCCTTCCGGTAGTGCAGGGTGATGATAGTTTTCGTTCATCGCCGTCAGATAGTAGAAGACGTTTTCCTGCTGTTGCATCATGCGGCGCATACCGTCGTGCACTATGATGGCGAGTTCATAGGCATAGCACGGGTCGTAACAGACACAGTTGGGAATAGTGCTGGCAAGCAGATGGCTGTGCCCGTCTTCGTGTTGCAAGCCTTCGCCGTTGAGCGTTGTTCTGCCAGCGGTACCGCCTATCATGAAGCCCCGTGCTCGCATATCTCCGGCGGCCCAGGCAAGATCACCGATCCGCTGAAACCCGAACATGGAGTAGTAAACAAAGAATGGAATCATATTGACTCCATGAGTGCTGTAGGCCGTGGCCGCGGCGATCCACGATGACATGCCGCCCGCCTCTGTGATGCCTTCTTCCAGAATCTGGCCGGTTTTGTCTTCTTTGTAAAACATAACCTGATCGCGGTCTTCTGGCGTGTATAGCTGACCGACAGAAGAATAGATTCCCAGCTGTCTGAACATGCCGTCCATACCGAATGTTCTCGCTTCGTCCGGCACGATTGGCACGACGTTTTTACCGACCTTTTTATCGCGAGTGAGGATTGTCAGCATTCGAACAAATGCCATGGTCGTCGATAGTTCGCGGTCACCGGAATCTTTTAACAGGGCATCAAAATTGGACAGTGGCGGTATCTCAAGCGGTGCTGCAAACTTGTTGCGCTGTGGCAGGTAGCCACCCAAAGCTTCACGCCTTTCCTGCATATACTTTAACAGTTCGCTGTTGGGCTCCGGTTTGGAATACTCAAGATTTGTTACCTGCTCGTCGGTTAACGGGATAGCGAATCGATCACGCATATCCATCAGCCCGTCCAGAGGAATTTTCTTCTGTTGGTGTGTTGCGTTGGTGCCTTCGCCTGATTCACCCATACCGTAGCCTTTGACTGTTTTAGCCAGAATGACGGTAGGCTGGCCGTCATGATTGGTGGCCGCATGATAGGCTGCGTAAATCTTGTGCGGATCATGACCTCCGCGATTCAAACGCCAGATATCCTCATCGGACAGTTTGGAAACCATAGAGGCGGTTTCAGGGTATTTGCCAAAAAATTTCTCCCGCGTATAGGCTCCATCTTTGGCTTTAAAATTTTGATATTCGCCGTCGACAGTTTCCATCATCAATTGCTTTAACTTGCCATCGTGATCTTTTGCCAGTAGCGGATCCCAGTATGACCCCCAAATCACTTTGATCACGTTCCAGCCGGCGCCTCGGAACACGGCTTCCAGCTCCTGAATAATTTTACCGTTACCTCGCACCGGGCCATCAAGTCGTTGCAGGTTGCAGTTGATAACGAAAGTCAGGTTGTCGAGCTTTTCGCGACCTGCCAGAGAGATAGCGCCGAGTGATTCGGGTTCGTCCATCTCGCCGTCACCCATAAAGGCCCATACCTGTCGGTCCTTCGTGTCGGTCATGCTTCGATCGTGCAGGTACTTCATAAAGCGTGCTTGATAAATAGCGGTGATCGACGTCAACCCCATGGATACCGTTGGAAATTGCCAAAAGTCAGGCATCAGATAAGGGTGCGGGTACGAGGACAGTCCGTTGCCGTCGACTTCTCGTCGGAAGTTATCGAGATCTTCTTCAGTGAGACGACCCTCTAGAAAGGCGCGAGCATAAATACCCGGTGCAGAGTGGCCCTGGATAAACACGAGGTCACCGCCACTTTTAGGGCCAGGTGCCCGAAA
>CAYMVV010000004.1:0-4614 GCA_964393885.1 uncultured Granulosicoccaceae bacterium | reverse complement strand
CCTTCATGCTCGATAATGGCATCGAGGGCTTCCAGCCATTCCCTTGTTTCTTGCGGATCGATGTCTTGCAGTTCGCGCATGGATAGCCTCTTACTGGTATGTCCTGGTCGGATAGCCAAGTTGATGTCATTGAAGGATTGTTGTCACCTTCATAGAGTGTAGTCCCCGATGCAAGTCTGCTACGAAGATCTCGTATGCGGAGATTGTAGACCTGCCTGCGGGTACAGAGTTGCAGCTTGTGCATAGAAGTATAACGCAACCGGCCGAAAATACCTCGCAATCGGCATTTTGAACCGTGCGCACTCGAACTCCTAACTTACCATCAGGGTTTGGTTCAAGATGCTGATTGTAAATGGCGTCGATACTAGCTCAACGGCCAGGTATCACAGTTGAAGTAGACTCTGGAGCTACAAATACGGACTTTAAAGCGTACTGTGCAGGTACCTGAAGTACAGGTCTCAAAGTGCAGGTCTCAAAGTGCAGGTCTAGAACAATCTGGTACGAGGTCTTACGTCCTAGCATAACCTCTCTTATTTCCCGGTAGTATCCCGGTCTTTTGGTGTCGCCCAAAGATGCTGCCCGCTGTCGTCAAGCTCACCTATGACGCATGTCCGAATGGTGTTTGTAACCGAGTATCTGTCTTCAACCTGGATTGCAACACGCGCATAATTTTCTGTATAACCATAGGCAACCAATTGCCCATGATTGTCTCGGGTTGATTCCCACAGCACCTGTGACTCGCTGCCAATTTGTGAGCGCAGGAATTCTTCACGCTGCGCTCGGGTCAGTTGAATTAACTCTTTGCTGCGTTGGGATTTAATGTCGGCGCCAATCTGATCTGCCATAGTAGCGGCTTTGGTTCCCTCGCGCGCCGAGTAGCTAAATACATGCACATGGCCGAAGCCGGTATCGCTGACGAATTGCAGTGTTTGTTGCCACTCGTCGTGCGTCTCTCCGGGAAAGCCCACAATGATATCGGTGGTGACATTAAATCCTTGCACAGTATTGTTTGCGTGTGTCATCAAAGCGGAGAACTCGGCTGTATGGCAGCGCCTGGACATCCTTTTTAATACGCTGTCGGAGCCGGACTGAATGGGAAGATGCATGTGCGGCATCAGGCGCCTGTTCTCAAACAGGGAAAAAAAGTTTGCACCCAGGTCCCAGGGTTCTACAGATGCAAATCTGATTCGCGGTATCGATGTGTTTTCCAGGATGCTTGTGACCAGCCTGTACAAATCGGTGCCGGTGTCTGACCCGTAGCCACCCACATGAACGCCGGTGAGCACAATTTCCTGTACACCCTGGCTTTCGAGATGGTTGATTTCTGCCAGAATTTCATCAATACCGCGGCTTTTTTCGACTCCGCGGGCGATTGTGACAATGCAATAGCTACAACGGTAGCGACAGCCGTCCTGTATTTTTATAAATGCGCGTTGCCGGTTGCGAGCAAACAAGGCTGATTCATTTGGCAGGGTCGCGCCTTCGGGCATGATCGGAATCTGCCAGCGGCGGTTTACGCGCTTCACGAGTTGGCTCTTTTCGCTATTGTCGACAAGCATGTCAATGCCAAGCTCAGCGCCGTTGCCGGTTTCGCCAGTGGATACCATACAACCGCTGACAACCAGCTTTCCGGTCGGATTTTCACGTCTGATCCGATTGATCAGCTTGCGTGATTTTTTGACTGCCTCAGTGGTCACCGCGCAGGTGTTGAGTACCGTGAGATCGGCATCCCGGACGTCGTTCACCAGCCTGTGTCCGCCCTGTTGAAACTCCAGCGCCCAGCTTTCCAATTCAGCCTCGTTAAGGCGACAGCCCAGTGCTTTAAGATGAATATTCAAAAGGCGCAGATTTTTTGGTTTATGTGCTGGATCGAATACATTTTGCTCATCAGTCCAATCAGTCAATCAGTTAACGGGCAGTTAACGGGCTTCTATTTTTTGTACGACAATGCCCGGGTTTTACTAACATCCGGTAACGCGGAGTATATCGGAGCAGTTTATCATTTTAGCGAACCTGCATCATGAGTCGACCATGGTTTTAGCGGTAATGAAGAGCACAGACATAGCAACACAGTTTAGGGCAAGCGCTGCAAAAGCGGGTTCGTCGGCATGGCGATAATTTGGCAAGAGCAAACCAGTACGGGGCACTATGAAGTACGAGTGGCCGGAAACTCTAAACGCCTGTACAAGGATGGTGTATTCCACTCGCAGTGGAATATCAAACGCCCGCTTTCTAACGGTGTTTGGGATCTGCTTTTTTTGCCAGCGTTGTTTCGCGAGCCACCAACAATACAGCGGGTATTGGTACTCGGTGTTGGTGGAGGTGCAGTGATAAACACATTCGCCACACTGTTAAACCCGCAGGAAATTGTGGGTGTGGAACTGGATCCGGTGCATATAAAGATCGCCAGAGAGTATTTCCTGCTGCCTGATGTTTCGGCCGAAATTTATCAGGCGGATGCGATTGAGTGGATAAGGGATTATCGTGGAGATGGCTTTGATATTGTGGTCGAAGATCTGTTTACGGAAAACGCTGGCGAGCCTGTGAAGGTCGTGTCTGCTGGTAAGTCCTGGTTTCGAAAACTCCAGAAGCTGCTGCGACCCGGGGGTGTACTGATTGTCAACTTTGAAGACCCCGAGCAAATGCGTGAAGCTGCCCCAGCCTATCTTGATTCGCTGGGATCGAAGCCAGATATTCGCTACCAGTTCTCCCAACCCAGTTACGGCAACAGCGTTTGTGCATTCCTCGATGAGCCAGGATCGCCTGTGAAGCTGAGGTCGCGATTATCCAGATTACTGAGTGAGTATCCTGCCTGCAGTGCCAGCGGACAAAAGTTTCGCGTTCGTCGAGTCATCAATAGGTCTGCGCGGTAGGGCGTATTTGCGGAAGTTGAAATTCTGCCGCACAGGCTTCTGATGTCATATTATTGAGGCAGTTCGATAAGATTTTGACATTTTTTACTTGTTTACTCGTGTATTTGCGCTGTTTCATGGCGAGATCGCGTATAATCGGTAAGGATGACAGATTGGCAACATATGCCAATGCTAGCAATTAAGTAGAATTTTCGGTTACCCGCAGAAGCGGGGGCCAGTATGAATTCCAAGGGGATCCACCAATGGTAGACCAGAAAGATAATGCAAACGGAGTCCACGAGGACATCCGCGACAGGCACCTGTTGCCAGATGAGCCAAAAGTTCGAAAATCACTTAAATACGGCGCTGCGGGCCTGTTGGGCCTGGGCGTCGTCGGTATGTGGTCGAACAACCTGGAGCGTAGTGGCCAGATAAATAACCTTGAAAAGGAACGAACGGTACTTGACTCTCGAGTCCTGGAACTCGAAGGCAATCTTGGCGAAAACTCGTCCAGGATTGAGCAGTATGAAAGCGAGATCGCATCGCTGAAAACTTCAGTTGACAGTGCGTCTAAAGCTGCAGAAACGGCTAAACAGGATGCAGAAACGGCCAAACAGGCTGCCGAGGCGGAATTAGCAGATTTACAGATTCAGCTGGAAGAAAAAGCCGCCCTTGAACAGGAAATTGTCGCTCTGCAGGGTGAGATAGACACCCAGACCGCAACGATTGAAGAGCTCGACGCTGTGCGCCAGCAGGCGGTCGAGGAAATTAGCGCATTGCGCAGCCGTGACTCCGTGGCAGAGAGCGAGCAGATGGCGCAGACCATCGTTGATTTACAAGCTGAGGTGGATCACCTGGGTGGCGCGCGTGATCAGTTAACTACACGGCTTGAGGATATCGAAGGGCGGTCTCAACAACTGCTTTCTGACCACGAGAGCGTGACCGCGGAGCGAGATGATCTGCTGGCAAGACTCGACGGTTTGAATCAGGAAAAACAAAATTTTGCCGCCGAGCTGGAAACGCTAAAGGGTAGTGAAAGTGTAACGTCGTACGCTGCGTTGAAAGATTCGTATGCTGGTTTGGAAGGTCAGGTTGGTGACTTGAACGGACAAATTGAGCAGCTGAGTGCGGAGCGCGACAAATTGGCGAGCGACAATTCCGGGCTGGCGGAGCAGGCTGAATCGTTAAACGCTGAAATTGCGGACAGACAGGCGCAAATCGATCAGCTCAACACTCAGACGGTTGAACTCAACTCCAGGCTGGGTGATCTTGAAGGCCAGCTTGCGACTGTGCAGTCTGAAAAAACGGAGCTTGAGACAGAATTCGCTGGTTTCAGGGAATCATCAACGCTGGGATTCGAAAACCGTGATGGCAAACTTTCTTCGTTGACATCGTCACTTGGGTTTTTAACTCAGGAACGCGACGAGCTACATAAAAAAGCGTCTGCCCTTGACTCAGAACTGGAGACTGTGAAATCCAATAGCGAGCAACAAATTGCTGGACTGGAAGAGCAGGTAACCGGCCTGAATGCAGAGATTGATGAGTTAACGGCCAGACGTGATGCTCTGCTGGCAGAGAACGATGATCTGAAAGGTACAGTCGAGCAGTTGGGAGCGGAGAGTAGTGAGCAGGTTGCAGGCTTGACCGGACAGATTGATGAGCTCACCGCTTCTCGTGACGAGGTTTCGCTGTCGTTTGAAGCATTAAAAGAATCCAGTGGTGAGGAAATCGCCGGGTTGGAAGGGCAGATAGTCAATCTAAC
>CAYMVV010000003.1:0-119115 GCA_964393885.1 uncultured Granulosicoccaceae bacterium | reverse complement strand
TTCCAGGCTGCGCGAAGTCTACGTGCAAACCGCGCTTGATCGATCTGCTTGAGGTCGTTCGATAGAAGAATGACCCGGCTGAATACCCCCGGGTTTTTATACAGGGATCGTAAGGAAGTCAGAGGTGTCTTGATTTCAGCTATTGATGTAGATGTGCGTCAGTGGCGCGAGAGCGGACTCTGCTAATTTGCCGTTCGGGAAACAGCTCTGGCCTCGGCAGCGCCCCGCTCACCTGAGCAGATTCCCCTATCCATTTTCCTGCTCGTATAACTGGTAGTCGGTCTCTGTCATACCGAGTGCCTGGTAAGTTTGCTGCGCGATACGGTTGTCTTTCTCAACGTACAGCCGGTATCCGCACACATCCGGTTCGTTGTCCGCTTGTGATTGAATATATTCATACATCTTGCGGTAGATTCCGGTCCTTCGATGAGCGGGTGCCACGTAAACGCTTTGGATCCACCAAAATAAACCATTGCGCCAGTCGCTCCATTCGGTGGTAATCATAAGCGTACCGACAACTTCGCCTGCAGAAACCGCGACGATGTAGAAACCGTATTCCGGTCTGTCCATCAATCGTTCGACACCCGGGTAAATCTTGTCCGGACTCAGGTCGCGGTTTTCTGTCTCCCTTGCCATTGAACGATTGAAGTCTGCAATTGTTCTGGCATCGGCCTGGGTGCCCTGTCTGATTTGCACATCTGCTGGCATTGGGTGTCCTGTAGGTTTTGTTTGTCAGGGAGTTTAAATCGGGGCGATTGCAGTGTGTTATTTTTTTGTGAAAACCTGTCTGTCGATAGTCGTTTTTAGATGTATCGAGTTGTTCTGCCACGTCGAGTATTGATCACCGCTCAACTTCTAATTGTAAAGGGCGGCCGGGACTGATCTAATCTCGCTATTGATCGCAGGTGGATGGCTCCTGCTCACATACTCAAGGTGATACGCAAAATGTTCAATGCACTGCTGGTAAACAAGGGCGACGACGGGAAAACTTCGGCATCGGTAGAGTCGCTATCAGAAGATCAGCTGCCGGAGGGTGACGTCACGGTTGCCGTTGAATATTCGACTGTAAATTACAAAGACGGCTTGTGCATTGGTCCTGGTGGAGGACTGGTGAGGAACTATCCCCATGTGCCCGGAATTGACTTTGCGGGAGTGGTTGAAACATCTGATGATCCTCGATACAAGGCGGGGGATTCCGTCGTTCTGACCGGGTGGCGTGTCGGTGAGGCGCATTGGGGTGGTTATGCGCAAAAAGCCCGGGTCAAGGCTGACTGGCTGGTGCCATTGCCACAGGGTATGGATAGCCGCCAGGCAATGGCTGTTGGTACTGCAGGGCTGACGGCGATTCTGGCCGTTAACGCACTGGAACAACACGGTCTGAAAGCAGGTGGTTTACCTGTGCTGGTTACCGGCGCCGCTGGCGGGGTCGGTTCAGTCGCTACCGCATTCCTGTCATCGTTGGGTTATACCGTGGCAGCGGTTACCGGACGACCTGAAACAGAGGATTATCTGAAGTCCCTCGGGGCATCGCAAATTGTCCCGCGTGAGGACATCAATGAGACCGTTAAAAGACCACTCGAGAAAGAGAGTTGGGCAGGCTGCGTCGATGCCGTTGGCAGCGCTATGCTGGCCAGAGTTCTAGGTCAAATGCAATATGGGTCGTCGGTGGCAGCAGTCGGGCTTGCAGCTGGTGCAGACCTCCCGGCTACTGTTATTCCGTTTCTGTTGCGCGGGGTAAATCTGCTTGGTATAGATTCGGTTATGCAGCCTTACGACAACCGCGTTGCCGCCTGGAACCGAATTGCTACAGAATTTCCGCTCGATAAACTGGACGCGATGATTCAAATGGCAACCTTGTCGGAGCTGCCGGGTTTGGGTAAAGATATATTGAAAGGCCAGGTAAAAGGCCGGGTTGTGGTGGATGTAAACGCAAGCTAGCAGAATCCGCCCGTCGGCTTTACAGAGTATCTACGGGAATAACTCGTTAAGGCGACCGTTTATTTGTGTATAGGCTTTTGAATTGATGTGCAGCGTATCCTTGTACAAGTCTGCGCGCACTGCATTTTCTGTATCCACAAAGACATCGTCTATATCAAGCCAGATAGCCTGGTGCTTCTCTGCCATCTGCTGGAGTTTCAGGTTTGAACTGGAAATCGTTTGTAGCAAAGTTGGATGCCAGAACAGTTTCCTGAGTGGATTAAGTTCCTTGTTTGGAATGATCGATGTCAGCACTACCTGCGTGCCGGCGGCTGTAAGTGTTGACACAAAATACTCGATATTTTCAAACATTCTTTCGCGCAGTTGTATAGGGGTTGGAATGTTGCGCGTGACAGAAGCCGTCAAGTCATTCACACCAGCTTGAATAATTACTGTTTGCGGATTATGGCGCAGCACATCGTTGTCGAAGCGCCGCCGCATCTCAGTTGTGGTTTCACCAGCTACACCAGCGTTAATTGTTTTTTTACCAGTAAGTGCAGGCGGTGGTGTCCAAAGCTCTACCCTTGAATCACCGAAAAGCACTATGGCGTTGTCCGTTGTAGCTGATATACCTGCGTTGCTAACACCAACCGGCAGCGCGCGAAAGTGTCGGTACTCAGTGTAGACAGTCGTTAGTTTCTGAAATGCAATCAGGCAAATTAGGACTAACACGATATTCGTAGCGATCGACAACGCAAGTAAAATGTTTCTGCCCGAAAGTAGACCTGTTGTTAGTGTTTTCATGCGGGTTCTTATGTGGCGAGAGACGGGCAGTCCGGACGCGTTGGAGGCTGGCAAAAAACCCCGTCAGCGTAGTAGTTTCATTCCGCGACGGCCTCAGTTTATTGTCGATGAAAGAACTGTTTTGTAATCCACAGTGGCTACTGGATCATGGAGCTTGTGATTGTACTATATTGTGTACAGCGTTGTGAGGAGCAGAGTCGCGTATTAGTTACTGATCAACTGTCAGCGTGCCAGGGCCTGATGCTGTGTTCCAGTTTTTTCGAACAAGCTCTCGATCCCAACTACTTCTGTCAATCATCACTACTCTCAACCACTAAAGCAGACCTGTTATCCGCGATTAGCCACCGGAGGCGCTGATGCGCCTGCGTGGCGTGGTGGAAGGTTGCTCAAAGGTGTTGAGAACACCTGTGATAACCGTTTCGGTACCATTGCCGGTGATGGCGGTCAGGCCCAGTTTTGAAGCATCGTAGCTCGTTACAGCACGTTTGATTCGGCCCGGGTTAGCCAGAAGATTGGTCGCCTCCTGACGTTGCAACGGCACGCTGAGCAGGTTGCCCTGTACCTGATCGCAGTGGTTGTCTTGAAGGTATCGGAGTTGATCTTCCCTTTCCACGCCTTCACAAATTACCTTGACGCCCAGACTGTGACTCATGGCAATTACGCCACTGACGATACGAGCGTCAGCCGGGTTATTAGCAAAATCGGAGACGAAGGATCGATCGATTTTTACGGTCGACATTGGAAACAGCTTCAGATAACTCAGTGAAGCGAAGCCGGTACCAAAATCATCAATAGAAATTTCAATGCCGTTGCGATCCAGTTTTTCAAGTGTACGGGTTGCCTGTTCCATATCCTGCATGACAAGGGATTCGGTTACCTCTACCTCCAGTTGTTGTGGAGGCACATCAAACTCGCGAACAGCGTTAAGAATATTTTCGGCGAGTTGTTCATTCCTCATTTCAGCGGGTGAGATGTTAACTGACACCTTGACGTCTTTATGCCCCGCTTCCCGCCAAATAGAAATTTGTGCACAAACAACTCTGGTAACCCAGGCACTGATATCGTTGATCAGACCTGTGCGTTCTGCGACCGGAATAAACTCGCCGGGAGATACTATGCCCAGATCAGGGTGACGCCATCTGGCGAGTGCTTCCATGCCGACAATGTCGCCGGTTTTCAGATCAACTTTGGGTTGATAGACAACAAATAACTCGTTTCGGGATAGCGCCTGATGCAGTTCGGTCTCAAGATGAATCAGTTTGCGCGACATAGAGTTCAAGTCGTCGGAGAAATAGCAGATACTGTTTTGACCGTCTTCTTCCATCGCGGTGCGCATTGCGATGCTGGCACTTCGAATGAGGACATCCGCTTCATTGCCGTGTAACGGAAAGACACTGACTCCTGTTTCAAGTGCGATATACACCTCGTAGCCGTCGACGGAAATAGTCTGGTTGAATTCCTTGAGGATTCGCTCGTGGATAACCTTTATATCCTGTGGATCCTGTATATGGTTTAAAGTGATGCAGATTTCACTGTCCCCATAGCGTGATACGGCAATAGCGTGTTCGGCGGCGCCGATGAGGTCGCTGTTGCTGTCTTGTCTGAGTGTCTTGCGAATCCGCTGGAGGATTTTTTGGTAGAGTTTTTCACTGACCGAAAAGCCGAGGGTATCGTTGATACGCTGAAGTGCGTCCGCCGAAACAAGTAATACGGCAACGTGAAGTGTTTTTCGGGATGCAAACTGCAGTGCTTGCTCAAGTCGGTCGAGCATCAGGCTTCGCTCCATTTTGGGCGAAGCAGAATCTTCTTTCAGACTGTGGGTGTCCGGTGTGTCAACAGATGTTTTATTATTGAACACTAAAACAGGTGACGATGCGAAAGCCGCCGGTTGAGCGTGCACTTGATTTTGCTCGTCGCCTGATGCGGCTGTTCCCTGCTGATTCAGTATCGGAGTCGAAGTGTTGTGTAATGACGACGAGGTGTTGTCAGCTTCAACAGCATCGGGTTTGGGTTCTGCAGGGTTGCTTGTAGCGAACAGCGGAACAGCGGGTTTGATGTCCTTTGCAACAGGAGCTGCACTGAGCGCAGGTGCCGCGGGCTGAGACTCCTGCGCTGGAGTCTCTGGCGCAAAGGATATGTTCTGGCTGTCCAGAGAGGTGGAAAAGTTTGTCACCCTGTTTCTGCCACTCTCCTTTGACACATACAAGGCTCTGTCTGCCTGCTCGACCATGTCGTTTGGTTTGCTTGCTCCGGAATGCACCGAAGCCACTCCAAAGCTTGCTGTTATCGTACATTTATCAAGAAAGTTCGCACCTGTGCCTTTTTCAATATGGCGCCGGATTTCCTCGGCAATTCGATTGCCTTCGCCAAGTGAAGTGGAGGGCATCACAACACAAAATTCTTCGCCACCAAAACGTCCGACCAAATCATTAGGGCGTGAGTATTCTGCAAGCACGTTGGCGAGGTACTTGATGACTTCATCTCCAACACCATGGCCGTGCGTGTCATTGACCGCCTTAAATTTGTCGATATCTGTCATCAAACAGGTTAATTCTTCTCTATTCTGTTTTGCGTCGTTGAATAAAGAGTCGAAGCCGTTAAAGAACGAGCGTCGGTTCAGTGAGCCTGTCAGTGGATCGCGGGTGGCCAGATATTCGAGTTCACTGTTTTGCCTCTCGATTTCTATCTGACTCTTTTTCAGCTCATCAAGCGCGTGCTGTAACTCTGAATTTTTTATTTCTACTTCAGTGATGTCGTTAAACGTGATCAGAACCCCTCTGACTTCATCGGCTCGTGCGAGAATCGGGGTTGCGCTTACGGTAAAAGTTGATACCTGCTCAAAACCAGCGTGTAGCTGGACCTTTGCAGCAGCAGGCATTTCTCTGCCGGCAAGAACATGTTTCCAGGGTAGCTGTTCGGAGTCATCTACCTGCCATTTAAGCGTGTCGCAACGCTTACCGGCAATCTCTGAGGCCGGTATGCCAGAGTCCCTTGCAAACGCCGCGTTCGAGAAGATGATCTCGTCGTCGAGATTAACAATTAATAAACCTTCCGCCAGGGTATCGAGAGCTTTTCGAACGCGCTCAGGTATTACCGCATCGGGATCAAGCTCTCGAAGTGTGCGCTTTAGAAGGAAACAAAATGCCGCGAAACCCGATAGTGCTGTGAAAATAACGACTGAGGCGAGTGAAGCGCGCTTGTCGATAAGACGCACATTGGCGTTGGTGTCGGAGAATACAATCTCGACGGTTCCGAACTTCTGTGTGCCGTCGAACAGCGGAACCTTTACCTGGGTCGGGGTCGACCTGGCCTCAGTTGCCAGTGTCCATAGCGTATCGTGATTGCCATAGCGATCGAGTATGATACCACCGGCTTTTCTCACTGCAACGGATCTGACAATATCGTTGCGTTTTACCGTAGTTCTGAGTAGCTCGGAGATCTTGGCTGTATCGCCGCTGTCCAGTTCCATGGCTACATGAACTGCCAGAGTTTCTACTATAAACTTTCTCTGCGTCAGATCGTTTTTTGTATTTTTTGGAAATAATCCAAGAAAATCACTCGCCAGTAATAGCGAAATGAGCAGCATGGTCATGCTAAAGCTGATACGAAACAGCGGAGAGCGAAAGAACTTTTTCATTGTACTAAAACCTATGATCCCGTCTTTGCACTTTCTTGATGCCGTGACAGCACTGGCGCTGGAATATCATGTTCAATTGATGTCTGTTGGCTTGCTATAATCAATAGTATTGTTGTCGATTTTCAGTGCCAGATCGCATCGGTGCATTCTGTGCCTTTCGTGGCTGTTTGACTGCTCCTGTACAATTTACAAAAATGAATCTGTTCTTGTACGCCACGAAAGTCTCGCTTGATCCAGTGAGTATTAGCCGGTTCTAATGAATAAAGTTACTCGTCGATACTCGCTGATTGCACTGACTCGATTTGTTCTTTGGTTGTGTCATTGGTAGAGTCAGTAAGCACAGGTATGTCATTTTCAAATTCCAGGTTACAGCGTATACCACTGGGGATTCGCAGACCTGAGTTTGGCATTTTCAGTAAAACACCAAAGGTGCCGCTGGCAGCATCAGCTACCCTGTCGACATTGGTAACCACAGCGATATGAGACTGATCGGCATGGGATTCGAGTTCCAGGCTAATCTGGGCTTTCATGCCACGCTCTATGGCGCCTAGATGTTCTGTTGGAACAATAAGCTCGACATGTAATGGATCAAGGCTGGCAATTCGGTAAACAGGTTCAGCCTCGACATACTCGCCGACGGATTTATACTTCTCTGTTACGATGCCGCTGATTGGAGACCTTACCATTCTCTGGTTAAGTGCCTGGGCTGCGCGTTCCGCCTCAAGTTCGGCAATTCGCTTATTGTCCTCTTCCTGCTGTGCCTGAAGCTGTGCGATGTAAGTTTCTGTTTTGACCCTGTCCATATCCTGAGCAGATATTGTGGAGTCATTAAAGAGTTTCTCATTTCGGTTCTGTGTGCGCTGTCCAAAGGCTGCGTTTTCGCGCCTTAGCCGCAATGAGGTATCCATTTTGGCGCGCGCGTCGGCCAGCTCTAGCGTTGCACTTTCCACTCTGGAATCCAGTTCAGCGATGATATCGCCCTCGGCAACAAATTCGTTTCTTTCGACATGAGTCTCAGTGAGGATGCCCGGTACACTACTGCCTAGTTCGACTACCTGGCTTGGTTCGACTATGCAGTCCATTTGTGGCAGTCCACCAGTGTTGTCGTTGGCGTGCGCAATCGAAAAACATGAGCTCAGCGCCAGCACAAGTGGGATAGATTGGGTAGATTGCAGTTTCATAGTTAGCACCATTGAACTCTAGATTGGTAGCTTGTTAAGGAAAAGTTGCCGTACGCGTCGCAACCACTGATTGGCAAGAATCTCTTTGCCGTGGCTGATCCTTACAAAGGCTCTTGTACCCAGACCACTCACGTTGATATCCTTTGGGAGTGACAGGTCAATTTGGAATACTTTGTCGGCTGTCGTGGTGCCCGCCTCGTCATTGCGAACTATTGCGATTTCCCCGCCACCTGCGGCACCTAACGCGCGACTTGGCAATTTATGGCTGCCAGAGGGCGTCTGTCTGATAACCGTGGCCTGAACAGCGTCTGATATGTTATCCGCTAATCTTACTTCAACATCGCTAATACCGCGGTTAAAGAGGCCTACAGCGCTTTGCGGGACTACGAGTCTGACGATAAGTTGATCGGGATTGACAACATAGGCGATTGGATCACCCTGTTTCACATAGCGGCCAACCATGTCCTGATGTTTGGGGAATACCAGCACACCTTCGGTCTGGCTTCGCAATACCTGTGATTCGCGCCGGGTTTGCAGGGATGCCAGATCGGCTTTTAGTATCTCCAGTTCTTCCGCCGTCAAATCTGCCTCATGCGGGTTGTTAACCCTCTGGCTGACATACCGGGCGTCGAGCTCTTTTTGCTTCGCCAGTAGCACTTGCTCTTCTTTTTCCAGATCTGCGTTGACCAACGTAACCACTGACGACCCGGGAGTAATCACTGATCCGGAGTTTCCATGCTGGCTTTCAACAAATCCATCCGTCTCAGCGTAGATTTGCGCCTGATCCGGTACCCAGACAATGCCCTCGGCGTTGGTATGCAGGGAAAATGGAAGCAGAAATGCAAAGGCCAGCAGAGCGCCGGCACAGGCACCGACTCGGGTCAGTATGGATCTGCGATCTGATGCGATTGAGGGTTCGAAAAGAAGGTAGCGAAGCGCCTTGAATGCCGGCACAACAAACATCATGGTCAATGCCCAGGTGGCCAACAGGACACCGAGCACCAGATATTTGCTTGCCAGAAAAAAGGCAATGACAAAGGTAATGAAGATACGGTAGAGCAACGCCAGAATCCCGTATATCGCCAACCACTTGCGTTCGGTGACTTCTGTGGCCGGAGTCGGTGTCGTGTCCTGACCTAACAGATAGGTCTTTAGCAAATATAAGTTATATTTTGCGGAGCGGGTGTAGAGGTTCGGTATCTCTACAAGATCCTGAAGAACATAGTAGCCGTCGAATCTTAGCAACGGATTTGCGTTAAAGATCAGGGTCGAAACACTACCAATCAGAAACGCGGATAGTGCAGCGTCGCGAATCACTCCCGGTTCCAGCCATGCCCAGGCTATTAGAGCCAGACTTGCAAGAAATAGCTCAACGATCATTCCGGCCGCACTGACGAATATTCGTTTGTATTTTTCGCGAAATGCCCAGGCTGCAGACGCATCAACATAGGGCACTGGCATAAGAACGAGTAGGGTAATACCCATTTCGTGGACTTCACCGCCCCATGCTTTTACAGCGAATGCGTGGGCAAACTCGTGAAAGGTTTTCATTACCGGGAATATCAGGATCATTAACAGGATATTCTGCGGTGATAACACATTGGCTTTTAATTCATGGGTCAGATCACCGTAGTGGACCAGCAGCATTAAAAGCGCCAGTGACACTACCATGAGCCAGGTAACCGCACCGCTAATCGATATCAGAGATCGAACGTGGGGCATGGCCCGGTTAAGAAAATTGTCCGGGTCAATCAGCGGAAAACGGATTGCCAGTGGATTCATCAGTCGCCTGAGCTTTTGAGCGGTCTTTTCAGTTTTGTTGCGATTGAAAATCTGCTCGACATCAGCCGGGATACCACTTTTCATTGCGCTGATCGAATGAAGCTGCATCATGATATTGAGAATATCTGATCGGCTGGGACATTGATCCCCCAGCGCGGTCTCGATCTGCTGGTATATCTCCTGGACAGTCTGGTCTCCGTCCAGCCTGCCAATAAACTCATAGGCATTCTGGTTAAAGCGCAAATGACGTCCAGTGGCGGCGTCAGTAAGAATGTACCAGCGCGCGCCTCGAAACTCTTGCGGGTGTGCTTTTACATGCCTTTGCAGCTGCGGCTTCAAAGCGGCAACATGTGGCCATTGCTGGGGAATGGCCGGGTCCCCGGTCTCCAGAGGGTCTTGATCGTCAGACGGAACCTGCATGCTTTCGGTGCTTGTCACTGAGTCACCACCCTCGCGCCCAAAGCCATAAGCGCACCCGATCTACAACCTTGTGAGTCCAGATCCAGAGTAGTTTTTGTTCACCTACACTTATTCGAGCTATGCCCTCCATGCCTGGTCTTAGGTCAGTGGCCGGGTTGTCGAATTGTCCTTCTACGCGAAAGTAGGTTTTTCCGTCGCCAGAAATTGCCATTGGGACAATCTGATCGATAACGATGTCAACAGGCTGGCCAGGTATCGCCTTGATTACTACCTGACCGGTTTTGCTTTTTGTTATACCTGCCATATCACGTTCATCTATTTCCATGATGACCCGATAATCCTGCAGCGGTGCAACTTCGAAAAGCACGTCGCCGACTTCAACAGGTGCGCCTATAGATTGACTCAGATCGCCACTGGTGACATAACCGGCGTGGGGTGCACGCAACTCAGTGCGCGTAATTCGTTGCTCGACGAGTGCGAGTTCAGCGTCGATTTGTTCGGAGCGAGCGCGCAGGATACTGAGTTCGGTGCGCGCTTTTTGGGCAAGCGCTTCCTGATACGCTTTCTTTATTTTGTTTGCCTCGCCCTGCCATTTCTTTAATTCCAGTTCCAGCGACCGGTCATCCAGTGTGGCCATGAGCTGATCTTTTGTGACGCGGTCACCGGCACGTATTTGCGCTGTTTTAATAAAGCCTGCAATAGGTGCTGCTATGACCTGAGACACAGAACCTTCGATAGATGCCGGCGCAGATACTTTGTAGTCACCATCGAATAGTGCACCGAACGCAATAAGCGATAAAAATGCTAAACCGGCAATTTTTAACTTCAGCTGTTCCGGGCCAAACAGCTTTTGCAGGGTGTTTTTTCCGGCCTCGCTTGCCTTGGTGCGTAAAGGTCTCTCGTCAATGAGTTTTAACTCAACAACCGGCGCAATAGCTGACAGAACAGACTCGCACCATTTTGCGGTATCGTCGTCGATCGGTCTGCGCGCATCTCGTTCAAACACTATCGCGCCAAAGTTCGAGCCTTGTCCCTTGAGTGGAAAAGTGGCTACGGACATGTTTATGTCCTGATTAACGAGCTCACGATTGGCCTGATCAATTGCACCCGCGTCATTGAAGATTGGAGGTAGCACGATGCGACTATTTTGATCCAGCGCTTCCTCCATTGCAGCTTCCAGTTTCCGCACGAGCTGTGTGCGTGAGTCAAAATTTGCCAAATAGGAAATGCATTCAGTTCTAACTACAAGCCCTTTTCGTATACCTATTGTGACGCGCTCGCAATTGAGCCTGTCAGCCATTCGGTTAACTATTTCCAAACAGGACTTGCTGGAGTGGTTGTGCTGTAGTACGGCGGCAAACAGGTCTTGTGTAAACGATCCAGCCTCCAGCTGAATGCCATCGGACAGGTGACTTAGTGATTCAAGCCAGTAGCCCCCCCACTGTAATAACTGTAAGACAACGTTTTGTCGTGACTGTGGTCTCGGCGTCATCAATAGTGCGACATAGGCAATTGTCTGCCCGCCATTGGTAACCGGGGTGGCAACGATGTCAGCCAGCCGTCCGTTTGAATCTCCAAACTGAATTTCAGTGGCAATAAATTCTTTTGACTGTCGAGCAGCATTGCTGACGGCATTTTTAAGTGCCTGCAGGCCCTCACCGTGTTCAGGAACTACCGCCAGAATTCTACCGTCGCTGTCGCATACACAGCCGGTAATAACGTCAGCAATCATTTTGCATTGCCAGGTTAGCCATCTTCCGGCAAGTTCCTGATTCAGACCACTGGCACGCACGCTGTTGCTTTCACCATGTGCGTCTGGCTCATCGTTACTGGATGCACGGGCGTTCTGAGAGATGTTACCGACATCAGCAAAGTGGCCGGTGTGCGTCGGCGGAGGAGTTTGATCGGCAGCGGGTTGCCCGGCGAGCAAGCTCATTTAGGCCCACCGTCTGCTGTATCGAAGTGTTTAGTGTTGTCTAACAAGATACCAAAGTCCTGAATTGTCATTTGGCCGGGGGGAGTACACAATGCGTGCTGTAGGGCAGCAACAAGTGCTCCATTTGAAGGGTTTAAAAATGGTATGCAAGCGAAAGTGAGAGGTTCGTCCCACAAATATTATTGTATGTCCCGGATTGACACTGGCCAGGCAGGCACAATGCTGGTTTGCCGACGTTAAAGTGAGGACGGTAAAGCGAAGAAGTGAGGACGGTAAAGCGAAGAAGGAAGGGGAGTTAATAAGCGGCGTGCTTAGTCCACCGTTGCCGTCTTAATCGCAGGGATGGTCTGCTATATGCCTTGCGATTGTGTCCGGTATTGGACCTGTAACCGGGCCTTTTTGTAACACGGCCCTGTACCCGCGTTTGTGTCCAGACGTTTGTGTTCGGGCGTTTTGTGCCCAGGAGTTTTGTGTCAGAGCATTTGTAACAGAGCATTGAAGCTGTTTGAGAACGGATGATCTGCTGAGTGCGCGGCTTTTATACTACCAGGATCAATGTCGATAACAACGAATGACAATTCGCCGCCTGTGCTCGTAACACCTGACTCAAAATCTCGTGTCCGTGACAGCCCCTCCCGGGTGTCAAAGTGCATTGGTTCTTTGTCTGTCAGCCTTGTGGTCGTTTTGTATGGCTGCAATACTCCAGTCAGCGTTTTGATTTTCCAGCGCGGGGATCGACGCTGAAGCTGCCCGCAGTTCTTTGCAGGGCAGTGATGAGTATGTTTAGTTGCTCTGCGGTCAGTTGGGCCCCTTCTTGTGTCTGATTGATTGAAGGAGTTGTGCCACCGTGTTTTGGATTTGCCAATTTGGTTGCGTCGTTGCGCAACGCATGATCACCAATAATACTGGCGATGTCGATCATTTGTAGTTCCTCACCGTGCCAGTTTGTACATCGCTTTTTCTGGCTTGTTTTTTTATTATGTTTAATTCAGCACTGTAAATTTTTTGTAAAATAACTGTCTCTTGTGTGCCGATGACATCGTATCGGCGCAAACTGTTTGTCCTAAAGTACCTTTTTTGAGAGCCCGGCAGTTGATGCAAGCTGGTGAGCGCTGTTGTGTTGCGAGCTGAGTACAGACATGCACTGTGAGATCATTACAGGGGCAGGCCTCAAATACCGGTAATTTCTTCCTTGTTTCCTGAACCTCTATTTGAGATGTCACCATGTATAGACTTGCACTATTGTTAGCGTTCGCCATTGGCCTGACTGGCTGTAGCTCCAGTAATTCCGTTCTAAAGGGAATTGAAGAGGTCGCCGGGCAGGTACTCTCTGAATCGGGAGGTGGCTTGTCGACCGACGATATTGCCCGTGGCCTGAAGCAGGCACTATCAGTCGGATCACAAAATGTGGTTGGGCAACTGGGGCAGGTCAACGGGTTTAACAACGACCCGGTTGCACATATTCCCTTGCCCCGCGGTCTTGAAAAGGTCCGTGATGTAGCGCGCAAGGTGGGGTTGTCCGGACAGCTGGATGGCCTTGAAACGCGACTAAACCAGGCTGCCGAGCTGGCCACACCAAAAGCGAAGGCGTTGTTTCTGTCAGCGATCAGCCGTATGACCATCGATGATGCGGTTGGCATCTTGCGTGGACCAGACAATGCGGCGACTGAGTATTTCCGCGGTGTGATGGGAGGTGATCTGGCTGCTGCCATGCGCCCGATTATCGACGATAGTCTGTCTCAGGTGGGGGCGGTACGATCCTTTAACAGTTTACTTGCCAGCTATCGAAAAATCCCGCTTGCTCCGCCCATAGAGGCAGATCTGACCAATCACGTGCTTGAACAAGGCATTGACGGAATTTTTTACTACATAGCCGCAGAAGAAAAAGCGATTCGAGATGATCCGCTGAAGCGTACAACTGATTTGCTGCAACGTGTTTTTGGCGCATCATAAGGTGACAGGTTTGTTGCGGGTGTGGTGGTCGACCGGTTGTGTTGGTAAACTGCCTGCCCGTCAGATTTCCGGGCCTGGCTCCTGTTAGATTTCTATCCAATTATCACAGGCTACTTAGCCGGAGAACAAATATGAGTACTAATCACGAAACCGGCTATCTCAGGGTTTTTGGCTGGGTACTGGGCTGTCTGGTTGCGTTTACTTTCTTTATTGCGGCGATGGCTAACGCGTTTTCGCCCGATTCTTTGTCCGAAAATGATCCACTCGTCGTCGAACAGACAAAAAGCCGAATATTGCCAGTCGGCGCGTCGCGAGTTGCTCAGTAGACAAACCGTCAATTTACTTTTACATAGAGACAATTACACATGAGCCAGCAAGATACAGGGCTGTATAAGTCGTTCGCGGCGGTTCTTGGCGCACTGGTGGTTTTCACCCTGTTAATAATCGTCATCGCGAATATTTTTTCTCCACCTACGGACCATGCGAGTGATCCCCTGGTTGCGAGCAACATAAAAAAACAGATTGAGCCAGTTGGACGGTCAAATGTGCGGGCTCAGGAAGGTGGTGAAGCTGATGAGTCAACTGCTGCGGCAGAGGCAACGCCAGTTGCTGAGGCTCCCGCCGCGCAGGCTCCTGCAGCAGATGCTTCTGCAGCAGATGCTTCTGCAGCAGATGCTTCCGGGGATGAGAATGCAGAAGCGACTACCGAACAGACTGGCTCGGCTTCTGATGAAGCCGCTACCGATACTGATGCGGCGGTGGACAACTCTGCAGCAGACGTCACAGCAACCACAGGCGTCGCAGCTGCAGACGCTGAATCTAACGCGGATTCTGACGCGGATAAAGCCGTGGCGGAACAAGAAGCTGGCAATGTTGAGCCCGCGAGCGTGGACACAAGCGCTGAAATACCACTGAATGTGCGAGCTGTGGTTGCAACGAACTGTGCAGGATGTCATGCAAACGGTGTTATGGGTGCACAACGCAATGACGATGCGGCTGCCTGGCAAGGTCTGGCAGACAAGGGGATCGAGGCGCTGACTGCAAGCGTGATCAATGGCCTCGGAGACATGCCAGCTCGTGGAGAATCCAGTCTCGATGACGCCGAGCTACAGCTGGCTGTACAGCATATGATCAACAAGAATCTGGGTGGCCAGCAAGGCGCTGCTGCTTCAGGTTCGGCAGCTTCAGTCACTGCAAAAGCAGGTGCCACAGCAGGATCCGGTGCTACAGCAGAGTCATCAGGTGCCACAGAAGAATCAACAGATGCCGCAGCGCAATCGGATGCTGAAGAAGCGGATTCATCGGCATCTGAGGCGCCGGCGACCGCGTCAGTCGAAATTCCCGACAATGTAAAGGCAGCAGTTGATACGCTGTGCGCGGCATGCCATATCTCAGGGGTGGGCAATGCGCCAAAATATGGTGACAAGGAAGATTGGGCAGCAAGAATGGCCAATGGTATTGATGCCGTTGCAGCCAGTGCTATTGCCGGTAAGGGTGCCATGCCTGCGCGTGGCGGCAGTCAGCTGACAGATGAAGAAATCAAGCTTGCTATTCAATACATGGTGAGCAAGTAATCCATCGTCAACTCCGATTGCGACGATCAGTCGCGGCGTAGTTTGTCGTCGACCGCAATCGGAGTCGGATAGCGCAGTACTATCCAGTAGGACGACACGACAAAGGTCATGATGGTGGCCGTTTGAACAACCATTGATGCCCGCTCGGTAATGACGCCCGAGCCGACTGCTACCACAGCCACCAGTAGCGCGAACTCGCTGATTTGGCCCAGCCTCACACCGATCTCTCCAGCCAGCTTCCGCTTTTCTTTTTCGCGGTGTAACAACAGTCTAAAAATGAGTGGTTTGCCCACGACTGTGGCCATTGCCAGCGCCAATGACAGCAAGAACACCTGTGGTACCTGACTGATGTCAAAACCGGCACCCAGGCCGAAAAAAAACATGATCAAAAAGAAGTCTCGCAATGGTTTCAGGCTTTCAGCGATGTAGCGAGCAATTGGATTGGCAGCCAGTGAAACGCCGGCAATAAAGGCGCCGATCTCGTGCGACAGGCCTGCAACATGAGCCAGCTCTGCCAGCCCCATGCACCAGCCGACGGTTATCAGGAAGATATATTCGCTGATCTGGTCAAATTTGCTGAACAGTCGGGAGAGCAGATGGGTGGACGCATAGTAGGCACTAACACTGATCAGGGGTAGCAATACCAACATGCCGAGCACATCGATCATGACTGAACCTTCGCTGCCGAGTTGCTTGAGAAACAGCATTGCCGTGACCGCGATGATGTCTTGCAGGAGCAGAATGCTGACGATGATTTCGCCCATGCGTTGATGATGAAGCGCGCTGGTTGGCAGGAGCTTCAGGCCAATAATTGTCGACGAGAACATCATCGTGAGACCGATCACCGCGCTGTCGGTCGGTGACAGGCCAAAGGCCATTGAAATAACAAAGCCGGTCAGCGCGAACACCACGCAACTCAGGACGGTGACGACAGTGGCCTCTCTCATCAGCTTTTTAAGATCGGCAGGTTCCAGATTCAAACCCAGCAGAAACAGCAGGAAAATGATGCCAATATTAGCGATGTCTGCTATCAGAGCCGGGTCGGAAATCAGCCCGGAAACGTGCGGACCAGCCAGCAACCCCACTGCAATGTAGGCCACCAGCAGCGACTGACGTGCGAACAGGGTGACGGTAGCGAGAATCGACGCGCCAGTGAAGATCAGGAAAATCGTGTAGAGGATCGACTCACCGGTCATAGGGTGTTTTCCGCATTAACTTCAAGAAAATGGCTGATTGAGAACCGACTTTACTGCCGGGTATCGATTGCCTGCTTTACCGGGCATTCCGTTACCGGCGCCGGGACCTGGCGATTTAGACGGGCACAAAACGCTGAGGGCGTGTATTATCGCGACCTGCAATTGATCTTCAAAAAAACGCCTACACTCTTACAGCAAAATAAGCCTGAACACTGTTATGGAACGTTTACCGGAATTTGTCGGCAACCACCCGATACTGTTTGCAGCACTGGGTGCGGTTATTGGCATGATCGCTTTTTTTGAATACCAAAGACTATTCTCGGGCATCAAACAGCTCAGCGCAATTGAGGCCACGCGCCTGCAGAATGATGAAGATGCGATCTTCGTCGATGTGCGCGATGATTCCGAGTTCAAAACCGGTCATATTCTCGGGGCCAGGCATATGCCAATCAGCAATTTTGACAAGCGTATTACCGAGCTGGAAAAGTCAAAGGGTAAACCTCTCATTTTGTATTGTGCCAATGGCAGTCGAGCCATGAAAGCGGCCGGAAAATTGCGCAAGAGTGAGTTCGAATCGGTCTATACACTCGCCGGTGGTATGGGTGGATGGGAAAAAGCAAGTATGCCGGTATCGACAAAAGGTTGACGTAAATGGGTGAGAGCAAAAAAGACATCTTAATATATGAAACCGCTTTGTGCGGTTTCTGCCATGCCGCAAAGAGACTGCTGGATCGCAAGCAGGTTGAGTATCGAACGATACGCGTTGACCTGGACGCCGATCAGCGGAAAACTATGATGAACCGTAGCGGCAGACGTACGGTGCCACAGATTTTTATAGAAACACATCACGTCGGTGGTTTTGATGATCTGGCGGCACTCGAATCATCAGGTGAGCTTGATAAACTCCTATCTTGAATCGTTTCGATAATCGATCGAAGCAAAAACAGTATTGAGCAGGATCTAGATAAATGGCTGAAGAAGGCGCCGCAGCGACTGCGGAAAAGCAAAAACAACAGTTTCGAATTCAAAAAGTATTCGTTAAGGATATTTCATTTGAAACGCCTCGTTCTACAGAAATATTTACCGAGCAGGCGCAGTGGAATCCTGAGGTGAAAGTACAGTTGAACACGGAAGGTAAAAACATCAAGGACAACCTGTACGAGTGCACCTTGATGATTACCGTCACAGTTGAGCTCGACAGCAAGCCTGCGTACCTGGTTGAGGTGCATCAGTCTGGTTTGTTCTCCATATCCGGCTTTGGTGAAGGCGAGATGGGTCATTTGCTCGGTAGCTATACACCCAGTGTGTTGTTTCCGTTTGCACGTGAGGCCGTGTGTGATATGGCCGTCAAAGGCGGTTTCCCTCAGTTGTTACTCGATCCTATCAACTTTGATGCGTTGTATGCACAGCATCTGTCAAAAAATAAAGAACCCAATGCCCCGGCTCCGGCAACAACCCAATAGCTACCTGTTTATCGGTGATCGTTGTCAATAGAGTTGGAGAACAATCGCGGACAAGCTGAAGTGCCCGTCGATCGCAGGCAACGCACTGTTGCGGTGCTCGGAGCGGGTAGCTGGGGCACTGCGCTGGCGAATCATCTGGCGGCGAACAGCACAACAATCCTGTGGGCGCGATCAGACAAGGTCGCAGAGGAAATAAGTCAGAAACGGCAAAACCATTCCTTTCTGCCGAATGTCACCTTGCATCCAGCGTTGCAAAGCACATCGGACTTTGAGGCAGCGGTGGCACCATCCACTGATGTGCTGGTCTGTGTTCCGAGTTCCGCGTTCAAAGACATTGTCAGAAGAGTTGTGGAGCTTCGACCAACAGGCGTCAATTTGATCTGGGCGTGTAAGGGGCTTGATCCGCAGAGTGGGCGTTTTTTGTCTGACTACCTCGATGAGTGTCTTCCTGAGCAAAGTCGTTACGCTATTGTTTCCGGACCTACTTTTGCCAGTGAGCTGGCATTGGGACTACCCACAGCGATCACAACTGCGGCCAGTGATTCGACCTACGCAAGCGAGGTTGCAGAGTTACTGCATACCGAACGTTTGCGCGTCTATACCAGCACCGATATTAACGGGGTGCAATTCGGTGGTGCGCTGAAGAATGTCTATGCTATTGCAGCTGGAATATCGGACGGTCTGGGTTTTGGTGCCAATGCCCGAGTCGCTCTTGTGACTCGCGGCCTTGCCGAGTTAATGAGGATGGCAGAGAGCTTACAGATCAGACGCGACACACTGATGGGTTTGGCAGGCGTTGGTGATCTGATACTGACCTGCACTGACAATCAGTCTCGAAATCGTCGGTTCGGCCTGGCGTTGGCAGATGGGCTATCCATCAACGAGGCACTTCGAAGTGTAGGACAGGCGGTCGAAGGCATTGCAGCGATACGGGCCGCTCATCAGTTGAGTGCGAAGCTGAATATTGAAATGCCTATTGTTGAGCAGCTTTTTGAGGTGATTGAAAATGGCAAGGCGCCAACCCTTGCTGTGCAAACGCTGCTATCCAGAAAGCAGCGCGATGAATCGGGTTAGCTTCGTTCGGCTCAACTCATTTGTGCGAAATTTATCTGCCGCAATCCTTCAAAACAAGCGATTGCAACTGCATTTGACAGGTTGATACTGCGGCTCGATGTAAGCATCGGAATACGCAACAGGTTTTTCTCCCCCAGCGATTGCATAACATTGTCAGGCAGGCCGCGAGTCTCCGGGCCGAACAATAGAGCATCTCCCTCTTTAAAGCTGGCTGTGCTGTAGATCCGTTTTGCCTTGGTAGAGAATGCATACATTGTCGCGGGCTGTCGAGCCTGCTGGTAAGCGGCCAGATTGCTCCATTGCGACACGATCGACAGGTCAATGTAGTCAAGTCCGGCCCTGCGGACCTTTTTTTCATCGAGCGTAAATCCCAGTGGTTCTATTAAATGCAACGTGCAACCGCAGTTGGCGCACAGTCGCATAATGTTGCCGGTATTCGGTGGAATTTCCGGTTCATACAATACAATGTCGAACATGGGTGCGGTGCCTTATTTACGCCTGCGATTAATGCTGAAGCAATTAATGCTGTAACAACTAATGCTGTAAGAGCGGGGACAAATCAATCCCGGATTATCTGTCGGTCAGTGACCAGTGGAACGATATTTGCCGCAATCGCGCACGACATCAACAGTTGTTGTTTCCCCGTCCAGTCGCAAGAAGTTGCGCGACGGTATGTGTTCAAGGGAGTATTTGCGAATGTCATTATTTCAGTGTGCCAGTTGCACCGATCATTTTTCCCGCCGGTGTTCTATCTGGCGGTATTGTCTGCGTGTTCCCGCGTTGATTATTTTTCTATCGATGCTGTTGATAGCGGCTTGCCATACACCGGTGCGGCCGGTATCTGAATTAAATCAGGCGACAACGGAAAATACACAATCTGCCGCGTCGATGATTCCATCTGTTACCCCTGCTATGGCGGTTCTGCCAGCACCGGATTTAAACAAAAAACAATCTGCCAACGGATTGTATACGGTTTCTGTTAACCAGGTTTCTGCCAGTGAGGTGTTGCTGGCGCTCGCGCGTGATAAGCAGTTGGATCTGGCGATCAACGGCCGGATTGATGGTGAGGTGACTTTGAATGCAGTTAATCAGCCGTTGTCATTGATTCTTGAGAAGATGGAGCAGCAGGTACCGATCCGCTATGAGATTAAGGGTGATTCGGTAACGGTATCTGCTGACGCGCCGTATATAAAAAGTTATCAGATTGACTACCTCAATATCAGCCGACATGCACAAAGTAGTGTAAGTCTGGCGACACAAATTGGATCCATAAAAACTGCCATTGACGATGAGGGTCTGAGCAATCCTGCCTCAAATGGATCAACCATGCAGATACAAAACGAATCTGAGAATCGTTTTTGGGATTCGCTGGTAGCGAACATCGAGGGCGTATTAGGTGATTCGGCGCAATCATCTGTTTCACAGGAAGCTCACTCCGGTGATATTTATGTCAATCGCGAGAGTGGCATTCTGTCTGTCAGGGCAACTGGTAAGCAACACAAGTTTGTTGAGTCTTTAATCAGCAGTATTGTGGATAGTGCGCAACGGCAAGTGCTGATTGAAGCGACTGTTGTGGAGGTTACCCTGAATGATAGTTTTGAATCCGGTATCGATTGGCAGATACTGGATAACAACGACGGTACTGCGGTGGACTTTGTACAGTTGCTTACCGGTAGTCCGGCGGCGTCCGAAGCGACCACACCTGAAACTTCGATCCTGAGTTATAGAAACAATAACAGCCGCCTTGGCTATGTAAGCGCGACAATAAAACTGCTCCAACAATTTGGTGATGTGCAGGTGCTGTCAAACCCTAAAATTATCGCCATGAACAACCAGCCTGCAGTCCTTAAGGTAGTCGATAATCGTGTCTACTTTACTTTTGAAATCGATAGAATCGAACGAGAAAACGGAGACGACAGAACGGTCGTTGACAGTACCATACACTCGGTTCCGGTCGGTTTGGTTATGAGCGTTACACCGTTTATCAATGATTCGGCAGAGGTAATATTAAATGTCCGACCCACGATATCGCGAATTTTGAATTTTGCCTCTGACCCGAGTCCTTCCCTGGCCGGGCAAAATGAAGTCAGAAACCTGATCCCCGAAATTCAGGTCCGGGAGATGGAATCTCTGCTTCGCGTGCAAAGTGGAGATGTCGCAATTATCGGTGGGCTGATGCAAAATAGGGTGGACGATCGCAATGTGGGTATTCCACTGATCGGGACGGTGCCTGTTATTGGAAAGGTTTTTTCCAGGGCCACCAGGAGCGTTGAAAAAACCGAACTGCTGGTTTTTTTACGTCCAACAGTGTTACAGCGCAACACAAGTGCGCAATACGAGCAACTATTAGAGCGCCCTATGGAGCGATCCATCAACAGTCTACCAGCTGACTTCCCGCACGTTGCCAGACCACAGCGGCCAGAGTCGACGCGGCGGAGAACTGAACCGGCCCAGGTATCTCAGCCCGGGGAGTCGAGGTGAGCCTGCTGCTTGATGCACTAAGGGCAAGGAAAGCAAAAGAAGAAGGACAATCTGTTGAACCGGTCGAGTTTAGCGGCCCGGTCATCAATGCAGACGAAGTACTGGGTCGCTCTGATGCACTGCCTGCACTGGAACCCGCTCAGGAACCTGCACTGGAACCCGCGCTGAGAAACGCCAGGGAATATGAAAGTGCTGTCTCGCAGTTAGAGAACTCGACTCCGGGTGCGACTGAGTTACCCGACTCAGTTGCGTTGAGCCAGAGTGTATCGGACCAATTCGCAACAGAATTCACAACAGTTTCGCAAACGGCTAAACATCATGGCAACGACGAACCTGCGGAGATACCTCTCACTGATGTTGACGACAACAGTATCAACAGCATTGACGGCGGTGAGACAGAGTTCGTAACGACTCCGTACAAAGCTGAGACAGCAGTTCAGCGAGATACCGCTGCGTCAAATCCTGATGCACTTTCAATTCAGTTTGAACAAGAACACATAGTTAAACATCAAGATGGTGTCGATACGGGCGTGTCTGAACCAGCAAGTGGACAAACCGGGTCGACGGGTACTCAGTCGGATCAGCAAGTCCAACCTCAAGTGCGACCTCAATTGGCTGCGGAGACATTGCCTGGTCGGAGTGGCGGTGCGGCGATCGCGATAGCCCGTTCGATGAATCCGGATCCATTGTTTTTCGTTATCATTGCTTTTGCCTTCGCTGGATTGTTCGGTAGCCTGTATGCACTGGTTACTCAAAACGATGCTTTTGTCAGCCAGGAATATACTGAGCTGAAGGCTCGTCAATCCGCACTTAGTGAATTGATGGCAGACCAGCAAGGGAAGGATCAGGCCCGCGGAGAACAGGCCGATACTGCGGCAGAAGCGCTGCTCGCTTCTGCCCCGGAAGAAAAGTACAGGCAAAGTCAGGGCACTGCTGAAGCCGGTAATGAAGCTGCGACGCTTGCTGCGAACGAGGCTGCCTTGGATGACGGGCATGAAGCGTCAGGGACTACACCGGTCTCGGCTGCGTCTGCGAACGTTGCAGACTCCAGTGAGGATGAAACTGACAAGGTTGAAGCTGCAAATAGTGTTGTTCGTACCTCGGACAACGCTCCGGGTAACGGGAGTAATGTCCCGGTACCTTCACCGGCGACTACCGTAACTCAGGTTGGTATAGAGGACCTGGCGGCACTGCAAGCGGAACTGAGTGAGCTGCGCGCAAGCCTCGCTGCGCAGAATCTAAGAATCTCGGAGGTTCTCGAAGAGAACTCCGAGTTACGGCAGAGTCAGCTCAAGTCAATCGATCAGGCGTCCTCTGCACCTGTGGCCACTGGCAATCTTGAAGTCGATGAGTCAGGCGGGCCGGCAGCGAAGGCGTCTGCGGTTGCTTACGACAATGCTGGTGAGGTTACGATCGCAGAGGTTGCTGACACCGGAGCTGAAACTGATTTCTCAATGCAGAAAAACATCGTTGCAATCGCTGCAACGAATTCGCAAAACACTACTCACTCCGGTGTGTCGTCTCATGTCCAGAATGAAGGTCAATCGCGTACCCATGGTCAGGGTCGTTCGCAGGCCGATACGCATGGCCATGAAAAGGGTGGTGCCAATTCAGATGATCAGGCCAGTGATTTCTCCTCGATTATCGGTAAGGCCTTTCATGCCTACTCGATTGATAGCCTGAGTGAGGCCGGAGCATTGTATACCCGGGCGCTGCAACTTGAGCCGTATAATCGCGATGCAAATCTGGGCGTTGCAGCAGTGGCGATGAAAACCGGTAACTATCCTGTCGCGAGAGTTCGTTACCAGCACTTACTGTCGTTAGACCCGGTCGATGTTGTTGCGTTTTCTGCGTTACTCAATCTGGCAGCGGCGACACGGGATCCGGTAATTGAAAACGAAATGGTTCTGCATTCTTCTCAACATCGTGATTCCCCTGCGTTACACGCTGCGTTGGGCAACTACTACAGCCAGACTGCTCGTTGGGTTATGGCGAGTCGATCCTATGCAGCAGCAGTGGGACTGTCACCGGATACAGCAGACTATCTATACAATCTTGCAGTCACTCTGGATAACCTGGGCGATAGCCAGGCAGCAATCGAGACTTATGAGCGTGCGCTGGCGCTGAGCGAGACGGGCTTTTATACGTTCAGTGTTATGGACGCTACTGCAAGGCTACAGGTACTACAAGGAAGCTAGTGGGCCATTTGGAAAGTTCGGTAAACCGGCTCGAACTCACAGTTGCCATAGCTGCGTTAACCTGATGTCCAAGCACGGGTTCGACGTAGGCCCTGTTATGCCTGCATTTTTTCGCCTTGTGTCGCGCCACTCGCAACCGCTTGAAAAACTGCTCGATAGACATGTTTACCAGTCTCTGCCAGGAGGCGAGTGTATGGTGTCAAATTTCTGTCCTGCCTATCAAACCGTTAACGATCCAATTCACCATCCGCTCTCGGTGCGGCGTAATAATTGCTCGCGCATACCCTCCATGGTGGTTCTTCGGTAGTCAGTCGCGGAACCAAAAACGGCGGTGAATCGGAACAATGTTTGGGGGTTCAGTTGGCAGAGGTCGTGTCATTGGTTGGCAATCAGCAGATTGTAACAATGGAAGATGAAAGTCTTTCAATGGTCAATATCGCGCGTGAGTCGATACTGGCGCAGTCGGCTGCGCTTGCCAGTATAGCCGGTGGTCTCGGAGATGAGTTTGATGATGCGATCAGACTTATCGTTGAGTGTTCAGGTCGGGTTATTGTTATCGGCATGGGTAAGTCCGGCATCGTTGGAAAAAAAATAGCGGCAACACTGGCTTCTACCGGAACGCCTGCATTTTATATTCACCCTGCTGAAGCGATTCACGGCGACCTGGGCATGATCACGCCGCAGGATGTGGTGCTGCTGATATCAAACTCCGGTGGAACCGAGGAAGTTGTCAAACTGTTGCCGTCGATTAAATATTTTGGCAACAAGATTATTGGTCTGGTTGGACGGGCCAATTCAAGTATTGGTGACTCTGCTGACGTCACTATTGTGTTGCCAGTTGAGAGAGAAGTGTGCCCTCACAATCTTGCTCCAACGACATCGACACTGGTGGCGATGGCCGTTGGCGATGCGTTGGCGGTAACGCTAATGAAAGCGAAAAATTTCGAACCGTCCGATTTTGCGCACTTTCACCCCGGTGGGATGCTCGGCAAGAGTTTGCACTCGAGGGTGCGCGATGTAATGCGCTCTCACGATTTACCGCTTTGCACACCGACAGACCAGATTTCCGACGCGGTAATGGCCATGACTTCATCGCGCCTCGGACTGGTCATAGTGCAGCGCGAAGGCCGAATCGTCGGCATATTTACAGATGGAGATTTGCGTCGAGCCATGTTGGCTGAGGGGAACGTGATGTCTGCGCCGGTCAGTGACTATATGTCCCAAAACCCTGTGTGTGTGGCTGCGGAGGATCTGATTAAAGACGCTGAAGCGCTCATGCGTGATCATAAAGTCCGCGCTTTGGTCGTTGTTTCCTCTCGCGATGGAGAACATGAGAAAATATGCGGGATTCTGGAAATCTTCAGCAGCAACCCATGATGATGAAAATCGGGTCAGTCGCCAGACAACTAATGATTTACCTGTTTGCCGGTACCTTGTTAGCGACCACTGCCTGTACCAGAATGCCTTTAGAGCAAAGTCTGGTTAAACCCGCACAAGTGAGTACGGGAAAAATACAACTGGTAGCACAGACCCTTGTTGGTACGACAACGCGGTATGTTGACCCTGCGTCCGGTGCTGCAGTCGAGATTTCCGTTTTGTCTGAATACTTCTCTGCTGGCGGAAGAAAATGTCGACGCTTTTCGCAGAGCAGTAGCACAACAGGTCAGAGAAACGGGCAGGACACCGGCGCGAATTCTGAGCCGGGCACTGGCGAATTGCTGACGGACATTCCAGGTTCAGTGACTACTACTAAAGGGCTGGCTTGTGAAGATAGTTCAAGTGGCTGGATAGAGATTCCGCTTAACGCAATCGCTGGCTGATCTCTCAGCATGAATTGTCCGGGCCAGATCAATGGATAGAACGTGAATACCAGCGTGTCGCGTCAGACGCCAATAGAATCTGCACTACTTATTCAATGTCGGGTAGTGCACGCGTTGGTTATGCGTGATGTGAAATCGCGTTACGGTGGCAGGCGACTCGGGTTCCTGTGGGCGCTGATTGAGCCATTGATGATGATTGGTGTGTTTATCGGACTTTTCCATTTGATGGGACGTTCCTCTCAGGGCGGTATAGCAGCGCCACTTTTTTTTGTAACGGCGTTTGCGCCGTTTTTTATGTTCCGTGACATTTTCTCCAATGTGATGATGTGTATCAAGGGAGCTAATCCGCTGCTGATGTTTCCGCAGGTGGCGAGAACTGACATTATTTTGTCGTCAGTAATTGTGGATATCTTAGTATCTCTCACTGTGTTTTTCCTTTTGTTGTTCGGTTGTGTGTTACTTGGATTCGAATTTTCTATAGACCGGCCTCTGGAAATATTGTTTTCTCTTGGCTTGTTGATCGGATTGGGAGTAGGTCTGGGCCTGGTACTCGGCGCACTGACCATTCGATATGAATTTGTCTCGTCTTTTTCGCAGGCATTTCTGGGGCGACCGCTATTTCTCACCTCAGGTTTGTTCTTTACAGCGGATATGGTGCCCGCGCAGGCGCGCGATTATCTGTTACTCAACCCGGTGCTACAGGGTATCGAAGCGGTTAGATCTGCGATGTTTACCCAGTTTGAAAGTCGTTATGTTGACTACACTTATGTGCTGCTTTTTACGGTTACGTTAATCGCTTTTGGGCTGATGCTGATGAATTTTTTCGAACGCCAGAGGCAGTAGTTTGTTCGCCAATAAGGACTTTCAGAGCCACCTGATAAAAAGGCGGGTGTCGCTTTGATTTCACTTCAACATGTATCCAAAACTTACGGTGTCGGAGCACAACAACACTGTGTGCTGGATGATATTTCCTTCAGCTTTCCCTATCGGAAAAGTGTCGGAATACTCGGTGCAAATGGAGCTGGTAAAAGCACTTTAATACGCATCATTGGTGGTGCCGAAAAACCTGATAGTGGACGGGTTGTTAGAACCAGTCGCCTGTCGTGGCCAATGGGCTTTGCCGGTGGTTTTCAGCGAACAATGACAGGCAGGGAAAATGCAAGGTTCGTGGCTCGTATTTACGGGGCCGATTTCCGTAGTGTTGAAAGCAAAGCAATAGAGTTCTCGGAACTCGGTCATTATTTTGATCGACCACTCGGGTCCTATTCGGCTGGAATGCGTGCCCGGTTTGCCATGGCGGTGAGTTACGCACTGGATTTCGACTACTATTTGATTGATGAGGCGCTGGAAACCGGTGATGCAAAGTTGAGAGAGAAATTCCGACAGATTTTCAAAGAGAGACGTCAAACTTCCTCCGTGATTCTGGTATCCCACAACGAACAGACCATACGTCGAAATTGTGACTGTGCCGCGGTATTGACTGGAGGCAAGCTGCACTATTTTGATGAAATAGATGACGCCTTTCTTTTATATCGGAGGGTTTTACTCGGGCACAGAGCCGCATGAATGTGGTGTCGCTGCGTGTCGCACTCTCATTGGCCATTCCGGTCATTGTTGCGTTTACCTACTTCGGTTTGATTGCCACTGATCGCTTCGTTTCTGAATCCAGTGTAGTTATCAAAAGCGGCAACGCGTCGACCCAGTCGATTTCCTTCGGTGGGCTGATTCCGTTAGGTGGCTCAAGCGTGCAAGATGTGGTTGTGGTGTCCGACTTCATCGCATCTATCGAGATGGCACAGCACCTTGACGAGAAATTTGCACTGCGCGAGCATTATTCGTCTAAAAACGTCGATTTTATTTCACGGTTGAATCCCTCGGTAAGCACTGAAACCTTCGTGGAGTACCTATCCGGCAAAATCAGTGTTGTCTATGAAGAGACAACCGAGATTATCTCCATTACCGTGCAGGCATACACGCCGGAAATGGCACGATCAATAAACACAGAAATCATTAGAAAAAGTGAAGTCCTGATAAACCAGCTATCAGATCGAATTGCTGACGACGCAATAGGTGCCGCGCAAGGAGAAGTGCAGCTGGCGTTAGATAATGCAACTGACGTAAGCGCACGTATGTCTCGATTTGCGGTAAACAACAACTCTCTGAATCCCGAAGTTGAAACCAGCTCAATCTTTGGTGTGATATCAGCACTCGAAGGAAAACTTGCTGAAGTCAGAGCTGTTTATGCAGAAAAATCAGCTTATCTGCAAGAATCCTCGGCGGAAATACGTGGTTTGCAAAACAGAATCAACGGGCTTGAAACAGAAGTTAAGCGCGAGCGCGCGAGGCTCTCGGATGAACGCGGGGAGGGCGTTGGTCAACTGCTGGGCCAATACCAGCCACTAATGGTTGAAGAGGAGTTGGCTCGGCAAAGATATGCTGCTGCACTGATGGCACTGGAAACCGCGCGTGCAGAAACTCGCCAACAAAAACGTTATCTGGCTACATTTGTAAGTCCGAATTTACCTGATGCCTCAACTGAACCAGACAGAATCGTTGATGCGATCAGCGCCATTCTGTTTACATTGCTTTTCTACACCATTTTTGCTTTGTGCAGGGCTACCATTAGGGAGCATATAGACTTTGCCACGTGATGCCCTTTCAGTTGTAAGTAAATTAACCAGCTGGACATACATGTTTGTAGTCTTTTGGGCAGTTCTTACCCTGTCTGTATTAGTCAGTCCGGGCCAATTGATGGCCCAAATAGTTACTCAGCCAGATTCAACCCAGCCGTCAAGCCGCAGCCAGGTTCTGGAGCAACAGCAGCCCAGTCAACTCGATACTATTCGACAGTCAGCACAACCGTTTGGTCACTCGTTGTTTAGTGGAGGTTTCAGGACAGATGAATCGAGTGGTGTGAATGCAGATTACATTGTCGATGTAGGCGATCGTGTAGCGATAAGAATCTGGGGGGCGGCCGCTTTTGAATCAGTGCAGACCGTAGATACACAGGGAAACATATTTATCCCTGAAGTCGGTCCGGTAAAGCTCAGCGGTGTTGCCAATAAACACGTCAATTCAACAGTGAAAAAAGCGGTGGCACGGATATACACCAACGATGTTGAGGTATATACCAATCTTTTGACTGCACAGACGATCAGTGTCTATGTGACTGGTTTTGTTAGTAAGCCAGGTAAGTACAGCGGGCTGTCCAATGGTTCGCTACTGAATTTAATCGATCAGGCGGGAGGTGTTAACCCCTCCAGCGGGAGTTTTCGCGATATCGAAGTAGTTCGTAACGGGAAGACAATTGCTACTGTGGATCTTTACGAGTTTATTCAGTACGGCCAATTGCCGCAGCTTACATTAAAAGAAGCCGATGCAGTCGTAGTCAAGCCATTACTAAATACTGTAGTTGTACAGGGTGAAGTAGCCAAGCCTTTCAGGTTTGAGTTTGCCAATCAGAATATAACCGGTTCCCAAATTATTGATCTGGCAACGCCAAATCCGGGAGCAACACATGTTGCGATCAGTCGTATTGAGAATGGCGAGACACGCTCGGAGTATGTCTCACTGGACGCATTTAGCGACATTGTACTGAGCAATGGCGACATTGCAGCATTCCATTCAGATCTCGCCGCAAGAAATATTATCGTTAATATTGATGGTACCCATAAAGGTGCCTCGGCTCTTACTGTCGCGCAGCATGCCACCTTGCGTCAGGTGCTTGATCTTGTGGAGATCGACCCGGAACTGAGTGCCTATGAGCGCATCTACATCAAGCGTAAAAGTGTTGCCGAACGCCAAAAACAGGCAATTCAGGAAAGTCTGCAGAGACTTGAAGCGGAATATCTGACCGCATCATCAGCGACAGATAACGAATCAAAAATCAGAGCTCAGGAAGCAAAGTTAATCTCAGATTTTGTGCTCAAGGTTAGTCAGATTGAACCTAACGGAACCCTGGTTGTAGCGTCTGCTGGTGAAGTCGCTGACATTATCCTCGAGAATGACGACACTATTTATATTCCAAGAAAATCACCCAGTATTCTTGTCACCGGTGAGGTCAGATTGCCACGCGCATTTCTATGGAAACGAGGTCTGAGTGCATCGCAATACATCGCCATGGCTGGTGGATACTCTAACAATGCCAATAGAAAGCTGGTGCTGATCGTAAAACAGGATGGTCGGATAATCGACGCAAACAGCACAAATGTTGACGCTGGAGACGAGTTGCTGGTTTTACCGAAAGCTCCGACTAAAAACCTTCAATTGGCTGCGACTATTACCGATATTCTCTACAAAATCGCTATTGCGACTTCTGTCGCATTCTCAATTTAGTTTCCAGGATGGAGGATTACTATCTGGCCCTGGTTCTTATAATGGAAGCATATTTTTAACTATTCGTGTGTCTGTGGACTGTTTCGTGTTGGATCGGCAAGGAGATTGCGACAACACAATGGCGCAGGGAGCGTTCAGGATTAACGGCAATACCAGGGATAAACAATAATAATTCGGGATAAAACTCGAGGGCAGCATAACTTCAGTTTCGGATCTCCATATTGGGGCTGACGGGCACTGGGAAAGTTCTCTGTCAGTGCCAACAGATAGGCCGGATGATGAGCCGAGATACGTCAAATAAAACTATAATTAAGCGCGTAATTCAACCATTAAGCAGGTTAACACCGCGACTGAAGCCAATGCTAAAACCCTGGAATGATATCCAGGAGAGTCGAGTGTCGCGAACCGGAAGCTGGACTGCTACGGGTTCTGATCCACAGTTTGTTTGTAAATTCCCACTGATAGATATCCATACCGGCTGGTACCTTATTTCCCTTGAAATTGAGTGTACTGATGCATTCGATGTGGCGAAAATTTACATTGATAGTGATGGCACAGGTTACTCGGAGAGCCGTGCAGTTGCGATCCCTTATCGTTCCGGTGTAGTGGCAAAACGATACGTACAGTTTTCTCGCAGTATGCACAAGATGCGGTTCGATCCACAAAGTGCAGAGGGCAAGTTTACGGTCAAAAAATTTAATATTACGCCGGTAACATTTCAATATGCAGAGAAAAGAATACTACTGAGGTTGACTCGCTGGAGTGCCTGTTGCCTTGATACAGACGTCATCAGTGCGCGAAAAATACTACAAAGCACCGCAAGCGAAGAACGCGTCAGTTATAAAAGCTTATTACTCAAATACTATGATGCTTTATTTGCTGCGCCAATGGAGAGCCACAGATACAAAGACTGGATTGAAACAGTAGAGTCCGACAATTTACCTGTATCATCAGAGATAGAAAAGGTCAATAAAGATAAGGGTAAACCACTCATATCGGTTATATTGCCGACATGCGACACGAGTCCTGATCTTCTGCAGCAAACCATTGATTCAGTTAAAGCTCAGTTGTACACCAACTGGGAGTTGTGCATATCCGATGACGCTTCAACCAGTGAAGAGACATTAAATGTAATTCGAGGAAATGCCAGCGAAGAACCACGTATACATTTTTTAACTCAGTCTACCCGGATTGGCATATCGCAGAATACCAATGCAGCATTAGGTCTGGCATCGGGTGATTTTTGTGCGTTTCTTGATCATGATGATTTACTCGCACCGCATGCATTGCACGAAATTGCTTCGGTTGCACTGACGCGGCCTGAAGTAAAGCTGATTTACTCAGATGAGGACAAGCTAAGTGCCTGTGGTGATCGAACAGAACCCCATTTTAAACCAGACTGGAATCCGGATCTTTTACTGTCACAAAATTATATCTGTCACCTGACAGCTATTCGACGTGATATTTTAGCGGAGGCAGGTTGGTGTCGACCAGGTTACGATGGTGCACAGGATCATGACCTTCTATTGCGGGTAAGTCGGACACTGGAGCATAATGAGGTCCATCATATTGCCCGAATATTGTATCACTGGCGGATGACAGCGGAGTCTACCGCGTTGAATGCTACAGCAAAAACCTACACGACTGACAGCGGCATTCGTGCCGTGGCTGACTATCTTCGAAGCAACGGAGAGGAGGCAGAAGTTGTGGCAGGTAAGTTTCCTAATACCTACCGGATACTGAGGAAGCTACCCAGTGACGAGCCACTGGTGTCCATTATTATTCCGACCAGAAATCGAGCGGATATACTGTCTCAGTGCATTGACAGTATTCGGAAACTTACGTCCTACCAGAATTATGAAATTATAGTAGTTGATAATCAATCCGATGAGCAGGAGTCACTGATATACCTTAACCGGATTCAGTCGCTCGAAGGTGTCAGTGTGATTCGCCATAGTGGAGAGTTTAACTACTCAGCTATAAATAACCAGGCAGTAAAAGAAGCGCGTGGCAGCGTGCTGACACTCATGAATAATGATATAGAGGTGATTTCTCCTGACTGGCTGACTGAAATGGTGACGCACGCAATACGCCCGTCTATTGGTTGTGTTGGTGCGAAGCTTCTCTATAAGAATAATATGGTACAGCACGCTGGTGTGATTCTTGGCATTGGTGGCGTAGCAGGTCATGCGCACAAGTATTTTGATGCTGAATCGGCAGGGTATTTCTCAAGATTGCATTTGACTCAAAATATGTCCGCCGTGACCGCGGCCTGCCTGACAGTCGAAAGAGAGATCTACGAAGCAGTGGGTGGGCTGAATGAAACGGATTTAAAGATTGCCTTCAATGATGTCGACTTTTGTCTTGGAGTGCGGTCTTTGGGATATAGAAATTTGTGGACGCCATATGCTCTTTTGTATCATCACGAGTCGCTGAGCCGTGGACAGGAAGATACAAGCGAGAAACAACAGCGATTTACCAGTGAAGCGCGTTTTATGCAAAAAAAGTGGGGTAAGTCGTTAGTGAGTGATCCTGCATATAACCGCAATCTCACTCGCTCACGAGAAGATTTCTCGCTTGCGGCCTGACTCTCGGTAGTTGGCTGATTGATAGTAAAACAGATATGAGAGAAAAGATGCGTCTGCCGATCATTTGTTTACATATCCCGAAAACGGCAGGTACCAGTTTTCGGATTAGTGCCGAGCATTACTTTGGCCCGTGGAATGTTGTAAATGATTATGGAGAGAGATCACCAGCCACTTCTGAGGAGATAAAAACCGCATTTTACGAGAAAAAGGACTTCGAACTTTTGTACTCGAAGGTGACGCAAAAGAAATTTTTTACCGGTCATTTTTCTCTCGCAAAATATCGGGAGCACTTTCCTGAGTCTCCAGTGGTCACATTTTTCCGCGATCCAGTCAAGCGAGTCATCTCAGAGTACGTACATTTTACTACACACTACGGCTTTGAAGGTTCGCTGCGGGAATTTTATCGCAAAGATCAGTTTCGCAATCGACAGTCCCGTGTGTTATCCGGTGTCAGCCCTATGGAGTTGGATTTCTATGGCTTAACTGAAAAATATGAGGAAAGTTTGTGCAAGTTCAACGCGCGTTACAGCACTAATTTTCCAATGGCCAATTTGAACAAGGGTAAATACGAACGAGATGCCCATCGGGCAACTGATGAGGAAGTAGACGAGATTCGCTTGCTCAATCAGCAAGATCTAAAGATTTATCAACAGGCATGCGAACATTTTGATGTCCAGGATGATAGTGTCCGCCCGGCGCTGGCCACGGTCCCACGTTACAGCGGTTATCTCGGCGGAATCAGAGATGAGAAAGTTATTGGCTGGACCGTTGATCGTGAGAGTGAAAAACCAGCTACGTTAAGAGTCGCTATCAATGGGAAAAGAAAATTTGACCATACGGCGGACAGGTTTCGTGCAGATATTCAGCGTAAGGGTATTCATATTAGTGGTAACTGCGGGTTTGAAATCCCGCTTGATAAGCTGGGACCGGTCATGTCGGGTGATAAAATATCTGTTTGCACAAATGATGGTGCCTTTGAACTCCCTAACAGTCCGTTGATTATTGGCTAAATGCATCAAATCCAGATTCTCAGACAAGTATTAGCTGATTGCACGTGAGTTAGTCAATGGTGACGCAAACGAGCGTATTGTATGTAACTGATACACGTTATGGACAGAATGCGTGGCATGATCCTTCGGCCAGACACCGCTGTTACCATTTTGCTGATGCATTGGTTGCTGAATCATGGAAGTCCGCGGTAATACATATCGAGCAGATTAGCGAAAATTTGCTGTCGCAATTCGGCCATATTATCTTTCATCGCCCCAAATACTCCAGACGATTTATTAAGGCGCTGGAGATGTGCCGCCGGTGCGATGTGGTTGTATATGCGGACTATGATGACCTGATATTTGATCCGGCTTTAGCCGAGAACAGTCCGTTGTTCCTGAATGGAAACAGGCCCTTGCATAAGGTGCAGGCGTACTTCAGGGACAATCAACGGGCAATGCAGTGCTTTGATAGTATTATTGTATCAACCAGAGTGCTCGCGTCGCATATTTCGACAGCGCAGCCTGAAACTACCATAACGGTTCTGCCTAATTCGCTGCCGCGACTGTTTCAGAAGCCAAAAGAGAGTGTCGCAGCGAAGCAGAATTTTACAATAGGGTATTTTCCCGGAAGTAACAGTCATGCGCATGATGTTGCGATGATACGTGATGCACTGGCAAAGCTGTTTGATGCAGAACCGAACTGCAAGCTGATTGTTATGGGTCGTATGGAGCGTGGGGAATTACCGTTTTCTAAGCAACAAGTTGAGTTTCTTTCGTTTGTTGATTATAACCGGTACCTGAGTCAGCTGGCTCGCGTGGATCTGTCTATTGCACCTTTGCAGCGCAATGTTTTTAATGAATCGAAATCTGCAGTAAAGCTCATCGAATCCGTCGCCGTTGGCACGCCCATACTGGCGTCAACTAACCCTGACATGGAGGACCACCAGAACTCAATGTCAACATTGATCAGTGATAGCTCGCAGTGGTTTTCAAATCTGCTTCAATGTGTCAGAGCGCAAATCAGCTTTGATAGCAGCAGCAGTGATCACCTGAGAAACTGCTATTCGGTAACCGCCAGGTTGCCCTTATTAAAGCAATTGTTGAGCACCGCCGTGTGAGTTATCTGAGCAGGCCGGATAGTTGGGAGAAGCACCAACGCATCGAAATTGGCCGTTTTGTCGCCAGTTATATTGGTGACGGTTATACAGACAGAGATTTCGTACCTTTGTATCCGGGCTCGATGTTGTTCAATCAGATTGCATTGGTTGACAATGGCGTTTCGCTGCAGTCCGCTGTGTGTGATCAGCCTCGTATTGAATCTCTCGATGCAGTATATGAAGCGCTTGCATACTCGACAAATCCAATTGTTACTGCTGAGTCATTGTTAATTGACTGTCAATCCTGGTGGGACGGAATTGACTCGATTCTAAGGGATAGGATAGAGAAGCACTGTATGCAATACCCCGAACATGGGGGTGTGGTTGTTTTGTCCGGGCGATATTCCTCTCGCATCAAGCGCCTGTGTGACGAGACATCGGTAATGTGTAGGGTGATCCGACCGCGCTGGTGGAGCGCTGCGTCTCTACTCTATTTGTACAGAACGTCTGCTCACGTTCTATTTGTGGATACTGCAAGATCGCTTGATGCAGCAATGGTAGGGGTGGCATGCAGCCTGGTTGTTGGCAGTGACTATGCGCGACAACCTTTATTTTCAGCTTTGCATGCAGCGTTGTCTCATTGCACCTGTTGCTGTGTAACCATGTCACCGTCAGCGGATAGCGTTATACGGGATTCACTGCAGATTATTGTCATAGAGAACACCTATGGTGCATTTATAGCTAAAATGGACAGCGAAAATGTGGCCCTAAGTGACAACAGGACTGATGGTACTCGTGACTCTGATCCTGTCATCCGCACAGGAGTATTTTGGCAACAGCGGTGGAAACACCAGATAGCAAATACCCGTGTTTCGGTGCGTCGAAAAACGCGTAAGTTGATAGAGGATCCTCGTGCTTTCTTTAGAGATTCCAAATTCCCATGTAGTGGAGCAATTGCTGCGTTTTTGCCTGATGTGTCGCCTTCGAGCGATACGGAACTCAAAAGACAGCGCAGGTAGTTAGTTGATTGAACCTTTGCAACCTCAGGCACAAAGCTATCAGGCACATCGCCTTTGAAGACGACACGTTCTAAAGCAGACCCTGGATGCGCAGCCACAGGACATTTGTGAGAGTAGCAAACGCATTTAACCTTCATCGTTGTTTTAGGGGGGAGCATCTGCGTGCGCTTGACTGGATAGCATATTCGGGTAGTTTTGATAGTGCAGCGCTTGATCATATTGCTGATGCGCTCTCTGCAAGATCAGGTAGTAAGGGACTGATATACTACCTCGCGTCACTTTATCTGCAGTTGGGAGAGACAGACAAAGTCGATGCCCTGTTGAAAACCACAGGCAAGGCATCGTCGGAAATGAAATGGTTTGCCATGTTGATGCTGTATTGTCGTTACCGTGAACTGCCTTTGCCCAGGCTCAAGCGTTCAGACGATCAATGTCTTGATTATTTGCAGGAAAAGTATTTAAATTTCAAAAGCCCAGCCGATTTTCAATCAGAACAATCCTCTGTTAAACAGTTTACCCGTCTGCTTCAATCGAAAAAACACTTTGCAGTTATAGGCAACGCACCAGTGAGTGCGACCGATACTGATAATCGGTTTCAACTTACTGACGACTGCCTGTCCATCTGTTTTAACAACTATCATCTTAACCCGCGGATCGAAGGACAGGCGATTGTTCATGTTGTTACACCGTCATGGCGATCTGGCGGGCAGGTGCATGGAAAGCATCTGATTATTACAGGTAACTCGATTTTCCATCGTCGTAGCAAGGTATGGCGTCGATTCAGCAACCAACCCCGATACACAGGCATTCATACGGTACCCAGAGAGATCTGGTCTTCGCTGGTGGAAAAGCTGGGAGCATCTCCGTCAGCCGGTTTGTTGCTGTTGAGCTATTTTGAAAGACATCCTGATATAAGTGAAAAAGACGGGGTAGTTGCCGGCTTTTCTGATGATGTGCCAGTTCAGAACCATAGCTATGATAGTGATCCGGTTTCGCCCGCTCATAACTGGATAGCCGAGATGGAGATGCGCGGGAAAATACTGCAAAGTATTGGCTGCAAGACACGGTCGTTGCGGGTAGTCAGATGAACCTTTTCAATTTCCATTCGTGGAAAAGTCAATTCCAGTAGAATAGCTATCACGATTACCCGTTCGCGTTGCGTGTTTCTCCGCGTCGTCTTGTAAATAATTTAAGCGCCTGAAATCGGTTTGGTATTTTTACCAAAATCAGGCGTTGAGGCATCGTGTTGTTTGACTGTTTCCGGACCTGTGATTGCGACCTTTCCTGTGGATGTCGTATGCGTAGCGCATGAAAAACCAATGATGTTGAAACGCGGTGTTGTTGCAATGGCTGCTGGTCAGACCATGGCATGGGCATGTCTGTTGTACGTGTTTCCGGCGTTATTGCTTCGCTGGGAGCAGAGTCTGGGGTGGTCTAAGACCATGCTAACCGTCGCAGTTTCACTAGCGTTGGTCATGTCAGCCGTTTTTTCGCCGCTTGCGGGACGCATGATTGATCATGGCAAAGGTGCGATGCTGATGGCGGCTAGCTGTTGCGTCGGTGGGGTAGCTATTTTTTTATTATCCATGATCGCTGAGCCGTGGCAATTTTTGGCGCTGAGTGCACTAGCCGGTTGTGCCATGGCGGGTTGTCTGTACGAGCCCTGCTTTGCGCTGGTTACTCGCGCTTACGGGGCACAAGCCAAGCAGAGTATCATAGCAATTACCTTGATTGCGGGGTTTGCAAGTACTATTAGCTTTCCGGCGGCGCACTGGTTATCGGATCTGTATGGGTGGCGTGTCACTGTTGGTATTTTCGGCATTGTTGCATTGACGGTGGCGGCACCGTTGTTGTGGTTAGGTGCAACCCGGCTGGAGGCTGTTGCCGATAAAAGCCGAATCAGCTCTGATCGCACAGATGGTTTTTATCATTTATTAACTCGCCAGTTTGTGTTGCTTGCGATTGCATTTGCATTGTTGGCCATTGTACATGGCGCGACCTTACATCATTTGATTCCGCTTCTTGTCGAGCGAGGACTTGCCCTGCACCAGGCGGTTCTGATTGCATCTGTCATTGGTCCAATGCAAGTGTTTGGCAGGGTTGTGATTATGGCCCTGGACAAACGTACGACGAATGATCTCGTGGCAGTTTGCTGTTTCGGTGCGCTTGCAATGGCGATAGCATTTCTGCTTGCAACACAGTGGGCTGTAGCATTGGCAGTACCGTTTGTTGTGTTATTCGGTAGTGGCTACGGGATTGTTAGTGTCATCAGGCCTGTTATTGCGCGTGAGGTATTGGGCAATGATGCGTTCGGTTCGAAAACCGGCGTATTGGCACTTTTCTATCTGTTGGGCTCGGCTATATCACCGTTTTTTGGCGCGGTCATCTGGACAGTGGGTGGTTATCAGTCATTACTGGTATTTCTACTTCTGTTTGTTGTCATCGGATTGACTCTGTACAGAGCCGCAAGGCGGGAGACTGCAATTATCATCTGAGCGGTCTCTAGCTGTTTTGAAATGCGTAGTCCTGCTAAGTCTTTTTCTTTGTACTGATTGTCCGCAATGGAAGAAACCCTGAACACCAACAGCCCTGATTAGCCGCGGGCAGCTGTGTCTGGCAGCACCTGCTGCTGGCGCGCTTTCTGCTGTGTATGCTCGGATACGAAACCTCGGAAATTCAATGGCTGCGGCGCAATGCCCTTCACTGATACAAGAGTACACTGCGTTGGTCACCAGTCTGCAAAATGGCAAAATGTCATTGATCGACTGTGGTATCGACAGAGTACTGCTGAACCGGTACATCGTTGACGCAGCAGGTACGACCGGGTCTTTGGATTATGAGTCTTTGCTCGACACGATTGATCTTGGGAAGGTTGAGCATGGCAGCGACAACAGCGAGAAACTAAGCCACTGTGCCAGCACGCTGGTTGATCTTGTCAAACTGCAGGAGGAAATAACCACCCTGCAAAAAGTGGCTCGTGAAAATGGCATCAGTGGTGGATTGCTTAATGTCGTCGGGCAGGCTGCGAGACAAAGCCCGGATGATCACGGCGCATCGGTGATCAGACAATTGCATCTGCTGATGAATGATGACGCTGAGACCGGTGCTACAACGAACAAGCCAGGTAGCACAGAATCGGTACCCGATACGTACGCTGCAAATGATGCTGCCAGTGGTGATTTTGAACGTTTGTCCTTTTTACAACAACTGGCTGTAACAATGAGAGCGAACTGGAAGCCTTTGTTGATAGACGGCGCGATTTGTCTGGTTATGACTTGCCTTGCAATAAATCTGGTTCGGTAGAGCGCGGCTGTGAGATCCGGTTTTACGCTGTCCTCAGGCATAGGCAAAATTGAACGCATAGAAACCTTTCTTGGTCTCTCGACGTTATCTCGCAACCCGATCCAGTTGTTTGGAAACAATTGCGCGGGGGTGTATTCGTGGGGTTCAAAACCTTATAGCCGCAGAGCGCTTAAACTGGCCAGTCAGTTTGACCTGCCTCATATTCGACTGGAGGATGGATTTGTTTGTTCCTTTGGCAAGCATGCGGACAAACGCAAGTACTCGATAGTTATCGATGATGTGGGAATCTACTATGACTCCACACGTCCCTCGAGGCTTGAAAACCTTCTAAACGGTGTGGATGATGAGTCCTGGAAGCTTACAGATCCAGGTATGATCGGTACCGCAGGTGAGCTGATGAAGCGTCTCGTCGAGGCTGGAATCAGTAAATACAACCATCTGCCGGCTCAGTCTTCCGTACCTGGTTCAATGTCTGATTTTGCACTGGTGGTAGACCAAACGACCGGTGACCAGTCCGTGCGCCTTGGCGGTATGGATGCACATGCGTTCGACAAAATGCTGACTGATGTTTTGGACCAATATCCACAGGATAAGGTCGTTGTCAAAGTGCATCCGCAGGTGCTGGCTGGTAAAAAGCGTGGATACCTTGTCGATCGGGCTCGTCAACTCGGTCTGTCACTGGTTACAGGCGATATCTCTGCTGCACAGCTGGCGGCTTGTAGCAGTGTACATGTCGGTACCTCTTTATACGGCCTGGAAGTACTGATGCGCGGGGGTAAAGTCGTCTGTCACGGACAACCTTTTTATGCAGGATGGGGGTTAACCGAGGATCGACAGCCAATAGCACGGCGAGCGCAAAACAGGTCACTTCGAGAGCTATTTGTTGCCGCCTACCTGATCTATCCGACCTACGTCGATCCGGTGACAAACAAGGCGTGTGATCTGGCAACTATTGTCGATCATGTGTCAACTCAGATAGAGCAAAGGCAGCGGGTCGGTGGGCGTCTGATCTGTGTAGGTATCACGCCGTGGAAAAGGCGCTATATCAACCGCTACCTGTTTTGTTCAGACTATGCCCACACGCACCTTTCGGTTCCACAGTTTTTGCGTTGGGACAGTGCGAGAGCGGAGCCGGCCCGCGTGCTGGTTTGGGGTAGAAAGCCACCAGACTCGAAGTTGGAACGAGTGTTGAAGCGCCATCAAATAACGCGTATGGAAGACGGCTTTATTCGGTCCGTCGGTCTGGGCAGTAATTTTACTGCACCAAGGTCACTGGTGATTGATCAGGAGGGGATCTATTTTGATGCGACTCGCCCGTCCGGTTTGGAGACTCTGCTGGAGCACTACTGCTGCTCGGATATTGATCTGCACCGTGCTCGACAATTGATACGCGTTCTACTCGCGGAGCGCATCAGCAAGTATACAAGGCCGGCAGATAGTAACTTTGACATCAGCTTCTATCATGGTAAGCAGGTTTTGCTGGTTGTCGGGCAAGTCGATGGCGACGCATCTTTGCGCTTTGGCTCTGGTGCGGTCGAGTGTAATCTGGACCTGATCAAAGCTGTGCGACGGTCAAATCCGCACGCGATTGTCGTCTACAAGCCACACCCTGATGTGGTTAGTGGCAATCGATCTGATGGTATTGAAAGGAATTGTGAATTACAAACACTCTGTGATCGCATCGAAACAGTGCTACCTATTGATGTTGTGCTGCAGTATTGTGAAGAGGTTCATACAATAAGTTCTCTTACCGGCCTCGAGGCGCTACTTTACAACAAGCATGTCGTTACATACGGTAGACCGTTCTACGCGGGCTGGGGATTGACGACCGATCGATGTAATTTTGCTCGACGCAGCCGAAAGCGCACGCTGAATGAACTGATCTATATCAGTTACATTCGGTACCCGGCGTATCTGGATATTTCATCGGGTGAGCATGTGAGCGTGGAGCAAACGGTCGAGGCGCTTCTGTCGGAAAAGCGTGCTGCAACGTCTCCGATAACTGAAGCTGGAATAAAAAAATACGTGAACATAGTTCGCAACATAAAAAAAGGCCTTACTTATGCCGCGTAATGTGCTGCTGTTACAGGGACCCGTTGGCCCTTTTTTTAAAAAGCTGGCTACGGATCTGGAGAAACAGGGGCATAATGTAGTCAAGGTTAACCTCAATGGCGGTGACTGGTTTTTCTACCGCGGGTCAAATGTCCTTAATTTTCGTGACGACACAGCGGTTTGGCCCTACTGGATAGAGTCAGTTATGGTGGGTCGCCAAATTGACAGGATTTATCTTTTTGGCGACTGCAGAAGTTATCATCGTCAAGCCATAACCATTGCAAAAAGACTAAATATTGACGTCTATGTATTCGAGGAAGGCTACGTCAGGCCCAACTACATCACGCTCGAGCGCGACGGGGTTAATGGATTTTCAAATGCCTGCGATCAGGAAAAAATTGCTGCACAGCTGGACGAGCAGACGGAGTACGAGAGTGACCCTGGCGCATCGTCGCAACCGGTTAAAAGTGTGTTCTTTAAGGCGGCGTGCTATGCGATGCAATATTACATGGCGTCGTCAGCAATGCGTTGGCGCTTCCCTGACTACGTTCACCATCGACCTCTAAAAACTCTGACTGAAGGATCGATCTGGATCCGATCTGGCTTCAGAAAATGGATTTATAAGGCTACCGAATATCAAGTCAGCAAAAAACTGCTGCAGGGGGACGGCAAGTTCTTTTTGGTGCCATTGCAGGTCCACAATGACATGCAGGTTATTCAACACTCTGATTTTGGAAGTGTTGAAGAATTTATTGATCGAGTGTTGATATCGTTTACTTCAGCAGATGAAAATACGTCAATCGTATTTAAGCATCATCCCTATGATCGTGGTTATAAGAACTATCGTACACTGATATCACATTTAGCTGTTGAATATGGTCTGAGTGGCAGGGTGTATTACATACATGACACTGATTTGCCGCGTCTTTTGCAGCGTGCAGAAGGAGCAGTTCTGATTAACAGCACCGTTGGTATATCCTCTATGTACCATCAAACACCGGTAAAGGCGATGGGTAGAGCCATATACGATTTTCCGGGCCTGACCCACCAGGGGTCTCTTGAGACCTTCTGGCAGAAGCCTGAAAAAGTCGACGCGAAAAAATATACAGCCTATCGAAACTACCTTATCGCTAAAACGCAACTTAATGGCAGTATCTACACAAGTATCAACAATGCTGAAAGTGCGGATGGTGTAGCTGAAAGTGCCATGGGTGTAAATTGGTGTAATGATAAATACAAATTGCATGTGCAGGCCACCTACGACAACGTGGTAGATATAAACGTTCATCGCAAGGAGCGCAAAATATCGGTAGTGGATTCAGTAGTGGAAGAGGTAGGCCACGGAAAACTCGCGGTCTGAATCCATGTTAGAACAGGGTCCTCGCACTAAAGCCAGGTTTAAAACACCGGGTCAAAAACACCAAGTCTAAAACGCCGGGACTAAAGCCAGGCAAGTTGAGCAGGCCTTGGCATCGATACCGCAGTTCTCGGACTATTGTCGGCTTAACCAGTCTTCAAAACTGATTTTTCCCGTTCTTGCAAGCCCTTCCAGTTGCTTTGCAACCGACGACGAACCCTGTGCTTTTGCAATTGCCTGATGAGTGGCTTCTACGGACTGCTGTTGTATAGCCTCTCTTATAGCGTCGGTACTCTGGCAAAAAGATGCGACTGTGGTCAGCGTCGACACTCCTGTATCATCGCACCTGTCACAACCGTTGGCGTAAAAGTAGGACTCTGACGAACCGTCTGCTGCCGCAACAGGCAGTCGCTTGAAATCACGCTTGCAAGGTTTGTAGCTGTCTGCACAATGAGGACATATCAGGCCAGCATCACTCAATTCGATTATCGTTGTCAAATTGAGGGCGAAACTCTGAGATGAAAAGAGTTCTATAAGCCCGGTGGTTACCGGGCCGTGCCAAAACATTGTTGTTTGAGCATTCGCGTGCAGCGCGTTTGTGATGTCTTTGTCACGGGAGCTTATCCAGTCGACGAAAGTATGATCTGCCAGCCTGGTTGTCGTCGAAACCAGTGTCTGATTTTTATCTGGCGAGTCAGCTGGATTCGTGTGGTTGGTATTGCAGTCTGTCAGGATCTGGCTAATCCTTGGTATGTGCTTGTCTATGCTGCGTTGCAACGACACGATTTTGCGTTCAACGCTATTCACCTCACCGAGCAGGGCGTAAAAAACCGAGCGCAACAGGTCATCCGAGTGGCTGCAAATTAACGTGATACCACTGGTAGCTGGCGAGCTGAAGTGACGTCGCATTTTTTGTTTTGTCCGAGTGTCGAGGCTGGTTTGCTCAAGAATCTCGGGGATTACGCTGGCAGCGGCGACGGACAGAGTGAGACATCTGCCGACGATTGTCTTGTAGTGCCAAATATTCAGATCGCACTTTTCGCCATCAATAAGCACAGGGAGATTCAGCTCCCCGAAATCATCATTTGCTGATGAGTGTGATTGAAAGGCACTATTTTTCTGGCTTACTGCATTAAGCAGTTCACTCGCGAGTGTCGGGTTAAACAACCTGCGTTCAGTTAACTGGCCGTTGACCCGCATCCTGACCCGGCAAAAATCTTTTTCCTGTTCGATGTGCAATTCACGAGAGTTATCGCTCATCATCGATTGCAGTGTTGTTTTCAAAAAGCACTGTATCGAATCATCATTGGCGGCAACACACCATTGATCGAGGTCCACTGTGCGCTGTGCGGGCTCAATTTCGCTGGATATTTCCAGGGTATCTCTCTGAGAATTTTGTCCCATAAAGGAGTTGCTCTGTTTTTTCCGCTGATCTGCCTCTTGTGTGCAGGCATCGTGTTGACTGTTGGTATGTCCTATAGCGGCAGCAAACAGGTGTGGATGATGGGGAGCACGCCATGTCATTTGGGACAAGGTGCTGGATGTGGGAGTTTAGGCTATGACAACTGTGACTGGTTTGTCTGACGCAAGTGTTGGTGGCCGGCTTTTTGTTGATGGCAGGGGCCGCAGAGGTTGGTCAGGTAATGAAAATTTTTGTGATTGATATCGCAGTGTGAATAGTGTGTGCAGGCACCAGACTTGTCGCAGTTTACCGACTCTCTGAATGAGTTTGCGCAACGGTTAGAAACAGATTGGTGACGTTTGGTCAGCAGAGGCCAGTCAACCCAAAAACACTTCGGTATAGAGGGACAGGAGGATGGCCGCATAGACTTGCGTCGGGTATAGAACTCGCCGCTATCAAGCAGAGCTAACAGGTGGCCCGAAGTGGTGATGTCGGCTTTCATATAGCCCAGTTCGTGCATCGCGTCAGTGCAGTGCGGACATGGCAGTAAACGCTGTGTGTCCATATCGCAAAGCACACCGCTTGTGGTCGTGTAGCTGAAGATAAATCGGCTGTTGTCGCGATGTGAAATCTGCCAGGCGTGCGCTTCACGCCACTCGGAGTCCTGTTGTTGCTGTAATTTTTCGCAATTCAGAAAATGGTAACGAGGTAATTGCTCTATAAGAGAAAGGTTATCGAATCCGCCGCTGACAACGTTGCTTCGCAGGATAGGATCCATACGATCAGAATCAATTCTTTGCTCGGCGTCGTACAGGGTGACCCGGGTCAGTGCGCCGGTAGAGGACAGGTTAAATATACCGGTTTCACCGAATATTAATTCTGCAGGATCAACGCGAAAAGGCTCTTCACGAAGCCGAAATGCCAGACCATCAATGCCCTCATGTGCCTGTAGTTGTCGCACAGACTCCTTGAGTTGAAAAAAGCGCGTAAGTCTCACGACAGGTTTTCAGCTTCCCGAAGTATGCGATAAATTTTCTCCTCGGTTTTGGTTATGACTCGAAACTCGACGCGCCGGCTTCGATTGACATCCTCTATGCCCGATGCAGACATAATGGGTTTTGCAGACGACAGCCCGTTTGCCCTGAGTACCTTTTGCAGCCAGTCACGATGTGGATCACTGGCCTGCATGGTATGGATGTAGTCGAGCACTGAAAATGAGCGGTTTTGAGATAGCCGCGCATTTTTTATGTAAGCGACCTGTCTGCTGTCAGTTCCGCGCCAATCTGATGAGGTGTGGCCTTCAACGCGAACCTCATCTATTTCTGATTTAAATTGGTCTCGTGAGAGTATGGTCAGATAACGTGGAAAAAAATTGTTCAGTATCAACTTGAATTTGTCGTTGATCTCCGCGCTGTTACGCGAAAACAAAACCTGCGGCTCATTGAAACGAAAGGTATTATCGTCCAGAATTTCTGCTCCCCAAACTGGAAGGTCATCGCGAAACTCATCGCGTAGTGCCTGGTTAAGATCATTTCGTGAGCGTTCAAATTCAACAGCTATATCTGCTATTGCTTTTTTTTCCTGATCGGTTTGATACATGAAAGCAATGGCGATCAACAAAAAAATCATCATCAATCCGGCCATCATATCGGAGATTGATATCCATTCGTTGCTGTTGCTGCGTCTCATTCTTCGTCAACCAACAGTAGTCGATAGCGCTCTAGAAACGACTGGTAGTCACGTGCGAACTTGTTGGTTAGCCCTGTCAAAGTGCTTTCGAGTTCGTTTAGTGCTTCCGGAAGTTGTTTACTTATATCGCTTGTGAGTGTCGCAACAGCTTCGGACTGAACTTGCATGCCTGCCTGTATATTGCCAAAGCCACTTTGCATGGTGGCAAACGCCGCTGTGGCGCGCTCGCTCAGATCAGCATACTCTTTCATTTGCGCCTTTAGCATTTCTGATTGTTGTTTTTGCACCTGTATAAGATCTGCAAGGTTTTGATAAACCTCGATCGTCTCTTTATTGCGGCTTGCAACGGTATCGAGTGTTGTGCGCGAGCTATTCAGACTTTGGGTAATTTGTCCGAGCAACTCGGTATTGCTGGAGACAGTTTCGCGGTATTGATTCTGCCACTCAAGCAAGCTGGCGATACCTGCGTTTAACTGTTTAAAGTTGTCGCCAAACTGTTCTGTTAGATTGTTGTTGAAATCGGTGATCACCGTTTCCAGCGATTTGACTATCTCTTCACTGGCATTGCGGGAAATCCGTTCAAGCGCGTCGTTTAGCGTGTGCTGGGTGGCCTTGAAATGGGCGTCCAGTTCGCTGCGTGAATACTGCATATCAGCGCGAACATCGTCCAGACCGGTAACTGTTGCACCCAGTTGCGAGCTCATGTGCTCGAGCACGTCGAGCTTCTCCAGATTATCGAGCTTGTGTAAGGTGTCGAGTTTCTTACTGATTGCATTCAGTGCTTCGAATTCATCATCGCTGCCACTGGATCTGAACCGGTTTAGTATAGATAGCACCACTGACAAGCCCATTCCAACCACGGAGGTCAGGAAGGCTATCTTCATTCCGTCAAGTAGCCTGGGTACGCTGCCGCGAATATCGGCTGCATCAAAACCGAGCAGTCCGATAAAAACGCCGGTGAAGGTGCCGAGAACACCGACGCTGACGATAACAGAGCGAAAGTCTTTGTGTCGTTTGGTGAAAGAGGTGATTAAATCGATCAGAAATAACACCAGCATCAACGCGACGAACGCGACTGTAACGCTGGACGGGGCAGTTGCCATAATATATCGCCTACAAAATCTAGTGCTTTGTCACCACACCCGCTACCGGATGTTGTTGCGAATGCTATCATGAAGTGCGAGCACGGAGATTACAACGCCACGACTTTTTATTATCAGAACTGAAGTTCTAATGTTGTGCGTTTGCCACAGTACGGGTGCCCATCTGTACCTTCATACACCGCAAACAGTGAGAGTGGGCAGGCTCCCGGTAATATTGTTTTACACTCATCCGGCGCAGGCGTCGCTGCTGATGGTGTCAGCAGTTGCAGGCATGCTACAGAGTCGGATGCTATGGGTTGGTGGAATGGCATGGTGCCAGGGGTTGATGCGATTGGTGGGTTGCAAGGCACCAGGTCACTATCTTGTTGTTGTAAAACAGCCACGGCAGGTTACCCGTGGCTGTGTATAACTACGGCAGCGCATCTATGCGGTTGTGTATAACCGAGGCGCTGCAGAGATCAATAGCTGCTTCAAGTGGGCCGTTTGGAAATTCGGTAACACTTTTCTTCGCCACAGTCGCCATAGCTGCGTTAAAAAAATTCGACGTAGGCCCTGCTATGCCTGCATTTTTTCGCCTTGCTCTGACAACTATGGCTGTGAAAAGTCTGTTACCGAACTTTCCGCACAACCCACTAGCGGAAGTAGATTGGCTGCACTTCGCCACTGGCAATCTTACCTCGCCAGTTTTCCGGCCCGGTTTGGTGCACGGCCTCGCCGTTGCTATCGACAGCGACTGTCACAGGCATATCTTTCACCACAAATTCATGGATAGCTTCCATACCCAGTTCTTCGAATGCGATGATGCGGGCGGATGTAATTGCGCGCGACACCAGATAGGCGGCACCACCTACTGCCATTAAATAAACAGACTTGTGTTTTTTAATAGCGTCGATTCCGGCGGGTCCGCGTTCCGCTTTGCCGATCATGCCAAGCAGCCCCGTCTGGGCGAGCATCATCTCGGTGAATTTGTCCATTCGGGTTGCAGTTGTTGGTCCGGCCGGACCCACTGCTTCATCACGCACTGCATCAACAGGGCCGACGTAGTAGATTAACTTGCCGCTCAAGTCGACAGGTAATTTTTCACCCTTATCAAGTAGTTCCTTGATTCGCTTGTGAGCGGCATCGCGGCCTGTCAACAAGGTGCCGTTCAGCAACAGCGTTTCACCTGGCTTAAAGCTGCTGGTTTCCTCGGCAGTCAGTGTGTCAAGATTTATACTGCGCGCATTTGGTCCAACATCCCAGGTAATCTCCGGCCAATCCGACAATTTTGGTGGAGTCTGTAGCGACGGTCCGGTGCCGTCCAGCACAAAGTGCGCGTGCCGGGTGGCTGCACAATTGGGGATCATGCTGACGGGCAGGGACGCAGCGTGTGTCGGGTAATCTGCTATTTTTACGTCCAGCACGGTTGTCAATCCACCTAACCCCTGCGCGCCTATACCCAGTGCGTTCACTTTTTCAAAAATCTCCAGCCGCAATTCTTCGGTTTTGGTTTTTGCACCACGGGCCTTGAGTTCGTGAATATCGATTGGGTCCATTAGCACCTGTTTTGCCAGCACTGCAGATTTTTCTGCCGTGCCGCCGACGCCGATGCCGAGCATACCCGGCGGACACCAGCCAGCACCCATCGTCGGGACCGTTTTGACCACCCAGTCAACGATGCTGTCACTGGGGTTGAGCATCGCCATTTTTGATTTGTTCTCGGAACCGCCACCCTTGGCTGCAATGTCCACTTCGACTTTGTCTCCGGTGACAATTTCCATGTGGATGACTGCTGGCGTGTTGTCTTTGGTGTTGCTTCGAGCGCCAGCTGGATCAGCAAGAATGGATGCACGCAGTTTATTGTCCGGGTGCAGGTATGCGCGTCGGACGCCCTCGTTGATCATTTCAGCCGGCGTCATTTCACCTTCCCATCGAACATCCATTCCAACTTTAACAAACACCGTCACGATGCCGGTGTCCTGACAAATTGGTCGTTTCCCCTCTGCACACATGCGTGAGTTGATCAGTATCTGCGCCATCGCGTCTTTAGCAGGTTTTGACTCCTCTCGCTGATAGGCCTCGTGCACGGCATCGATGAAATCTTTCGGGTGAAAATACGAAATAAACTGCAGCGCGTCGGCTACGCTATCGATCAAGTGCTGTTGGTTAATGGTGGTCATAGTCAATTCACAGAGTCAGGAATAATTGTAAATATAGCGTTTGTTCGCGGTGATAGCATCAACGTGGTAGTAAATTGTCGGGTAAGCTCGGGCTTATCCGGGTTCGCGGCCGGGTGCTGGCCCCGTTGTTGGCCCGGCGTACACAGGATGCGCGCAGCAATGCCACCTGTTGATCCGTGCTTGACTCGCTGAACCCTTGTAGCTAAATTTGACCCCTTCATAATCCAGAAGTGCAGCATGGCACCGACTGACCTGACAAGCAAAGCTCTTGAATGCATAGCTCTTGAGTGCACGGCTCTTGAACACTTGGTTCTTGAGTGCGCAGCTCTAGTATGCACAGGAGCCTGGCCCTGGCGATTTTGCCCGCATGCGCGCCTGCGCCAAAACCTGTTCCCCGCACTATCGCCTCTGTCATCCGGTAATACCCATGAAACGCACTACCACGTCTGTCAATGGTCAGGAAAATCGAGTTAAGCCTGACACTACTGTAGCAAACAACGCACAGGAACCAAACAGATCTCAGGACAGTCCTGACGCCAGCCACAACTCCGGGCACAGCACCGGATACAAAACCAGCTACAAAAATAGTCCAGAGCACACCTTCGAGTCGGTTGCGCACCAGATTTTTATGCGTGAAATTCTGGCGGACCTCGACACTCCGTTAAGCACCTATCTAAAGGTTGCCAATGCCCCCGGTAGCTATTTGTTCGAGTCGGTAACTGGCGGAGACAAGTGGGGCAGATACTCAATCATTGGTTTGCCTTGCGCGGAAAAAATTCAGGTTCGTGGTAATCAAATTGAACATCTAATCGACGGGACAATCGTTCATTCTGAAACCGTGTCAGATCCATTGCAGTGGATCGAGAGCTTTCAGCAAAAGTTCGACGTGGCGCCAATTGCGGGTATGCCGCGTTTCACCGGAGGATTGGTCGGGTATTTTGGCTACGAGACCGTTCACTATATCGAGCCGTCCCTGATTGCTAAAAAAAATGCCAATCAAACCGACCCGCTGGAAACGCCGGATATTTTATTGCTGGTGTCCAAAGAAGTAGTGGTTTTCGATAACCTGACTGGCAAGCTGAATATTGTCGTTCACGCCAACGCAGAAGATATCGACGACGCGCAGGTGCGGTTGTCGGACATCGAAGCCATGCTTCGGGCGCCGCTGGATGTACCTCGCAGCGAAAAGAGCCAGCTACTTGAGGAGGGAGACTTTGTATCCGGATTTGGTCAGAACAGCTACATGGCTGGTGTTGATCGCATCCGTGATTACATAAAAGCTGGCGATTGTATGCAGGTCGTACTGTCACAGCGTCTAAGCATAAGTTACTCAGCGTCTGCACTGGACCTGTATCGTGCGCTGCGTACTTTAAATCCGTCGCCATACATGTACTTTCTGGATCTGGGGGATCATCAGGTCGTTGGGTCATCGCCTGAAATTCTGGTGCGTCTGGAAAATGAAGAGGTGACAGTGCGGCCTATTGCCGGTACCAGGCGGCGCGGCGAATCAGAACAGGAAGACAAGGCACTCGAAGCTGATCTGTTGGCTGACCCCAAGGAATTGGCAGAGCACCTGATGCTAATCGATCTTGGACGTAACGATGCCGGTCGCGTTTCTGAAACCGGTAGTGTCAGGCTCACCGAAAAAATGCTGGTCGAACGCTATTCACACGTAATGCATATCGTATCCAATGTCACTGGAAAACTGAAAGCAGGCATGACTGCCATCGATGTTCTGCGTGCAACCTTCCCCGCGGGGACTGTCAGTGGTGCACCGAAAATACGTGCGATGGAAATAATTGAAGAGCTCGAGCCGATCAAGCGTGGTATCTATTCCGGCGCCGTTGGGTATTTATCCTGGAATGGCAATATGGATACCGCTATTGCGATACGCACAGCAGTTATTAAAGAGGGCGTGCTGTCCATACAGGCAGGGGCAGGTGTGGTATTCGATTCTGACCCGCAAAGCGAGTGGGAAGAAACCCTGAACAAGGCCCGCGCTATTTTTCGCGCAGCGGCGCTGGCAGAAGCAGGTCTCGACAGTCATGCTTTGCAAATGCGGAGCAGTGTCTGATGCTGACCATGATAGACAACTACGACTCGTTTACGTTTAATCTTGTTCAATACTTTGCAGAGCTTGGGGCGGAGGTGGTGGTGCACCGCAATGATGCGGTCAGCGTCGATGCGGTTCGGCAGTCTGGTAGCGAGCATATTGTGATATCGCCTGGTCCGTGCACGCCTGTTGAAGCTGGTATATCGGTCGAGTTGATCAAGGCGGTGGCGGGAGACGTACCACTGCTGGGCGTGTGTCTTGGGCATCAGTGTATCGGTGCCGCATTTGGCGGGAAAATTGTCAGAGCCAGCCGGGTTATGCATGGCAAGACATCTGCGGTGTATCATCGCAACTGTGGTGTGTTTACTGGTTTGTCAAATCCCTTTACAGCGACTCGCTATCACTCTCTTGTTATTGAAAAGGAATCTTTACCGGACTGCTTTGAAGTGACCGCATGGACGCAAACTGAAGATGGCCAAGTCGACGAAATAATGGGCTTGCGACATCGTGCGCTTGCCATTGAGGGGGTACAGTTCCACCCCGAATCAATAATGACTGAGCACGGTCACGACATGTTGCAGAACTTTCTTAACGGCGAAAACCTGCATGAACCACAAGTCAGTAGCTAACTTTGAGTATATCGTTCGTTAAACGCTTTCGAATCCGGATGCCAGATTTTTTTGAAAGATTGTCAATTGAAAATGCAGGCTAGCAAATGAACGCTGTCACAGACATACGTGCAACCATTGCCAGAGTGGTTGAGGGTGAAAATCTTGATGCTGATGAGATGGTCGGCGCAATGCGTCAAATTATGTCCGGCGCCTGTGGGGATGCGCAGATCGGTGGCTTGCTGGTCGCATTGCGTTGCAAAGGTGAAACGGTTGATGAAATAGCAGCCGCCGCACAGGTCATGAGGGAACTCGCGAGCGGAGTTCGCTGCAGCACAACCGATTTACTCGACATCGTCGGTACAGGTGGTGATAGCCACAGCACGTTTAATATCTCAACGACCAGCGCGTTTGTGGCCGCGGCTGCAGGTGTCAAGATCGCCAAACATGGCAACCGCGCCGTGTCGAGCAGTTCCGGTGCCGCAGATTTACTGGAGGCTGCAGGTGTAAATATAAACCTCGAAGCGGATCAGGTAGCCCACTGTGTCGACACTGTCGGAGTTGGCTTTATGTTCGCGCCAAATCATCATGGTGCTATGCGGCATGCGATTGGTCCTCGCAAGGAGTTGGGCATGCGCACTATTTTTAACGTACTGGGTCCATTGACTAATCCCGCGTCTGCTCCGAAGCAGGTACTTGGCGTTTATAGTGAACATTTGGTCAAACCAATGGCTCAAGTGCTGCAGAAGCTTGGCAGCGATGGCGCGATGGTGGTACATGCTGAAGATGGTATGGATGAAATTAGCATCGGCGCTGCTACCAGTGTTGCTGAACTAAAGGAAGGCAGTATCACTTGTTATACCATTCAACCTTCAGATTTTAATTTTGATGTAGCGGATCTTGCAGCGCTGAAAGTGTCGGGTGCGGCGGAAAGCCTTGCAATGGTGAAGAAGGTTCTGGCTAATCAACCAGGTCCGGCGCGAGATATAGTCGCGCTTAACTCTGGCGCCGCCATCTATGTTGGCGGCCTGGCCAAGAGTCATAAACAGGGTGTCGAGATAGCCAGTCGCCTGATTGCCAACGGCAGTGCTGAAAAAAAGTTTCAGGATCTCATCGACTGCAGTAATGCCTGTAGTGACGCTGGCGGCCCGGATTGATAATTATGTCAGCAAATACTCCAGACGTACTCAAGAAAATACTCAAGCGCAAAGTGGAGGAGATCTCCGCTGCGGCTGCAGCTGAAAGTCTGTCGGCGTTATCGCATAGAGCCAGCCAGGCATCATTGCCACGCGGGTTTGTGTCGTCCTTGAAGAGCCGCATAGATCAGGGCGAATCAGCTGTAATCGCAGAAATTAAAAAGGCCTCTCCCAGTAAAGGGGTTATACGCGAGAACTTTGACCCGGCGGAAATTGCACGCAGTTATGCTCGTGGTGGTGCAGCATGCCTCTCGGTGCTGACTGATATAGATTTCTTCCAGGGAGATGCGCAGTACTTAATAGAAGCCAGGGCAGTGTGTGAACTGCCGGTGATCAGAAAAGATTTTATTATCGATCAGTATCAGGTCTATGAGGCGCGAGCGATGGGTGCTGACTGTATCTTACTGATAGTGGCGGCACTTGGCGACGCAATGCTTATGGAGCTTTATGGTCTTGCCCGGCATCTTGATATGGATGTGTTAATTGAAGTCCATGATAAAGAAGAGTTACAAAGGGCATTGCAGTTGTCGCCGGATATGATCGGGATCAACAATCGAGACTTAAGAACGTTCGATGTTACTTTGCAAACGACACTCGACTTGTTGGGTCATATTCCCGATGAGGTACTAGTGGTTACAGAAAGCGGTATTCTGTCCAGAACTGATGTTCAGCTCATGCGTGACAATCAGGTCAATGCTTTTTTGGTTGGGGAGGCTTTTATGCGAGCTGAGTCACCAGGGCAAACGCTTGAAGAATTGTTTAGAGTCTAGGAGAACGCACTTCGCGTAGCTGACGAGACAAAAAATTGTCGACGCAGCTATTGGTGTGGAAAAATCAGTAGCTGATATTCTCGCCCGCCAGTAATGGCGGGCAAAAATTGTTCTTTCAGGTTTCTATTGGAGGGCAATCGATGATTCCCCGTCACCGTTACCGGGTGCCATAGATAACCATGGTCTTACCGCGAGCGTGGATTAAACCTCGATCTTCCAGATCTTTCAAAACCCGGCCGACCATCTCACGGGAACAACCTACTATTCTGGCTATCTCCTGGCGGGTGATGCGAATCTGCATGCCATCGGGGTGAGTAATAGAGTCTGGTTGTTTTGCCAGATCCAGCAGTGTAGAAGCAACCCGGCCGGTCACATCAAGAAAAGCGAGGTCACGCACTTTGGTGCTGGTTTTACGCAAGCGCGATGCTAACTGTGTGGATAGTGCAAACAAAATTTCAGGTGACTGATCAGCCAGTCTGCGAAATTGTTCGTAGTTGATCTCGGCTACCTCACACTTGTTGCGCGCAACCACCCAGGCACTACGCTCGCTTTCCTCTTCGAAAAGGCCCATCTCACCGAAGAAGTCTCCATTGTTCAGATAGGCCAGAACAATCTCTCGTCCTTCGTCATCTTCGATGACAACGCTTACGGAGCCGTCCACCATGTAGTACAGCGTATCCGGCTTATCACCGTGGTGGATGATGGTCGTTTTTGCAGGATACTGTCTACGGTGACTATGTCGTAGTAGTGTATCTAACCATTCGGCTTTCGGTGGCGTGTTACGAGGTGGAAGCATGTGTCCGTTCTCCGGGCTGTTACTGTCGGCTTCGAGATAACGGAGATAGAGCAAAAACTGTTCACACTGCGACCTGTGTTCCGAGTGCATGTGAAGAACTGTGAACTTGCACTGCAACTTATGACCTTCACAGAGCGAATAAATGTCACGAATACCAACGTCATAACTGCCATGGATCGCAAGAGATATAAGCCAGACAAAACTCGACCCGAAGAATGGGCGATCTTCTGACTGGTAACGGCTATGCAAGAGCCTGTCTTCGAGTCAACCGGGCTGGCTCTGCACAGCGGAGACGGTTTCAGTTGGCATGGGTTGATGCTCCGCGATACGCTATCCATCGTCGCAACGAGATCAAAATGTATGCAATCAAGAATAAAATGGCTCGACAATCTCAGCTTCGTTGGGGAGTCAGATAGCGGCCATAGTGTCGTTATGGATGGTTCTGTTGAGCATGGTGGCAGGAATTTGGGCGTGCGCCCGATGGAAATGGTGTTGCTTGGACTGGGTGGTTGTTCGTCTATTGACGTCATTCTGATGCTAAAAAAGGCTCGACAGGACGTGTCGGATTGTCAGGTTTTGATTGAGGCTGAGCGTGCCGATGCTGTGCCAGCTGTGTTTACCAGGATAGCTTTGAAATTTGTTGTTGAAGGTCGAAATTTGTCGGTCCGGCAGGTCGAGCGTGTGGTTTCAATGTCGGTTGAAAAGTATTGTTCTGTCACCAAAATGCTGGAGAGTTCGGTGGAGATCAGCTTCGAGACAGAAATCGTCGACATTGTTGATAAATAGCCAATAAAACGACGGTTAGGAGCATCCGCCCCGGTGGCAGAGAGACTGCCGCAGTCGCTTAGTTGACCATGCAGGTGAGGTCAGGCCACTACACAAAGGGCGCAGAGCACAGAGCACGGAGCACGGAGCACAGACCGCAACAGGTTGATTTGGATTGGTAGAATTTGACTGACAGGGAGGCACATTGCTGCGGCAGTGCTCAGAACCTGTTCATTGATTGACCGGTAATTGCAAAACCTGTATACTCATGGAAAGTTTTCCTCCTCCATCCTCCAAAGATGGTTAGACGCGGCCTGTCAAGGCCGCGTCGCTTTAAATTCCCTTCTGGCAGTTAGAACCGCATCCTTAGTCTATCTTTAGTGATATGGCGCCTGCGGACCAACCGAAAAAAACGAGCAAGTGCGCAGGGTTGCGCGTGTTTTTGCCAGAGAGTGCCGCTAGCGGGCGCAGAGCTTGTTAGTGAAAGAAGCATCAACTATAATGGAGGGCTTTTCTGGGCATAATTGCTCCCCTCGATTCTCGGAGTTTCAATGAAAACCTTTAGTGCCAAGCCGGCCGAGGTAAAGCGTCAATGGTATGTTATTGATGCAAAAGGCAAAACGCTAGGAAGACTGGCGAGTACCTGTGCGCATGTGCTGCGTGGCAAGCACAAGCCCGAATATACGCCTCACGTAGACACGGGCGACTATATTGTTGTGGTCAATGCCGACAAGGTTGCTGTCACTGGTAAGAAAGCGACAGATAAAATGTATCATCACCACACGGGTTACATTGGTAACCTCAAATCCATAAGCTTTGAGAAAATGCAGGAAAAGGCGCCCGGGCGTGCAGTACAGTTAGCTGTGAAAGGTATGCTGCCCAAGAATGCTCTGGGTCGTGCCATGTTCCGCAAGCTGAAGGTGTACGCTGGCAAAGATCACCAGCATGCAGCGCAATCTCCTGAAACTCTGGAACTGAAATAAGACATGGCTGAACAGTATTACGGTACAGGTCGACGCAAAACGTCCAGCGCGCGCGTATTTATGAGTGCAGGCAAAGGCGATATTGTCGTTAACAATCGTCCACTGGACGAGTATTTTGGCAGAGAAACTGCCCGAATGGTTGTACGCCAGCCACTTGAAAGTCTTGAAATGACTGGAAAGTTTGACTTCAAAATCACCGTAGCCGGAGGTGGAAACACCGGGCAGGCGGGAGCAATTCGCCACGGCATAGCCAGAGCATTGCTGAAATATGATGAAGAAATGCGTTCTGATCTGCGCAAAGCTGGCTTTCTCACACGTGACGCGCGTCAGGTGGAACGTAAGAAAGTGGGTCTGCGCAAAGCAAGACGTGCAACTCAGTACTCAAAGCGCTAGCACTGCTATCCAGTCTGGTTGCTGTGTTGTTCTTCTGATACCGGCAGTCACAAACTGACTTTGATTGTGAGAAGCCCGGTTCGGGAAGCCCGACTGTAAAGCGCTCTTTGAACTTTGAAATTACCGAAAGCCCGCACTAGCGGGCTTTTTTGTACCCGTAGTAAACGCTCCGCATGGTGGAGCAATCTACCCTTTGCGATCCCTTATCTCAGAGAGAATGCCGGGGTCAGCATCTTGAGACTGTCCAGGTTGTGAGCCGAGGTATAGAGATCGACTTCTGGTATAACCGCATTCATGCACCTTTCGATGGGAATCGACACATCATCCGCGGTCTGCCTGCCAAGCAGCGGGTTAATCCATACCAGCTTTTTACAGCGTTGTTTTATGTCAAGAACTTCTGCTACCAGATCCTCTGGTTCGCCACTGTCATAGCCATCACTGAAAATAAAGACTATTGTCTGGCGATTGATGACGCTGGCGGCGTAGTCTTCGTTGAAGCTGTTTATTGACTGTGCGATGCGTGTCCCTCCCAGCCAGCCACTGGAAAGCTCTTTGAGTTTCCGCTCCAGCCTGCTGGAGCTTTTTTCCTTTAGCTCGGAGCCAATCGGGACCAGCTCTGTATGAAAGGCAAATGCATCTGCATCTGCAAACGCCTGCAATATGCCGCGTGCAAAACGTAAAAATAGTGTGCTGTAGATTTCCATCGATTGACTGACATCCAGTAGCAGCACAAATCTGGCAGGGACTCTTGTTCTGTGCCGGAACTGAAGTTTGAATGGCCAGCCGCCATGCCCCATATTTTTACGAGCGACTTTTGGCGCGTCGATTTTGCCCTTATGCGTAGACAATCGGTTGCGATGTCGAATTTGTTTTTTGACCTTTCGTGCAAGCTCATCGACGAGTTGCTCTATGGTTCGCATTTCATCGGGGTTGAACACAAAGCGAAAATCGCGCTTGGATAGCATGCGAGCCTCACCGGCACCGCCAGCGATTTGCTCTGTGCCGGACTCTGATGTATCGGCTGATGCTGCGTCCTGACTTTGCAACTCCGAAAAAAATGCGATTCCGGCACTTGCTCCGGCACTGCGGGATACCAGCAAGCGTGCGTCAGACTTGTCCTCCACGACGACCGGGTCGAACCAGTAGTGCTCGAAGATTTGGTTAAAGTCCAGCCATTGCTCCCTGTTTTGACTGAACAGGGCGCGCAGTGCTGTGCGCAGGAAATAGCCAGATTCAACTGCCGGTGTACAACAGAGTTGATGAGCCAGCTGTACATTGGCAGGGGTGGTTTCATAGCCTGCCAGTTTAAGCGTCTGGATAAAACCTTCCAGCCGCAGCCGCACAACAGCCACCGGGTCGTCTGGCTGCGGTGTTATTCGATGCTCGGTTGTCACTGGTCGGGATTTATTTTCAGCTGTCACTGGCTGGATTGAGCAACTGTTGTAGCCAGCCCGAAGTGGCCAGCTCCCGGTCAGCTTGTGTTTTTAGCAGGCATCCCAGTGTGGCTTCTATCTGTGGCAGGGACTGCTCAAGCTCACCGGTTTGTAAATGCATCAATGCGGCAGCCCAGTCCAGTGTTTCCGCTACCCCTGGTGTTTTCTTCAGGCTTTCCTGACGGAGTTTTTGTACAAATCGTGCGATAGAGCGTGCCAGATGAAGATCCAGATCCGGCAGCTGAGTAGAAAGTATGTTGAGTTCTTTTTTTGCATCCGGGAAGTCGACAAAGTGAAACAGACAGCGTCGCCGCAGCGCATCGCTTAAATCTCTCGTCGCATTGGAAGTCAGCAATACGGTAGGACGGTGCAGCGCTTTGATGGTGCCGAGTTCCGGGATGGTGATTTGAAAGTCTGACAAAACCTCCAGCAAAAAAGCTTCAAACTCATCGTCAGCTCGATCTATTTCGTCGATTAACAACACACAGGGTTCGGGGGTAGTTATTGCTTGCAGCAACGGGCGAGGTAAAAGGTATTCTTTACTAAACAGCTCTGATTCAATGGTATCAGCGTTGGATTTTATCTCACCGCGAGTGTTCTTCTCCTGCGGTGCGTTTTCACGGAGGTCGTTTTCGCGGAGCTCGTTTTCACGGAGCTCGTTTTCACGGAGCTCGTTTTCACGGAGCCTTACAGCCATAAGTTGACGCTGGTAGTTCCACTCGTACAGCGCAGTGCTGGCATCGAGGCCTTCGTAGCACTGCAGGCGGATCAGATCCTGTTGCATCATTTGCGACAACGCAACGGCAACGGCGGTTTTACCCACGCCCGCATCACCTTCCAAAAGTAAAGGGCGTTGTAATACGTGCGTGAGATGAATAATACTTGCCAGATCGGTGTCAGCGATATAGCCGGCAGCAGCAAGATTGCGCTGTATTTCCTCTACCTGTTGCATAGTCGTCGCTGCACTGATCAAATTGGTTTGCGAATGCGCGCTATCATATCGCGATTGGCCAGTGGATGCTCAATTTGCATACTATTACAGGGCTGCGCCAGGACAGTGCTGCACTAGTGCCTTTGGCTGAAGTCGTTTTTACCGCTGGTGTCTGACCCTCGCATTAAATATAGAGTTCGCTCACTTTGATCGTTCAGGTTTTTAGCCTGGCTCATAGATCTGGCTAAATCGCGATCGTACACCGAGGATGTGGGCATAAATCGAAGTGTCATGCCGCGCCTGGATTGTGCGGAGTTGTTGGCAGCGGAGCCGTGTACGAGATAAACATCGTGCAGTGACACCTGGCCTGTGTCGAGTACGATTGGCTCTGCATCCTGCACATTATATTGTGACGTGTCGAGTTCCCGATTAAGGGTGAGGTCCTGGCGTTTGTTGGTATTGTGTTGCAGCAGGGTTTGCTTTTTGTGCGAGCCTGGAATCACCTCAAGGCAGCCATTTTCCGGCGTGGCGGGATCAAGTGCTATCCATACAGTGCATGTTGCCAGCGGTCTTATAGGCCAGTATTCGCCGTCCTGATGCCACGGCGTTGCGTGACCACCACTGGCCGGTTTTGCAAAGAAACTCGAATTCCAAAGTGCTACGTCCGGGCCAATTAACTGCGCAACCATGTCGAGAATTTCATCGTTTTTTGCGACGTCGAGAAAGCCCCGATCGTAGGCGAGCAGTGACGGGCAATAGTTACTGAATTCTGGATGTTTGCGCAGTAGTTCGCGGTGCCTCTCTCTGATGCTTTCTATCTGTGATTCTGACAACCTGAACCCGGGTGTTACGTATCCGTTTTCGTGGTAGTGCGCCACTTCTTCGTCGCTGAGCATGACGTATTCCTCTCTGGTCAGGTGACTGATTATTTATCGCGATGACACGAGATTGCAACGTCTGCCAAGACCAGAAAGCGACAAGAGATGAGGGGGTTGCCTGAGAGAAACCGGAAAAGGAGCGCGTTGCTCCTTTCCCGTTCTATCCCCACGCTTGTTAGCGCACCCGGCAGGAACGATCCATTTCCCAGCCCCAACCGTCTCCGTCGCTATCGGAATCGGCACTTACGCAGTAGTTGGTGTCTGAGTCGTTGTCAGCAGAACCAGCGCCACTGCCAGAACCGCTATTAGCGCTAACAATACAGGATTGTTCGTTTTCCCACCCAAAGCCGTCTCCGTCCGGGTCGCTGGAGGCCGACGAGCAAACCGGTAAACCGTTTGATGGAGAATCGTTTGACGGTAAGTCGTTTAACACCGGTGCCGAGCTGCTAACGATACAGGTCTGATCGTTTTCCCAGCCAAAGCCGTCACCGTCCGGATCAGAGTCGGCAGAGACACATTGTGGTGCGCCCGTTGCCGGGCTGTCATCGGCATCAGGAGTTGGAGATGCAGGGGCGGCAGGGACTGCGGGTGCAGGGGCTACAGGGGGCTCTGGCTGTGGCGCGGGTTGCGAAATTGGTTGGGACGGGGTTGCATTCTGGTTGCAACTGACCGTGTCGTTGCCGGTCGGCTGACACAGTAAGCCACTCGCATTTTCCTTGATCAACATGAACTGATCCATTTCGAAACCGTCCTCTCGAGCCGTGAATCGAATGGTATTAGCGCCTGCGCTGCCTATGTCCAGATAGATTGTACGGGTGGTTCCGCAGTGGTTGCTGTCGGTTCTCTGTGCGCTTGACCAGGTCCACTGATCTTTACCACTGCACCACTGGATGCGCTCACCACTGGCCGGGTTGCTTGAATTGAGTCCGACGTGTATGCCGTTGTCCTCAGTTCCGGTTGAATAGGCTTTTACCCATACGGTATAGCGACCTGCTTCGGGGATATTAACGATGTAGTCAATGGCCGGACCAGTGCCGCCCTGCGGCCAGAAATTTACTCCGGTTATCAGTGGGTCAGAATGAGTAACGCGAGTGTCAGAGAGTAATTCCAGGTAAGCCTGTCCGCTGGCGTTGCTGTGGTGAGAGCCGTCCGGATCAGGTGTTACACCCGAATTGACGCTTGCGCTTGTCAGCCTCCAGCGATCATTTTTGGAAAAGTAATTTTCAGCTTCAACCTGGATGGCGACGAAGTCCTGAGCCATTGTTGTTGAAGCGCACAAAGCCGAGCAGCATATTGCCGCTATTTTTAACACCTTCATGTGTAAACCCGAATTAAATTAATAGGCAGTGGTTGCTACGGTGTTCTGGCGCCGGGAAAATAAGATCATCTATCGCAAATGCGCCTGGCAGTATTTGCGGCGCATTTGTACAGATTAAACGTGAAGACCAGGAGGCTACTGATAAAACGGTCTTAACTCGATTGACGCACGGATACCAGAAAAGTGTGGGCAAGCTCACTGTGTGACTGTGTAGGGGGTCACATGTTGCCGTTTGGGTTGGGTTGTTTGTGTGCGGTGATTCACAGTTTATTTTGCGTAAAGTTACTCTGTCTGATCGGTAATTATGTGGCTTATTCGGAAATCCAGTCACGTGACTGCAGGTAGTAGTCGGTCAATTCAGATTCTGCGCTACCTGTCTGTGGTGTGTAGTTGTATTGCCAGCGCACAAGCGGAGGCAGGGACATCAGGATGGATTCGACGCGCCCGCCGGACTGCAGGCCAAACAGCGTTCCCCGATCCAGTACCAGGTTAAATTCAACATAGCGTCCGCGGCGATAGAGTTGAAACTCGCGTTGGCTATCGGTGTACGGTGTGTTTCTTCGACGCTCTAGAATTGGTAAATAGGCGGGTAAAAATGCGTTGCCTACACTTTGCATAAAGTTAAAACTGTGGCTAAAGCCTTGCTCGTTATAGTCGTCGAAAAATACTCCACCAATGCCTCTTGGCTCATTGCGATGCTTGATAAAAAAATACTCATCACACCATTTTTTATACCTTGAGTAGTGTTTATCACCAAAAGGATCACAAGCCTTTTTCGCAACTTGATGCCAGTGTTTACAATCTTCTTTATTGCCGTAGTAGGGCGTCAGATCAAATCCACCCCCGAACCACCAGACTGGTTCGGCACCAGGTTTCTCAGCTACAAAAAATCTAACGTTGCAGTGAGTTGTTGGAACAAATGGATTGTTCGGGTGGAAAACCAGAGATACCCCCATTGCCTGAAAACTGCGTCCTGCAAGATTTTCGCGACCAGCGGTCGCCGATGGAGGCAGGTTGTCACCAAAGACATGTGAGAAGTTGATGCCTGCCTGCTCTAATACAGAGCCTTTGGAAAAGACCCGGCTGCGACCACCTCCTCCTGCTTCACGCTGCCAGCTGTCTTCAGTCAGCGATGCTTCGGGATCGAGAGCGACGACGGCCTCAGTGATGGAATCCTGAAGGCTTAACAGGTAGGTCGAAACTGATTCAATATCTGTCTTGGAGATCATAAGTTATCGTAATTGCCTGCCGGTATCGCCATCAAAAATGGGGGTTGGATTGTCCAGATCGCCAACTGGAAGGTCCAACAGGTAATCTATCCTGTCCCCAAAGCAGTCTGCGACCGATGCTGCGTCTTTACAGGAGGACTGACCACTGAGGTTGGCTGAGGTTGAGACAATGGCATGATCAGCTGCAATACACAGCTTTGCAGCGGTTGCGTGACTGGTCACGCGGGTGGCGACTGTGCTGCGATTGCCAGTCAACAGCGGCGATGCATTTTTACTGGATTCGAGTATCCAGGTAACAGGGCCAGGCCATGAGGCGTTGAGTCTTTTTTCTATAGATTCTTTAACCGTAGATATAAAAGGTTCGAGCTGACTGCGATTCGCTGCAATAATGATCAACCCTTTGTTAGCGTCGCGTCGCTTCAGATCAATCAGCCTTTGCAGTGCCTCATCGTTTTGTGGGTCGCAACCGATCCCGAATACACCTTCGGTCGGGTAGCCAACGATGCCACCGCGTCTAATAATCTTTGCCGCTTTTTTTATATCTTTGCCTTGTTGCATTCGATGTCAGGAATTTTGGTTCTACTACAGCTCTATTTAGCTGAAGTTATAGACTAGGGACGAGTAACAGAAGCTCTTTGCCGTGCGGTGAAGGTTTCGCATTCTTCTATTTTGCTTACTTTTTGGTTTGCTTTCTTTTTGGGAAGTCAGTAATAAGCTAGGTTTTTACGTACTTTCCACCAGCAACTTTTACGATAGCGCCGGATAATTCAAGATCAAACGCGAGGCTGGTAACAGTGACGATGTCAAAGCCTGTAGAGTCTACTATAGCGTCAAGCGGCAGTGGAGTGTAGTCAAACGCGTCGAGTGCTGTTTGCATGTCAGCCGTTAAGGTCTGTGTTTGTTTGGTATCTTGCTGTTTGCCATTTTCGGCTTGCCTGTTTTTTGATGATAGCTTGTCAGGGCCGGATTTGACTGTTCTGTTTTCCGGTGCGGAGCCTGGTTGTTCGAAGTGTTTTGATGGAACTGCCGTTTTTGTTGTTAAGTTGTTTTCATCATCGCTGCCTGTCGCATCCACAGGCTTGGTTTCAACAGTTGTGGGTAACAGTGGAGCCAGTTGCACGAGAATGTCGTCTATCGTTTCAACCAGCATTGCGCCATTGCGAATCAACGCGTGGCAACCTCGACTTTGCGGGTTATCGATTGACCCCGGTATCGCAAATACTTCACGAGACTGTTCTGTGGCGTGAGCGGCGGTTGTCAAAGTGCCACTTTTAAGCGCCGCTTCGACGACCAGAGTGCCGAAACACAGGCCGCTGATAATACGATTGCGTCGCGGGAAATACGCGGGCTTGGGCGTGGTGCCAATCGGGAATTCCGACACGATTGCCCCGGTTTTTACTATCTCTCTTGCCAGTGGCTGATTGGCTGCCGGGTACACCCTGTCCAGTCCGGTCGCGGTGACGGCAACGGTCAGACCATCTGCCTGTAATGCGCCGCGATGCGCGCAAGCGTCTACGCCGACAGCCAGTCCACTGCAGATTGTCAGGCCGTAGTCACACAGCTGACCAGCCATTGCGCTGGCGTGAGAAGCCGCGCCGGGACTGGGCTTGCGACTGCCGACAATTGCCAGTTGCGGGGTATGCAAAACATCCAGATCCCCACGTACGTACAGTACCAGTGGAGGATCGGCAATTTGTTTTAGCAATGGCGGATAGGAATCCGAAAAACAGGGAATGATATGGCGGTCTTCACTGGCTTCGCACCAGTCAATATCACGCTCAATTGCTGAATGATCAACCTCGCGCAGAGCGGCAACTTTAGCTGCGCTCAATCCTGCACTGGTCAGTTGGCTGTTTGATGCGGATAAAATTGCCTCGGGAGAGTCAAAGCCCTGCAGCAATCTATATATGGTTCTGGGACCCATGCCATAACAATGGACAAATGTGAGCCAGTCTCTCAACTCAGACATGTGCAGAGCTTTTCATCAGTGCGGACAAAGTAAGATTGCGCAGCGCTGCGGGTTCCGCTCTGCACAGTGCGACGACTCGTGACATCGATGTGATGTGAAGGCAACAGAAACGGCCAATTGGAGCAGGCAAACGGAACCTGGCAGCTGGAACCAGTGGCTGGAACCGAACTGTGGATCCCTGATTGTGGGTACTGAGCTTTGGATACTGACAGTGGGATGTAAGCGGCACAACGATAAATCCGCGCAAAACCGGTCTGGGCTGACCGTCAGTAGTTTAACCGGGTGCAGTATTTGTTGCACCCATAACGATCAAAAAACAGCTCGTTACATATGTAGAAGGGTTTGTAGCCGCAGGGTGCGGCTACCACTTAAACGTCAGGCAGTGAGTATTGCCAATGTCGTTTACTTGACCATGGTATCGACACGATCGTACAGACTGATCGATCGACGTGCGCTCATGACCAGTGCGTAGCTCACTCGTTCAAAGGTGCGAAAAACCATTATCACGCCGGATTCATCGCCCGGAATTACCACGAAGTCATTCTTTTTCGGTGAGATAACGTCGCGAACCTGACGGTCATCGCTGATAACTGACATAACATCACCAGACTGCACGCCATCGTTTTCGCCGACGTTCAAAACGACAACCTGGTTTTTGCCAACTTTTGAAACTGCATCAAACAAGGAGATGATTTTACCGGGTTTGGTGATGGTCGATGTACGGGGTTGAAAGCTCACCTGCAGCGAGTCCGGATTGGTCATCAAACGATCGCCAACCAGTGTTTCTCGCTTGTTGCTGGTGAGTATCATCTTGCTTGGGTCGCCTCTGCTCACCATGCTTGCCTTGGATACATGAATCGCTTCGTGGCCGAGTACTTCTCCAGTATCAGGATCGATCAGAGCATCGCCCGGGCGAAAAACGCTATAGCGATCAACGGGCAGGTTGCCGCGAACATACACGTGGCTGCCTGCGGAGCTGATCAGGCGGCCCTCGTCGGCTGCGACTACGTAGGGAGCAGCGCGCAGTTCAGCGTTGGTCACTACCTTGGGTTCAATCAGGAAATTCTCTATTTCGCCGAGAGGAAACTGGGAGATTGGGCCTGTGTCTTTGCTGCTGGCGCGAATCAGTTGCAGGCGTGGCTTACCATTGACGTAGGTCAGTGCAATCTGGTCACCCGGGTAAATGAGATGCGGGTTGGCGATCTGCGGATTGACATGCCAGATTTCAGGCCACAGCCAGGGGCGACTGAGAAACCGCTCGGAGATGTCCCACAAGGTATCGCCTTTAACCACGGTATAGTTGCCTGGATTGTCTCTGCGCACAGACCCTTCAGCCAGTGCGCGTATCGCGCGTTTTCGGTTAGTTCCCGTGCTGATCGCCGCAGCTCCCGTCAGATTGGCAGTACTGACTGCGACGGAATCTCCAAGCGGGTTTTGCAGGACGCTGGCGGAGGGGCTGTTGGTAGAAATATCATTAGGCTGAGTGTTAGCACACGCACCAAGCGCAAGTGTCGTCGCGGCGAACGCGAGACTTGTCAGGGTTCTGGTCAAATTGAAGCGTGTAGCGGTCAGCGGGGCTTGGAGTGTCATATTGATCCGGATCGCAAGACTGAATAGTGGTGTGAAAACCAGGGGGCAACGATATTGAATATCGATTGCGAGCCTTGAATCTCACGTGATGTATTCAATTGAGAAACCAAAATCAGTGCCAAGCTGCTGGCGACAAGCGAGCGTTTTAAGGTGAAATCTGCTTTTGTCCCGATTATTGATGTTGATCGAGCTTTGATATCGCGCTCAGAGTGCATACAATCGGGGATTGAATTCGAATTTTCTGACAGCAATGCCATTACTAGACATTCTGGTCTACCCTGATGACCGACTACGCAAGGTGGCAACACCTGTCGCCGTGGTGGACGACTCGGTGCGTAGCCTGGTTGATGATATGTTTGAAACGATGTACGACGCGCCGGGGGTAGGGCTCGCAGCAACGCAGATCGATGTGCATGAGAGGATTGTTGTTATTGATGTTTCCGAGGACAAAGATGATCCTCTGACGCTGATAAACCCGGAAATTCTCACTACCACCGGCAAGCTGGCTGGTGAGGAAGGCTGTTTATCCATTCCCGGTATTTATGAAAACGTTGACCGGGCTGAGAAAATTGTATTCAAGGCGCTCGACAAAGAAGGTCTACCGTACGAGCGTGAAGCCGATGGTTTATTGGCGGTGTGTGTCCAGCACGAGGTTGATCATCTGGATGGCAAATTGTTTGTCGACTACCTGTCTGCATTAAAAAAGCGCAGAATCAGAAAAAAAATGCTCAAGCGGGATAAGTAATCCCGGTTGCCGTGCTTCCTGATAACGGTTTTTTGCACCGGTCCAAATCTACTCATCTTAAAGCCCTGACTGTGTAGCGGCGCTGTCTGCCATACTGGCTGTTTACCGAACCAATTTACAAAAGACATGAAAAATCAGTCGTTCCGCATCGTTTATGCCGGTACACCGGATTTCGCGACCCCCGCGCTTACCGCGCTGGTCGAGGCGGGATACAACGTGGTCGCGGTATATGCACAGCCGGATCGGCCAGCGGGTCGCGGCCGCAGGCTGGTGCACGGACCGGTAAAAACTACTGCTCTGGAATTGGGGCTAAAGGTGTTGCAACCCGAATCGTTTAAAGACGACAGCACGATCGCGGAGTTAGCCAGTATGCGCGCCGATCTTATGGTAGTTGCTGCCTACGGGTTGATACTACCCCAGGCGGTGCTCGATCTGCCGGCGCACGGCTGCATGAACATCCACGCTTCGTTGTTGCCGCGCTGGCGGGGTGCCGCACCCATACAGCGTGCAATCGAAGCCGGGGACGACCGCAGTGGCATCACTATTATGCAAATGCAGGCGGGGCTCGATACGGGCGACATGCTGTACAAAAAGCCTGTTGATATCACATCGAACATGACTGCTGCAGAACTTCATGATTTGCTGGCGGAAGCTGGCGCGGAAGCCTTGCTGGAGGTGATGGGGAAGTTGCACAGCGGCACACTCTCTCCCGAAGTGCAGGACGAGCGCGAGGTAACTTATGCGCACAAGCTCAGCAAGGTGGAGGCTGCGCTGGACTGGGGTACTTCCGCTGTTGAATTGCACCGCAAGGTCTGTGCGTTTAATGCGTGGCCTGTTGCACAGACCACTCTCAACGGTGAAGTGCTGCGTGTGTGGCAATCAGAGGTGCTGGCTCAGCCCATCAGTCACGCTGCAGATAAAATCGATTCACAAGCCGAACCCGGTACCATTGTTGGTCTGGAACACGGTATCGATGTCTGCACGACTGACGGGATATTGCGTCTGCTGAGTGTTCAGGCGCCCGGCAAAAAAGCGGTTGCTGCCCGCGAGTACATCAATAGTGGCGGCAAAGGCCGGCTTCAGGCTGGTCAGCGTTTTGGCTGAACAAGCTCCTGATATTCGCTTGCAATCGGTGCAGATTATCACCCGCCTGCTGATGGATGGGGCGTCCCTGGGTGAACTTCTGCCGCTGGCACAGGAAAAATTGTCGGCTCGGGATGCTGCACACCTGCAGGAGCTGGTATACGGGGTGACTCGCTGGTCCGGTCGACTCGATTGTGAATTAGGCATTTTGCTCAAGAAGCCTTTGCGTCGCAAGGACACCGACGTCAAAGTGATACTCTGGCTTGCGCTATACGAAATTCAATACATGCGATCTCCCGATTACGCGGTTGTCAGTGCGTATGCTGAATTAACCTCAAAATTGCGTAAAAAATGGGCGAAATCCCTCGTTAACGGGGTGTTACGGCAGTTTTTGCGCGAGCAAGCTGACATTACGTTAAAAGCGGACAGCCTCGATGCCGGTCGCACGTCATTGCCGGACTGGATGCTGCGTCAATTGCGCACTGATTGGCCAGAACAGCTCGACGATATCGTTCAGGCAGGTAATGAGAAGGCACCTCTGGTGCTGAGAGTGAATCGAGCGCGGGGCACGCGTGCACAATACCGGCAGCAGCTCGAGGCGGCATTTGCCGATTCCGATTTCATCTGTCGCGATGGTGACCTGGCGAAGGATTCGCTGATTTTGGAAACACCTGTCAGGATAAAAAAACTGCCGGGGTTCGAACAGGGCCTGTTTTCCGTGCAGGACAGTGCGGCGCAACTGGCGGCTGAATTGGTCGCACCTCAGGCAGGTCAGAAAATACTCGACGCATGTGCAGCACCCGGTGGGAAAACCTGCCACCTGCTCGAGCTACAGGCCAATTGCCAGGTGACTGCGGTCGACAGTAGTGAAAAGCGGCTGGAGCGGGTTCGCGAGAATCTGAATCGTTTGAAACTCGACTCCAATTGCGTTTGCGCCGATGTCGCTGAGCTCGCCAGTTGGTGGGACGGTAAACTGTTCGATGCAGCGTTGCTGGATGCACCTTGTTCGGCACTGGGTGTATTGCGCAGACACCCGGACATTCGTTTGCTCAGGCGCGAGACCGACATCGACGGGTTGGTGGAGCAACAAAAACGACTGCTTGCGGCGCTGTGGCAGACTATCAAGCCAGGTGGCAAGCTTGTTTACGCAACCTGTTCCATTCTACAGCGGGAAAACGAGCAGCAAATGATCGATTTTCTGGCCGAGAACAATAATGCCCGGGAGCAGCCCATTGAGGCTGAATGGGGGCTACCCCGTAAGGTGGGACGTCAGATCTTGCCGGGTCAGCATGAAGCGGATGGTTTCTATTATGCGATAATCAATAAAAAATCCCCTGAGGATGTGCACTGAAACGATGTTTGTGGTCTCGTCATATCATCGATTGCTGGCAGGTACACGGTTTTGCCTGCGAGTGGCGATCACCGTCATGTTGTGTCTCGAGCTGTCGTTTGCCGGTTCGATGCGATTTGAAAGTGCGGGTACCTATGTCAGCAACGATACCTATTATCTCGATGCATTTGCCCGCGTTGATTTGGGGCAGGAGCCAATTCAAGCGCTGGTGAATGGTGTGGAGCTGCATTTTCTGGTTCGACTCGCAGTACATAAAACGCGTCGCTGGTGGATTGACACACCCGTTCTCGAACGCAGGCTGCGCTACCGGCTCGACTACTATGAGTTGACTCAGCACTATCGCGTCACTGATGTACAGAGCGGGGAAAGCAAAAATTTCCGCAGTGTTTCGGCCGCTTTACGTGAACTGGGCAGCATGTCGCGATATGCACTGATGCCCGCCAGTCAGATCAACCAGCGGCGCAGATATACTGCCAGTATTCAGCTTGCGCTCGACGTGACACGCCTGCCCGGACCATTGATGGGGCAGGCGCTCAGGTCAAGTGATTGGCAGCTTAAGACGGAGGAGTTTCAGTGGTCCTTAAACTGATACGCAATCTCGCAAACAGCTTGACTCTGATGCTGGTGCTGTTTCTTTTCCTAATGGCCACTTTGTATTTTGTCGCCAATACCGGTGAGCATCTCGATAGCTTTGGTCGCTCCTATCAGTGGTGGATGTTTGGAACCGTCGTGGCGCTTGGGCTGATCGGTATCCTGATCTTTGCAAGTTTGTGGCGATTGGTGGCAGATCTGCGCAGTAACGTGTCCGGCTCGCGGCTGAGTCTGAAACTGGTTGTGATACTGGTTGTAATGGCGCTATTGCCCATGACGCTCGTCTATTCATTTTCGGTGAAATTCCTGCACTCCAATATCGATAGCTGGTTTGATGTTGAAGTCGAGCGTGCACTGGATGATGCACTTGGGCTAAGCCGTGAATCACTTAATGTCTATATGCGCATGCGTCAGGAGACGACGCTTGCTGTGGCCAGACGGCTGACCGAAACGCCGGAGGAACTGGCGATACTGGTGCTGAATGATTTCGGTGCCGATTCTGACGCTATAGAGCTGACTTTGCTTGGTGCGGATAACCGGGTCATCGCGACAACTGCGTTTGGAGATAATCTATCGGTTGCACCAGACCGACCGGCCAATGACATTATCTCGCGTGCCAGAAATGGCATTTCCTATCTCAGTATTGACCCTGTCAGTGAGGGTGATTTGCAGGTTTTGTCTGTTGTGCCTGTCTCTCTGTCTGACCTGTCTCGTGGAACGCCGGTGCTTTATGCTACTTATCCGGTGCCAGGAAATTCCAGTGTGCTCGCTGCCAATGTACAGCAGAGCTTTCGTAATTACCGACAGCTGGCCTATTTGCGAACCCCGCTTAAACAGAGTTCGATTGCTACGCTGACGCTGGCTGTTTTCCTGAGTCTGATGATGGCAGTTTGGGTTGCATTTTATGCCGCACGCCGTTTGATGGTGCCAGTGCATGATTTGGTCGAAGGCACTCGTTCAGTGGCCGATGGAGATTACTCCACTCGACTTACTACCAGTGGCAGAGATGAGTTGGGCTACCTCGTTCAGTCATTTAACGATATGACTGATCGCATTGAAGCTGCGCGGGCAAGTGCGGCGCAAAGCCAACAGCTGGTCGAGAACCAGCGTGCCTATCTTGAACTGGTACTTAGTCGAATTTCAACTGGTGTTATTACCCTTGATGAGAACAATCGCGTCAGAACCTGCAATGCCAGTGCGGCCAAAATTCTGCGCGTATCGGCGGATGTGTTGCAATCCATAGATACACTGGGGCCAGATACACCTCTAAACGACAAGAGTAATAATGAGTTTGTCAGCCAGTTTTTCGGTAGCATTGAGCCTATGCTGGAAGCAAATCGCTCCGATTGGGGTATCGAGTTTGAATTGGTCGGGGAGCAGGGTCGCCATCCAGTGATGTGTCGCGGGGCCAGTATGCGCGGCGGCGGAAATGAGCACGCGGGTCATGTACTGGTGTTTGACGATATCAGCGATGTAGTTGAGGCGCAAAGGAATGCTGCCTGGAGCGAAGTAGCTCGACGTCTGGCTCATGAGATAAAAAATCCGCTAACACCAATTCAGTTATCGGCCGAGCGGTTGCAACACAAGTATGCGTCCAAGTTGCATGGTGAAGATGCTTCGACGTTGAAAAAATTGACCAATACAATTGTTCAGCAAGTCGAATCGATGAAAGGTATGGTCAAAGCTTTTGCGGACTATGCGACAACACCCGGTGTGGAGTTCAAGCTTATGCAGTTGAATGAACTGGTAACCGAAATCAGCTGGCTTTACCGCGAGGGCAATGAGCTGGATGCTATTTCACTGCAACTGCAGGAAAACCTGCCAATGATCTCATGCGATCCGGTTCGCATTCGTCAGGTGCTGCACAATGTTATAAAAAATTCACTTGAAGCGATGGCCAAACAGCCGTTGCAGGAAATGACGATCACCAGTCGACCGGCTACTTACAAAGACAAAACCGCAGTAGAACTGATATTCGAAGACAGTGGGCCTGGTTTCCCGGCGGAATTGCGTGATCGGCTGTTTGAACCCTATGTAACGAGCAAGCGAAAAGGTACCGGGCTTGGACTCGCCATCGTGAAGAAGATCGTTGAGGAACACGGCGGCATAGTCAGAGCAGAAAACATCAGTGGCAATAACGGCGGTGGACGATTAACTGTCCTGATCCCTGCAGTTGAACAGAAACAACCCGTGCTAAGCGAAACTTTGGTTACTCAGGATACTGGGCATCTAAGGTCAACTGAAAAAGACAGCTATGGAGATGCGGCATGAGTCAATCCCTGGTCATGGTTGTAGATGATGAACCGGATATACGTGATCTGGTTAAAGAGATTCTGGAAGATGAAGGCTATGCTGTTATTGTCGCCGAAGATGTAAAAGTAGCGCGCGAGGCAATCTCGGAGCAAACGCCGGACCTGGTTTTGCTCGACATCTGGATGCCTGAACAGGATGGTATCAGCCTGTTAAAGGAGTGGCGTGATGGCGGACAATTGAAATTTCCGGTGGTAATGATTTCTGGCCACGGCACAGTTGAAACTGCCGTTGAAGCGACGCGTTTAGGTGCAGTCGATTTCATCGAAAAGCCCTTGTCTCTGGCGAGACTGTTATTGGCGGCAGAAAAGGCAATTAGTAATTTTGCACTGCCAGATCAACATGGACACGATGTTGAAAAAAAGTTGCCATTGTTTGTGGGGAGTAGCTCTTATGCTACCGAGCTTCGCGCAACCATAGAAAAGTCCGCCAGCAACAGTGATTCCGGCATTCTCATTCAGGGAGAACGAGCCACCGGTAAATTGCTGATCGCACAGCACATTCATCAGGTAAGCAAACGCAGTGACAAAGCCTTTGTCACATTACGTTGTGATAGCTTGTCCGAAATGAACGCGGAACGTGAGTTGCTGGGCAACGAAAACAATGTTGGTTACCTCGGTTCCGCAAACGGTGGCACGCTTTGTCTAACGGATCTCGATGAACTGCCAAAGACGGCGCAGTCAATAATTCTGGCAGCCATTGAGAGTGGCGAGTTAAACGTGCGCGGAAAAACCGTGCCGTTTAATGTCCGGATAATCGCTTGCTGTACTGAAGACGCGCAAAAAACAGTCGCTACCGGCGATTTCAGTGAGGCGTTGTATTACAGGCTTGCCGTACTTGTGATTAATACGCTACCACTGCGTGATCATCGCGAAGATGTGCCGGCTTTGCTGACTTATACGGTCGACCGACTGGTTGAACAAGAGGGGCTTCCCTATCGCCATTTTAGCGTCTCGGCCCAAAACGGGCTGAGAAATATGGACTGGCCGGGCAATGTGCTGGAACTGATTAATTTTGTCCAGCGATTACTTATTTTGGGTAATGGCGTGGAAATTGACTTAGCTGAAGTGGAGCAATTACAAGGCAGTGATCGCGACCGATCCTATGAGATGGCGGGCGATGTAATGAAGCTGCCACTGGATGTTCCCCTGCGTGAGGCCAGAACGGAATTCGAGAAGCTTTATTTGCTGCGGCAACTTGAAAAGGTGGATGGCAATATCGTAGAGTTGGCGCGCATCGTAGGTATGGAGCGAACACATCTATACCGCAAGCTTAAAAACGTTGGCATAAAAGCGGGTCGTAAACGCAGCTGATTTTGCTGATCTGATCAGCTAGTGCTGCTACCGCTGGTTCAACTGCCACACATAATTGACATTTTGATGTCGGATTATTTCACCAAAACTTCACTGTGCATTACAGGTCTCATGTTTGTTAGTTCGAATCCGGGCGAGTCGGATCGTAAGCTGCTGCGAGAAGAACTTCGAGTCGCACCAGGGGGCCTTATCGTGCGACTGCTTCGGTCCAGATTGAGATTTCCACCGCAAGCCAGTGTATCCAAATTTTACCGGGCAACCTTGTGAAAATTATAGTGTTAGGTGCGGGGCAGGTTGGTTCAGCAGTTGCCAGAAATCTGGTGGCTGAGGGAAATGACGTTACCGTAGTTGATCAAAACAAGCGAGCGCTGGACAGCTTTGGCTCGATAGATCTCGGTGTGGTTCATGGTCACGCAGCCCACCCCAATGTGTTGACTGAAGCGGGTGCTGAAGATGCAGATATGATTATCGCTGCGACCAGCAGCGATGAAACCAATATGATTGCCTGCCAGATTGCCTATAGCCTGTTTCGAACAACCAGCCGTATAGCACGTGTGCGATCGCAACAGTACCTGGCGAAAAAAGATATTTTATTCCAGAAAAAATATATTCCTATCGATGTATTGATTAGTCCCGAGCAACTCGTTACAGACCATATACAAAGAATTATTGAACATCCCGGGGCTCTGCAGGTTGTCGATTTTGCACATGGTCGGGTGAGATTGGTAGGTGTGGTAACCGAGAAAGATGCTCCGATGTGTGGCAGTGTGCCATCCCGGCTTAAGGAATTACTGCCTGGCGTTGATATTTGTCTGGCTACAATTTATCGAAATAACTCACCAATATTGCCTGATGAAAAGTCTCTGGTCATAGAAGAGGGAGACATTGTCTTTTTTATTGCTGCCAGCGAGAAAACAGTTGAGGCGATGTCGAAATTTCATCATGTTGAAAAACAGTTTAAGCATGTCATGATTGCTGGCGGCGGGAATATCGGACTCGCGTTAGCAGATAAACTTGAGAAACGAAAATACCGGGTTAAATTAATAGAGAAAAACCGGGAACGAGCGCAATATCTCGCTGAAGTGTTACAAAATACCAGTGTGCTGGCGGGTGACGTTGCTGATCAGGAATTATTGCAAACCGAAAATATGAGTTCGATGGGACTTTTTTGTGCGCTAACAAACGATGATGAAGCAAACATATTATCTGCAATGGTAGCCAGAAACATGGGCGCTCGAAAAGTGATGTCATTAATTAACCGGCCTGCCTATGTGGATCTTGTGGAGCAGGGCTTTGTTGATATCGCTATATCGCCACACAACGTTACTATTGGCGCACTGCTTCGGCACGTCAGACGAGGTGATGTTGTCGCGGTGCATTCATTGCGTAAAGGATCGGCCGAGGCGCTTGAGGCAATAGCCCATGGTGATATGGAAACCTCAGAGGTTGTTGGTCGTAAAATATCCGATTTACCGTTGCACAGTACCAGTGTTATTGGTGCAATCGTGCGTGGCAGAGATGTGATCATTGCTCATGATGAGCTTGTTATCGAGGCTGAAGATCATGTGATTATTCTCGTTGTTGATAAAAATCACATACCGGAAGTCGAGAAACTCTTTCAGGTGGGTGTCACCTACTAATGAATGAACACTGCTATTTTGTTCGCATTCGCAATGAGTTGTATCAAACGTCAGTCTGTGTAGAGCTGAGGCAGTAATAATGCAGGTACTGGTGGTTTTGCGTGTGCTTGGCCTTTTGCTGTCTATCTTTAGCGTCACAATGCTGGTGCCGGCGCTGGTCTCACTTGGCTATCGCGATGGTTCAGCGCAGTCCTTTTTCTCAGGCTTTTTACTAACCCTGTTTATCGGGTTGATTGTCTACCTGCCGCTTAGAAACTATAGAGCACCAATTAAACTGCGAGACGGGTTTGTGATCGTCGTGATGTTCTGGACGGTGCTGGGTTTGTTTGGTGCCATTCCGCTGTATCTTGATGAAACAGTCAATCTGTCGATATCGCAAAGTATATTTGAATCGATGTCTGGATTTACCACGACTGGTGCGACCGTCATTGTAGGTCTTGACTCGTTACCGCAAGGCATATTGATTTATCGTCAGCTGGTGCAGTGGCTGGGTGGTATGGGTATTATCGTACTGGCCGTAGCTATACTCCCGCTGCTTGGCATTGGCGGTGGTATGCAATTATTCAGAGCGGAAACACCAGGGCCGCAAAAGGAGAAAATAACGCCACGCGTTGCTGATACAGCCAAGATACTTTGGTATGTGTACTTGTGTTTAACCTTTGTATGTATGGTTTGCTACTGGATTGCCGGAATGCCGCTTTTCGATGCGATCGGCCATAGCTTCTCGACTGTAGCGATAGGTGGTTTCTCAACTCACGATGCCAGTATTGGTTATTACAACAGCGAGGCCATTGAAATGATCGCTGTTGTATTCATGCTGATCTCAGGGGTTAATTTTGCCTTGCACTACCTCACCTGGCGGTCCTGGTCTCTGCGCGTATACTTTGAAGATACGGAATTCAAGGTCTATATATTGTTATTGTTGGTGTTGAGCACGGTGACGGTGGGTTACCTGTACTTTACTGATACAACGGATTTTAGAAATTCTTTTTTTAATGGTTTGTTTCAGGTTGTCTCGATCGCCACCACCACTGGATTCACCACGGCCGAGTATTTTAACTGGCCGGGTTTTTTGCCCGTTCTCTTGTTATTTGCGAGCTTTGTTGGCGGCTGCGCGGGTTCGACAGGCGGCGGCATGAAAGTAATTCGGGTGTTGTTGTTGTTTAAACAGGGCTATAGAGAGCTTACCCGCATGGTGCATCCCGCGGCCGTTGTGCCGGTAAAGGTAGGTCGTAAAAGTATGCCGCCGCAGGTGATCGATGCGGTATGGGGATTCTTCGCTACTTACGTCGCGGTATTTGCATTGCTGTTGCTGTTGCTCATGGCGACCGGGCTAAATCAGGAGACAGCCTTTTCCGCAGTGGTCGCCTGTTTGAATAACCTGGGTCCCGGTCTCGGCGAAATAAGTTTGAACTACAGTTCACTGGATAGTGTGCAACTGAGCTTGTTATGTATTGCCATGCTTCTCGGGCGTCTAGAAATTTTTACCCTGCTGATATTGTTAACTCCGGTGTTTTGGAGAAAGTAGTGGACGCCAGGGAGAAATGGGACAGAATCTACAGTGCTGGTGATATCCCGGAGCCGAAAGCGTGCTGGGTTCTTTCCGAGTTTGCCTATTTGCTTCCCAAGAGTGGAAAAGCCGTTGATGTCGCGAGTGGTAGAGGGGCAAACGCGCTGCTGTTAGCTGGTGCCGGTTTGCAAACCACGGCAATTGATATTTCACCAGTTGGAATCGAGCAGTTGCAAAGTAATGCGCAAAAGCGTTCACTGAATATCGAAACTCGAGTAGAGGACTTGTCTGCCAGTTCACAGGGCACGGGTTCACAGGGCACGGAATCACTTGGCACAGGACCACTTGGTACAGGACCACTTGGTACAGGACCACTTGGCACAGAGCAATGGGACGTTATAGTTGTTTCAAATTACCTGCAGAGAGATTTGTTTGAAAGTATTGTGAGTGCCTTGAGGCCTGATGGTCTGGTGTACTTTGAGACGTTTGTGAAAAATAAGAGTGACCCCTCTGTGGGACCCGCCAGTCCTGAGTATCTGCTCGATAACAACGAGTTGCTCAATAGCTTTGCCGGGCTGAGTGTTCGAGTTTTTTTTGATCTTCAGACAGCCGGTAGCTGCGAGCAGGGTTTGCGTAATAAATCTTGCCTGGTAGCACAAAAAAGCACGCAAAAATAGATCAGGAATTGCATTCAACGCTATTCCCCGAAGCGATAAATTGGGCCAACAATACACGGCGAAAGATATTCCTATGTCAACTACTGACTCATTTCTTGCGATGCTGGATAAGGGTATGGATAACGCTCTGCTGCGCTATTCATTGGGCAATGCCTATTTCGCCGAGAAAGAATACGACCAGGCTGTCGATCATTTTAAAGTGGCGCTTGAGCATGATTCAGGCTACAGCGCTGCCTGGAAATTACTGGGGCGAAGTTATATAGAGCTGGGGCGCTTTAACGAGGCTGTAGAAACCCTCCAGCAGGGGATATCCGTCGCATCAGGCAAGGGTGACAAGCAGGCAGAAAAGGAAATGAGTGTGTTTCTACGGCGGGCCTTGAAAAACTCGGAGTGATTCGTTTTAATGGTTAATAGCCGCATGGAGTACATCGAACTAATGAGTCGAGTATCGAAAAACGCAGCGAATGCCCCGGTCAGATGTACTGCGTCACGTAACTTCACCCATCGTATGTTTGCGCTGGCCGGAACCGCTATCTTGATTAGCGCATGCGGAGGTAATTCATCTTCTGATCAGGCGATTGATAGTTCGAGTGAAGGTGCGATTGATAGTCCGGTGGTGCAAGCGCAAACCGATGACAACTGTGTGCCGACTGCTACCGATGATTGCAGTGGTTCTGACATCGTGAGCCTGTTTGCGGAAGGCGCGGCCACCAATGCCTCACTGGCCGTCGGTGAAAGTCACATTTACGCCGTACCCGCTGGCAGCCAGGTTGTGCTGTCCAGTCTGGAAGGTAATGCCGACCTGTTTTTGTATCCTGAGCAGGACTTCGCTAACGACAATATTGTGTGCTCGGCAACCTCTCCCTATATAGAAGACATCTGTAGTGCAGACGTTGCGTTTAGCACGACTCAATACGTATTGGTTTATGGCCGGGAAGCTACTGAATATTCTGTGTCGGTAACAAATGATTGCTCGGTACCGTCGCAAAATCAGTGGGTAGACAGGCAAATGCGGGACTACTATCTTTTTTACGATCAAGTGCCCAACCTGAACCCTAATGACTATGATTCCCCGGAACAATTGATTGCAGATTTGCGTGTAGCAGAGTTTGATCCATTCAGCAGTATAAGCGACGCGGCTCAGTTGGCGCAGTTGTTTGCGGAGGGTACAAGTTTTGGTATGGGCTTTCGGCTGAGGATAGATGCCGATGGATTGCCTAGAATAGCGCGTGTATATGAAGATTCGCCTATGGGGCGTGCAAACGTCAAGCGCAGCGATATCATTGTGTCAATAAATGATATCCCATGGAATGAAATCGACTCCGTTGAGTATAACAACCTCGTTGGTACAGTTGATAACCCGCTCGCAACAAGCTGGATTTTCCGTGATTCTGCGACGGGTGAAACAAGGCAGGTCGAGCTGACTCAAAGTTTGTATACGATAAATACCGTTTTGCACAGCCAGATAATTACTCATCCGCAGTATAGCGGCAGGATTGGCTATCTGGTGTTCGAGCAATTTCTCGGGCCGTCAGAAGCGGAGCTTGATCAGGCGCTTGGCGATTTTTTGCAAAATGATGTCACCGATCTGATTCTGGATCTTCGTTACAATGGTGGCGGTTTGACTCGAGTTGCCCGTAAACTTATTAGTCAGATTGCAGGTCCGGATACCGATGGTGAATTGTTGATTGAGTATCGTAACAACGACAAATATCGTGCTCTTGATTTTGAACGAACCTTCGAACCGCAATCGATTAATCTGGATTTAAAGCGGCTCGTCGTCATTGCATCTGGCGCGACTGCTTCTTCGTCCGAGATAGTAATCAATTCGCTGAGACCCTATATCGATGTTGTTGTTATAGGATCAAGGACTGCAGGCAAGCCTTACGTCTCCAGCGCTCGTGACTTTTGTGGTAAGAGTATCAATGCCATGTCTGCGCAAGGTGTGAACGCTGGCGGAGAAAGTGTATTTGGAGGGATTGCTGCGGATTGCGCGGCCGCTGATGATCTGACGCGTGACTTTGGCGTCGCGGACGCTGGCTCTGAGGGCGTGGTAATAGAAGGCATGGTAAGAAGTGCCGCTGACTACCTGGTGTTTGGTAGTTGTCAAGCCACTCAAGTCGCTCAAGCCACGGCAGCGACCAGGCGGCTTGACCAAAATAGCGCGCAGGCAGCTGGACTCCTGGACCCTGATCATATAAGCCTCCCGGGTGGCGTTGGTTTTTAACTGATTGTCTTTTTATGTCGATTTCGGAAACGCCACCAGGTGGTCGATTCTCAACCTGACCCCAATATTTTCACCGAGTTTGTGATCATGGTGGCTGGGCGCCAGGCACATTACATTGGTGCCTCCAGGCATCCTCAGGGTATATAAATGATCGGCGCCTCGAAAACTCTTTTTCAAGACGGTGCCTCGATAAGTACTGTAGTCATCGTGAATGATGTCGTCCGGTCTGACCAACAGGTCAACCTCCATACCCCTGGGCAGGTCAAACGCCAGCTCGCCGTTTACATCGCCCAGTTCTGTCTGCACTGTTTTGCCGTCAATAATATTGCCGCAGATGAGTACACCTTCGCCGACAAAGTCAGCGACAAACCGATCAGATGGTGTGTGGTATAGATTGTAAGCAGTGTCCCACTGCGACAAGCTGCCATCATTGAGAACACCGATGCCATCGGCTATGGCAAACGCCTCATGCTGATCATGAGTCACTAAAATCGCGGTGACGTTGTCTTCCTTAAGAATTTCTCGCACCTCCTGGACCAGTTGTACGCGCAGTTCTGTATCCTGGCTGCTGAATGGCTCGTCGAGCAGCATTAAATCCGGTTTTGGTGCCATTGCTCGTATCAGCGCTACTCGCTGTTGCTGGCCACCTGACAGCTCATGTGGATACTTGGACCGCAGGTTTTTCATATTGACGATGCTGAGTAAATCATCAACCCGTTTTTTGGCATCTGTGCGCGATAAATTACTGATACCAAATGCAATGTTATCGGCGACGCTCAAATGCGGAAACAGCGCAAGATCCTGAAACATCATGCCGATGCGTCTTTTTTCTGCGGGCACGATGGTGTCTGTGTTGCTCATTATTTCGCCCCGCAGCGTGATTGCGCCGTGGCTGAGATTCTGAAATCCGGCAATGGCGCGCAGTAGCGTGGTCTTGCCCGACCCACTGGGGCCCAGTAAACAGCCAATCTGCCCCTGTTCCAGTGCAAAGCTGACATTTTGCACAATGGGGGTGTTACCGATGGCAATACTGACCTGAACCAGCTCGAATTGATTCAAAACTCACGTCCCGCGATGACAGTACAGAGCCTGACAGTACAGAGCCTGACAGCATAGCGCGTGGTTGAGTGGAACTTCAGTGTGGCAAATCTTTGGCTTCGCATCGTATTTTGTGTATGTGCTAAACAGGTCTGTTAGAAGTGTATGGTCAGGTTGCAAAATTGTGCAACCTGAGTGTTCCGGTACACTAGTGTAGCCGCTCTGTCGGGTCAATAATCCGGTTCAAAAATTGATTGGATGAATTCCATGGGTTCACATCAGGTGTAGCAGCCCTTTGCGGAAAAGATAAACACTGCATCATCAGGTGCTGAAAATGCGCGAGCGCACACGGCGCGAGTTAAGCGACGATACAGACGACTTATTTGATTTCAGGCGGGGCACTGGAGGTATCGCGGATATTGAGTTTATGTTTCAATATCTCGTACCGAGCAACGCTCGTCTTAAAAACGGATTTCAGGAGTTTACCGCCGCAGTACGCTTGACAAGCCAGCGTTAGCGATTAGTCGAGGTGTCAGTAACTGGAGCCGCGACTGGAACTGCATTGTTTAAGAGACTATTGGCGATGATACTGTTTATCTAATGCGGGTGTTTATCTATTGCGGGTATTGCGGGTTGCTGTGACATTAATGACGAAAGTGTCGGCTATCCGCAATTGGCCACGCTTTAGAGTCGGTGTTTGTCAGGAAATACCGGTAACAAACACTGCACTGAACCTGATAGTTGTAACAACGAGTTTCTTTATACCAGTCTTGTACTCGTAACTTTTGTATGGGTGCAGGAAATCTGCATGGCGAACGGCATAGCCTGTCTAGAGTCATGTGCAAAGTAGATTGGAGATAACGCAATGTCAATGGCCGACAGAGACGGCGTAATTTGGTTAGACGGCGAACTGGTGCCGTGGCGCGAGGCGACTGTGCATGTGTTGACCCATACATTGCACTATGGCATGGGCGTATTTGAAGGTGTCAGGGCTTATGAGACGAGTCGCGGCCCTGCGATTTTCAAATTGCAGGAGCACACAAAGCGTCTGTTTAACTCAGCGAAAATACTGCGCATGGAAATTCCGTGGGATCACGACACACTGTGTGATGTGCAAAAAACAGTTGTACGCGAAAACAATCTGCAGTCTGCCTACCTGCGACCCATGTGTTTTTATGGCAGCGAGGGCATGGGATTGCGAGCCGATAATCTGTCGGTGCATTGTATGGTGGCGGCGTGGGAGTGGGGTGCTTATCTGGGCGCCGAGAATCTGCAGCGTGGCATTCGCATCAAGACGTCATCGTTTACCCGTCATCACGTTAATATCGCTATGTGTAAAGCGAAAGCCAACGGTCAGTATATGAATTCGATGTTGGCATTACAGGAGGCGTTGCAGGATGGCTATGACGAGGCGCTGTTGCTCGACAATGAGGGCTATGTTGCCGAGGGGTCCGGAGAAAATTTCTTTATCGTTCGCGAAGGGCAAATTCATACGCCGGACCTGACTTCTGCACTGGACGGTATTACGCGAAAAACAGTGATGCAACTTGCTGCTGAACTGGGCATAGATGTCATCGAACGCCGCATCACACGTGATGAGGTCTATATCTCTGATGAGGCATTTTTTAGCGGAACGGCAGCGGAAATTACCCCCATCAGGGAAGTTGACAATCGTGCCATTGGTGAAGGATCGCGCGGCCCGATCACAGAGAAATTGCAGTCGCTGTTTTTCAACGCGGTTGAAGGTAAGTCAGAAAAGCATCAGAATTGGCTTACACTGGTGTAGTCAACACCCAAGGAAATTTGAAAGATGAGTAACAAAGAAAATACCGCACAAAGCGGTGATGATCAGCCAGTGCAGGTAACTCGCGCTGATCTGCCGGTACACTGTCCCACCGAATCAATGGGTCTATGGAACTCGCACCCGCGTGTTTTTATACCGCTTGAAGAACAGCCCGTTGCCAACTGCCCGTACTGCGGAACGCAGTTTGAGCTGGTTGATAAGTAATTACTTTGGTGGACTGGACCTTGTCCGTCCACCATTGCTTTAACTGCGGTTACTGTCTGGGTTCCAGAGATTGATTCACTGCTTCAATATGTTTCTCTGCCAGTATCCCCGCAGCCAGACGCAGCTGCAGGCTTCTCACGACGTACTGGTGCCTTGCTGCGGCATAATCAGCGGAGGCATTGAAGGTATCACGCAGGGAGACCAGCACTTCAACTGCAGTACGAGTTCCTGCATCAAAGCCCGCCTGAGTTGCCTCCTTTGCTATCTCTGTCGATGACAGCGCCTGTTGTAGTGCACGTGCCTGACTGATGTCGGCAAGCACTGTCAGGTAAGCGTCACGTGTCTCTTGTTCAACTGCGCGTCTTACCGTTTCGTGATTAAAAGCCGCCTGGCGCGATCTGGATCGTGCCTGCCTTATCAGCGCACTGGTGCGGCCACCTGATAACAGCGGATAGGTGACCTGTAATTGAATTTGTCCTGACTCTATCTCCGGTCGATTTTGTGTCGCATCTGTGTCTGCATTCGTGTATCGCCCGTTTAGGGCCACTGTGGGCAGTCGACCACCGCGTTCAATGTTTATGTCAGCGCGTGCAATGTCGTGGTCGAATTTTGCAATTTGCAGGCGAGGGTTGTTTGCTTCTGCCAATGCTATCCACTGATCGATAGACTGCGGCACAGGGGCGGTCAGCTTTGAAGATTCTGTCAGTGGATCCAGTTCGGGGACTTCCTGGCCGATGATGACACGAAGTGCTTCATTGGCCAGCGCCACCTGGTTTTCAGCGACAACTTCGCTTGCCACGGCCAGGTCGAGCTGGGCTTGTGCTTCCTTGACATCGGTAACTGCCGTTAAGCCCACTTCAAACCTTTTTTCGGCTTGCTCTGTCTGGCGAGCAATTGCCTCCCGGGAAGAGCTTGCCGCTTGAAACGCCTCCTCGGCGGTCAACACATTAAAGTAGGCCTGTGCCGTACGAAAAATCAGGTTTTGCGTTGCTTCGCGCAGCGTGGCCTCGGCCTGAGCAACAGTCAGTCGTGCTCTTTTCACTGTTTGTGATGATGATCGGTCATAGACCGTTTGTGTGATTGAGGCACCCACTGCATCTGAATCAAATCGACCCTGGTTGTCATCATTGGTGTCGTTTAGAGACTTGTCACCTTGCAGTGTTATGCTCGGAAGTAATGCTGCGCGCGCAATTGGCAGTGCTTGTTTAGCTGCTTCAAATTGTGCTTTAGTTGCCTGAATAACAGAGTCCCTTTCACTGGCAAGCCGATATATGTCAGCCAGGTTTGCTGCATGAATTTTCGAAGTGACTGTCAGGGGGACGGCAAGAGTGAGTATCAGTGCAAGTGGCGCTTGCAGGTTCATACGATTTCTCAACTATGAATGTGTTACGGGTCTGCCTCGGGCTGGCAGATCTTTTTTATTACCTTCATAGAATGTAGAACTAAAACTGGCATTTGGCACAACAATTTCGGTTTCTGCTGTGACATTACCGATAGCTATCGGAGTCAGGAGGCTGACTCGGAACAGGACTGGTGGGAAGGCGCGCGGACTTCGAGTCAGATAGTTCGATAAATTGAGGCGCCTGCTTGCTGCTCTTTAACAATACTGATCGTCACAGCTAGTGGGCCGTGCGGGAAGTTCGGCGACAAACTTTTCACAGCCACAGTGTCAGAACAAGGCGAAAAAATGCAGGCATAGCAGGGCCTGTGTCGACCCGGTGCTTTGGACAGCGGGCCAACGTGGCTTTGGCAACTGTGGCTTCGAGCCGTGTTATCGAACTTTCTGCACGGTCCACTAGCGAACGGACCAGGCGCGCAGTAGATGGTCTATCCGCAGACAGTCTCCCGGCGGCTAAAAAACGAAACCGGTATCCGTTTTCTGTGTCTTCGTATCACCGAGAATGCAGGGAATATGTGTGTCAAAAATACTTTGCTCCAGCCAGTCTTCCTCGCCGATTCGACGAATCACGAAGGTCTCCATAATCGGCTTATCCTCAGACCCAACGGTGACGATTAACCGGCCGAGTTTTGTTAGAGACGTCTTTAGTTTTTCAGGGACGGTTTCCACCGAGCCGTTTACGATGATGGCGTCATAGCTGGTTTTGTCAGGCAGGTCTTCAAGTAAATCGCCGGTAATAAATTTAATATTATCGATATTGCACTGCTCCGCATGGGCACTGGCGGTGACGTTTATTGCCTCACTTGTATCAATGGATTCAACGTGTTTGCAGAGCTTCGCAGCGCATGCAGCAATGTAGCCGCTACCGCTTCCAATGATCAGGACCCGATCATCATCCTCCAGCACCGCCGCCTGAAGCAGGCGAGCTTCAATGTTGGGATTCAGCGAAACTTTGCCGTTTTCAAGTGGAATGCGGGTGTCCGAATAAGCCAGGCCACTGTGCTCTTCGGGTAAAAACTTCTCGCGTGGAACGTCGGCCAATGCGTTCAGTACACGTTGATCAAGCACGTCCCAGGGGCGCACCTGCTGCTCTATCATGTTGGCTCGGGCCAATTCGAAATTCATGTGTGTCGGATCCGTGAAAACGGCGAATATTAAGGAAAAACGGAGAGAAAGAGAACTGCTTTTACTCCTCTAACGGGCAAAGCAAATGCTACCGGTTACAGCAGTTTATCGCAAAAAAGGTTGTCTAACTTTAGTGAAATTAACCGTCAGGTGAGATGGTGTCGATTTCGCGAATAGTCCGGGTTGGCGAACCTCAGGGGTTCTACTGACGCTCAGCTGCTTTTTTCCTGCGCCGTTTTTTGTTGTCCCGAGCGGTTATTGCCTGCGCTGCGACCGCCGGCACTGCGCCCTCGGCTGCGACGCCGTTTCCCACCTGCATTGCCCGGCGCATTTCGGTGACTTTTCGATCGTTGAGTTTTAACCGGAGGTGCAAGTTCGGGCAGAAGGTCATCCGAGATATTCTCCGCCGCGATTTCGTGACCCAGTAATTCCTCTATTTCAGGCAGTGAGAAAACGTACTCCTCACAGGCGAAGGAAATGGCCTCACCGGAGGCACCAGCGCGGGCAGTACGCCCTATGCGATGGACATAATCCTCTGCGTTCTGTGGCAGATCAAAATTAAAAACATGGCTGACCCCCCCAATGTGCAAGCCCCTTGCGGCAACATCTGTTGCGATCAGGGTGTTTAATTGACCTGAAGCGAGATCCGTGATCAGGCGTTGACGCTTGTTTTGACGCACGTCGCCTGAAAGCACCTCGGCTTTGACCTCGTTACCAGCCAGGTAGGCTTGCACTTTTTCGGCAACCCGCTTTGTATTGACGAACACGATACTGCGCTCTGGTGTCAGTTTGCGCATTAGCCCGATAAGTAATGGAATTTTTTCGTTGGATGCCGGGTGGTATACCAGCTGGGTGACTTTTTCAGCTGCTATTTGATCTGATTGTGTTTTCAGATTGACCGGATTGTTCATGTGCTCGTAGGCCAACTCCATCACGCGATGCGACAGCGTTGCAGAAAACAGCAGATTCAACCGATGTTCCGGGTCTGGCATACGACGCAACACATAGCGAATATCGTTGATAAACCCGAGGTCGAACATTCGATCCGCCTCGTCGAGCACCATCACTTCCGTATATCTTAGTGAAAACACTTTTTGCTTGAAGTAATCAATAATTCGCCCGGGAGTTCCGATCAGGATGTCGACACCTTCTTCCAGCTGTTTACGCTGTTTTTCATAGTCGGTGCCGCCATATGCCAGGACGGTGCGGAATTCCGTGTTCTTGCCGATTTGCATCGCGTCTTTGTAGATCTGGATCGCGAGCTCGCGGGTAGGCGCCAAAATAATGGCGCGTAGATCAGTCGGTTTTCGTGCCGGATCTACAGGTTTGTCCAGTAACTTCTGATACATGCCAAGCAGAAACGCGGCGGTTTTGCCCGTACCGGTTTGTGATTGCGCTGTAATATCCTTGCCTTGCAGCATCAAGGGCAGGCTGAGTTCCTGAATCTCGGTGCAGTAGTCGAATCCGGCAGAATTCAGAGCATCGGTTAACACGGAATGCAGGGGGAGATCAGAGAAACTGACGGATGTCAGATAATTGGATTTCATGGCGAGAGCATAGCCTATTTCGCCGGGCAGCGCGCGATGATGCCGTTTATGACGTTCGTTCAGCAGGAACGGGTTGATTGCCAAGAGCAGTGAGGATGAGCGAGCCCCTTACCTTTGTTGCAACGTCGAGTTTGTCTGCGAGCGCGTTGTTCGCAGGGCATTCACCCTTTGAAATATGCGCATTTTATCGAATGGTAGACTATATATCGCTGAATTATGTTATTGAAAAGTGATGTACCAACCCAATTTTTACGAGATAATAAGTATTCATTCAGGAGAACACCGTGCACGAGAAAATAGTAGAAGTTAACGACAGCAATTTTGACGCAGAGGTTTTGCAATCCGAATTACCGGTGCTGGTGGACTATTGGGCTGAGTGGTGTGGACCCTGCAAAATGATCGCCCCTATTCTCGACGAGATCGCCGAAGAATATGGCGACAAAGTGAAAATCGCCAAATTGAACATAGACGACAACCAGAATACACCCCCGAAGTACGGTATTCGCGGTATCCCTACCCTGATGTTGTTCAAAAATGGATCGGTAGAGGGGACTAAAGTCGGTGCTCTCTCCAAGTCTCAGCTCTCGGCATTCATCGACAGCAACTCCTAAAATCAAGTAGTTCAGTCATCCGGCTCTGGCCGTCCTGCTCTGGCTCGACCAGCTCTGCCCGACCAGCACCAAACGGTTGGTCAGGGTACCTTGCGGCATTGCCGGGTTGATCTGTCCGTCTGTTACGATGAATTGTTAGAAAAAAAGAATAACTGCCGGGAGGCTGTCCGAGAACAGGGGTTGTAGTAGCTGGTCAGGAGAATGCGGTGCGCCTTTGACCCTCTGGTCCCGGACAGACTCACTGGAGTGTGCATAAATGTGCATAGTGGAAAGCAGCCTGACGACACGCGTTATGGAGAGATCTTTCTGACGATCCTTTGCGGCAAATAGTTATTCACACTGCAACGAAAGCATCGATAAAAGCGCACCATCAGAGCTGTTTGCACAACCGTTGGGGCTGTTGTGTACTGTGTTCGCACCCGTGATTCGCACCCGTGGGTTCTGGCAGACTCCGAGCCGTAATCGATCGCAACGTCGGAGCTTAAAAACTGACTGCTTCGCCTACACCCTCTTTTTTGGACAAACTTCCGTGCATTGCGCATTTTCAATTTTCTCAACTACACTACTAGTTATTGCTGCCCAACGAGAGTGATCGTTTCACTTATATCTTCACTAAGGACGCTAGACGCGGGCACAACGGATGCTGGACGCGAGCAAAAACGCGTGATAGTGTTAGAGGATACCTGCTATTGAACAGTGAACGCTGCCATCCCACTCGCAGCGTCGACTTCTAAAACACTATATTTGCTCTTCGATTACCTGCACGCTTGATCAATTCGAGCGAGATGGCGCGGTCCCGCGTTTCCTAAAATAGCAACTCGATGTACCTCCAATATGAATCTAACCGACCTAAAGAAAAAGTCAGCAAGCGAACTGGTTGAACTTGCCCAGTCCGCCGGGCTTGACAGCGTTGCAAGATCGCGTAAGCAAGATATTATTTTTTCGCTGCTGAAGGCTCATTCAAAAAAGGGTGAGGATATATTTGGTAGTGGTGTGCTCGAGATTTTGCAGGATGGCTTTGGCTTTCTTAGGTCAGCTGATAGTTCCTATCTTGCCGGGCCTGACGATATCTATGTATCACCCAGTCAGATCAGACGATTCAATTTGCGCACCGGCGACACCATCTCCGGGAAAATAAGGCCACCCAAAGACGGTGAGCGCTACTTTGCATTGTTGAAAGTCGATGAAATAAATTTTGGTGCACCGGAGCAGGCGCGCAACAAGGTATTGTTTGAAAACCTGACGCCACTACATGCCACTGAACGACTGACCCTTGAGTTGGGTAACGGTAGTACTGAAGACATCACCGCAAGAACTATTGATTTCGTCGCTCCAATAGGTAAAGGGCAGCGGGCGCTCATCGTGTCGCCTCCAAAGGCCGGTAAGACGATGATCCTGCAAAATATTGCACAGAGCATCGCAGCCAATGACCCCGAGTGTTTTTTGATTGTGTTGTTGATTGACGAGCGCCCGGAAGAAGTTACCGAGATGGAACGCATGGTACAGGGTGAGGTTGTTTCCAGTACCTTTGATGAGCCGGCAAGTCGTCACGTTCAAGTGGCAGAGATGGTGATTGAAAAGGCCAAGCGGCTGGTTGAGCATAAACAGGATGTTGTTATCCTGCTTGACTCCATCACCAGACTGGCGCGTGCTTACAATACAGTTATACCGTCTTCGGGCAAGGTGCTAACCGGTGGTGTAGACGCGCATGCCTTGCACAGACCGAAGCGCTTTTTTGGCGCTGCCAGAAATATCGAAGAAGGTGGCAGCCTTACTATAGTTGCAACGACTCTGGTTGATACCGGGTCTAAAATGGATGAAGTGATTTACGAAGAATTTAAAGGTACTGGTAACATGGAGTTGCATCTGGACAGACGTATTGCGGAAAAAAGAACTTTCCCTGCCATCAGTGTAAATCGCTCGGGTACTCGAAGAGAGGAACTGATGATCAGTCAGGAAGAGCTACAAAAAATCTGGATCCTGAGAAAGTTCCTGCATCCAATGGACGAAATAGAAGCGATGGAATTTTTAATCGGTCGTCTGCAGCAAACCAAAACCAACAACGAGTTCTTTGATGCGATGAAACGCTAGGTAGATAAACGCCAGGTAGATGAAACGCCAGGTGTGCTTTGTTCTTCGCTAGACGTGCATGAAAATGAAGCGCGGCACTGCCCGCAAAGTCTCTGCCCCTGCTGACCATTGACAGGGTAAATTATCAGTCGCTGCCCGACTCTCTGTTAACTGCCCGATAGCCAATGTCGGTACGATAAAAACCACCCGCCCAATTAATATTTGCCGCTGCCGCATAGGCCTTACTCTGCGCATCAATTACGGTGTCACCTAAAGCGGTAACACACAATACCCGACCACCACTGGTTTTTACCTGCCTGTCATCAAGCCGAGTGCCGGCATGAAATACAACAGCCGGGTACTGTGGCTTGTCTTCGGTAGGTGCAGGTTCGGTAAGTGCAGGTTCGGTAAGTGCAGGTTCGGTAAGTTCGAGGCCATGAATAGTGTCGCCCAGACGTGGGTTATCAGGATATCCTTCCGCGGCCATTACCACACCAAGAGCTGTTTTGTTCAGCCATTCGACTGTGCATTGATCGAGTTGTCCATCCAGCGCCGCATTGCATAAGTGCACCAGATCCGACTGCAACCGCATCATAATCGGTTGCGTTTCCGGGTCCCCAAAACGTACGTTGTATTCCAGTACACTGGCGTTACCTTCGTCATCGATCATCAAGCCTGCGTATAAAAATCCAGTAAACGAATGGCCATCGATCTGCATTCCATTGACTGTCGGTTCGATAATGTCCTTGATGATTCGGTCATGCATCTCTGTGGTGATGCCGGCAGCGGGCGAGTAGGCACCCATGCCACCTGTGTTGGGGCCCGTGTCGCCGTTGTCGCGAGCCTTGTGGTCTTGTGATGTCGCCATCGGCAGAATGTTTTTGCCATCAACCATACAAATAAAACTGAGTTCCTCACCAGTGAGAAACTCTTCTATAACGACCTTGCTGCCAGCGTCGCCAAATCGATTTGCCGACAGCATGTCGTCGATGGCTGCAACTGCGTCTTCCCGAGACTGAGCGATTACCACTCCTTTACCTGCTGCCAGTCCATCGGCCTTAATAACCACCGGAATCCTGCTTTGGTCTATACACGCTTTGGCGTCGTCGGCTTGCGTAAAAACCTGGTAGCCAGCTGTCGGTATTGAATGGCGAATCAGGAAATCCTTACAATACGCCTTGCTGCCTTCCAGCTTTGCCGCCGCTGCCAGAGGGCCAAAAATACGTAGTCCCTGCGCCTGAAACTGATCGACTATTCCGGCTACCAGTGGCCCTTCAGGACCGACAATGGTGAGGTCGATATCTGATGAGCGGGCAAACTGTATGAGCCCGTCGATATCGTCAGCCTGTATATCGACGTTTTCTATACCGACTTCGAGTTCAGTACCGGCGTTCCCGGGGGCGACGTATACACGGTCAACGTCGGCAGAACTGCGCACCTTCCATGCAAGCGCATGTTCACGACCACCGCCACCAACAATAAGTACATTCATGATTGTATTCTATTCAGGTATTTGGACCAGCGACCCGGTGATTTACCGCTGTCAGGAACTGTCGTTGGCAACCGCAGTGACAATGGTGTTAACAACGCTCATAAAAAAACTGATGGCGACACGGGATGAGACTGCAGTGGCTGTCGACAGTGCTGTTCTTGCGTTAGAACCTGTGATGCAAAGTTCTGCCAGTGTGACCCTGTCTACGTTATTCTACAGGTAAATGAAAAAAACGTGTTGACCTATGTCTGTCTCTATTGACTTCAATAAAAAGCTGGAGTTTACCTACGGTAAAAGCGATCAGTTGTCTCCACTGGTACGCAGGGTGATTGCGAATAATCCCGGTCCTTTTACTTTTACCGGCACAGGCACCTATCTTGTTGGCAGTGGTGAGATTGCGGTGATCGATCCGGGGCCCGCAGATCAACAACATATCAATGCAATACTCGACGCTGCGGCAGGGGAAACCATCACGCATATTCTAGTGACTCACCGCCACATTGATCACTCTCCCGGCTGCGCTTTGTTGAAGGCGCGCTGTGGAGCTGAGACCTGGGCTTTTAAAACGCCGACGCAAACCGGCGAAAACAGTTTTGGACTCGATGCTGGTTTTGTGCCCGACCATACGGTATCTGACGGTACAATAATCAGCTCTGATCAATGGCAGCTGGAATGTCTTCATACGCCGGGCCACTCATCGGATCATGTGAGTTTCTACCTGGCTTCTGAAAACGCGTTGTTTTGCGGGGATGTGGTGATGGGATGGTCGACGACAATCGTGTCGCCGCCCGATGGCAACATGTCGGAGTACATGGCTTCACTTGAGCGGCTCATGAAGCGCGGCGACGAAATTTATTACCCTACCCATGGCGCTCCCGTAACAAATCCTCAGCGTTACGTCGATAAGCTCTATTTGCATCGCCGCGAGCGCGAAGATCAGGTGATTTCATGCATTAGTGAAGGAGCAAATACCCTTGATGCAATGGTTTCGTTTGTATATGCTGAACTTGATCCAGCAATGCACGGTGCTGCTGCACAGAGTTTGTTAGCAACCGTTGAGTATTTAGTGGATTCTGGCAAACTAGAGATCAGGGGTGAGGAACACGGTGGTCGTCGCTACCACATCGTTACCACTTAGTGAAACAGACTAAGTGAAACAGACTAAGTGAAACAGACTAAGTGAAACAGACTAAACCTCACATCTAATTGACAGTGTGTAACTATATCGTTACACATAACGTTTTAACCTAGCAAGTAGTAGCGGTGTCCGCGTTCCGTTCATTATAACTTGCTAATCAGGTTGACCCGGAGATTTACGAGAGTAAAGTTAGGCAGGTCCACTGGCGTAGTGGTAGATGGGTGATCGTTTGAAACGGAGTATTTCCAATATTTTTTTGAGCATCGCCAGACGCAATACCGAAATGGATGCTCAGGCCGAGGAACAAGTGATGCATATACCCAAACTTTTAGTCCTGATCACTGTCTATGCGATGTGCGCAATTGGACTGGCACTGCTGTGGAACGACCGTCGCAAGAGTCCGCAGGAACAGGAAAATGCTGCACCGGAAGAAGGCAGAGTGCCCGTTTTTAAGTAATAACTTGCGGCCGATGTCTTGCGGCTTATATCTTGCGGCTTATGTCGCGAGATTGCAGTACCGGGCAACACAATCAAACCGTTGTGAAATGAACTTCGCCCCTGGCGACCAGTGTCTCGGCAGGGTGCACAATTAAAAAACTAAATCGACAGCTACGCTCCTGTTTACACTCAAACTTATCCCGCCATGTTACGTGTTCCGCAATCGTGTTCCGCCATGTTAAAACATAGCCAAGAGCCGGCTATTGAATCGCCAAGAGCTGGCTATTGAATAGAGATCTGGTTCTGGTTGGTGGAGGGCATACCCACGCCCTGGTGATAAAATCACTGGCAATGAAGCCAATCCCGGACGTACGTCTCACGCTGGTTTCAGAGCAAACACTGACTCCCTATTCCGGCATGTTGCCTGGCTATATAGCCGGGCATTACTCACTTGCTGAAACCCATATCGATCTTAATCGTTTGTGTCAGTGGGCGAATGTGCGTTGGATAAAAGGTCGCGTGAGCCATATAGACCCCGACTCCAGACAGGTAGTCGCAGATGGTCGGCTGGTGACATATGACAAGCTCAGCATTGACATCGGCTCGACACCGGATTTGTCGGTACCAGGTGCTGCACAGTACGCTGTTGGAGTGAAGCCGGTTAGTCACTTCAATCATGCCTGGGAGAAGCTGCTTATACAGGCCTCGGTCGGTGATGGCAGCATAGCCGGGGTCAGAGACTGGGGTGTTATTGGCGCAGGTGCCGGAGGAGTCGAATTGATACTGGCGATGGCACATCGGCTAGGCACGCAATCATCCATTCGCTTTCATTTGATTTTTTCAGGCAAGAAAATTCTCAAGGGATATCCTCCTCGTTTGATAGCACGTGCCGAACAGGCATTACAGCAACATGGTGTGCAACTGCATTCGGAATTCAGGGTGCAGCGGGTGTTGGAGGATGGATTGCAATCGGAGGACGGCGAGGTTTTGTCGCTTGATCAAAGTATATCCTGCACTGGCGCGGCGGCTGCCCCGTGGCTGGGAGAGACAGGAATCGAGTTATCAGATACGGGCTTTCTGGCAGTCAATCAGTTTCTACAGACGCTAAGTCACGACAATATTTTTGCAGTCGGGGATTGCGCCGACATGCTGCATGACAGGCGTCCGAAGGCTGGTGTTTACGCAGTCAGGCAAGCGCCATTTCTATCTAAAAATCTTCGCGCCAGTTTTGCTGGAACCCCTTTGACCAGCGTTAAGCTGCAAACGGATTTCCTCTCATTGCTGTCGTTGGGCGATCGGCAGGCGGTCGGTTGCAGAAACGGTCTGGTTGCATCGGGCAACTGGGTATGGCGACTCAAGGACCATATCGATCGTAAATTTATGAACCGATTGAATAATCCTGCCGCTGATAGTGGAATGGATATGGTGATGCCGCCAGTCGATAGCGATATGCACTGTGCTGGATGCGGTAGCAAGCTGGGGCCGGATATCATTGCCAGTAGCCTTGCGGCAATTCCACACTTCGCACGTAGTGAAGTCATTCCAGCACTTGGCAAAGCCGAAGACGCATCGGTGTGGACGGTTCCGGCAGAAATGGTTGCCGTGCAGAGCATTGACGGGTTTCGCAGCTTCAGTAGTGATCTCTATCGGTTCGGATTCATCTGTGCTAACCACGCGTTAAGTGATCTCTACGCAATGGGGGCTGAGCCGGTCAGTGCGCAAGTGTGGATCAATCTTGCGTTCTCTCATCCGCGTCTGCAGAAGCGCGACCATTTAATGATTATGTCTGGCATTGCAGCGGCATTGAAGGAGCAACAGGTGTCGCTGGCTGGAGGTCACAGCACGGAGGGGGTGGAGACCCACGTTGCTATAGTCGCAAACGGCCAGGCTCGATTGCATAGTTTGTGGAAAAAAACTACCCCGCAGTTAAACGATGCCATCGTGTTGACCAAGCCAATTGGGACCGGGGTTATTCTGGCAGCGGACATGCAGGCCGGGGCAGCCGCAAGTTCGGTAGAGGCGGCGTTCGACAGTATGCTTCAGTCCAATCAACCAGTGGCGAACCTGCTTGTCGATTGCAACCCTTCTGCTGTTACTGATGTTACCGGCTTTGGCCTGCTCGGGCATTTGCTGGAGATGTTTAGTGAGGTTGATCTTTGCGCACACATCGATGTCGACAGTGTACCTCTGCTTACAGGTTCTGTTGAACTCGCACGAGCAGAACTACGCTCAACGATTTACCCGCAATTGCTTCCCTATACGTTGCAATGTGACATAGACAGTAAGGTGGACAGAGCCCTGGTTGACTTACTCATTGATCCGCAAACCAGTGGTGGTCTTCTCGTCGCACTTTCCTCAGAAGCGGCAAAGCAATTGTGTGCTCAGGTAGAGTCCGCTACGGTCATCGGGTTTGTTCGTGAAGGTGCTATTAACAAAGGTGCTCTTAGCGAAGGTGCTCTTAACAAAGGTGCTCTTGACGAAGGTGCTGGTGGCAAAAGAATTAAGCTGCATTGATTGCGCAGAATGTGATTGTGCAGAACGGCGAACAGCAGTGTCTATTGAGGCTAATGTTCAGGCTGTAGTATGTTTCAGGTCACCCGGTACATAGTTGTACTCTCGTCGGTTTCTGAAAATCTTTGCTACCACATCTTCAATGTGAGTCCGAACCATCGATTGGAAGTCGCTGGTTGTGTCGGTAAAGTGCACCTGAGTATCAAAACACGTCTTCCCCAGGTGATCCTTCTTGCCGTCACTGTCAATCACCGTCGCCTCGGTAACGATAACCTGTTGTCCGAGTCGAATGTGTAACCAGATCTGTTGTGAATGATCGAGTTTCTCTGAGTGGTTAAAACGCAGGCCGTTTTGACTCAGTCTGACGACATGGGTAGGCAAAGCGGGGAGATCGGGCTGGTTGGATTCCACCGGGTTTGTCAATGACACTTGCATGCAGAGTGCGTCCGATGCGCTCAGCGCGTTACTGCTCTGCTCGGCCGATGTATGTTGAGTGGGTATAGCTGCTGAAGTTGTCGCTTGAGATTTCAATTGAGCTTTTAATGACATTTGTCTGTTCTTTACCTATAACTACTGCAACATCCTGTCGTCAGATCCGAGCGGACGTTTTCGCAACTTGCAAGCCAGCCAGTCGCCAAAAAACTGCACAATGAGAGACCTGTCAATTAAACTATGGACCAGTGTCTCGTATTACTTCTCTTATTACTCACCAGTTAGCCTTTCAGGCTAATCAGATCCAGGTGCCTGTCATCCATTGTCTCTGTCATTGCAAATCTGCAACTATAAAAACCTGTATCTATAAACCCTGAATCTATAAGCGCGGACGCTAAACCGCCAACCGATCGATCGAGAAGCGTTGCTCGCCACGTGCCTAACAGAGCACGTGCCTAACAGAGTCAGGTGGAGTGTGGGGCGATCATACCTTCTGGTGCCGAACAGACAGTGTGTATTTTTGAAAAACCTGTTAGCCGCCGTCAAACTCTGCGGTATTAGCAGAAACTTAGTTTGGTTGGTCGTTGTGTGAAGAGGTGGCCAGGCGACTTCGCCATGGCTTGTTCTCGCTACGCTGACTTCTACCGCGCAGACTCGTGGCGCGGTTGCGATCTCCCCAAGAGCGCTAGCGAAGGATCAATTTTTTGGCCCACCCTGTCAATTACCGGGTAGTTCTTAGTTCACGATTAGTGATGGCATTCTCACTAAAAGGCAAATCAGGCAATAGAAAAATTGGGTACCCACTCGTAGATCAGTGCGAAGAGTACCAGAGCCAGGCCAAGTCGGTAGACCATGAAGATCCAAAGTCCTACCCGTTTCACCAATGCCATTAGCAGGGCGATAGCCAAAAGCGCCGCGAAAAACGTAAGCACCGCTGCCCAGATTGCATAGCTTGGTATGCCACCACCGATCTGGATTGCTTCTATAGCTGTAAAGCCGCCAGCTGCTGCAATCGCTGGAATGCCCAGCAAGAAAGAAAAGCGTGCAGCCTCGGCGCGTTCAAACCCCAGGAATCTGGCTGCTGTCATTGTTGCGCCTGAACGACTGGTGCCGGGAATCAACGCAAGCGCTTGAGAGAACCCGATGATCAATGCCGGTGCCAGTTTCATGTCTTCCATTTTCTTGGCCCGGCTGCCGACAGCGTCAGCAACCCACAGAAGTATGCCGTAGATTACCGCAGCCCATGCGATGATCTTTGCCAGTGTCACCGGATCTGCTCGCAGCGCATCCAGCGTTCCTGACAGTTTAAGTGCTGCTCCGAACACCAGTGCCGGTATGGTCGCCAGTGCAATATAGCCAGCCATTCGCGAGTTGTGCGTGTTCCTGAAGCGAATCATGTCCCAGGTGCCGCATAGCAGGTTCCAGACGTCGCGCCAAAAATAGGCGATGACCGCGAAAAGAGAGCCGACATGCACCATCACATCAGTTATAACGCCCTGATCCGGCCAGTCCGTTACAACAGGTATTAATGCCAGATGCCCCGATGATGAGACTGGCAAAAACTCTGTCAGACCCTGGATAATGGCGATGACGATTATTTGTTCGATACTCATGGATATAAAAATTACAACCTGCGTTTGACATTGTTGGAGTTATCGCCCGCCAGTTTTATAAACCACTTTTTTATGCGGATCGGGAGGGCGCTTTTGATTTGCCGGCATTGTTGCTGGCGCTTTGCGATGAACTGACACACCGCTACCTCTACTTATAGTTGAATTACAGGGATACGCGGAATGCTGGATAGGCGGCATCAGTTTCTATGCCCGGTGAGCGGCGCGCAAGCAACAAATCGTGACAACACAGATGGTATCCTGACGACGTGTCGGGTTATTGGCACAACGGGTCGTCGCTTGATGCCGGTTGGTCATGTCTGAGTCAGTCTGCAAAGCTCAGACCCGGGATTGGGTATACTGGTCGTGCAATCAAACACGAGTAAAAAAACATGACTGGGTCGATTTTGGTTACCGGTGCTGGTGGTTGCATTGGTGCCTGGACATTGCAACAGCTGGTTGCGGATAACCAGCGGGTCGTTGCATTTGATCTGAGCGGCGATACGCGCAGAGCGGCACTGCTGATGACGGAAGATCAGATGCAGTCCGTGCAGTGGGAGCAAGGTGATATCGCTGATGTTGACAACATGAAAAAGGTCATGGAACGCCACAGCGTAGAGGCCATTATCCATCTGGCCGCATTGCAAGTGCCGTTTTGCAAGGCAGACCCAATGAACGGTGCGCGGGTTAACGTGCTGGGTACTGTCAACGTGTTTGAGGCAGCGAGAGAGTTCGGTATCAAGCGGCTGGCTTATGCAAGCTCAGTGGCTTCGCATGGCATGGGAGATTCCCCGTGGCTGAAGACTCTGTATGGCGCTTACAAGATGTGTGATGAGAACCTGGCCGAGGTCTACTGGCAGGACTGGCAGGTTCCCAGTATCGGAATCAGGCCGGTAGTAATTTATGGCGTCGCCAGAGATCAGGGCATGACCTCGTTGCCGACACTGGCCATACTTGCTGGCGTTCTGGGTAAACCCTTCGAGGTAACCTTTACCGGAACCGTCGGCTTTATCTACGCCCAGGAGGCCGCTATGGCATTTATCGCAGCGGTTTCGAATCCTCAGCAGGAAGCGCATGTGTATGATCTGAACGGAACCCCGGCAACTGTGCAACAGGTACTCGATATCGCCAGCCGTGAATGCCCCGGTGCGAGTCTGACCTGTAGCGGTGATCCACTGCCATTTCCCGGCGAGCTCAGTGATGACCCGTTGCGACAGGCGATTGCCCAATATCCCTCGTGGACGATCGAACGCGGAGTAGTCGAAACGATAGAGCGGTTCCGACAACTGGTTGCGCGCGGAGCGCTTGATGAGAGCGACTTATTGCCGGGTAAAGGATAGCCCGGATTATTCGCGGGCAGTGTCCTGAATATAACGCTATAAAAGGCGCTGGTAGTTGATAACATAAAGGCCGGTTGGGAAGAAAACAGGGGGAGTGGTGTGTATGACGCAATTGAATGGTAATGCGGCAAGTTTCTTTGTCGATCGCCACCGCTCTGCAAATGCTGGTGCTGCAAATGCTGGTGCTGTCAACGCCGGTGATGTAGCGAAGGGCGCCGATAACTATAGCGATAACACAGCGTATATCGAGGCCGATGGCAAAAAGCGTTCGATCACATACCGTGAACTTGCAGATAACGCGGCCTGTGTAGGTGATCTTTATCAGCGTCACGGAATTTATCGCGAAGATCGTGTGGCCATGTTGCTGCTCGACGAGATTGAATTTCCGATTATCTTTTGGGGCAGCCTGCGCGTCGGCGTTGTACCGGTTGCGATTAACACGCTACTGTCTACGGATGTTTATCAGTCAATACTCGATGATAGCAGAGCTCGGGCGCTGTTCGTGTCAGCCGCACTTTTGCCAGTTGTTGCTCCCCTGCTCGACGACCATCCCTGGATCGACAAGGTGTTTGTTACCGGTGCAGATAATCAGCATCTAGACTTTACCCGAGAGTTGCAGCAATCGGTAGCGGTAGAGGCTGTTGACGTTAGTCCTGACGAAACCGCGTTCTGGTTGTACTCTTCTGGATCCACTGGCCAGCCGAAAGGCGTGCGTCATGTGCACAGCAGCCTGAAGTTCACCGCTGACACCTATGGCAATCGGGTGCTTGGCATTGAACAATCGGATATTGTTTATTCAGCCGCCAAATTTTTCTTTGCCTACGGTCTTGGTAACGCGATGACATTTCCGATGTCTGTTGGTGCCACTACTGTTTTGCTCGCAGGGCGGCCAACGCCCGAGGTCGTGGTGGATATCCTTAATACCTATAAACCCAGTATCTTTTGTGGGGTGCCTACTCTGTACGCTGCAACGATCGCTTATCTGGAAGCAGGGGACGTACAAATAGATCGACAGGCAGCTGCGATGCGTCGGTGTATCTCTGCCGGGGAGGCACTGCCTGAAGATATAGGCAAGCAATGGCAGAAAATTGCCGGTTGTGAAATCCTGGATGGTGTCGGATCGACTGAAATGCTGCACATCTTTTTATCAAACGCTCCCGGAGATGTTGTGTATGGAACTTCTGGTGTCGCGGTGCCCGGTTATCAGTTGAGACTGGTTAACGAGCAGGGAGAAGAAGTGGGTGTCGGTGAGGTTGGTGAGTTATTGGTAAATGGTGATTCAGCCGCCAGTGACTATTGGAATCAGCGCGAGAAATCCCGCAACACATTTGAAGGGGTTTGGACAAGAACAGGCGACAAGTATGAACGAAACGATCAGGGCAGATTGGTGTATTGCGGTCGAACCGATGATATGTTTAAAGTCAGTGGCATTTGGGTCTCTCCGTTTGAGGTTGAGCAAGCCCTGGTGTCACATGCCTCTGTACTGGAGGCTGCGGTAGTCCCGGCCAGAGATGCAGATGGATTGGAAAAGCCCAAAGCGTTTATTGTGCTAAAAGGTGAGCCGGGTAGTAATGATGACGAATCTCTTGCAGGCACATTAAAAGACCATGTTAAAGAGCGTATTGGTAAATGGAAGTATCCACGCTGGATTGAAGTGGTAGAGGAGTTACCCAAAACTGCTACCGGCAAGATACAACGGTTCAAGCTGCGTGATGCGAAAGATGCCAGTTAGATTATCGTGTTTACAGTGACTGGTCACTGCAGCGACACCCGATACGTCGATATCGACGGGTGTCAGCTTGAGATTCAATACACGACGCAATCGGGCGTATCGTATGATGAAAACACACCGGTAATCGTTCTGTTGCATGAGGGCCTGGGTTGTGTTGAATTGTGGCGGCAGTTTCCACAACTGTTGTGCGAACGGTCGCGTTGTGCCGTAGTTGCATATAGTCGAGCGGGTTACGGGTCCTCAGATACGACCTTATTGCCACGCCCCCTCGACTACATGACGCGAGAGGCAATCGATGTGCTGCCGCTGGTGCTGGATTCGATTGGTGCGCGTAAGTACATACTGGTCGGGCACAGTGATGGTGCAACCATCGCCGCAATCAATGTTGGTTCCACAACCGACTATAGAGTCCGTGGTCTGGTGTTGCTGGCGCCACATTTTTATACCGAAGCAAAAGCAGTTGCCGCGATAACTCAAACCAGAGCTCAATATCTTTCAGGAAATCTTCGCGATAAACTGGCAAGGTACCACCAGCATGTTGATGTGGCGTTCAATGGCTGGTGTGATGCCTGGCTGGATCCCGGTTTTATAGAGTGGAATGTGGCTGATTGCATAGATCATATTCGCATCCCTGTGCTTGGCATCCAGGGTGCTGCGGACGAGTACGGAACGCTGGCTCAGATTGATGAAATACAATCGAGGATCTACGCGCCTTTTGAACAGATCATTTTTCCTGATTGTGGCCATTCGCCGCATCTGGAGGCTGCGGATACTACACTGTCATCTATCGCTTTGTTTGTTGACAGGCTTATCTCGATGGAGTGTTCCAGCTAGTCGTAACCCGCCCGGTGTGTCAACCTGAGGCCAACGATTCGAACTGTGAATGAATGATCAGTAAAGACGCTGCTAACCTCCAGTTACCGGGGTATAAACATGTACCGGGCAGCAATCCCCGTCCTGATTGCTCTTATCTTGAAACCGTTGCGAATCGGGCGACATCACTGACAGAAGACCGCACAGCCGACTCAAATATTGCCTGGCTCTATGGTATTCGTCTATACAACGCCGGGTATTACTGGGAGTCCCATGAAATTCTGGAGGCAGTGTGGCTGAATGCGTTGCCTAACAGTCGTGAGCGCTTTTTATTGCAGGCAGTGATCCATCTTGCCAATGCGCGCCTGAAAATGAAAATGTCTCGGCACGCAGCAGTGTTGCGACTGCAGAAACTGGCGATGGAGTGCATAGACCGGGCAATTCCAACACCGGAACCATTAATGGGTGTCAGATTTGATCAGCTCAGACAATTGATCAATGAGGTTGAGGCAGGCACTTCAGTGGTGATTTTGCAGTTATAAATACGCAATATATGGCGTAATTGTCCCAGTAAGAGCTAATTTTCTTGAAGTAAGCTGATTTTTTGTGCAAAATATTTGCAAGTGATCCTTTTAAGAGAAATCTAACCGGAATACTGACTTGATTGATTTTCGCACTGAACCCTCGGCGTACCGGCACTGGAAAATAGAATATCTCGGTGACGTGGCTCGCCTGGCGATGGATGTTGCAGAGGACGGCGGTCTTTTTGACGGCTACGAACTGAAGTTAAACTCTTACGATCTGGGCGTAGACATCGAGCTCGCTGATATCGTGCAGCGAATGCGCTTTGAGCATCCGGAAGTCGGGGTGGTCATTTTGCAATCCGGTAAAGAGCGAGTGTTTTGTGCTGGCGCAAACATTCGCATGTTGGGTGGTGCCGAGCACGCGCACAAGGTCAACTTCTGCAAGTTTACTAATGAAACTCGCAATACCTTCGAAGCGGCGGCAACAGAATCAGGCCAGACCTATATAGCTGCAATTCGTGGTGCCTGTGCAGGCGGCGGCTACGAGCTGGCACTTGCGTGCGAAGAGATCTATATGGTCGACGATGCATCGACTTCCGTAGCGTTGCCCGAGGTGCCATTGCTGGCTGTATTACCGGGCACTGGCGGATTAACGCGCATAACAGACAAGCGCATGGTTCGCCGCGATATAGCAGATGTGTTTTGCTCGATGGAAGAGGGAGCCAAGGGTAAGAAGGCGCAGCAGTGGAATCTGGTCGACAAGGTAGTATCCAATTCAAAGTTTGATGAATTCGTCGCCGAGCGTGCTGCGCAACTGGCCGGTAAAAGCAATCGGCCGACGCAGGGCATCAGTCTTGGTAACCTTCAACGTACCGTGCACGACAACGGATCAGTCGATTACGATCATGTGCAGGTGACATTCACTGAAGACAAAAGCACTGCAACTGTCACTATAAACGGCCCGGATGCCATTCCAGCCACACTGGAAGAGTTGCATGAAACAGGTGCGCAGAGCTGGGCGCTTGCGACAGCTCGTCAACTGGATGATGCAATCCTGCATTTGCGCTTCAATGAGTTACAGGCGGGCGTGTTGATACTGAAAACACAGGGTGACCCGGCAGTTGTCGCAGCGTACGAGCAACTGTTGTTACAAAATGAATCTGATGACTGGTTAAGTCGCGAAATCCTGCTTTACTGGAAGCGAGTACTCAAGCGCATAGATCTCACTTCAAGATCGCTGGTGGCGCTGGTTGAACATGGATCCTGCTTTGCCGGCATGCTTGCCGAGTTACTGTTTGCTGTTGATCGCAGTTATATGATGGAAGATGAGTTTGAAGACGATACGCGCGCGGAGGCCTCCATCATTCTTACCGAAGGTAACTTTGGCAGCTATTTGATGTCCAACGGGCTGACGCGATTACAAACTCGTTTCCTTGGTCAGGCAGTCCAAATAGACGAACTACGGCAAAAGATTGGTAAGCCTCTGCAGGCAAGTGAAGCGAGTGAATGTCAGCTGATAACATTCAATTATGATGACATAGACTGGTTTGATGAGATCAGGGTGTTTCTGGAAGAACGCTGTAGTTTTTCACCGGATGCCATGACCGGCATGGAAGCTAACCTTCGATTCGCCGGTCCGGAGACGATGGAAACCAGAATATTCGGTCGCCTCACTGCATGGCAAAACTGGATTTTTCAGCGTCCCAATGCGGTTGGCGAAGATGGCGCATTGCAGCGATACGGCAGTGGGGCGCGCGCTGAGTTCGATCGGCGTCGAGTGTAGTCGTTGTACATTGAGCGAACACTTATTCAGGCCAAAGTCCATTGCAAAAGAAAAGAACATTGCACTGGTCAGTAGTATATGACGGTACATAATCCTGAGCAGGACAGGCACCGTATACCAATGTAATCGTGTAAATCAGTGCAAAGAAATAGACAACTTTAAAGGAACCCGTATGTCAGGCAGCATGCAAATCAGTTACGACTCGTTGATCCCGAATAATGTGGGCTTATCCAGCGACAAGCGTGTACTAAAAGCACTGGAGAAATGGCACCCCGGATATATCAAATGGTGGAATGACCTTATTCCGAAGAAGTTTCAGGAGAGTCGCGTTTACTTGCGCACAGCAGTGAGCGTTGATCCGAAGGGCTGGGCAAAATTTGATTATGTAAAGATGCCCGAGTACCGCTGGGGTATCCTGCTTGCCCCGCAGGTAGAAAACCGAACTATTCCCTGTGGCGAACATATGGGCGAGCCTGCCTGGCAGGAAGTGCCCGGCGAGTATCGGGCATTGCTCAGAAGACTGGTTGTTATTCAGGGGGATACGGAACCTGCATCTGTAGAGCAGCAGCGATTTCTAGGGCAGACTGCACCATCTCTATACGATCTGCGTAACCTGTTTCAAGTCAATGTCGAAGAAGGCAGACACTTGTGGGCAATGGTTTATCTGCTGCACAAGTACTTCGGATCCGATGGACGCGAGGAGGCAAATGATTTGTTAAGACGTACTTCCGGCTCTGAAGAGGCGCCACGTATGCTGGGCGCGTTTAACGAGGAGACACCCGACTGGCTCTCGTTCTTTATGTTTACCTACTTCACTGATCGCGACGGCAAAATGCAGCTTGAGAGTTTGGCGCAGTCAGGATTCGATCCGCTGTCCCGTACCTGCCGCTTTATGCTGACCGAAGAGGCACATCATATGTTCGTTGGTGAAACCGGTGTCGGTCGCACCATACAAAAAACGCTTGAAGTGATGAACGAAGCCGGTATCAGTGATCCCTATGATATTCAGAAAATTCGCGAGCATGGCGTGATCGATCTGCCAACGTTGCAAAAAAAGTTGAATCTTCATTACACACTGTCACTGGATTTGTTTGGACAGGAAGTATCCACAAATGCAGCTAATGCGTTTAATTCAGGAATTAAAGGTCGGTACATGGAACACCGTATCGATGACGATCACAGGCTGTCAGATGCAACTTACCCTGTGTCGCGTTTTACCGATGACGGCATTTTGCTGGAGGATGTGCCAGCACTCACCGCTATGAATATGCGGCTACGTGATGACTACACCAAAGATGCTGCAGGTGGTATTGGTCGCTGGAATAAAATGATTGAAAAATCCGGAGTGTCTTTTGTACTTACATTGCCGCACGTTGGATTTAACCGAGCAATTGGTGCGTTTGCCGGCAAACCTATCTGCCCTGATGGCAACATCCTGAGTCAGGAGAGCTATGACAGTCAGTTGGCTGAGTGGTTGCCTTCAAGCGACGATGGTGACTTTATCCAGTCCTTGATGAAACCTGTAACGGAAGCCGGAAAGTATGCCAGCTGGATCGCACCACCCAAAGTGGGTATCGATAACAAGCCCGGTGATTTCGAGTACGTTCAGTTGCACATGGCTTAAGTTGACCGGGTTATGATTGAGCAATCTCATAAATACTGGGGCGGTGTGTAGCTGTGACTGAACCCGTCAAACAGCACCTGATTGATCCGGAAATATGTATTCGTTGCCATACCTGCGAGAATACCTGTCCGATCGAAGCTATAACGCACGACGACAACAACGTCGTGGTCGATGCCAGTAAATGCAATTTTTGCATGGACTGCATACCCGTGTGTCCGACAGGTTCGATCGACGAATGGCGAGTGGTCAATACGCCTTATACGCTGGAGGAGCAATTTGAGTGGATGGAGCTTCCAGAGCAACAGGAACTGGCAACTTCCGACAGTGCGTCAGCTGATGGATCCGCTGGTGACGGTTCGGATAGCACACACCCACAGGCAATAGAAGCACTCGACGACAGCATTGTTGCATTGCTAAACGAAGCGCATGCCGGTGCCGGCGGAAGGGCCAGAGCGCCGGCAACTGCAAGTAAACCAAGTGTCAATCTGTACAACAAAGGACGACCAGCCGAGGCTGTTGTGCAGGGTAATTATCGCTTAACGAGTCAAGACTCGGATAGCGATGTCAGGCATATAATACTCGACCTGGGAGCGCAGCCATTTCCGGTACTGGAGGGGCAGAGTGTTGGTATCGCACCACCGGGTGTCGATCAAAACGGCAAACCGCATTTGCCGCGGCTGTATTCCATATCCAGTCCGCGCGACGGAGAACGGCCCAACTACAACAATTTGTCACTGACTGTTAAGCGAGAAGATGACGGACTGTGCTCCAACTATATCTGTAATCTGCAGCAGGGCGACAAGGTTCAGTTAACCGGTCCCTTTGGTGCAACCTTCTTAATGCCCAACAACAACAACGCAAAATTATTGATGGTATGTACTGGCACCGGGTCGGCGCCGTTTCGTGCGTTTACCATGCATCGTCAAAGGAGCACACCGTCAGTCTCTGGAAATATGATGCTGATTTTTGGTGCCAGAACACCGGAATCACTTCCTTATTTTGGTCCATTGAAAAAACTGCCAGAGAGCCTTCTTTCCCAACACCTTGTGTTTAGCCGGGAACCGGGTCAGCCCAGACGATACGTGCAGGATGAAATCCTGCTTCAGCGGCAACAGGTGCTGGAGTATCTGCAGGATAACGACAGTCATATCTACATTTGCGGTTTGCGTGCAATGGAAGAAGGCGTAGACGAGGCGTTTGAAAAGATAGCCGCCACGGCTGGTTTGCAGTGGGCTGATGTAAAACGCCTGATGCGCGATGACGGTCGCTATCACGTTGAAACCTATTAGGTGGAGACCAGCCAGGAATGAACGTTGTACAGCGCATGCAATCTTCCAGAGCGCTATTGCGATCAGAGCGAGCGTAACTTGAGTGCCAACGCTGATGAAGGGTTGATTGGTCAGTCCGAAGCAGAAGATTCTACCGAGCAGTTCATTCAGAAACTTGGCTCGAGGGTGTTCGAGGCACGCAAGAGTGTCAGAATGTCGCGGCGCCTGTTGTCAGAGAAGTCCGGTGTATCTCAGCGAACAATCGTGTTGCTTGAGACGGGTAAGGGCAATATTTCGGTCGGACTATTGTTCAAGGTGGCTGAAGCGCTTGAACTGGACATTGCAAAGCTGGTCGGCGATGCAGAGTACGAGTTATCAGACCGGCTGGTGGATAGTTTCAATGAAGCGAGCCAGTCTGTGCAGAAGCAGGTTTTATCGCTGTTGCTTCCTCAGGCAGTTGTTGAAAAAAAAGGGCAGCGCATCTGTCTGATGGGACTGCGAGGCGCAGGCAAGTCGACACTCGGCCGACTGTTGCGCCAATCTTTGTCATTGCCGTTCTTTGAACTTAACCGGGAGATCGAGTCATTGTGCGGCATGTCTGTGCCGGAGCTGATTGGCTTGTATGGTCATGAAGGCTACCGGCGCCTGGAGTTACAGGCCTTGAAAATGCTGGCCAGTGTAGACGAGCCAATGCTGTTCGCAGTCGCCGGCGGGGTGGTGTCTGAATCTGAAAACTATCAAATTCTAATGGATAATTTTCACACCATCTGGCTCAAGGCATCGCCAGAGGTTCATATGGACCGGGTGGTCAGACAAGGTGACACACGTCTTTCACCGAGCACCAACTCTGCTGCGATGCAGGAATTAAAATCTATCCTGACCAGTCGTGAAGAGCTCTATGCTGCAGCAGACTTTACAATTGATACCAGTGAGTCAACCGTAGATGAAGTGTTGCAGGAGCTGTTAACAGTAGTCAGTCAGGTACGCTCGGCAGTACAATAATTTTTTGTAAAAGGCAGAACTATTCAGTCAGGCGTAAATAGAGTTCTGCATAGCGTTTGCCAAGTTCTCTCAAACCGTAGTCGTCAAAGTGTATAGGTATCGGATCTGTATCGATTGTTGGCAGTCCATCGGCACTCACGCAACCGGTACGCGGGTCGCCGTCGTAGTTCAGCTCCATTAATACCTCATTGATTGGTGCAATTGCAGTTTCACCGCAGATAAAGTAGGCATTGTCATTAACCCACGATTGCCCCCGGAAGTCTGCGATAAGCGATGCCAGTTTTTCACGGTAGTAGTTCGGGTAATTACGCTGCTCACCGAAGATTTGCGGATCTGATGTCCCATGTGACTGCCAATCAGTTTCTCCCTGGTGCCACAATATAGCGTCGAATTCTGTTTTAACACCCTGTGCATTCAATGCACTTAATGCCAGGTCCCTTACCTCGTAAAAGAACTCTTTGTCTCTATCCCAGTGCGCAATCCCTTTGCCCGGCGCGCTAAGTACGACGTAGCCAATTACCCTGCTGCTGTCGCGTTCTGCGACCACTTTGCCAAAATGAAAAACAAAATTGTTGTGCGGTTGTCGCGATTCATCCTGCAGCGAACCATTACCCGGGGCCCAGTTGCCGTCCCAGGCATTGTGTAAGTCAGACACTCCCCACTGTCCAGTAGAGTTGAAGACGAATGCTTGCTTGTTGGGTGCGTCCAGCGCAGGGTCAAAGTCAGTATTGCTGCCACGGACATTTGACTGGCCGGTTACCAGGATCAGATCAGTGATGTCGGCGGCATGTGGTGTCAGCACACTCCAGTCAATTTGTGGTTGAGGGTTGTCTTCCGCGGTGGTTTCATTCGGTGTGCTCTGATCCGGAGTAGTCTCGATTGGTGTAATTTCAATCGGGGTGGTATCCGCCCTTGTAGCCTCGTCTGCATTGGTTTCTGCATCGGTTAATGCGCTGCCACTGCCGTTGCAGCCGGTTAACAGCGTGGCGAGTAGCGCGGCAACACAAGCCAGGTTCTTACTGTCAGTGAACCGAGTGCCTGAATGAACGTGGGCTAAAATTTCGGCTGGCATTTGAACTGCTCCGTAACTGGCAAGTCGGCCTTAACAGGCTGCCAGATTGTTGTTTTTATTCTTTGGCCATTTAGCATCGGTGAAAAGCTGATGCTTTTAGCACTTGTATATCAAGCTGGGTATTTCGGCAGGTGTACAGGTAACTTTAGCGATGATTAAATTTTTATTTTTCGCTTGTCGGGTGCCGCATAAGCGTCTGTTGTGGCAGGCTTTCATCTAACAAAACCGCATCAAAACATCGATTCGACATCGCAGGCTCGTCTCCTGGCAGAAACAGGCAAGTGCCTGTCGTACTGGTTTCTTGCTGCTGTTAGCTGCGCGACAGCGCATCGCTCGCCTGGGCGGATTCTTCTAGGCAAAGCTGGTCGGTATTTTTCCGGTCTCTTTTATTTTCTTCATGACCACCGTAGAACTGGTGCGGGAGATAAAATCCCGACTCATCAGTTTTTCTTCCAGAAATCGATAGTACGCGCGCATATCGGTTGCCAGCACCTTGAGCTGATAGTCGTACTCACCGGTGACGGCATAACATTCCAGTACCTCGGGTGACTCATTGATCAGGCGGGTAAACGAGTCTGTACTCTGTTCGCTGTGGGTATCCAGGCTGACATGCAATAACATTGTTTCTGCCAGCCCAAGCGTATCGGCGGCTACGGACAGGTGGAAGCCCTGAATAACTCCGGCCTCTTCCATCGCCCGGACGCGACGCCAGATCGATGATGCTGAACTACCAATCCTCTCTGCAATTTCCTGATTGCTAAGCCGGCAGTCCGCCTGTAGTTCATTGAGTATTTGCCGGTCCAGCGCGGTGAGAGTGAATTTTTCGTTCAAAATTTGGCTTTTCCTGCAATAGATATTTCAAGACTAACACTGTTCTCGATGATATTGACACAACAAACCACAGGAATTTTTCTAGACTTGTAACACGCTGCTTGCGAGAAATTTCCATGAATGCCCCTGCACAACAACTTTCCGTCTATCAACTCGCCGACCGATACACCCAGCCACTGGGACGGGTGTTTATGAGTGGCACTCAGGCGCTGGTCAGAGTGATGCTCGATCAGGCACGACGCGACTCTCAGGCCGGGCTCAATACGGCCGGTTTTGTTTCAGGTTATCGCGGGTCTCCGCTCGGTGGTGTTGATCTCGAGCTGTGGCGCGAACGCGAACGGTTGGTGGATGCGGGAATCGAGTTTCTGCCAGCAGTCAACGAAGATCTGGCGGCGACGGCCATTCTTGGTTCGCAACAGGTAGAGATCAATCCGGACAAAGAGGTCGATGGCGTGTTCGGTCTGTGGTACGGCAAGGGGCCCGGGCTGGATCGTGCCGGAGATGCCTTGCGCCATGGCAACGCCTATGGTGCATCGCCTCAAGGCGGCGTAATTGTCGTTGCCGGCGATGATCACGGTTGTGTATCGTCGTCGATGCCCCACCAGTCTGACGTTGCCTTTATGACCTGGTTTATGCCAACCCTCAACCCGGCGAGTGTTGCGGAGTATCTGCAGTTTGGCGAATACGGTTATGCGCTGTCTCGATTCTCCGGTATGTGGGTCGGCTTCAAAGCCATTTCAGAAACCGTCGAGTCTTCAGCGTCGTTTGACCTGATAGAGGATCGTCGCTTTCAAATACCGGACTATCAGGCACCGGCAGATGGTTTGCACTACCGCTGGCCGGACTTGCCCGGCCCGCAAATAGAAGAGCGCCTTGTTGACAAAAAAGAGGCGGTGCTTGCGTTTGCGCAAGCTAATCCAATTGATAAATCTCTGTTCAATCTGACCTCCGCCAGTTTTGGCATCATTACTACTGGCAAAGCGCATCTGGACCTGATGGAAGCCTTGCGGTTGCTGGGCATTGACGAGAACACCTGCCGTGAGATCGGACTCGATATCTACAAGGTTGGTATGGTGTGGCCATTGGCGCGGCGTCAGGCACTGGCGTTTGTTCGCGGTAAAAAAGAAGTCATGGTTGTCGAAGAAAAGCGCGGCATCATTGAAAGCCAGTTTAAGGAGTACTTCTACGACTGGCCCGGTGAAAAACCGGAACTGATGGTTGGCAAGCGCGACGAAAACGGCGACCGACTGGTGCCGTGGACAGGTGAGCTTTCACCAAGGCTATTGATACCGCTGGTAGCGCGGCGATTAAATCGTCACTTCCCGCAAGCGCAACTGCTAGCCCGAGCCCGCAAAATACTGGATTACAAACAGATTTCAATCAGTGTCGATGGTGCCACTCGTACACCCTACTTTTGCTCTGGCTGCCCGCACAACACATCGACTGTTGTCCCGGAGGGTTCGAAAGCACTGGCAGGTATCGGCTGCCACTTTATGGCCAGCTGGATGGATAGAGAAACAACCTCTCTTATTCAAATGGGTGGCGAAGGTGTTAACTGGGCTTCTTCATCGCGCTTTACCCGCAAAAAACACATCTTTCAGAACCTGGGAGAGGGCACCTGGTATCACTCCGGGTCGATGGCAATAAGACAGGCAATAGCTGCCAGCGCCAATATTACTTACAAGATTCTGTATAACGATGCGGTGGCAATGACAGGCGGGCAACCAGTAGATGGTCCTGTTTCGGCGTTGGCCATTGCACATTCGGTGCGCGCTGAAGGCGTTGAGCGCATAGCGCTGGTGTCAGATGATCCGACGAAGTTCACTGCGAGTGATTTTCCATCGGCAACAACGATTCATCATCGCGATCAACTGGACGCAGTGCAGCGTGAGCTGCGTGAGATCGAAGGTGTTTCAGTATTAATATATGAACAGACCTGTGCAACGGAGAAACGCAGACGTCGCAAACGCGGCACCATGCCAGTCGTCAACCGCACGGTATTAATCAATGACCGTGTGTGTGAGGGCTGTGGTGATTGCTCTGTGGCATCCAATTGTTTGAGTGTTGAGCCAATTGAAACCGAGTTTGGTCAAAAGCGTCGGATTAACCAGTCTTCATGCAATAAGGATTTTTCCTGTGTAAACGGCTTTTGCCCCAGTTTTGTCAGCATCGATGGCACCGCTAAAAAGCCTGCAATGTCTGATGTGACATTGGATGATCTATTGCCCGGTACGCCGGAATTTCCCTCTTTGCAGGAGCCGTGGGATCTGATGATCACCGGGGTGGGTGGTACCGGTGTGGTAACCGTAGCCGCCCTGGTAACCATGGCGGCTCATCTGGAGGGCAAGGGATCCACGGTGCTCGACTTTACCGGGTTTGCGCAAAAATTTGGACCGGTAATAAGCTACGTGCGTATTGGCAAGAGTCCGTCGGCAATCAACCAGGTTCGCATAGATGGTGCTTCTGCCGATGCATTGATTGGATGCGACATCGTGGTGTCGTCGTCGCCTAAAGCTTCAGGCAGCTACCGTGCAGGTATGAAGCTCGCTATTAATACGGCTGAAATGCCCACCGGTGATATTGTACAGCGCAGAGATGCCAGCTTGCAGGTGGACAATCGCCTGACTGCTATTGCCAGTAAAGCCGGTATAGAAAATCCTCATCACATCAATGCCAATCAGCTGGCTGAAAGTGTCTTTGGTGATACAGTATTTTCCAATATGATCATGCTCGGTTATGCATGGCAGTTGGGGCTGTTGCCAGTAGCCGAAGATGCATTGATGCAGGCCATTGACCTCAATGGCGTTGCTCTTGAGAAAAACCGCCTGGCAATCGTCGTTGGACGCATTGCAGCCACCAACCCGGATGAGCTGCGGCGCCGGTTACAATCTACCGACGTATCTATCGCAGAAACATCGATAACAGACAATGAATCGGTTGAGGATTGTATAGAAAGGTATTGTGGCCACCTGGTGGAATACCAGTCCGCTCGCTATGCCGGCAGATACCGCAAAACGCTGGCAATATTCAGTGACAATCTGGGCGATATTGCAGCTATTGATTCCGAAATGTTAATCCGTAATGCAGCAAAGTATCTCTACAAGTTGATGGCCTACAAAGATGAGTACGAAGTCGCTCGTTTGCAAACCAGTGCAGCCTTCGCGGCAAAACTCGATGAACAGTTCGAGGCCGGTTATCAGTTAAGTTACCATCTTGCACCACCACTATTGTCTTTCTCCAAAGATTGGCGTGGTCGGCCGAAAAAGCGTCAGTTTGGCGGCTGGCTGAAATATCCGCTGACCGCTCTTGCCGGGTCAAAACGACTGCGAGGGACACCGCTCGATATATTTGGCTATACCGCAGAGAGAAAGCTTGAGCGCAGTCTGATCGACTGGTACCAGGCCTTGCTGGATGAGTGTAGTGGCAGTGTTAATAAAAAAAATGTATCAATGTGGCAGTCTATTTTGGCCATGCCTGACGGTATAAGGGGTTATGGATCGGTTAAGGAAGAGTCTATTATTGTAGTGAAGGGCAAGGTGGATGCGGCCCTCGCGATGCAAGGCTCTGTAGAAAACGGTCTCCCTCGAATGCTCTAGTGAAACAGGCTCCAGTGAAACAGGCTCTTGCGTTGAAAAGTGCGCACAGTTTTATTAGCCGACGCCTGAAGATTCAGGCGCCGGCGCTGTTGCCACGGTGTACTTAAGGTCTCTTAGCCGACCTTAACCACGACCTTGCCAAAGCTGTTACCCAGCAACACATCGTTGAGTGCTGCCGGCGCGTTTTCAAGGCCATCTATGATTTGTTCCTTGTATTGAATCTGTCCACTATCAATCCAGCTGGTCATTTCCTTTGCAAACTCCGGGTACAACCCCGGGAAGCTGTCAAAAATAATAAAGCCGTGCATTTTTACTTTCATGCGCAGTATGGTTCCCATAATCATCGGGCTAAAGTCTGGTCCTTCTGGCAAGCCGGTCAGGTTGTACCAGGACACCACGCCACACACTGGTATACGAGCAAATGCATTGATAAGCGGAAGTACGGCGAACAACACCTTGCCACCCACGTTTTCAAAATAGATATCTATACCTTTAGGGCAGGCCTCTTTAAGTTCGGCAGCAAAGGATTCACTCTTGTGGTCAATGCAGGCGTCAAAGCCGAGGTTGTTGACAACATGAGCACATTTTTCTGCACCGCCAGCAATACCGACAACTCTACACCCTTTAATCTTTGCAATCTGACCAACGGTAGCACCAACTGGCCCGGAAGCCGCTGCAACTACTACTGTCTCTCCGGCTTTGGGCTCGCCTATTTTAAGCAGGCCAGCATAGGCAGTAAATCCGGGCATCCCCATAATGCCCAGTGACCACGATGGGTTAGCCGGGTCCTGGCCCAGATTGAGCACTTCTTTGCCATCGGAGACAGCGTAGTCTTGCCACCCGTTGCCACACAGTACGAAGTCACCCTTGTTGTAGCCATCAACTTTTGATTCGATTACTTCAGCTACTGTTCCACCGACCATTGCCTCACCAATTTGTACGGGCGTGGCATACGACTTTGCGTCATTCATACGACCGCGCATATACGGGTCTATTGACAGATACTGCGTGCGTAGCAGCATCTCACCGTCTGCCGGTGTGGGCACTGCTGTTGATTCCAGCTTAAGGGTTTTCTCGCTCGGCAAACCGGATGGTCGTTCTGCCAGTACAACCTGCCGATTGGCAGTAGAAGATTGTGTCATTGCTATGTTCTCTCCTGAATGAATGTTGGTCTTACACTGGATTGACGCAACAAAGGTGTGGTGTGAATGCGCGTAATGTTGTTTTTGCTGTTTATTTGAACCGAGGTTTTATCAGTGTGCTGTTTATCAATGTGTCTGATTGCCTGTATCACACAGATAACAGGCAGGCCACGTCTCCGGCAGGCATCACTCTTCTTGTTGAACCCCCTAATGTCTATCTATTGAGTGATCCAAATGCACCATTGAATCTTGCGTGTTTATATGTAGTTAGGCAACTGGTTTATAGCTTCTTTAAGTATTTTATTTCATCGCTTGGTCTGATTTGTTTGCATCTGGTTTTAAATGCTCTTGTTCTCTGGCATTAACTACCATTTTTGCTGCAAACAGTTCATAATTTTCAAGCTGCCATTGAAGGCAGTCTTCGTTTTTACTCAAATCGAGTATTGGTTGATTAAAAGGAAACTTAACCATGATTCATTTATCGAGGCTAATTCTAGCCAGTGTACTTCCACTCAGTGCTTTTTTCTCCGTTACCACAGTATCTATTGTTAACGCTCAGACACCACCCACCTGTGTAAATGGCGCCGAGACAGATCCGGATGGAGATGGCTGGGGATTTGAAAATGGCGTGTCGTGTCTTGTTGGTTCTGGCAATGGTAATGCCTGTAGTGACATATCTTATGCGCAATTAACAACTGCGCTGGAACAGGCACTGGCACAACCTAATGGCGGGCTGGATTTCGCAATGTGGGCAACCCTCGTTGATCGCAGCGGTATGGTGTGCCAGGTGACGCGGGCAAACGGTCTTGCCGGGGATGATCCATGGCCGGGCAGTCGCGTAATATCGGCTCAGAAAGCTAACACGGCTAACGCGTTTTCCAACCGGCAACTCGCGCTGTCAACGGCAAACCTCTATGCGCCGGTCAGAGATGGAGCCTCTCTATTTGGTTTGCAGGCCAGCAACCCTGTAGATACAGAAGTTGCTTATCGAGGTAGCGCCAGTTCATTCGGAACTGCCAATGATCCAATGCGCGGTGGCAGAGTCGGTGGTGTTAATGTGTTTGGTGGTGGTGTTGCGCTTTACAACGACGGAGACGTGATTGGTGCTATCGGTGTCAGCGGAGATACCTCTTGTGCGGATCATAATATTGCGTGGAAACTTCGCGAATACCTCAGTAGTGACGTCGACTATACGCCTGCTGGTAATGGTGTAGGTGGGCTCGGTCCAAATGGTACAGACGATATAATTTTTGATTCCAGTGGTGGCGATGGAAACGGCGAAGTAGATGGATTTGAACATGCGGCAAATTGTCCGGGAGCGCCGCTTGAGTTTGTTCCCAACGTCTCTTTAAACAGCGATAGCTGAACTGCCTGACGAGCATCATATAAGACAGGGCCGCAAGGCCCTGTCTACCCGCCGGACACTGGTAAAACTAACTCGACTGCTTTTGCCACGGAACTTGTACTGGTAAGGGCGTAGTTAAAGGTAGAATCCACTCGCTTGCCAGTTGGTGTGGTTCAACCTCCAGCAGGTTGCGACTCGGATCAACCATCAGCTGACGAGGTCGGCTATTGAGTGCGCAGTCAGCTCTTACCGTAACACTGGTTGGAACATGCCCCTGTCGTTGCCACTCTTCGTCTATAAAGTGTGCAAACTGAAGTAGCATGTCAGGTATGCATGTCATCTTTCTGCTCTGTTTTCGAGCCAGGTACTCTTTCGGGTTAACCTGCCATTGCTGATCTGCGGTACTCACCGTATAGATCGCTGTGCCTCTTTTTGATCTGAGTTTCATTCGCCAGCTGAACCTGTGGCCGTCTTCGTTCCATGCCACATTGCCCGGGAGCGTCCAGTGTCGCAGTGGCACTGTGATGTGTACGAGCAGCCAACTACTCATCAGTACCAGGATCAGCAGATGTTTGAACGTTAATGACTGTTCAAAAACCTGGCGAGGTTCTGCAACAATTGGTCTTTTCAGGAATCGGCCAGCCAGCCGCTTGGGCCAGTCAGGATCGAGAAACAGTGTGCTTGCGAACAGCGTAAACCAGGGGAATATTCCGATATTAAAAACGATATGGTTCATAATATGGAACACAAAATAGACTGCCAGCACCCACAGTCGGGTTTTTCTGAACAGCAGTAGTGGTGCGCCAACCAGGTGCAGCAGGATAGCGCCGTATGCACCCAGTGTTATTCCGATATCGCTAGTGAGTGTGGTAAAAATTGGCGGGAAGCTTGGCCTTAATTCCTGCATCCACATGCGTAGTGGCTCAAGGTGCAGCCAGTCCGGGTTGAGTTTCACCAGCCCGGCGTGTATTAAAATAATTTCAAGCTGCACTATCAGTACAATGATTACCCAGCGGGGTATGGTGCGTGATGCAATGGATGCATCGCGGCGCGCGTCTATCGACAAATAGCTGTTTGCCGGAACGAACAACATAATGACGCAAAAGATGATCACCATGTAGTAGTGGTTAAGGTACAGCGCTTCATCAAGAAGAAAGGCATAACTAAAACCGATAGTAAAGACAGCCAGTGCCAGTCGGTAATGGTAGCCGATCATGATGGCGATAGCAGCGATAGTAAGCACTGTCCAATGCACGTATAGCCCAATACCTGGCCACGGGTCAATCCACTCGAAGTAATGGTATTTAAACAGCATCGAGGGTTCCAGATACTTGCATGGCAGGCAAAGGAAAAACTGGTTAATGCTATCGAACACCAGCAGGGCGCCAAAGCCAATTCTGAACACCGCCAGAGAGCTGGCATCAACCTGGTCAAAAAGTCTTTTGATTACGTTATACATAGTCTGCGTTGCGTTATAGCGTAAGATTAGATTGAGATCATGTCAGGGGTCAGGTGGCTGGTATCATTGAATAGCATCACCTGTGGTGTTTGGAACGGGTTGTTAAGCGAGGCCGCTTTGTTGCCAACCTCTGGGGTTGCAGTTGTGGATGCAGAGGCGTTCGGGCTTGAAGACTCGGCAAAACGCAGATGCGTCATACTGGTATTGTGCGTAACCCCGTTAAAGTAGTCGGGATTGTCCGGTACGAAAATTTTCATCAGCAATCTGATCAGATCCCCGTGAATCACAAACAATATTGTTGAATTTGTTCCGCGATACTGATCATGTAGTTGTTGCACCACTTTCTCTGCTCGTATTTCCGCCAGTTCGTTTGTCTCACGCGGTTTACACTTCCACCAACCGGTGTGATCTATGTCAGGAGGAATTTTGTAGTCTGAAAACTGCTGTGCTATTTCAGCGTCTGTCATGCCCGGCATTCCTTTTGTCTTGCCGGGAAGATACCCGTCGAAGCATCCGCCAACCTCGAACAGATCAGTCCAGATCTCGGGAGTCACATTGGTCACCTGAGTCGTTGGATAGATGGTTTGCATGGTGCGCAGGAACGCACTGGTATACACCTTATCTAAAAGTGGTGCACTTCGGGACTTGTTGCCAGAATCAACGCCGGAATCGCTAACCGCATCGGTGTCAGCATTGTCGTATGAGTGGTCGAACTGCTGTCTAATGCGTTCTGCCAGCCGTAGTGCCTGTGCCTGACCGAGCTCGGTCAGTGGAGGATCGTTAACGCGTTGTGACTGGTCAACTGAGTTGTTGTAAGACTCTCCGTGTCTTACCAGATGCAGGTCAAATATCTTTTCCATGTGTTTCCGGTTGTTGGGGGTGCAGTTGCCGATGGCAATCGTTGCTGATACCTGCCCGCTATTCTACTACGTGGCAATGTCTCCGTGGCACAGTCTCTTGGGCCCTGTCTCCGTGGCGCTGTCTCTTTGGAACTGGCGCGTCACCATGGAAGTTCCTTTCCGTCCCAGGACCAGAAGCCACCTGATTGCTCGGGCGACAGTGAGTTCAGTATCTCGATGAGACGGGTTGCCGTGTAGCTGCTGTCGAAAAGTGAGCTGGCAGGTACGTTTTTCTGGAACGGCTTTGAAAGTCCGGTGTCAGTGGTGCCCGGATGTAGCGAGGCCACGCAAACATTAGGCAGTTGTCTTCGCCACTCGATCGACAGATTTTTAAGGCACATGTTGAGTGCGGCCTTGGAAGCCCGATAGCTGTGCCAGCCGCCAAGTCGGTTGTCTTCGATACTCCCTACCTTTGCAGACAGGCTTGCAAATATTTTTGTTGACGCGTCGGTTTTGGATTTGCGAAACAGAGGGGCTGCGTGTTTCGCAAGCAGCAGTGTCGGCATACAGTTGACCTGCATGTTGTGCAGGAAAAACTCCGTTTCAAACTCTCTAATCGATTTTTCCGGCCCTGTGTCTGCGGTATGCAATACACCGGCACAGTTCACCAGCCAGTCTGGTGACTCTATGCCTGCCAGCCACTGCGACACATCCGGTTCGACCGTGAGGTTTATTTTGTTCCATACAATACGGTTGTTGTCGAGCAATTGCCGAGGCGGTGTTGTATTGTTGTAGCTGGCGTAAACCCTCATTGCCGTGTTCGATGCCAACAGCTGCTTAATTATTGCCTGGCCAATACCGCCGCTTCCAGCTGCTATAACTGCAATCATGGTTTGTCACTTTGATATCTGCACTGATCGGTGCAAATTGTAACAGCCACGAGTGGTACCCGTCACACTATCCTGTTGTATGTATACGGCGAAATGGCTTTAGTTGAGATGGCTGGCGTTCCGCTAGCTTTTGCAAATGCACAATTTATTGTGTGGCTACTTTTACCGGACTCTTGCAACTATTGGTAAATAACGATTAACACAACTATTTCCAGTTTACGTTTGTACAGTGCGTTCGTGCTGGGCTGTGTTTTTTTTGCCTATGGTTTTATCCACCGTGTAGCGCCCAGTGTAATGACCGAAGAACTCATGCGCGACTTTGCCGTTGGTGGTTCTGCGTTGGGTAGTCTGTCGGCAATGTACTTTTATGCCTATGTCGTGTTGCAAATTCCGGTCGGAATACTGATGGACAGGTTTGGTCCGCGCAAGCTGATGAGTGCGGCGCTGGTGCTCTGTGCTATCGCATCGATTTGCATGGCCAGCAGCAACTCCCTGTTAATGGCATCGGCAAGCCGCCTGGTCATCGGTGGCAGCGTTGCATTTGCCTTTGTTGGTACGCTTACCATTCTTACCTGTTGGTTTGCACCGGCGCGTTTTGCAATGCTTGCCGGTTTGCTGCAGTCAAGCGGAATGGTTGGTGCGATGCTGGGTCAGGCACCGCTGCGAATTGCTGTTGAACACTATCATTGGCGAGTTGCTATATATGGTCTCGGTGCGGTAGCGTTGGTACTGGCCATTGCTGCATTTTTTGTGGTGCCGCGCCGTGATCGTTCTGAACCCCCCGCGGTGGCAGCAGGCTCGGCTCGTGGGAGCATTACTAACAAGAATAGCGCTAACGACGATATCTCAGGGGGGCCTGATACCGAGAATCGGGATTCCGCAAACCGGGATTTAAAAAACGATGGTTTGCGTGACAGTGAAACCATGGCCAGCGATTCAGGGGACGAGGTCTCTGATGGTGTCAGCTCAATCCTGGCTCGCCGACGAAACTGGCTTTGCGCGTTTGCAGGCTTCGGCATGGCGGCACCCATGCTGGGTTTTGCCGCACTGTGGGCGGTTCCGTGGCTCACCACAGTGCGGGGCATTAGTCCAACTCAAAGTGCCGGCATTGCGTCTATGGTGTTTCTCGGCTGGTTGTTAGTTGCACCGGTCGCTGGCTGGGTATCTGATCGCATCGGCAGACGAAAGCCGGTGTTGGTGGCCGGCAGCCTGTTAAGTCTGGGTGCGTTTGTCGCCATTCTTTATATTCCAACCGATTCGATCTTCATCATGAGCACACTGTTCTTTTTACAGGGCGTGGGTGGGTGTTCAATGGTGATCTGCTTTAGCATCATGCGTGAGTACAACGCGCACAGTCATACCAGTGCAGCGCTGGGTATGTTAAACACCTGTGTGGTTGGCTCCGGGGCAGTAATGCAACCCTTGATTGGTTGGGCGCTGGACAGTCGCTGGCAGGGTAGTGTGGTGCAGGGAGTAAGGGTGTATGTCGGCAGCAACTACAACAGTGCTTTTTTATGGCTAATTGCAGCAGGTGTGTTGGCTGTA
>CAYMVV010000002.1:99154-134565 GCA_964393885.1 uncultured Granulosicoccaceae bacterium | reverse complement strand
TTTATTCTGAGCTCAAATGTCACTGAAAGGCAGTAAAACAGAACAGAATCTGAAGCAGGCTTTTGCCCGCGAGGCGCAAGCTAATCGTCGCTATGTCTATTTTGCATCGAAAGCGGACATCGAAGGCCATGTTGACGTGGCCAGCCTTTTTCGCAAAACTGCCGAGGCGGAGACGGGCCATGCGGCCGGTATTCTTGAGTATTTGGAGAGCTGCGGAGATCCAACGACCGGATCACCCATCGGTGGGACTGAAGCCAATCTGATTAGCGCAATTGCTGGTGAGCGACACGAGTGTGACGAGCTTTACCCGGAAATGGCCAGACAGGCCAGAGAAGAAGGGCTCGACGACATAGCGGACTGGTTCGAAGTGCTCGCCAAAGCGGAGCGTACTCATATTGCACGTTTTGAAAAAGAACTCGGTAAGCTCGAGAAAAAAGAGTAGGAGCCTGCGCGGCAGAAGCTCCACTACTGCGAACGCACCCTGACGGTGCGTTCTTATCGATCATTTCCGTTGCATATGGAAAACTATGCGCCGTAAATGATCGTAAAAACGCCCTCGCCATGTCACACTCTCGCTACTCGGATTTCTACCGCGCAGACTCCTGGCGTCTTTTAAACAGTTTTTTCCTGCGCCCACTCTGTCGCTGATTCCTATATGGCAGGGTACGGCTGGGGATCTTCTCCTTTAGGGTCGCTGTGCGACACCTGTTCAGATAATTTACCTAAGTAGCCCAGCATGTCAGAAGCCGGAAAAATTGGATTTGTAAGTCTCGGATGTCCGAAGGCTCTGGTTGATTCAGAGCGGATCCTGACTCAGTTGCGCACGGAGGGATATCAGATTGAGCCCGACTATCAGGGTGCAGATTTGGTCGTTGTTAATACTTGCGGGTTTATCGATAGTGCAGTCGAAGAGTCATTTGATGCGATAGGTGAAGCGCTTAACGAAAACGGCAAAGTCATAGTCACGGGGTGTCTTGGTGCCAAGCCTGCTGACATACAGGCGCGTTATCCCAAGGTGTTGGCTGTCACCGGCCCGCAGGCCTATGAAGAGGTGATGCAAGCGGTGCATGAGCAATTGCCACCTGCGCAGAGCCACGATGCATTGATTGATCTGGTGCCACCACAGGGCATTAAACTGACCCCCCGGCACTACGCATACCTCAAGATATCCGAAGGCTGTAATCACAATTGTAGTTTTTGCATCATTCCGTCAATGCGGGGCAGGCTCGTTAGCCGTCCGGCTGCAGATGTGCTGGGCGAGGCTGAACGTCTGGCTGCAGCCGGTGTGAAGGAACTGCTCATCATCTCTCAAGACACCAGCGCGTACGGTTTGGACACACGATACGCTACCTCCTTCTGGAACGGTCGCCCGGTCAAAGCACGGTTTAAAGAGCTTTGCGAAGCGCTGGCAGAGTTCGGTATATGGGTGCGCTTGCACTATGTTTACCCGTATCCCCATGTTGATGAGGTCATTCCGTTAATGGCTGACAACAAAATTCTGCCTTATCTGGATATCCCGTTTCAGCACGCAAACCCGCGAGTATTGAAAGCGATGAAGCGCCCGGCCGCTGCTGAAAAGAACCTGGATCGAATCCAGGCCTGGCGTTCAGTGTGCCCGGATATCACTTTGCGCAGCACTTTCATTGTAGGTTTTCCTGGCGAAACCGGCAGTGAGTTTGAAGAGTTACTGGATTTTCTGCGAGAGGCACGACTGGACCGGGTGGGTTGTTTTCAATATTCGCCGGTGGAAGGTGCAGCGGCTAACCAGCTGGCAGATCCTGTTCCAGCCGATGTTTCGGAAGATCGCTGGCATCGGTTTATGGAACTGCAGGCGCAAATCAGCCGTGAGCAACTGGCCAGCAAAGTCGGCCGGAATATTCAAGTACTGATTGATTCTTTCGACGAAAACGGCGCTGCCATTGCGCGTTCAAGTGCCGATGCCCCCGAGATCGACGGCTCGGTAATCATTGAGGCATCTGCCAGTTTACAGATAGGTGAAATGGTTCAGGTGAAGGTCACAGACTCGGATGACTATGATTTGTATGCCGTGGTAACCGACTAAAAAGCTGTGCCACGCAAAACAATCGCGATGCAACGGAACACAACCTCGATGCTGTGACTATGCATAGTTGACGTCGGTGGGTTAATCCGAAACGCTCGATCAAAATATACCAGCGCATGTCGTTTCAACCCTCGATAGATATGTCTCGTCTGGCTGAGGCAAGTGATATCGTAAAGCCACCGATCACATCGACAAGTGCCAGCAAAGTAAGGATAAGAAAGGTTGCTGAGCCCATTTCCCGCCATATAAGCAATTCAATCAAAAACACAACGAAAACGCCGAGTGACAGGATATGGTCGAGCAATGCTTGCTCGGTCGAGCGTGTCGATTTAACAATTTCGACAAACAAGATACCGATTGCAACAAGTACAAAGACAATATTCCAGGTCAGTGTTAAAACCGCACCGGAGGATGGTATTGTAAATTTTGCAACAATAGCGTCAGGCAAATAACTACTTTCACTACTTGCCAGAACCATCGCGTTGTACAGCAACAGCAATATACCGTTGAGCGGTATCGCCAGTATTGATCTCATAGTGCTATTTTTCCAGTTCCGTCAGTAGCCTGTCCTTTGCCTGATTTACGCGAGTTGCCAGGTAGGTGCTGCCGCCTTTGTCCGGATGCAGGGTAGACATCAGTTTGCGATGAGCGCCGGTGATTTCTTCTTTTGTAGCGCCCGGGTTCAATCCAAGGATATCAAGCGCATCGTCAGTAGACATGGTTCCCTGATCGACAGACGGTGGAGATTGTTGGCCGCCCCAGTCTTCCCCTTCTCTGATATGCGGGTGTTCCTTATTAATATACGCATCCAGCAACCGCATCGCTTCCGGGTCCGCTTGCTGGCATTGTTGGTAGAATTGCCGGAGTTCAACAGCCGAGAGAGACGACAACTTGCGCCCGTTGAAAGGTGCGGCCGAAATTTCACCGTCGATCTTGCCGGATTGGTGGTCCAGTGTCATTTCCAGGCTTGCAGTGGACACACGGGATGAGCCGGTCGAGCCACCGGGTCGAAATCCGAATTGGCCGAGTATCTGCCGGATTTGTGGATAAAAGCGCATCAGTAGTGGCGCTGCTCGCCAGGCGGCAGCTACCAGACCGCCAATTACCGCCAGAATTGCGTTTGCACGACCCGTGGCGACTGCCAGCAATACCACGACAAAAAGTACCAGCAAAGCGGGTTTTAGATAGCCTTTGGGCCCCTGCTTCAGCATTTTTTTGAGGTACAGGTGGTACAGCAAATACGCCACACCAAAGAGGATTAGTAGAAAAATCAGTCTCACAATTTAAATTTGTTAGGTGCCAGTGAGCAGTGTACTGAATTTGTTAGTATTGTTCTGCCTTGTTGACTTGAGAGGTTGGAAGCAGAGGTTCTAAACCGCATTGTTACTGCATCTCCAACGGGTGTCCTTTATGACAAAGCCAAAAAAATCAGTGGTGAATCAGTCCGGAAACGGCGAAATTGACGCTTTTCTGGAAAAAGTGGATAGCCTCCCCTCGATTAACTCAAGGGGTCGACCGGGCAGACTAATTTTTGCCATGGACGCTACCGCCAGCCGAGCCCCTACCTGGGACATGGCCTGTGAGCTTCAGGGCAAAATGTTCACCGAAGCAAATGGTATTGGCGAACTTGACATCCAGTTGGTGTTTTTCCGAGGGTACCGGGAGTGTAAGTCCTCGGCGTGGCTGAACAACCCCATCGATCTTTTACGTTTAATGACATCGGTTACCTGTCTTGCCGGACGCACTCAAATTGAGCGTGTATTGAAGCACGCGCTTAGTGAAAGTAAAAAGACTCCTGTCGACGCGCTGGTCTATGTTGGCGATAGCATGGAGGAGTCAATCGACAAGGTCGGTGAGCTTGCAGGGCAGTTGCGGCTGAGCAATTTACCATTGTTTATTTTTCAGGAAGGTCACGACATTGTTACATCAGAAGCGTACCGACAGTTTGCACAGCTTAGCGGGGGGGGCCATTGTTCATTCGACAACAGCAGCGCGGCGCAACTGGGGAAATTGCTCACCGCAGTGGCGTTATATGCGACTGGAGGGACGGCAGCGATGGAGCGATATAGTGCTCTTGCCGGGCCTTTGGTTCGTGACGTAGTCGCACAAATTGAACGAAAGTGATGCTAAATTGAAACAATCTGCAGGAAAATCGTGATCTATGTGACATCTGTATCACGTCTATTATTGACGGCAATTGTCATTGCCCGTAGCATTGCCGGCTCTCTTATTAAGCTCCAAGTTATTATTTGTTTTAGCTAAGCATTCATCCTCAATAGAACCTGTAACATTTAGTTTACAAAATTGAGATTTAAGAGTTTAGCGAGTCAAATGCTAGACAGTTACTATCGAAGGTGGCAAAAAAATGACCGACGCTTCCAGCGTTTCTTCCGACAGATTTGTCGATGATATAAGTAAGCCGGATGACGCCATAGATCTCCGTGGCATTATCATTACCTTGCGAAAATACAAGTGGCCAATTGTGCTCACGACAGCGGTAATTACGGCTCTGACCGCTCTATATGCGTCGAGCGTTACACCGCAGTATCGCGCCACTGCATCCCTGCTGTTTGAAAATAATCGGGCTCAAACTGGTTTCGAAACTCCCTGGGCTGAACTGGATAACCAAGCCCAGGCTATGCAGACTCAGGTAGAGGTTCTGAAGTCACGGACGCTGGCTGAGCGTGTAGTTAATGAATTGAAACTGTCAGAGCATTGGGAATATAACAAGAGGTTGCCTGTCCCCGATGCCTACAAATCCAGTGGTGTTTTCTCTCTACTGAAATCCAGATTAGGTGGTGCGCTATCGAATCAATCAACTGTTAACGCCAGTGTGATTGAGAATGTTGGCAGTAGCGATCAGGGGTTGACGGATGCGATGGTTCGGAAGTTGATGGGACGAACCAGAGTGATTCCTCTGAAGTCAACGAATATCGTAAAGGTCAGCGTAGACGGTGCAGATAGAGAGCTTGCTGCCCAGATTGCCAATGGTATTGGCAGTGCGTATACGAGGTTATATCTCGAGCAGTCTGCTGGGAGGAATAAAGATGCAAAGAGCTTCCTCGAAGAGAAAGTCGCTGATCTGAAGCTGAGACTCGATCAATCAGAGCAAGAGTTGCTGCGTGAGCGAAGACGTGTTGGATTGTCTGGCGATGGTGGAGACATATCCGGGCAGACTATTGCTCTATTCAATAACCGGCTGGTCGATGCGAAAACCAATTTTGAAAATTACAGAATACAGTGGGAGGAAGTGCAGCAAGCCGAAGGGGGGGTTGCTGGTTCCGTCACATTCAGTGAAGTAGGATCCGCTGGTGAGCAGTATACGTATGTTGGAACGGCCTATGAATTGTTGCCGATAGTAGATTCTAATTCTTTGGTTCAGAGGCAAAAGCAACTTGTGCAGGAAGCGCAGCGGCAGGTCGAAGAGCTGGACAATCGGTACGGAGAACGGCATCCGAGAGTCATCGATGCTGTTTCCAACTTAAGAGCAACCACTGGGAATCTCGATCGCCAGATCGGTAATGTTGTCGCCTCGGTTGAGAAACAATACCTCGCAGCTCAAAGGCAGGTACTGTCAATTGAAAATGATATCAGGAGAGAAGAGGCGAAGCAGTTTGGTCGGAACGAAGGGAGAGTGGCAATTAAGGAGGTCGAGTTAACCAGGGACTCGAACAAGCAGTTTTACGAGGAAGCGCTATCCGAATTGCGCTCGTATCAGGAAAAGGATCTGCAAACAGTACCCATGAGTGTTTCTGACCGTGCAGCCACCCCGGATTTCCCGTTTAAACCAAAGAAAGCACTGATGGTTCTTCTTGGTTTTCTGTTAAGCCTCGGAGGAATATCAGCGATTTTCTTTGCTCTTGAAAGTATGAAAGAAACAGTGGGTGGGGTGGCCGATGTTGAAAAGAAGCTGGGCATCCCGGTGTTGGGAATTGTGCCGGTAATGAGAGAAGGCTGGTTTGGCAAAAAGTCCGTGCCTCTGGTTCCTGGAGAATTCAACGATAAAAGAGGGGCATTTGAAGAGGCGATTCGAACCATCCGCACCAGTGCAACGGTGGCGGAACTCGAATCGAAAAATCAGGTGATCATGGTCACTTCAGCAGTCCCCGGAGAGGGCAAGTCTACGCTTGCGAGCAATCTGGCCTTTTCATTGGCCAAGTTGGAAAACACGATACTTATTGAGGCAGATATGAGGCGCCCGGGGCTTGGTCGTGCGCTGGGGATTCGCTCACGCGGTCTCTCGGAAGTCTTGAATGGTGATATTTATCTGGAAGACGCGCTACGAGTAAATGCTATTGGCAAGTTGGACATAATTCCGGCAGGTAGAACACCGGATAGTCACCTTGAGCTACTTGCGTCACCGGAGTTCGCTGAGGTTATCGAATTACTCCGATCACGCTACGACAGAATCGTCATTGACATGGCGCCGGTTCAAGCGGTAAGCGATGCTATTGTAGTTGGTAAGTATGTTGATACAACAGTATATGTGGTGAAGGCGGATGGTACGCCGATGCCAGTTATAAAGCGCGGTGTAGAACGGCTAAAGGAAAAGGGCATTCCTATAGCTGGCGTTGTAATTTCACAGGTTGATTTGGCGAAAATTTCCTCGTACGGCGGTGATTACTACTATCAGGGTTACTACGACTATTATGGATACGGTGAAGATTTGTCGAGAAAGAAATCTGTGAGCGAAAGTTCAGACAAGCGCAGGAGATCCAGTAACCTGCAGGTGAGATCACCAGTAAGAAGTGTGTCTCAACTAAACGATCGTCGCGACAAGCTTGATCCCCGGGTTGAGGATGTGAGCGCATAACAGGGAGCGTGTAAGAAGATAAAAAACCGCCGTTAAAGGCGGTTTTTTTTAACCCCTACTGATTTGTGCGGCCGTAAATGTCATCGAAACGGACAATATCGTCTTCACCCAGGTAGCTGCCAGATTGTACCTCGATCAGTTCAAGTGGAATTTTCCCGGGGTTCTCCAGTCGGTGAGTGGCACCGAGTGGCAGATAGGTTGACTGATTTTCAGTCAGTGTAATTTCAGATTCATCACAGGTAACGATGGCTGTACCTTCCACGACTATCCAGTGCTCCGCCCGGTGATAGTGTTTTTGCAAAGACAGACTTGCACCGGGCTTTACGGTAATTCTTTTTACCTGGAAACGGTCGCCCATATTGATGGTTTGGTAACTGCCCCAGGGTCTGTATACCTTGGTATGTGTATCGGCTTCGGTTCTGCCAGAGGACTTTAGGAATTCCGCGATCTTTTTTGTATTCTGTGCATGATCATTGTGTGCCACCAAAACACAATCAGTGGTCTCAATTATCGAAATATCACTGATGCCCAGAGTAGCAACCAGGCGCGAATCTGCGTGGACGTAGCAGTTTTCGCTGTCTGTCAATATTGCGTCACCGTTTGCCGAGTTACCCTTGTCGTCTTTATCGAGGATTGCATGCACTGCATCCCATGAGCCGATGTCCGACCAGCCTGCTGTAAATGGTACTACCATCGCGTTAGCGGTTTTTTCCATCACCGCGTAATCAACTGAAATACTCTCGCAATTTGCAAACGCTTCCTTGTCGATGCGCACAAAATCCAGATCGCGCTCAGCCTTGTCAAAAGATGCCACGCTGGCTGCTAAAACCTCGGGTGCGTGCACCCGCAATTCGTCGAGATAGGTTTGCGCCTTAAAGGTGAACATACCGCTATTCCAGTAGTAGTCACCAGATTCGACGTATGAGCGAGCCGTGTCACTATTCGGCTTTTCTTCAAACCGTTCAATCCTGCTGATTCCGGCGGTTTCTGCTTTGATGTAGCCGTAACCTGTTTCCGGGCGGTCGGGCACAACACCATAAGTTATCATCGCCCCTTCGCGCGCAAGTTGTACCGCGTCGTTTACATGTTCAGAGAATTGTTCCAGATCGGTGATCAGGTGATCGGCAGCGAGTACTGTAAGTACTGCATCTTCACTGGTAGTGAGCGCATGGAGTGCAGCAAGCGCGATAGCTGGAGCTGTATTACGAGCTGCGGGCTCCAGGATTATCGTTCCGTCGTGGCCGGTTTCCCGCATTTGCTCCGCGGTAAGAAAGCGGTGTTCCTCGTTGCAGACGATAATTGCAGGGCTGTCGGTGCAGTGTTTTGCCCTTGTAATTGTATTCTGCAGGAGTGAGTGCTGGCTGTTTCCAAGATTCAAAAATTGTTTTGGATACATTGAGCGTGATAGTGGCCAGAGTCGAGTGCCCGAGCCGCCTGCCAGAATGACAGGGATATTTGTAATACCTGTGGTATGCATTTCTTTACTCGCTTCACGGCGGATCAATGACACGCATAAATCATGCCCTTGATTTCGATAGAGGTTACTTGATCTAAAACTGTGCCGATACCTTGCCGCCGGTACCTTGCCACAGAGCCGAACTGCACGAACTTCGATTGTGGAAATTGCCTGCGGAGAACACATCTGACGGTCGTTTTACCACTCGTTTCTGGTCGTCTGAATGTCTGCACGCAATCATTTCAAAAAGGCGCCCCTGCCCTGGCGCGTCTCGTTGTGTGGATTCTATAGTGCAGGCAACGGGAGCATATATGGGAACGAATGATTTGCATCGAAGACGATCGATCAGGCGGCAAATCCGATAAACATCGTTAAACATGAATAATTATTCGACTTGATTGATCTTAAAACAAGTCAGTCTCGATAGAATAATAAAAATTGTGTTTTAGGCAACGTTTATTTTAACAAGGAGGGGTTAGTCTCGGTTTGGCAATAGTGCGCGGAATGGTGCAAACAGGTCAACTGAGCACAAATGGGCGAGCTATTTGCAACTTTTACCAGATAACGTCCAGAATTTGACTACGGAAAGTTTCTTACATTGTTTTTCCACGGATTGTGATGAACTGGTAATATACGTGTGTAGCCGGTCGACAGGAACACCGACCGTTAGAATTTTACTGGAACGAGATGAATAATAAAAAACGCTGCTTCGATATATGTGTCTCGCTGTTGCTGGGTCTCGTATTAATACCGATTGTTCTGGTAATAGTAATTGCCATGAAATTGACATCGCCGGGACCTGTGATCTTTCGACAAGAGCGAATCGGAAGAGGTGGAAAAACATTTCTGATCAATAAATTCAGAAAATTTCCTGCTACCTGGGGGACTCAAGGTCCTGGGGTCACCCTGCAGGGCGATTCTCGAATGACGAATATCGGACAATTTCTCGAGCGTACCAAGCTGGATGAGATACCGCAGATTTGGAACATATTGATCGGTGAGATGTCATTTGTCGGACCGCGTCCGGAATCTTTAACCTTTTCTCATTTGTTGACAGGCCAATACCGAGAGTTGCTCGACTATACACCTGGTCTATTCGGTCCTAATCAGGTGAAGTATCGTAATGAGTCAGCGATGTACCCTCAGGGCATAGACCCGGTGGAGTACTACGAATCGAAGCTATTTCCATTGAAGGCAAATACTGACCTCGAATACTTCAAAACCGCTAATCTTTTTTCGGATGTTGGATGGATGATTCGCGGTGCCTATGCGTTACTTTTCAACGTAGTACTCTGTAAGAAGGGGCTTGTGCCAACTTTGGTGCTGGCGGGTTGGGACGTTATTGGTCTTTCGGTGGCCTGGCTTAGCGCAACTTGGTTAAAATATTCGGTTGCCGGTACTGCGATTTACTCTGAGCGAGCTGCTGCTACTCTGCAGAAAGGACTGTTAGTGTTGCCCTTGGTAATGCTTGTTGTTTTCGCGCTTGTGCGTGTCTATCGCCATCCGATTCGGCACTTTGCAGAGACTGATGCTTTTCGTCTCATTGGTGCGGCCAGTACGGTATGGATAGCGTCAGCAATATCATTAGTTCTTTTCGAAGCTCGTGTTACCGGGCTGCATTTGGCAGTGGCGTGCCTGACCTCGATATGCCTCTTGGTGCTTCCTCGTGCCGTGTGTTCGTGGTATTACACAGAAGTAAATAACCGCCGAGTTCGGGCACAAAATCTCGATGTTGTTAATGCGTTGGTTTGTGGGGTCACGCCTCAGTCGATAGAAGTCGCGAGTATGCTCCACCGAGGGTTTGAAAGGGCAAATATTGTTGGTCTCATCGATTCGGACAGATCAATGGTGCGGCGAGAGATTCGTGGCTTCAGTGTGGTTGGTACGTATTCGGATCTGGATGTTATCCACAGTCGATTTCGATTAGACCAGATCTGGTACGGCTCACATCTTACCCATGACCAGCAAACTGATATTAATGCCTGGGCACTGACCAACCACATCGAAACTGTAGCAATAGCTGCGCTGCCGGGTTTCAGGAAGTTGGGAGCAACAGTGCCTGTTGGGGCAGGAGAGTACGCTAATGCCGGACGAAATTTGCCTGCTGATAAGAAGAAATCAGAAGTAGCAGCTTAGTACCCGACACAGTAAAAAAGGCGCGCGACTTACTTCCTAACCAACACTAAAACGGTATTTTCCTAATGTGGGACGTTCCCTTATTCGATCTCAATTTTGACGATCGAGAGTCACACGCGGTGCAATCGGTCCTGGACAGTCAGTGGCTAACGATGGGGGAACAGACTCAGTCATTCGAGGCCGAGTTTGCGGAGATGCTCGGCGAGAGTACCACGTGTTTCGCGGTCTCAAGCGCGACTGCTGCGTTGCATATGTCATTGCTGGCACTCGACGTAGGGCCAGGTGACGAGGTAATTATCCCTGCGTTAACTTTTGTCGCCGATGCGAATGTAGTTCGTATGGTTGGGGCTACACCGGTACTGGCGGACTCAGCCTCAACCGACAACTGGAATATATCCGCTGATACGGTACGGCCAAAAATTTCACCCGCCACCAAAGCAGTGATAGCCGTTCACTTTGCAGGCTTTCCATGTGACATGGAGGGTTTAGTCGATCTTTGCAAAGAAAAAAATGTAGCTTTGATCGAAGATGTAGCGCACGCGCCGAATGCAAGTATCAAAGGGCGCGAATGTGGGACCTTTGGTGATGTGGGCTGCTTTTCCTTTTTCAGCAATAAAAACCTGTCAATCGGTGAGGGCGGTATGGTCGTTACCCGGGATGAAGTACTATCCTCCCGATTAGCTGCTCTTCGATCGCACGGTATGTCAACACTGACGCTCGACAGGCACAAGGGTCGTGCAATTAGCTACGATGTGAGCCAGGTGGGGTTGAACTATCGCATGGATGAGATGAGGGCGGCGATAGGGAAGGTGCAGCTCATGAAGCTGGCGTCAGGCAATCAGCGCCGGGGCGAACATTATCTTGCATATATACAAGAACTGTCGCCATTGGGTGCAAGGGCGCCGTTTTGTCAGATCTCAGCGGATATATTACCCGCGTACCACATCATGCCAGTATTGTTACCGGAAGGTGCGGACCGCGTCGCAGTAATTGAACATCTCAAAGAGAATCGAATTCAGTCAAGTATTCATTATCCGCCCTTTTGGGGTTTTACCGCTTATGCGAATCAACTGAAGCGAAAAGATGCCCCCGTTGTTGCAAGCTTTATCGAGCGTGAGCTGACTCTGCCTTTGTACCCCACTATGACGAATCAGCAAAGACATACTGTTGTGTCAGTACTAGCAGGAGCCCTTGGAAAATGAGCTACACCCAACAAGTACTCGAACTGCTTGGTCGCGATAGCTTGTTGTTCTCAAAAGACATCGAAGCCAATCGCACTGAGTTGCTACGTACAGTAGAGAACAGCCGATTCCTGGTTATTGGCGGCGCTGGCACTATCGGGCGAGCCGTCACCAGGGAGATATTCAAAAGGAACCCTAAAAAGTTACATGTAGTGGATATCAGCGAAAATAGCATGGTTGAGCTGGTTCGGGATATACGCAGCTCGGTTGGTTATGGTGCCGGAGATTTCAGTACATTTTCGCTGGATTGCGGTGGCAAGGCATTCGAGGCAATGCTAAAGGCGCATGGGCCTTATGATTACGTATTCAACTTGTCGGCATTGAAGCATGTGCGTAGTGAACGAGATCCTTTTACCCTGATGCGAATGATAGAAGTCAATATTCTTAACACTATCAAAACTATTCAACTGACTCGACAAGGGTTAACAAAGTACTTCTGTGTATCAACAGACAAGGCCGCTAACCCGGTCAATATGATGGGTGCGAGCAAGCGTATTATGGAGATGTTTCTCGTAGATGAGGGAAAGAATTGCGATATATCCACCGCTCGATTTGCCAATGTGGCATTTTCAGACGGTTCTTTGCTGGATGGCTTCCGCCACCGGTTTGAAAATCAACAGCCAATAGCTGCGCCCAGCGATATTGAGCGATACTTTGTTACCTCTCGTGAAGCCGGGGAGTTATGTTTGATGTCCGGGGTTTTCGGTAGTAATCAGGACATATTCTTTCCGGAGCATGAAAGTCTGGAGCCGACTACCTTTAAAAGTATCGCAATTAGATTTCTACAAACCAAAGGCTACGAACCGTACGAGTGTGAGTCAGAAGATGAGGCAAGAGCCAAAGCCAATATGCTTATCGCTAACAAGCGATGGCCCTGCTACTTTTCTGAATCCGACACTACTGGTGAAAAACCCTGCGAGGAGTTTTTCACTGCTACGGAGACTGTCGACCATATGCGCTTCGACAATATAGGTGTGGTTCAGAACGCGCATGGAAAATCGCCAGACTCGTTAAAACATTTCATTGCAGAAATAGATCGATTGTCGCAGGCTGGTTCGTGGAACAAGCGTCAAATAGTTGAATTATTCGGACAAATGATCCCGGATTTTGGGCATATTGAGACCGGCAAGCATCTCGATCAAAAAATGTAAATCCTATGCGCTACACTTCATCCATAGCTATAAGAAATTACGGATCTAAGCATGAAAGCTGTGATACAAGCCGGAGGCAAAGGAACTCGCCTGGCCCCTTATACACTGATTTTGCCCAAACCCATGATGCCGGTTGGAGATCAGCCGGTGATCGAAATCCTCATCAAATGGCTTCGGCGGAACTCTATCGAAGAGGCCTGCATAACGACAGGGCACCTGGCGCACTTGATCAAAGCGTTTTGTCAGGATGGGGAGCAATGGGGTATGAAAATCCACTATTGTCAAGAGCCTGAACCGCTGGGTACTGTGGGTTCGCTGCAGCTGATCAAGGAGCACCTGACAGAGCCATTCTTGATGTTAAATGGTGATTTAATCACTGACCTCGATTTAATGGCATTTAAGAAATGCCATGAAGAAAGCGGCGCATCGCTTAGTATTGCCACGACGATTAAGTCGGTCAACATTGATTTGGGTGTACTCGAAACAGACAACAGCCGCGTTACCGCATTTAGAGAAAAGCCTACCTTGCCTATGGAAGTCAGTATGGGGTTGTATATCATGAACCCGGAGATTCTTGAGTACATTCCCAAAGGCGTGCCCTTCGGTTTTGACAACCTGATGCACGCGCTGTTAAGCAAAGATATTGCTGTTAACACATTCAGGCACGATGGACGATGGATGGACATTGGCCGTGTTGATGATTTCGCGAAAGCTCAGGATGAATGGACAGAGCATCATGAAAAACCAATGTTGGGTGTGTGACAGGTACGTTAATGAAAGATCTGAGAAACAGAACGGTTCTTATTACCGGTGGCACCGGTTCGTTTGGTAAAACCATGTTGAACTACCTGCTCGAACAAGGAGTCGGTGCGGTAAAAGTGCTGAGTAGAGATGAAGAAAAGCAGGATGCTTTACGCAATCGCCTGAAAGACGACAGAGTTGAATTCAGGGTTGGGGATGTTCGCGACTACGGAAGCGTAGAAAATGCTATAGCAGGAGTAGACTACGTTTTTCATGCTGCCGCACTAAAACAAGTGCCATCGTGCGAATTTTTCCCTATGCAAGCCGTAATGACCAACATTAACGGCTCGGACAATATCATCAAGGCGAGTATTCGTGAGGGTGTTGAGACTATAGTCTGTTTGTCTACCGATAAGGCTGTGTTCCCGATTAATGCCATGGGCATGTCCAAGGCGATGATGGAAAAGCTCGCATATGCTGCCGCACGAGAAATAGGCGTAGATGCTAAAACAAAAATCACCTGTGTGCGGTATGGCAACGTAATGTGCTCAAGGGGTTCTGTTATACCGCTTTTGGTCGATCAAATTCAGAGTCGAAAACCGGTCACCATCACAGTGCCTGAGATGACTCGTTTCTTAATGCCCTTGAGAGAATCCGTATCACTGGTGCGCTACGCATTTGAGCATGCCAGGCAAGGAGATTTATTTATTAGAAAAGCTGCTGCAGCTACCATTGAGGACTTGGTGCAGGCGGTGAAAAATGTATTAGATGTGCCCAACCATCCTGTAGAAGTGATTGGTTGGCGTCATGGCGAAAAGCTGTTTGAAACATTGGCTAGTGCACAGGAGTTAAGCACCGCTGAAGATCTGGATTTGTATTGGCGCCTTCAGTCTGACCTGCGAGGTTTGAATTACAAGAAGTATTTTAGCGAAGGGGACGACTCAACAGCTGAGCACGAGGAGTTTAACTCGCACAATGCGCGTCGAATGAGTGTTCAGGAGATTGAAGATCTACTTACAAGCCTCCCCGAATTTAACAACCATGCATTTCCTGATCAGTCAGTCAGTCAGATGGATTCGACTGCGTAGAAATCGATGAAAAAGATAGTTATTACTGGAGCATCCGGATTGATTGGGTGGCATGCACATGCACGTTTGTATGCTACCAACTGTGCCTGTCAGTTCCAGGGAAAAGCAGCTGAATTCCAAATCGTGCCGCTCGACCACGCAAACTTTCAATGCGATGAAGCGCTTCTGCAAGCAGTGTCTGGTGCCCATGCCGTTTTACATTTCGCGGGGGTAAATAGAGCATCGGATGATGTGATCGCCACTCAAAACCCTGCCTTGGCACAAAGGCTTCTGGATGCCTGTAAGCAGGCTGGAAGCGAACCGCATATTGTCTATGCAAATTCAACCCATTCGTTTGCTGATAATGTATATGGAATTTCGAAAAGAATTGCAGGGGAGAAGCTGCTTGAAAGCGCATACAATTGTTCAAATATTATTTATCCGCACATATTCGGAGAATCTGCCAGGCCCTATTACAACAACGTAACTGCCACGCTAATCGATCAGATTTTGACCGACACTGAAGCAACAGTTAACCCGGAAGGTGTGGTTTCACTGTTGCATGCGGGTGATGCTGCCCAGATTGCCATCGATTGTGTGTTGCAGTCTCAGACTGGCGAAGTAATACCAGAATCAACAAGAATCGGTATCACAGAGCTGTATGAACTACTCTTAAATATGCACAGTTTATATATGGGTAATGTTATTCCAGATGTTCAGTCCAGTTTTCACTTGAATCTTTTTAATACCTACCGATTCGCTAGCTATCCCGATCATTGGCCGCGGCGTTTGAAACGGAATACAGATGAACGAGGGGTATTGTTTGAAGCGGTCAAAGGTGGAGGAGGTGGTCAAACCTTTATGTCGACTACAATTCCCGGTGTAACCAGAGGCGATCACTTCCATCTTGGTAAGGTCGAGCGTTTTCTAGTGTTATCTGGTGAGGCGACCATCAGAATTCGCAGGGTGCTGGATAAAAAGGTCTGGGAATTTCCCGTGTCCGGGGTCAACCCTCAGGTAGTGGATATGCCGACATTGTGTACACACTCTATTGAAAATACCGGTTCAGCTGAACTGTTGACACTATTCTGGGCGCATGAAATGTTTGATCCGGATGCCCCGGATACGTATGCAGAGGCTGTCCTGCCATGAACAAGCTTAAAGTAATGACTATTCTGGGTACTCGCCCCGAGATTATTCGCCTGTCCCGAGTAATGGCTAAGTTAGATCGGTACTGTGATCACAAAATTGTTCACACTGGCCAGAACTATGATTACGAGTTAAGTGAAATATTTTTTGAGGAGCTCGGAGTAAGAGCTCCGGACCATTTTCTGGATGTCGGCGGTGGAAGTCTGGGAGAAACCTTAGGTGCTATCCTTACACGGAGTGAAAAGGTCCTGTTAGAAGAAGCGCCAGATGCAGTCCTGATACTAGGCGATACCAACTCAGCGATTTCCGCCATTATGGCCAGACGAATGAAGATTCCGGTTTATCATATGGAGGCCGGTAATCGATCATTCGATAGAAACGTTCCTGAGGAGACCAATCGACGACTAGTAGATCATATAGCGGATTTTAATTTGGTCTATACCGAACATGCACGACGACACTTATTGTCGGAAGGTCTTGAGCACAGGCGTATATACCTAACCGGTAGCCCCATGAGAGAAGTGCTTGAGCACTATCGAGAGAAAATCGACGCATCCGATATTCTTGCCAGACTGGGACTCGCTCCGCAGCAGTACTTTATAGTGTCACTACACAGGGAAGAGAATGTCGATAGCAAAGACAGGCTGATTGAACTTATCAACGCGCTGAATGGCATTGCAGAGAGCTATCAATACCCGGTGATTCTGTCTACTCATCCTCGAACAAGAAAGCGCCTTGATACATTCGATACTGTCCTCCATCCTGGAATCGTCGACTCAAAACCGTTTGGATTTTACGATTACAACCTGCTTCAGAGTAAGGCATTTTGTGCGATCTCGGATAGCGGCACCATTGCTGAAGAGGCCTCTGTGTTGCAATTTCCAGCGATCACACCGAGAGATGCTATAGAGCGGCCAGAAGGTTTGGATGTAGGCTGCATTTTTGTTACTGGCCTGGATTCCGACACCATTAGCTGGAGTATTGCCGCCGCTCGGAACGCTTTTGATGAACGAGTGGCAAACAGGGCGGCGCACCCTGTGCCAGCAGATTATTGTATTGCGAACACCTCGGAACGCGTGGTCAATCTAATACTGGGCACTGCCAAGCTGTCTAACCATTGGGATGGTATACGGTCGAATGACTGACACATCCTCTCCAATAATACTGATCGGTGCGGCTCGCAGTGGAACTAAATTTTTGCGTGATATCCTGGCTGCACCGCAAGGTGTTAAGTGTGTTCCTTACGACGTAAATTATATTTGGCGTCATGGCAGTGAAGACTCACCACATGATGCGTTGGATCCCGATTCATTGACGGCGACGAGAATTCAGTATATCCGGCAGAGTCTTTTCGATTTGGCGAAGTGCGGAGAAGATGACGTTTTGCTAGAGAAGAGTGTATCCAACACGCTAAGGATTCCGTACGTTGAAAAAATATTTCCGAATGCGCGCTATGTGCATTTAGTGAGGCATGGTCGCGATGTAGCAGAAAGCGCAATGCGACAGTGGCAGGCAAAACCTGATCTTCGAGCATTGATAAAAAAACTGCGTGGACTACCACTCGGTAGTCGCAGTTATGTTTACTGGTTTGTCAGAAATTTTTTTACCGGCATTCTTCAAGGCAGAGCTGGTGGGAAGGTATGGGGCCCCAGGTTTCCCGGTATCGAGGACATTGTCGAACGTGCCTCGCTTGCGGAAGTCTGTGCTCTGCAGTGGCGTGAGTCGGTTCAACAGGCCCAGGCAGGGCTGTCAGCAATACCTGGTGCCGAAGGACGGGTTTTTAATATCAGCTATGAAGATCTCATCCGCGATGAATCCGCACTATCGAATCTACTAGTAAGTTTAAGAATTCCGAATGCGCAAGATGCTTTGCAAAGTTACCGTTCAAAGCGACAGCCATCGGCACCTCAGCGTTGGAGAACGTTAGCACCTGATGACCAGGAGGTCATTAGTCGTATCATCGATGCTGTACAGTTTGTAGATGCGCGGACGTGAAAATTCTGTTCACCCATCGATACTACTGGCCTGACTCTCCTCCATATGCCAGCATGTTGCATAACCTGGCAGCATCTGTGGCGGAGAAAGGTCATAGCGTACACATCTTCGCGTCGCTGCCTTCGTACCGAGGTGTATCTAAAGAGAAGGTTCGAAGCAAAGAGGTGGAAGGAGCGGTAAATATACATCGTGGCATGATTCTGGGCAGTGAGCGGTCTGGGCTGATTGTGCGAGCGTTGAACTCGCTGGTGTACTGTTTTGGGCTATTCATCGAAGTATTAAAAGTACGGCCCGATGTCGTAACCGCAGCGACATTTCCGCCCGTGTTTGCAGCCTGGACTGCCAGTCTGGCTGCCAAAATAGTCGGCGCCAATTTCATCTACCATATGCAGGACATTCACCCGGAAGTATCACAGATAAGCGGTGGTATAATGGCAAAAGGTCTATTTAACCGTTTGGTGAAATGGCTCGACAATCAAACACTGCGACGTTCCCATGCAGTAGTAGTATTGTCCGAAGATATGGCTCATACGCTTGCCAATCGCAATGTTCGAATTGATAATTTGAGAGTGATAAATAATCCGCCTGTAGAGCAAGAATCAGGTGTCGATCTGCCACCGTCTGAGTATAGGAAGGATTCAAGCAAAACAAGGTTGATTTTTGCTGGAAATCTAGGGCGTTTTCAAAATCTGGAGCTACTGGTTGCTGGCGTCAGTAGGAGCTTTGCGGACTATCCGAATCTAGAATTGGTATTTCTTGGTGATGGTAGTGCGGAGCTGGAATTAAAACGCAGATGGGGTGGTAATCCACAAGTGAAGTTTATTCCATTTCTACCCTATCTACAGGCACGCGAGTTGATAATAGAAGCAGACGTTGGCGTGGTATCCCTGCAGAAAGACATCTGTAGCGTGTCGTTTCCTTCTAAGGTATCCACCTATATAAATCTCGGGATACCGATTTTTGTATTGACTGAGCTTACAAGCGAGTTGGCAAAAATAACCCGGTCCCAGGGTCTTGGCACCGTCCCGGAGAATATGTCGCCTGAAGCCATTGACGAAGCGTTGCGTGTTTTCCTGAAAGGTGATGTCAAATTAGGGAATTCCGCACGTAAATGGTTCGAGTCAAACTGGTCAGTAGATGCGAATAGTAAAGCCTGGCTTCAATTGCTGACTGAATCCAGTGTTAGTAGCCAAACACACACTCGAAAGACTGAGAAATCAAATGTCTGAATCAATAAAAAGTAAACCAGGATTTAAATTTCTATGGTCTCATCAGGGGATGGTGCATAGGCTAGCTGTCAGATTGGTCAACAAGGTCCTGGCGCTTATTCCATTTAAGTTAAAATATCTGGTTGCACTTCAGATGAAGAAGACCCAAGTGCCGTATTCGCTGGTTGAAGGGAAAACTGTTGTGCAAATAGGTGCTCCGTATGACACATTAAACGCCGGTCGGTCAAGAGGTATGATGTTCAGTTTAATGGCTGGCACTGGTGGGCGTGTACTGATTATTGAACCTTTGCAAGAAAGCGTGGAGGAGTTCCGTAAACGCCTTGTTGAATTAAATCTTGAAAATACCACTGTCTTTCAGTCGGGAGCGTGGTCATCCAAAAAAGAATCTGTAATAAACGTGGATGTTGATCACCCCGCGACTAACTTCACTGGTGATACTGTGGACTATACAGAAGAGCGCGTCTCGGATTTTTCAAAGGTGAAGATTCAGCTTGATACTGTTGATAATATTTTATCGCAAAGTGGTTTTGATAAAGTGGATTTGATCAGTATCACTACAAATTGGGCAGAAGAGGAAATTCTGCAAGGAATGTCAGAGGCGCTACGTGTGGGTGTGAAATATGTTTGTCTTGCCTATGGTAAAGATGGAGAAGATTACAAAGATCTGATGAATGACCTTGGTTATACTTCTTTATCACACGATGATAGAGGGGTAACTTATGTTAGAGCTCAAAAGGCATCTGACAAACTCAACGAGAAATCTATCGTCTGATTACCCTTGATTTTGCTGGAGTAAAAATGTGCTGTATGGCGGACGGCTTATTCGTCAGTGATGACGCTGGGGGAAAATTGTGAATGGCAGATTGCCTAATCTTTTGATAATAGGAGCTCAAAAATGCGGTAGCTCTACATTGGCCGCTGAGTTATCAAGTTGTTCTCAGATTTCATTAGGTGAGGAAAAAGAGCCCGGAGATTTAGCTCGCTTTTCAACTAGTCGATCTGACAACGCACTAAAATTGTATTCTCGTAAATTCTCCAATGCTTCCCCGATCGCGAAATATTTGCTAGATGCTTCTACTATTTATTCTATGCGCCAACGGCACCCTGATTGTGCGGAAGTAGCATATAAATATCTTGGCGATGAAATACGTATTATCTACATCACACGTGACCCAGTTAGTAGAGCGATAAGTCATCATAAGCATTATTGGAGTAGGGGGTTAATGGATGCTAAGTTTGATTCCGCATTGATCGAGAACGCTGAGCTGGTACTGAATGGATTGTATTACTATCAGCTGGAACCCTGGTTGAATAAATTTGATCAACAGAACATATTATTAGTGTCGCTTGAGGAGCTAAAGGACAACAGGCTTGCTGTATTACATAAGGTTGCAAAATTTCTAGATTTACCAGCAGGTACGTTTGATGTTGATAGCGTGCAGAAGCATGAGAATATCTATAGCAGTAGTCAGATCAATCATTCAAGTGTTGTGGGTAGATTTCTTACATCGAGATTATATCGAGATTATATACGCCCGTTTACCTCAAGTTACGTTAAGTCGGGTGCCAGAAAAATATTCTCTCGCGATGCCGGTGAGTCTCCGGTTGATCCAAGTCCTGAAACCATTGAAATGTTAAAACGTCTTTTTGAACTTGATACTCGCCAATTCAAGGAAATTGCTGCGTCGATTAGTTTGACATCGAGGTCCAATTAACATGGCGTTAGCTTTCTCTAAGGTTAGGGCTGCACTGTATCGACAGCTCTATTTTGGAAATTTCGACAACACTATTTTTCTTGTTCACTATCCGAAGGCTGGTAGCACATGGCTGCGAGCCCTCATATACGCTACAATAACCGGTAAGAATGCTTCATTCTCTGAGTTACGTGATTCCTTTCCATCAGCAGAGCGCAGATGGAAAGGTGTTGCTAATCAAAAACTATTACACACACACCATCCAGTATTACCGCGGCTAGGAAAAGCAAGGCGCTTGTATTTAGCTAGGCGACCATCAGATATAGTGCGATCGTATTGGCGTCACATGCAGGTGCGCGAAAAAGAAGTTGCGAATTTCGAGGAGTTCACCAGGCAATTTCTGAAACCTTCTGGAATTGACAGCTATGGCTCATGTAGGAATCATCTTTTACATGCTATTAAATTTAAAAAAATGAATCGCCACCCTTTGTACGTTGTTCCGTATGAAAAATTACTATCTGATCCGTTAGATGTCGTTTCGGAAATAATGGAATTTGTTCAAATGCCCGCGAGTAGACAAGCGATCGAGAATGCTATTGAAGGGAATCAACGTGATAATATGATATCGCGGGGGCGCAATGATAAATGGTTGTCATCTGTTATTTCTAAAGATTCCAGTTTTGTAGCCTCAGAGGATTCACCGCACAGAGTGCTTGAGTTTGCCGAGAGCCAACTCAGTGATATTGAAGAGTTGGATGGCTTGTATCTGGAGCTGATCTCTTGATTAAGCCGCGCGAACTAGATCATACAAGGCAAGTGTATTTGAGTGGATACTTTGGCGCTGGTAATTTTGGCGATGAGCTGGGTTTGAGAGCCCTGTATTCATCATTTTCGGGGATGGGATATAAGGTTGTATTTGCTGCTCACGATCCAGCGGTCTATGACGGTGATCTCCACGCTAGCTGTATATCTAAACGTTCTCGAATAAAAAGAATTGTCGCGATTTATAACTCAGATATAGTGCTCTCGGGCCCCGGTGGTATTTTCAAGCGGCCGGGTAAGAAATTATGGTGGTCTATGGTTGTAACCAGCTTGTGGGACCCGATTATAGCGGCGATCTTAAGTAAGAAGGTGGCAGTTTTTGGAGTGTCCTGTGCGCAGTCTATGAAGCCTTTAGATGGATTCTTGCTTCGCAAATGCATGGCCGGTAATCTGCTGTTTTCCAGAGATCAGCGCTCCACTGGTGTTTTTAAAAGTCATCGAATAAATGCTTTTACAAGCAGCGACATCCTTTTTATGGTCGATCCAGTTAGTCTTGGATCGCCAAAAGTTGACGAAAAGTTGCGCATACTGATTGCTCCTAGCGCCAGCGACATGAGAAATGGCGGGCCAACAGCGTTTGAGTTGGCTAAAGCAATTCTTACTTTTATAGAAAAACACGGAATGAGTTCCGTTGAGATTCTAGGGGTAGCCTGTCAACCTGAGGATTTGGACCATATTGATAAAATAAATAATCATGGTGTGCAAATTGACCGTACATTAGATTGGCGTCATGGTGATCCACTGCTTGCAGTATCGGATTTGCATTCAAATGACATTGTAATTAGTCAAAGATTTCATGCAGCATTGCTTTCAGCAATTGCTGGACTAAGAGTGTACGTGATAGGGCATGATCCAAAATTAGAGGATTTAGCGACAACTATCCTACCGAAAGTCATATTTCCATTGAATAACGCCGATATCGGTGGTAAAGAGCAAGCTAATCAATTTGAGGCTAGCTCTGGAATAGCTGAAGGGTTGCATCAGGATATACGCGATAATTTCGTAACAATGATTGATATGACTGAGCGTAAGCAAGTTAGGTCGTTGTTAACCAGATTTGTGCTTTTCATCTTAATTGTTATTGCTACGTTTTGTCAGTTTTTTGCAAAGGCTGTACGCCAATGAGAATATTGTTTGTAGCGACCTGCTCTCCAATGCCGCCAATGAATGGGGTGAATATTCCAGTACGGGCCTTGTTGAAATGTTTAAGTGAGCACAACGAAGTAACATTCGCAACATTCGCTACTATCGATTCTGAAGTTGTTGCGTCTGAATTGGGAGTTGAGGTGGTTTTACTTCCAAAAGCGACTATGCTGGAACAACAACTTCGTATGGTGCCACGGGGAATAGCGCCATATTTCAGTGATAAAGCGAGACAAATTCTAACCCAAATTCGATCCGACCTGGTTATCGGCCATCGATTGCATTGTGCGTATGCGACAAGTACACATACTGCGCTGCGAAGACTGATTGTACAGGATGTAATCAGTGCTAAAGTTGAGCAATATTCTTCTGCAAATAGATTCCTAACAGGTCTTGCTAAATCCTGGTATCACAAAGTGGAAACACATTTTTTCTCTTCGTTTGAAAAATTATACGTGGTTAGTGATTCAGAGGCTGAAATACTCAATCGGCATGCATTGCCAGCTGATTGTGAGGTTGTTGTAGCCCCAAACGGGGTTGAGGTGTGGCCTCAAATTGATTCAAAGTCCAATGATAGTGCAACGATTGGTTACTTTGGACGACTAGATTCCAATAGGAATAGAGCTGCGTTGGTGCGCTTGATTGATTTACTCCGTCGCTCAGAACTTATTGATTTGGGGTTGTGCCTGCGTGTTGTTGGCGGCGGCGGAACTGAGCAGTTGCGCTCTGATCTATCTAAAGAAAAATGGATTGATTATATTGGCGAATCAAATTCTCCGGAAAAAGAACTGGCAGATGTGATCGCTATTGTAAACCCTCAACAGGTTGCAAGTGGCATGAAAAATTCAGTTATTGAACCAATGTCCAGCGGTATAGTTGCCATCGTGAGTCCACCTATATCAGATGGGCTGGGTACTACAGATAAAGAGAATATCATTGTGGCAGATAGCGATGCTGATTTCGTCAGTGCAATATCTGAATCGCTTAAAAACAGGGAGCTCTTTGCACATATTGGTTTGGCTGGACGCCAATTTGTAAATGATCGATTTTCCTGGGATCGCTATGCGAGTCTACTACTCGAAAGTATAACGAAGCAATCAGTTGCAGAGGGTTAGGATTCAGTGAAGTGTCGACAATATTAAGAAGATAGGTGATGGTTTTCATTTAAAGGTAGCATTAGCTTGCTGAGGTCTACCATAGCCATCGAAAACAGTTGGTCGCAAATGGACTAATGTAGATTGGTAAATATATTTTGAGATTACTTCACGTCACTAATGCTTATCCACCTGCTCCAGCCGCAGGGGGTGTTGCTTCTGCTATGCGAGCTCAATGCCAGGCGCTTTGCGAAAATGCTGATAAAACGATTGATATAACAGTTGCCCTTGCATCGAGTGTACAAAAAGAGATAGATCAAGCAAAAAGAATTGCAAAAAACGATGGTGTGGAGCTTCTCCTGGTTGACTGCTGGCAAGCACGTCGCAGAGGTTCGACTATAGGTTTAATTCTGCCGACATTTGGCGGTTTAAAGCAACTCGTGCACATAGTTAAAAATTCAGACTGTGTACATATTCATGGCTTTCGTAACAGTTTTTCAAATATTACAGGGTTGTTAGGAGTATATTACGGAAAAAGTGTAGTTGTTCAGCCTCACGGATCAGCTCAGATCATTGGGGCTAGTAAGATGGCTAAATATATTTTTGACTTCCTGATTGGTCGACTCTTATTAAGAAAAAGTAATTGCGTGTTGAGTCTTAGTGAGGAAGAGGATTCCCAAATTAGAGAGATTGAAAAGAACACAGAGATCATTCGCATATGGAATGCTGTTCCACCTGTTGCTTTTGTAGATCATAGTGTTGCAGATGCACAATCGCGTGCCAGTATTAATTTACTATTTGTTGGTAGGTTAAACTGGAAAAAGGGAATAGATATACTTGTCAGAGAGATAGTGGGTTCAGACTCTGGTAACAGGTCATTGAAACTTCGAATAGTTGGACCGGATGATGGTGTCGAGGAAGAGGTTCGTCGCGTAGCGAATGGCGATACACGAATTGAGTTTCTGGGACCTTTATCTGGTGAAGCCCTCGTGCAGGAGTATCTTTGGGCGGATCTACTGGTGGTGCCATCTGTTACAGATACATTTCCGATGGTTATATTGGAGGCCGCATCGCATGGATTACCTATAGCGATGACACCAACTGTTGAGGTGAGCAAATCGCTGGAGGGTTTGGTGGCTGTTTTGGAGCCGGAGAATCTTTTGTCAGGGATTTTCAGCGCACTAGAGGAACCTGTTCTTACACGATTGACGAACAGTACTAAGGATATTTCAATGCGCTACAGTCTTGGTAGTTTGTCAGTTGTTTTGTGTAAAATATATGGTATCAATAATGTCGATACGTTAGAGGTATGTGTTTGACAGAGTCTAATCCGGATTGTTTACGAAATAGACAGTATCTCACCAGGCTATTGACTCCAAAGCTCCGTGTTTTTTAGGGTGATTTCGTTTGCAAATGTATCAAGCAAAGTATCGGCCGCAAGAAGAAAATCCACTGTGACAACAGAGTTCTGCTCGATATGCCTGGTATTTTATGGATAATCCAGATCAGGATAGACTGGAAAAGTGGTACTAAGAAAAGTAGTTCGGGAATCTGGCGTATACGATTTTCCGACGGTGGCAGGTCAGTCAATATTGGCAAAAACATGAAGAGGAATATACAGAAGAATTGGCAAATCGAAGAATAGTATCTAAAATACGGTCTCGCATCAGCTTGCCATTAATAGATCGTTCAGAGTCAACAAGTACTTTGTTTGTTGCTGGAACGGGTCGATCTGGAACTACATGGGTTGCGGAACTTTTAAACCACAACAACGACTTTCGGCTTGTTTTTGAACCTTTTCACCCTATACGCTCACATAAAAGGTTGCGAACTAAAGGTAGGGCATTCTCTTATCCTGGCGGGGAGTCTAGTTATAGTAGCCAGGTAGAATGTGTGCTGGACGGGAGTTTCAGATCTCTGTGGACTGATCAATATAACTCTGGATTTGTCTATAACAAGAAGCTTATTAAGGCTATTCGGGTGAATTTGTTGTTGCCCTGGATTCAAGCTCGTTACTCAGATTTACCGATCATATTTGTTGTTCGCAACCCAGTGTTGAACAGCGTGTCAAGACTTAAAGGTAATTGGCCAGCGCCTCTCGAGTATTTTGATAATATGGAAGTGCGCTCCCTACACCCTGCAATTGATTATTATGTCAAGCATAGGGGGAATCTAAGTGAATGGCAGGCTACCGTTGTCTTTTGGTGTATTGAAAATCTAATTGCGCTGGCCGGTATAAAGGACCGCGGGCATGTTGTTTCGCATGAGGAGTTAATAGTTTCACCGGGTCCTACGATCAAATCACTATTTGAATTCGCTTCAGTGCCTATTGGGGAGGATATAGATATGAAGTATTCGCAGCCCTCGACCATGGCTAGAAAAGGCTCAGTACTATCCACCAGTGAGTCATCGATTAGGCAACGACTTGATTCCGTTGAACTTGATCTTAGAAAAAAGTCTGATGAGATACTTAAGAAATTTGAGCTTGATGGCATTTATGGATCGTCTGGTTTACCTGTTGTTAGTGCTGTTGACTTTGGCTCACGAATACCGGAAGTCAGGCTCTGGAAGTGATAATCCTAAAATCTGATTCCATAATTTCTTATGCCAGCTTCCATGCAGATAAAAGTAAATCTTTAAAAGTAAATATCAGCAGGGTTTGTGTGGTTGATAGTGTTTGAATGGCGTTATGGGAAGGTCATTTTCACCTGTTATGGTTATGCATAATCTCCCATATGCCATATCTTCTTTCTCGTAAAATTATCCAATTTGTAATGCATAATGAGTACAGCCATTGTCGTATTTTTTCCTGTTATCAATTCGAGTAATTGAAAAATAAAATGTCGCCATTATGAATAGAAAAAAAACAAAATACGTCGTTGTTTCACTAATTACCATCATTTCTATGGCTGCTTCTATGGGTATCTATGCCGTTCCACCAAATGAGACTTGGTCTCAACACCAGTTTCCAGATATAAAAATTGTAGGTAAGGTAATTTCTGTTTCCGAATTTGGTGTATCAGGAGATGGAAAAACTGATGATACTGCTTCCTTTCAGGAAGCCCTTACTGCGTGTTCTAACGACGGCATTCAATGCACAATTGATGAAAATATGAGTGTCCGAATAACGGAACCCGTTTACATGTGGGGCAATGGTTCACTGATTGGAAATAGAGGTGCAAAAGTTCTTATAGACATTTCAAATTTCCGTAATCGATTTATATTAAATTTGGGAATCAGTGGTAAACAGAAACCAGAGCCTGAGTTTTCCGGGGCGGTGTCAAATATCAATTTCTCTGTAATAAATGGCCCGGTGTTGAAGGGTGTGAAAAATCCGTTACCCTATTCTGTCGGCGGTCGAATTCTCAAGCTTTGGCGAGTAAACAACGCGTTGATATCAGGCAACTATTTTGAAATTGGCAAATACATGTATGCAGCAGTTGGTAGCGGTCGAAACAAAAATTGGTTGCGTAGCAAACTCTCAGTAAATACGGGTGTCGAAATTAGCCGGAACACAATTGTCGCATCTACCAACTCTCATGGAATGGAAGGGATTGGTCTTGGTGGATTTACCAATGCGCTCATAACTAACAATACTGTTTATGGGGTTGGAGATGATCCCATAGGAATACATAACTCGAATAATATACGTATATTTTCGAACCGAATTGCATCTGTTGATGGAAGAATTTTAATCAAAAATTCCCATAACGTTAGAGTTTATCGTAATTATATTGCCCGTCATAAATCTTTATCGGATGGTTCGGTATATCGAGGACAGGCGCTTATTCACATTGGATATGAAACCAGAAAAGGGAGGTTCAGGTCGATATCTGAAGATATCAAGCTGGACGAAAACCATTTGTATTATCCTGCCGGGGGGAAAGATCGGCGTGCTGCAGTTTACGTCCAGGGTACTAATCAGGTAGAAATTACACGAACCATATTTGAAAACGAATCTACGATACCTATTTTGGCGATTAAGATAATGCCGCAAATATTTAAGAAACGACACTCTGCAGCAGACGAATCACAAATAAATAGATTTCCAGTCGGGGACACATTCATTAGTCAAGGTGAATCCATAGGGCCTACAGATATGAAAACGATATTAATTGAGGGGGAATGTCAGGATATCACAGGGCAAATAACTATCAGAGAAATGGACTTCGATGTAAAAAAAGATTGTCTCTCTCTTCCGATACTCAATTAGGTTTAGTCTCTCTCGGTTGGCAAAATCGCACACTGTATTTAAATAATTCGTCGATAAGTTACCAAATGTGAAAATACCATTCCTACTCTTACAACCACCAAAATAATCGCCAGCGCAATTGCTCCGTACGTGGGAACGAATATGAATGCTAATAATATTGAGAGGCTCGCGCCTGATAGTCCTACCAATAAATAGTACCGATCTTTATGGAATTCTAGTAACGTTTGAGACAGAAGTTTCCCAACGCCGACAACTACTACCCATATAGACAATAGTGGGGTGTACAAGCTTATTTTCTCAAGGCGGGGATCATTCAGCCAATAGGGAGCCAGGTAAGAAAGACCCACAATAATGAGACATATGCCGATAGAAAAAGCTATCATTACCCCGGCATATTTTGTAGTTAATCTTTGGGAATTTTCCTTGGTTGTAGCCGCTGCTTCGGCTATGTTCCTCCTTAATAGTCTCAGCAGTTGCCCCTGAAAAATAATCGCAGGGCCCATAAGCTGTGTGGCGAGTGCATAAGTCGTCAGTTCAGTTGCATCTTCAGCGGCGGCGAGAAAAGTTTGGTTTCCGTAAACAATTATATTGTTGCATATCAATGGTAAGGCGATAAAAAAGCTCGTTCCAGGCGCCCCTTGCCATGGGTAGTGCGTCTGAATGGTGAATTTGTTGCCACTGATAGCTTCGTTCAGGTTTAGCCAAACATGAACTTGTATGTAGACAGAGAGCATGCGTATCGCTACGAGAATTGAAGCCAGAGTAGTGGTATCTATCTCATATTGCTTGAGTATAATCGCCGTTAGAAAGACAGCGACTAGTATGCGTTCCACAACTGTCATTGCTAGCTGCTTTGCTGTGGCTTTATAGTGGTCATACCAGGCTTGTGGGTACAGGCCGAGCAAAGTTGTCCATATTGTGAATATCAGTGCATCGAGTGCCTCTTGCGATGATTCGAAAAGCAGGCTGAATGCAATACTGGTTAGTACTATTGATCCGATAAAAAGAGACAGTCGACGCGATAGGCCGAGGCCAGCTAAGTGGCCAACATCAGATGATCTCAGGGCAGAGCGAATGAAAAGTTGTTGGCTGCCCATATTTACTAATGTCGACAGTACAGTGCCGCAGGCAAAACCAATTGCAACGACTTTAAAGCCCTCCACTCCCAGGTGCTTTGCAAGGATGAGTGTTATTACAATGCCAAAAACACTTGAGCTGTACCCTAGAGCAATTGATGAAAGAAAGCGTCTTTTTATAGATTTCTTATTATGCATAGAATTGCGGTTGATCGTTATTGTATTTTGGGCAAAGGGGCCTGTTTCGGAGCTCCTCGGCTAACCGCAAATCTCTCTAGAAAAACTACGCTTGCAGCCACAATGACAAATTGATTGAAAATCAGAGACCAATTACCACCAGTTAAAAGAATTTTTATATAAAAGTACGCTAAAAACGGCGTGTATGCGATGCAAGTATCTCTATAGGTTATAACCTTGGTGAACATCAATTCAAATACCCAGCGCATAATTACACCAAGCAGAATAGAAAAGAACACCAGGCCTAGAACCCCTCCCAGTAGATAAAAAACTGCGAACTGTGATGATCCAATACCTCTCCTGATCTCATCGGCGCGGCTACCCAGTAGAGCCTCCTTTAGTAGGAGGCTCATACTATTATCTAAAAGTACCGTGGCTGGTACTTCGCTTTGTTTGCCGATGGTAACGGCAGGGTAGTATTTGTCTATCCCCGCGACTCTTTTGAATATAAGGGTTACCGCATTATTGTCCTGATCTGATTTTAGGCTGGCGTACTCCTGGGTCTGGTATAACGCCTGAGCTATTGACCCACTGCGGCTGTAGGTAAATCTATACAAATTAATATAAGGATATATTGCCAGAGTGATTATTGAAAAAACCACAATATACGCTATGTGAGATCGCTTAATCTTTACTCGGTTTTCCATGCGATGTATTACAAAGTAATAGAATAATGCAAATACCTGTATTACCAGTTCGCCTTTTTGGCTCGCATATAGTGATAGTGCAATATTAATTGCCAATGCGATCGATATAATGACGGTCATGTTTCGATGACCGGATCTCCATACATAGTAGAAAGCAAGGTTTAGTACAACAATTGTGGCTACACCGACGATATATTCATATAGTGCCAGTATAGGTCCTGGGAGACCGGTGCCCACTTCGAGTGGCATTCCGATATTGAAAAAAATATGTCCTATAAATCGAATGATGACGAGGCCGTAGCAAATGATTGCCAGGCGTGCCAGATCAGATTTTGTTGTGCGATGGGGAGGTTTCGCTATGTTTTTTCGAGGAGCTGAAAGAGCTATCGCAGCGCAAAAACAAATCAGTCCGGGTGCGAGTTCATAAAACCGGGGGGCTATATCACTTAGAACAGATGCTGCATAGAAGATGTTGTGATCCACCCCCCATATTAGAGATTGATCATATAATACCAATATGTACTTTAACACGTACGAGATAAGTAAATACAGATACAGAAATAGAAACATCGGTGCAAAGTCAAATCTTTTATTGTATAAATAGGTAATGAAGGTCTGACCCAGTACAATAAAAAGACCAATAAGTACGATGGATATAGAAACATCTTCTATTGACAGCGGGCTGAATAATAACGCTAAAAACGCAATCAAAAATATTATCACGTTGCCAACAAGTGCTTTTCTTTTCAATTATATTACCTATACGAATAATGCATGATTAAATACATGGGGTGATGTCTCTGTAGAGCGTATAGCGAAACAGTGCTCTGAATTCTCTCTTAGGCTGAATCAGAGGTGTCGTAGCTTTGTTCTTTCAGTATCCATTTATCTGCTTTGTTTATATCGTTAATAAAGCAACCTCTCCATAGTTCCGAAACAGAGTTGCTTTGTTTTATGGTTTTGTTTGAATAGTTTGGCTGGATTCGATTTGTGGGGTCAATATGTTGTGCAATATCTTTAAGTACTTTATTTGGTTGCACAATAATATCTTCATATGACACTACCTTGGTTTCTTGTAAAAACATGTTGGTTAAATATCTTTTCCATTGTCTGTTTTGATCGCGAATTCTAGTGGCTTGATCAACAATTGATATGTAATTGTATTGCGGATCAGTTCGTTTTTTTGATCCATTGATCCACTGTCCTGTCTGTCTTGCGATACAGAGCGATATTGCCTGGTCTAGAATGTTGCGCCGATAGATCCAGATAACTGATCGTATTCCACCAAAAGTATTGAAAATATTTTCATCGATCAAGGGTTCGAGATGTGTCCAGTGTGCTTTGAATCCAAAATAACCGGTAGAACTGGTTCTTCGTTTTATCAATTCGCCAAGTAGAGTTTTGGTACTATTGGTTTTTAAATTTTTTTTCCAGATTTTACTATTGTTAGGATGAAAATACTCAAGAGGTACACCGAAATTTTTAGTCTCGATCAATGCATGTCCCAAAAGGTGGCTGCCACAGCGTGGTGTTGAAGCAATCATGTACAGAGATGGGGCTCCGTCGAACTCAGGAAGATCTAATTGCTCCATGAATTGTTCCGGATAGGGTGGGGTCTTGGTGAATCGCCTCGCTAGTTTTCTAATGTAATTATTCATCTCGTAAAGTCTGTGAATCCAGATTCCAGTACCTTCGTATGTTTGACGCCAGTCGAATTATTTTCAATAAGTATAGTGCAATAAGTATCCGGGATTGCATGTTTCTCGGATAGAAATCATGCAGATATGTGATGCCCGTATCTCATCGATAGCCCATAACCAATGAGTTGGCGATCGGATATGTTGGCGCGAGCGGTGATGACGTTTAGTGTCTGTTTTTCTGTTTTTTTGTGATAGTTCAACTGGGTATAGAGGGGGGGGGCATGAGACGCACGGAGAGGGATCGTGTGATTACGGAATATGTGCAATTGTTGACTGCGATCCCCACCAGGCACGTGGTTGCTCGGGGAATTAATCGTAAGCGGGTAAAGCGCCATTAATATGGCGCCAATGTGTCAGAATCGCAACGGAGAATTTGGCAGTCCAAAGAGCATTACCGGAATAGTATTTTGTACATCGTCTCATATCGAAGTTGGTGGTTTTTTTTAAAATGGATTGCATTACAGCTGCAGTATAGTGAGCTAGTCGATAGTTTATTCTGGTAACATGAAAATTGGTAATGATACTAGGTCAGTCATGTAATCCTTGTGGGCAGCCACACTAGGCTGTGACGTTTGTCACTGTGAGGTTTAAGTAATCCGTTTTAACTAGCGCATTGAAAAGAATATTGGTTTAGCATGGACGTGAACTGGAGGGATTGGCAAGATTTGTCAATAATCAGAATTTTATAAATGATTTATAGGTTCTTAAAAAATCGAGGTAGGATCCTCACTGTCGGGTTGATGTGTCTGGTGACAGAGATTGTGTCTGGCGCTCCGGCAATTCCGTTCGAAGTCGAGTTGACTCAGCCAGGTGGTGCTAGCATCCGTGGATTCGTGAAGGGCGACGAGGGGCAGCATTGGTATGAGACTGCAGATGGCTTTACGATTTCCCCAGCGCTGGATACCACTACTTCTTCAGCGCAGATTAGAGATGATGCAGATCCGGCCTGGTACTATGTAACCGGATTTGATGGCAACGGGGTTGCGCAAACAACGGTTATATCTGCTGATAGCCCGCCGCCGATGGGTCTCGCCAAGGGGATCCGACCAGCGAGTCGATTCACCTTTGATTCCGGGCGTCAAAATTCGGCGCTTGGTGAGCCGTTCATTAACACCATTCACAACAACGCTACTCCGGTACTAATGCTCCTGGTTGAGTACGATGACACCCCCGGTACCACGCCAGTTCGTGAATGGCGCAAAATGCTCAGTAGCGGAGTTATTGATTATTTTGACCGGGCCTCCTTCGGCGCTGTCATTCTTAACCGTGCGAGAGAAACATCTCGTGTAGAAGATGACGGCATTATCGGTTGGTTGAATCTAGGAGCAGAACATCCTGATCCGGGTGGGAATTTCGGTAGCGTTCAGCAAAACCTCGCATCAGATGCACTACTCGCTGCTGATCAATATATAGATTATTCGAGTTACGATACTAATGCGGACGGAATAGTATCCAGTGGCGAGCTTGCAATCGTGGTCGTTGTCGCAGGAAACGAAGGGGCTACTGGAGGGTTTTCACCTTCGGTATGGGGCCATACCTGGTGCTTTAGTCAAATACCAACTCGTGTTTTAGACAATGTTCAGATAGGTTCCTGCTTGCCTGGTTGGAGTTACGCAATGATCGGCGAGATACAACAAAATCATCAGGCGACGCTCGGAATAGTAGTCCATGAACTCGGTCATCTAATTTTTGATTTACCAGATCTGTACGATATTGATGCTAGTACCAAGGGCATTAACCAGTACGGTATTATGGGGTTCGGCGGTTGGGGGAAAAAAACTTCGGACAGTTTTTTTGGTGAAACACCAGTATTACCTTCGGCCTGGTCCAAAGTTACCCTGGGCTGGGCAGATGCCAGTGAAGGTACTGGTCACGAATATCTAACTGCAGTTGGGCATCCTGATGCAAATTGGTCCAACAGTGTATATAGAATATCGACCAGTAACCCGGATGAGTATTTTTTAGTAGAGAATCGACAGGAGTTGGGTTATGACGCCGGTTTGGCCAACTGGTCGGTTGACCCGTATTGCGGTTTGGCGGTATGGCACATAGATGACAGTAAAACGACCAATCGAGTGGATCATGATCGTTGGGTAGATTTGCTGGAGGCAGATAATACAGAGGCCGAACACAATAACAACCTGGATCTGTTTTCGAATCCGAATTCTGTTCTTATCCGGGACAATACCTCGCCTTCGATGCGCAGGAAAAATGGTAACAATACGGAGATAATCGTGAAAAACGTATCCGCATGTGTTTCCGAAATTATGTCGGTAGAGTTTACCCGGCCTGTCACGGAGTTGCTTAATAATTCGCAGGCTATAGGAGATCGAGCTGGATTTGCTGTAGCGATAGATGCGGATACGGTTGCAGTAGGTGCCAGATTGGACGATACGTTCGGCATTGTCGATGCTGGAACAGTGTCGCTGTATACCAGAACCACTCGAAATGGCTGGATGCATGTAAAAAATCTTAGTAGTCCTGAGCCACAGCCCAACGCTCTCTTTGGCCACGCTGTTGATGTCCATGGAGATACGCTCATTGCAGGAGAGCATCGGAAAAACGCAAACGGTTTTAATTCCGGCGCTATAACCGTTTTCAATCGGCACAACGGAGGTGCTAATAATTGGGGGCCAGTGCCAGAATATTCCAGTTTTACCGCAGCTGATACGACCTCGAGAGATCAATTTGGAAGCTCTGTTTCGATAGATGGGACAGTAGTGGTGGTCGGCGCCCCGTTTGCACATGGCACTGATAGCAGATCCGGGGCGGCCTATGTGTTTGATCTCGACAATAGGTTTCCGGAGACCAAATTGCTGCCGGCCAGAATTTCTGACAACGCTTTGTTTGGCGGGGCGGTTAATATATCCGGTGACACCATAGTGGTAGGCGCTTATCGTGATTCATCACAAGCGGGGGATAGCGGGTCTGCCTATGTTTTTGAGCGGAACGAAGGCGGTGTTAACAACTGGGGATTGGTGACCCGACTTACTAGTCCTGTTGAAGGTGTCAATGAACAGTTTGGTTACTCAGTAGCGGTAGATGGCGACACTATCGCTGTAGGGTCTCGTTTGGCGAATCTTGGTCCATTGGCGCAAACAGGTTCAGTGGATATTTACCAAAAATCCAACGGTAACGGATTGTGGAACCACATACAGAAAATTCAGCCGGGAGATCTGAATGGAGGAGATCACTTTGGAACATCACTGTCACTGCATTCAAATATGTTAGTTGTCGGTGCGCCGAAAAGCAGTGATCTGGCAGATCGAGCAGGAAAAGCCTATGTGTTTGTACGCGACTCGAATGATTTCGAATGGAGAGGAGTACAGCATCTCTACAATGAATTAACCAGTCTGAGGGATGAGTTTGGTATATCTGTTGGTGTGAATGATCAACAGATCGTTGTTGGTTCGTGGCTGGATAACAGATCTGCTAACAATACAGGTGGGGCCTATATATTTACCAGGTAGGTAGCTACTGTGCCACCTATAAGATGAAGTTGAAAAACATCTCTGTTAGTAGTTACTGTGATTGAAATGGGGGATTCTTGTGGTGCGCTTGTTTTGATAGTCTGGTTGTTTTGGGTGCTTGTTGGTTTCTATAAATAAGGAGGCCTCTCGAAAAAAGCCAGAAGACAGGAGTGCGCCAGTCGGGTCTAAACAGTAGATCTGCTAACAATACAAGTGGGGTCTATATATTTACCAGGTAGGTAGCTACTGTGCCACCTATAAGATGAAGTTGAAAA
>CAYMVV010000002.1:89514-99054 GCA_964393885.1 uncultured Granulosicoccaceae bacterium | reverse complement strand
TGGTGCGCTTGTTTTGATAGTCTGGTTGTTTTGGGTGCTTGTTGGTTTCTATAAACAAGGACGCCTCTCGAAAAAAGTCAGAAGACAGGAGTGCGCCAGTCGGGTCTATATAATAGATCTGCTAGCAATACAGGTGGGGCCTATATTTTTTACCGGGTAGGTAGCTGCTGTGTCACTTTTAAGATGAAGTTGTAAAACATCTCTGTTATAGTTCCTATGAATGAAGTGGGAGAATTTTTTAGCTCGTTTGTATTGGTGCTCTGGTTGTTTTGGGTGCTTAGTGGTTTTTATAAATAAATAGACCTGTCGAATAAGCCCAAAGACATGAGCGTACCAATCGGATGGGTGAAAAAGATCCGCTAACGATGCAGGTGGAGCCTATATATTTTGTCGGGTAGGTAGCTACTGCGCCACTTGTAAGATGAAGGTGTGCAACATCTTTATTAGTATTTCCTATTATTGAAATGGAAGATTCTTGTAACGCGGCGGCAGTAGCGCAGCTCTATTGGATGTCTGGTTGTATTGGGTGCTTAGCGGTTGCTATCAATTAAAGCGACCTCTCGGAAAAGCCCAAGAAGGGAGTACACCAATTGGGTGTATATTAAGAAAATCACGTCAAAAACAGGAGAGTTTGCGTGAAAGTAAGAAGAGAGTTAAAGCAATTATTAATGATAGGTGCCTGGACGGGCGGTGCATTGTCGCTAGGGTTGGGTGTTATACCAACAGTAACGGGACAAGAGACTGTCGAGACGGCCAATAGTGATCAGGTAGAGATATGCCACATGGGCCGAACGGGGTTCAGACTACTGAGTTTGAGCAGCCAGGGTGCGAAGCGTCATCTGGACGCACATGAAGGAGACAAGCTGGCAGTAAACGGTGAGTGTATATTGTTGCCAGATTGTAGTTTCGATATATCGAGCTATGTTGAAGAAAATACACTGATAGCAATAGAAGAAGATGAAGGTTCGTGTCTGGTCACGGGAGCCAGTCCATTTAACTCAAGCGTAGAGCAAGATATCAAGGTTAGCTGGGATGAGACAACAGACACTCATGTGGTAGAGGTATCGGACGACGGAGGTGGTCAGTCAGCCGTGTTTCCATTGAGTGGAGGTATAGAGGGTGAGGCTTGCGCGGTTCAGTTGGGTTGTCTGGAGTATGCAGCGCCGAATGAATTTTACGGAGTACCGTTGTCAGTGCAGTTGCAGCAGCCGCAGCCAATCCGGTTGAGTGATGGTAAGAATGCGACGTTGAGATCAGGTGGCAGAAGCACACCGGCCAGGGCAAGGAGGTAAGGACGATGAAAATGAAAGTAAGGAAGACAGGGAGAAAGATGATGGGTGTTTTAAGACTAGTGCTGTCAGCAGGGTTGTTGGGGATTTTAGCGCTGTCGAATAACGCCTTTGCGCAAGCATCAGGCGTGTGTGATGCAGGTTTACTGGAGGAGCAAAAAACGGCTTTTACAGAGTTAAGTGCACTGGTATCAGAAAATCCGAGCACAGCGCTGCAGGTAGAGCTGCAGGCGGCAGCGGCGGAAGTTGTCAAGCACTCATCCGTGTGCTTTGCGGAGCTATACGGAGGTGCGGCTTCTTTGACAGGTCCACCAATACTTATCGATGATGGTGGGGTGTTACTTGGAGGGCCATCCGGGTTCGCACCAAACGGTCGCAAGTGGGGTGCAAATTCACCGTTCACCCCCACATCGCCGCCGGGGTCACCGGGTGGCACAGTAACTTACAGCTATATGCCGGCGGGGGTAGACATGTCAGCGGAGTCAGCCGATCCAAACGCGACGCTTGATAGTTTGGCGGGTTTTGATGTGTGCTGGATAGCGGAAATAAATCTGGGATTTAGCCTGTGGGCAGCAGTCGCGGATATAGACTTTGTAGAGGTAACTGACAATGGTGTTGACTTCGATGCATCAGGCGCTTCGGGTGATATTCGCATAGGCTCCCATACCTTTGATGGGCCCGGCGGTGTATTGGCACACGCGTTTTTCCCACCGCCGAACGGCGTATCATCTGCAGGTGATATGCACTTTGATAAAGAAGAGAACTGGACGTGCGATACCAGTGGAATCGACATAGGTATTGTAGCGATACATGAGATAGGCCACTCGATAGGACTAAATCATGAGTCAGTAAATCTTGCGATCATGAATCCGTTTTACAATCCGGCAGTAGTAAGCACCATTGAAACTGATGATATCAATGGTGCGGCGGCGATATACGGAGGTGGCATTGTGTCTGGTGGAGATCCGGACGATACAATTTTTGAAGCGGGTCGAACAGGCTATGGAGTGACGACTATAGGTGAGATAGATTCAGGTACAGATGTGGATGTCTATGGATTTGAGGCCTATGCCGGTCAGGTGTTTGAGATAGACATAGATGCTGATCCCACCGGTGGGCCGTTGCTGGATTCGATTATCCGAATTTTTGATGATACGGGGACACAGTTGACCCTCAACGATGATGCCCCCGGGCCAGCCCCGGAAGTGTTTGTTTTTGAATCATTTCTAAGCTGGACAGCGCCAAGTGACGGGACTTACTACATAGGAGTGTCGGTATTTCCTAACACATCATACGACGTTCTCACCGGGGATGGTGATTCAGCCGGGTTTAATATCGGTACCTATGAAATGATCATTCGTCCAGATGTTGATTTAACAAATAGTCTGGCTGCGGGCGGCGATCGAGCGGGCTTTGGTGTAGCGATAGACGGGGACTGGACAGCGGTTGGCGTGCGGCTGGCGGATGATGTTGAGACCAACGGAGGAGCGGTTGACATGTACCGTCATAATGGAGATGGAACGTGGTCGTTTCATTCGCGCATAGCGGATACAGAAATATCCGATCAGGGTCGCTTTGGTCACTCAGTGGCACTTGCCGGTGATCTGCTGTTGGCTGGTGCAGACGGATGGACAGCAGGGCCAGGAACCGGCAGATCGGGTAACGCCCACTGGTACGGGTATAATTCCGTCAGCGATACATGGGAATTTTTGGTTCGCTACTGTGATACCACCAGCATAGGTTGCACTGCCCCGACTTTCCCTGGAGACTCAATAGGGCGGTCTGTTGATATGGATGCCGGAGAGATCGACGGTGCGTTAAGCATTGTTGGAGTTCAAAACAACGATGTGTCAGGTGCAAACAGCGGTGCAGCCATAGCGTTTGAAGTATTTACTAGCGGATCTCTTTTCACTGACGCCTTCCTGGTAGCACCGGATGGTGACGCGGGTGACAATTTCGGAAATTCGGTAGCGGTTTCATCCGATTTGGAAATTGGTGGTAATGAGGTGGCGGTTGTGGGGGCACAACGCGACGAGGATCCGCATGGGGCAAATAGTGGCTCAGCCTATGTTTTCGAATTCGATCGGTCTGTTTTTGAATGGAGTTTTGTTACAAAACTGGTAGCGTCGGATGGTCAGCCGCAAGACTTTTTCGGGACAGATGTAGATGTCACGAATGGAGGCGATCGAATAGTGGTGAGCGCAAGACTAACGGATGATCCAGGTGCAAACAACGTGGGTGCGGTCTACGTATTCACTCGCAATCCAGATGGCAGTTATAGCGAGGTGCAGATCATACAAGCGTCAGATCGAGAGGCAGGAGACTTTTTTGGAACGTCATTAGCGCTGGACGGAGACAGGTTGGTGGTAGGCACGTATCGTCGTGATGAGTTCGGAGAGGATTCGGGCAAAGCGTATTCCTATCTCTGGAACAGCATAGCAGGTGAATTCGAGGAAGTCGCCCAACTGTTTAACGACGACACAACCACGCGCGATGAGTTTACTGGTCGTGGCAATGGTATAGCGATAGACGACCACAATGCGGTATTGGGATCGTGGCTGGACAACCGACCAGTCAATAATACAGGTGGCGCGTATGGGTTTGGTTTGTAACGTCGACTGCTGTTAAATCAGAGAAACCTGGTAATGACCAGTTAGTAAAGAGAGGCAAAGGGCCGGGTGTAATATCCCGGCCCTTTTTTGTGATGGTGATACGAATGATCCATCAGGATTCGGCGGCCAGATTTTCTTCTGGCGTCGAGTAGACACACTGCTATTTTGAAAAAGGTGCCCAAAAAGTGATTTGGAGCTGTATACATAGCATTCTGCAAATATTTACTTGTCTCGCCTTATGAATAATCCAGGCCGGCATACCCGTGTGGACGTCCCGGCGCGTCCCGGCGCGTGCCCGCGGGTTGGCGAATTGTGTTGGTTACCATCTGACGTGGTGTACCGGTGGGTCAAAGATCGTTGGAGCTTTGCTTGTAGTTACTCAACGAAAAAATCAGTACGCGGGTTTTGATTAGAGGTAGCGGTATTGCCAACGTTGTCGGAAATATTCAGGCGTACGCGGTAAGAGCCGGGTACACCGAGGTCGACCCCTTCAAGATCCCAGTCCCCGTTGGTGTCTATATTAGTGGCATCAAGGAAAATGCTATCGGTTTGCCAGGTGGTGCCATTCCAGTATTCGATGGGAGAGACATCGCGTCGTTCGACACGAAGAATAACGGAGGCAATGCCGGAGGAATCGATAGCTTCCCCGGAAATAATAAAGTTGTCATCAGGGGTAATGGTGGAGTCATCGGCAGGGTTAGTTGCCTCGCCAGTCGGGTCAGTCGTATCAACTGAAGCGACTTCAAAATCAGTACGCGGGTTTTGATTAGAGGTAGCGGTATTGCCAACGGTGTCGGAAATATTCATGCGTACGCGGTAAGAGCCGGGTACACCGAGGTCGACCCCTTCGAGATCCCAGTTCCCGTTGGTGTCAATATTGGAGGCATCAAGGAAAATGCTCTCGGTTTGCCAGGAGGTGCCATTCCAGTACTCGATGGGAGAGACATCGCGTCGTTCGATACGAATAATAACGGACGCAATGCCGGAGGAATCGATAGCTTCACCGGAAATAGTAAAGTTGTCGTCAGGGGTAATGGTGGAGTCATCCGCAGGGTTAGTTGCCTCGCCAGTCGGATCAGTCGTATCAGATTCGGTTGTTTCATCTGAAGCGACTTCAAAATCAGTACGCGGGTTTTGATTAGAGGAAGCGGTATTGCCAATATTGTCGGTAATATTCAGACGCACGCGGTAAGAGCCGGGTTCGCCGAGGTCGACCCCTTCGAGATCCCAGTCCCCATCGGGGTCTATATTGGTGGCATCAAGGAAAACGCTCTCGGTTTGCCAGGTAGTGCCATTCCAGTACTCGATGGGAGAGACATCGCGTCGTTCGACACGAATAATAACGGAGGCAATGCCGGAGGGATCGATGGCTTCCCCGGAAATAGTAAAGTTGTCTTCAGGGGTAATCGTGGAGTCATCTGCCGGGTTAGTTGCCTCGCCTGTCGGGTCGGTGTTGTCGGATGAAATAACCTCGAAATTAGTTCGCGGGTTTTGATTAGAGGCAGCGGTATTGCCGACGGTGTCGGTAATACCTAACCGAACACGGTAGTCGCCAGGTTCCATGAGATCGACGTCTTCGAGTGTCCAGTTACCATTGCTGTCAATACTGGAGGCATCAAGAAAGATACTGTCAGTCTGCCAGATGGTGCCATTCCAGAATTGAATGGGAGAGACATCAATTCGTTCGACACGAAGAATGACAGATTGAATACCGGATTCATCGCTTGCGTTGCCTGCAATAGTAAAACTGGAGTTTTGTGTGATGGTGGAGCCGTCCGCGGGATTGGTTGCTTCCCCTGTAGGATTTATACGATCCACCAGTCCAAGAGATTTCCCGTTTACTATAAGATCAAATTTATTAAACGTAACCACGTATGGGTCATCGTCCGGGTTATTGATCTGTGGCTCTACACCTAGTTCGATTCCACCAATAGCACCAGTGGGTGCGGACATTGCGGGAAAGGCATTTGCGAATTCCGGGCTCAGGGAGACTCCGGCTTGCGCAAACAATCCTTCTAAATCGTTTAATGTGTAGTTCAGAAAATCATTCCATGGCAGATGAATTTCACCCTCACTTGATAAGTCCATGGCGGGAACGAGATTTGAATCGGTTTCTCGGCTGTAGACTACGAGTGGAGACAGAAATGTTGCTCCATACCAAATACTGTATGCATGGTCACCGATTACCACGGGGAGTATGTCGGCATCATCAATACCATCATTGTTGGCGTCAAGTCCACTCGAATACAGGCCGGGGCTTGGATCTAGTGGGTTAAAGCTATTTAGATATACATGCGAATCGACATCGAAGTGATCATCAATTCCGTCTCCGTCAGCGTCCTTTCCACTATAGGTCTCGCTTAACTGTAGCTGTGCTGGGTTGTTTGATGCCCCGCTTATGTCGTTCGGGCTTAGCGCTCCTACGTGTACCATCATCTCCAGCAGCGTATTGTTTAACTCCGGAAAGTGACGATGGCCTACTCCTACAATATTGTTGAGAGAGCCTGCCAAGGGCTGGTTGGTGACGGCATTGTCTCCTATGATAGCCGAATGAGCAGAAGTGTCGTAAAACCAGGATTCGAGCATAATATCCCGCTCCACTCCTACAACATTTTGTTCGTCAATATCCAGCACTACAGAAATTTCGGGGAGAGCATTTGTAAAAGCTGGCAGACCTATTCCTCTGACTGTTGATACATATTCCAGGTTAGCGAATTCATACAAGTCGCCGTTTTGATCGAGATTAGTCGATCTAACCGGCCATTGATTTTCTGGTGGCAGATTTGTGTTGTTGTAAAAACGAAAAGAAGTCTCAAAGATATTGCCAAACTTCGAACCTACAACAAATTGGGGATAAGCCTTGATAATAAAATCATCGTCTAAACCGATGTCGGTGGTTATTACCGCTTCGGCAATTCCGTTTTGGGCAGTGTCCTGAACGCAAACCGAGACGAACTCCAGGCCATCCTGCGGATCTATTGCGCCACTATTAAAGAAATTTGCTGAAATTACTGTCCCGGTAACAGAATTGATCACAGCAGGCGAGCCGCTGGTGTTCGGGGAAGTCGTGCCTCTTACTTCATGTGCGCAATTGTTCTGTGCGAAGTTTTGGCTCGACGGAGCAATGATGGTAACAATGATGGTAAAAAGAAGAAATGAAAGAGAAACGTGGGTAGCATTTGGACGCATCATTTTTATTATTGAGAGCATTATTTGGGCAGGGAGCACGCGAAAATTAGACCAGAATATCGCGTGTGCCATCGCCTTTGGAGAGACTGTTGTTCTTCCAGCAACAGTCGTGGTCCTGCTACCTAAAGATGCAGCAACCTTAAGTCAGTGCCTTATTTTTTGACGGTTTTTGCCAAAAAAATGTCAGGCATTGTTACAGAACAACTCAGCCACTATTGAGTAAACCACATACTAAAAAGCGTTGTTAAGCGTTACTCGCAATTAGAAGTTTTCATAATCAAGTGGCGGCTGGAGAGAGCCAGGAGTTGTCGTGCCAGTGTGCGGTTGGTTCGCTCGTACTTACCCTTACGGTTACCCGGCGACGAAAAAATGAGGATCTACGTCGAATTTTTTCAACGCAGCTATGGCGGTTATGGCATCGAGCCGTGTTATCAAACTTTCCAAGTGTTGCAAAGCCTTACATTAGTTGTTTTTTTTGGTATAGATGTTGCGTAAAGGCTCGCTCATTTTCTTACTGGATGAGAATCAGGAATATGCATAGTCGTAAAGATAGCGTGCTGTTTAGCAAACTACCATTTGCTGTAGTTCTATTTATCGCCCTGTTTTACAGCTCTGTCACTTATAGTCAGACATACGACATATCGATCAGGCCTCCAACAACACTGACAATAAATGGTCAGTCGATCAGCGAAGGCATATTCAATTTGGGCGGCGTGACTGTCTTCTCTGACGCTGGAGGTGTTCTTACTTCTCAAATTATTCTGGATCCATCTGACCCATCGGATGATGTGCAGAATGACCCGGCCATTATCGGATCCGTAGATACCACAGTACTGCTTTCAGTGCCTGATGACTCTGAAGTGTTGCTAATGGAAGGATTTTTTGACCCGGTAGTGCCTGATCTGCCGGTTGCTCAATTCAGGGTGATACTCGGCGCTATATCACCCAGTGGCATCCCCGAGTTTACATGGTACCTGCCCACCTCTACCTCTAATCCAACGTATACGCAAATTACGTCGGTCAACGGATCCGGGCTGTCGGATAATAATGACTTGTTTACGCTACTGGGAACAACGTTAACGCTAACCAACAACGATCCGGCGCTACCGAACCATAACTTCACACCATTGGCTAATGGCGGTTTAACGAATGCGTGGTATGTGGCAACTCCAGGTCCGACTATTGTGCCGGGAGCTCAGCCACCAGCTCCTGCGAATGCAGTTCCTGTACAGCTGCACGGTTCATCCGGGTGTCTCGGCGTGCCACCTGTGACATCTATTGCCTGGTTAGGTGGTAGTGGTAACTGGTTTTCAACTAATTGGGATCTGGGTGTTACTCCTGATAACGGTGTCTCGGGCTGTGATTATCGAGTTTTTGTAGGTGATGGAAGCGTGTCTGTTGATGGGGTCCCTATCGTCAATACGCTGGAAATTGATGCCGATGCAGAAGTTGTTGTTCAGAATGACTTAACAGTTGTTGATGGATTGGTTGGTATTGAAGGAACCTTAAGTTTTTCTTCCACTGGAACTGATCTATTCATTACTGAAGATACGTTTCTATCAGGCGTCACTGGTGATGTTGTGTTCAGCCCTGGGCAATCTTCATCCAGTCAGAGGATAAGCCTGGTGGGAAATTCACTGTCGACTCAGTCAGGTAGCGTTCACACATTTACAAATTCTGGAAGCATAAGTGGTAGTGGTGGCGTTTTTGTGAATAACGGGACCATCAGAGCAACTGGTGGCCAACTCGAAATATCCTCAGTTGATTTCATCAATAATGGCACATTGACCCCACTGGCGTCTGGCGATGAAATTCTTTTGAGCAGCACAGATGTTACAGGAGGTATCGTTGGTACACCGACAGGCAGTCAGGTTACCGTTGTAGATTCTACATTCCAAAATGTGTCCAATGTAGGAGCTGTTTTAGTTAATAGCGAGCTAACGATTGAGAGTGGATTGTCGAACAATGGAACCATAGATGTAGGGTCATCGAGTTTGATAGTTAACGATGCAGTGACACTGACTGGTACCGGGTCAATTCAATTTTCTGGTGGTTTTAGTGAGAGTATTGTATCAAGTGATTTTCTCAACGGAGACAATGGCGTAGCGGATGTATTGACCATAGCTGATGGCGCATCGCAGATAATATCGGGCGACGGAGGAATTAGCGGTGATTTTACCATTATCAATAGTGGTGGTTTGTCGATAGGAGCGGGGCCGGTCGACCTTCAAACGAGACTGGAGAATAATAGCTTGTTCATTATCCAGGATGGCGGTGAATTAGAGGTTTCGTCAAGCGGACGTATAGTAGGTGGAACTCTGGAAACACAGGGTTCGGGTTTAGTGGAGTCTGTTGGTGGAACCTTTGAGGATGTAAATTTAGTGGGAACCGCCAGAGTTAATAGCGAGCTAACGATTGAGAGTGGATTGTCGAACAATGGAACCATAGAT
>CAYMVV010000002.1:86254-89414 GCA_964393885.1 uncultured Granulosicoccaceae bacterium | reverse complement strand
GTGGTGGTTTGTCGATAGGAGCGGGGCCGGTCGACCTTCAAACGAGACTGGAGAACAATGGTTTGCTCACGATCCAGGATGGCGGTGAGTTAGAGGTTTCTTCAAGCGGTGAACTAACAGGCGGCACTATTAGCTCAATCGGAAGCGGGATTGTAGAAGGCCATGGAGGTTTGATTGAAGAGGTATTGAATCTGGGTAGTATCGTCTTGCCTAACAGTGAGAACCTGTCAATCGCAGGGAATCTCACAAACGATGGTACATTAGCGGTGAACTCTACCGGCTCGGCAACCAGCCTGGTCGTGATGGATGCGGTTACATTAGATGGAAGCGGCACGCTCGCATTCTCAGATAATGAAAATGGCAATCGATTGATCGGCGGGGATAGTTTTTTCGGTTCTAACGGTATAGCAGACCTGCTGACCATTGGTGCCGATCAGAGGATAACGGGTAGTTTTACAGTCGATGTACCGTTGATCCTGAACGGAACCCTGTCACCCGGTACATCTCCAGGCGCAGTGATATTAAATGAGGCAACGACACTGGGCAATAGTGCCAACCTGATAATGGAGATCATGGGCTCTCCACAAAGTCAGCGTGATCAGGTTATAGCGAATGACGGGTTAACGCTGGGCGGTACGCTTACCCTTGATATAGACCCGGTATTTTTAAGCACACTGACCTCGGCGGATGAATTTGAAATCATTGATGCCAATTCAACAATAGCGGGCTCGTTTAATGACGTACTGCCCGGAGAGCGAGTGGTTGGCAGCAACGGTGCCACGTTCAAAGTTGAATACGGTGCGGGAGCGGCAGATCCCACCTCAGTGATGCTGATGGAGTTCGAATCAGTGTCTCAGGATGCCAGTGACAGCATCACAAGTATTTCAGGTATAGCCGAAGGCGGTACCGTTACGATTGTGGTCGATGGGGTGGAATTTACGATTACAACGAGCCCCGGCGATACGTCGGAAGATGTTGCTGTTGCCTTGGCTGCGGCAATCAATGGTGTGTTTCCCGGACAGGCACGCGTGATTGATAATGTGCTCGAGCTGACGGGATTGACCGTAGAACAATTCACCACCACGGATACAGGTCTGGTGCTGGGAATCACGACAGGCATGTTTGCACTGGGAGTTCTGCCGGCAGATGGTACAACGGTTGCCGGACCAGGAGACAACGGCAATGCGTTTTATACACTGGCCTCGATAGGCGGTACATCGGGGCTGGATTTCTTTACGTTTACGATCGATTCCGGGGTATTTCCATCAACATCGTACCTGAGCATCAGCACAGAGGATGCGGGTAGCCCGGACTCGATCGATACCAGAATATTCTTATTCGACGCTGATGGAATCGTGGTAGCGCAAGACAACGATGATGGCAGTGGATTGTATAGCCAGCTGTCATTTGGTAGCGGCGATCCGCTGCGCATAGAAGGCAGCCCTGGAGATGATGGTCAGGTGTTGGCGACAGGGGACTACACACTGGTGGTAGGAGCCGCGGGCACTGTTTTATCTGGTGGTAGTTTATTTATAGATGATCTGGTAGCGGGTAGTGACACGGGCGATTACCAACTGAGCGTGAGCCTGCGTTCAGACCCTGCAATAGAGTTGGCAAATACCGATCCGAGTACAGGAGACAGAGCCGGGTTTGCAGTGTCGATTGACGGAGACTGGGCGGCTGTTGGAGTGCGGCTGGATGATCGAAGCGGTCAGGCGGATGCCGGATCAGTAGAAATATACAGACGTGATGCTTTTGGAGAATGGGTGCATCACCAAACATTGCTCGGACAAGATATATCTGAGGATGGTCGAGCTCACTTTGGACATTCTGTGAATCTTCGTGGTGAGTTATTGGTTGTAGGTGCAGAGACGGCCAGTTCCACGGTCTTTAGAAAGGGATCTGCTGAGCGATATGCATTTCAGGCCTCCTCAGGTTTATGGGTCAGGACCCATGCGTTTGAAGGGACGGGTGGTCGAGGTGGATTATATGGTCGAGCGGTGGCGATAAATCCATCGTTGTTGGTCGTATCAGAACTGGGTGCAGATGTCGTTGGCAACAACAGTGGTGCTATACATGTATTAGAGTCAGAGAATCCCGAGATGTGTATTTTGTGTGATCTGGTAGGGTCTGATACTGCACCGGGAGACGGTTTTGGTGGAGCGGTGGCGCTTGATGGCAGTTACATAGTTGCAGGTGCTTTCAGGAATGATCCGGAAGGTGTGTCGAATGCCGGAGCAGCTTACGTGTACTACTACGATGGAAGCACGGTGATAGAAGTTGCAAAATTGCAGCGGCCATCAGCAGACTTGAAGGTGAACGATCAGTTTGGCAGAGCGGTGAGTATAAGTGGAAATCTGATTGCAGTCGGTGCACGGCTTGCAGATACCAATTTCTCAACGTCAGATCAGGTAGGTAAGGTATTTATCTTTGAGGGTAGTGACTCCGGTGTGGGTTACAATGATACGTGGACATTGATCCAGACGCTGGGCGCGAGCGACGCGTCGGCGGGAGACAGGTTTGGAACATCTTTGGAGCTTGAAGGCAACGACCTGATTGTAGGGGCGCCAGACAAAGAGGCGGATGATGCGGTCAACAGCAGTGGCAACTTTCCGGGTCAGGATGTAGGGCGAGCCTACCTGTACACATTAGATACGTTAAGCCAGACGTTTGGCAATGAACGAGTACTGTTTAATGAGCAGACAACCACGCGGGATGAGTTTGGTACAGGAGTCGCGCTAGATGAGACATCCGGAACGGCGTTGGTTGGTGCGTGGCTGGACAACCGAGGAGCAAACAACTCGGGATCAGCCTATATATTTGAATATAGTGACGGCACGTTTCCGTAGCGCCGATTATTCAGGATAAAGACGCGCGTGCATAGGGCGCGCAGGTATTTATCGCCAGATTACGCAGCTGCCAGTGACCGACGGCAGCTGCGTATCAACAATCGCTGGCGTTGCAAGTCCAACAAATCGAGGTAAAGCTAACTACAACCCCTCTTTTTTGATTTCCAACGAACACAACAGCTCAAGCGCATATCAAGTCAAGAGCATATCAAGCGCTTGAGCGTGTTTTAGTTGTTTGCCATCAGGGCCCAACGGTGAAATTAGTTCTCGGGTTTTGATTGGAGGCAGCGGTATTGCCGACGTTGTCGGTA
>CAYMVV010000002.1:8397-86154 GCA_964393885.1 uncultured Granulosicoccaceae bacterium | reverse complement strand
TATTGTCGGATGAAACAACCTCGAAATTAGTTCTCGGGTTTTGATTGGAGGCAGCGGTATTGCCGACGTTGTCGGTAATGCTCAGACGCACACGGTAGGAACCGGGTTCACTGAGGTCAACGCCTTCGAGGTCCCAGTCACCATTGGAAGCAATATTGGTGGCATCAAGGAAAATGCTCGACGTTTGCCAGATGGTACCATTCCAGTACTCGATGGGAGAGACATCGCGTCGTTCAACGCGAACAATGACAGAGGCAATGCCGGAGGGATCGATAGCTTCCCCGGAAATAGTAAAGTCATTGTCAGGGCTAATGGTGGAGTCATCCGCAGGGTTGGTCGCCTCGCCAGTCGGGTCTGTATTGTCGGATGAAACAACCTCGAAATTAGTTCTCGGGTTTTGATTGGAGGCAGCTGTGTTGCCGGCGTTGTCGGTAATGCTCAGACGCACACGATAAGAACCGGGTTCACTGAGGTCAACGCCTTCGAGGTCCCAGTCACCATTGGAGTCAATATTGGTGGCATCAAGAAAAATGCTCTCGGTTTGCCAGATGGTACCATTCCAGTACTCGATGGGAGAGACATCGCGTCGTTCAACTCGAATAATGACAGAGGCAATGCCGGAGGAATCGATTGCTTCCCCGGAAATAGTAAAGTCATTGTCAGGGCTAATGGTGGAGCCATCTGCTGGGTTGGTCGCCTCGCCAGTCGGGTCGGTTGTGTCAGCTGTACTCCCGCCCAGAAGTTCAAACTCGATCCAGTCCAGCTGTGCACCCGCTTCACGGCCAAACACACGCAGTGTGTGCACACCGGCACTCAGGAATTCTGATATGTCAACGTCATTGCCGCTAACACGATTGCTTATAAGGTCTTCTATCAGCTGGTTGTTAGGTGGTATGTGCCACTCGTACTGGGTGCCGCTATCAATTTGGGCGAAAAAGGAATTCTGGTTGCTGGCCGGTCCTCTGACCCCTGCATTTATCTGGTATTCGCCAGCCGTTGCTATGGAAACAGAGTACTCTACATAGTGTGTAAAAGGGTTGCTGACTGCACCTGTACCAGGCACCTCTACAAACTGCCCGTTGCTAACACTGGAGTCGTTGGTGATAGTCATGTCGCCAAAGAAGGTTCCTGACTCCGCTTCCTGCAGAAGAGCTCCGCCACCACTGTTGTTATTTACTAGTTCAAACTCGATCCAATCGAGCTGTGCGCCAGCTTCGCGACCAAAGACACGCAGTGTATGTGTACCGGCACTCAGGTTTTCAGTTACGTCGATGCCGTTACTCGGGTTCGTCCCGTCGCTTACAAGGTCTTCAATCAGCTGGTTGTTAGATGGTATGTGCCACTCGTACTGGGTGCCGTTATCAATTTGGGCAATAAAGGAATTCTGGCTGCCGGACGGTCCTCTGACCCCTGCATTTATCTGGTATTCGCCAGCCGTTGGTATGGTGACCGAGAACTCGACAAAGTTTGAGGACGGGTCATTTACTGCGCCTGCACCGGGCACCTCTACAAACTGTCCATTGCTCACGCCTGCGTCACTGGTAATGGTCATGCCCCCAAACAAGGTTCCTGACTCAGCTTCCTGGAACAGTGCGCCACCGCCACCGCCACCGCCACCGCCACCGCTGCCATTGCCCTGAATAATAAACTGAAGGCGCTCCGGCCAGTCGTTGCCAGATCCAAAGAAATTCTGCTGACCGTCATCGTCTATTGCCAGCGCAAATAGCGTGTAGTCGCCGTCGGGCAGTGTCACGCTCGGTGTACTCCAGTCGACGTAGTTTGCAGACGGATTTGTCAGGCTGGCATCTATCGAAACAAAGCCGCCGAACCCACTGTTGTTGGCAATATCAAAGTACAGATTGGTGGCATTGTCCTGAATAGCAATTTTTACCCTTGGCGCAGGCCCGGCGCCGTCACTGGTAAAGCCCGCTCCGCCAGTATCAATAGCTCGCCCTGTGAAGCTGATGGGGCCAGTGAATGTATCTCCGTTGATACTAGTTGGGGTTAATATATCTGTCAGTGGAAATGAATTGTCGGTACCGGTTGGTACACACAGTCCCTTTTCCTCCAGGGCTGCGGCAATTGCAACCGCCAGCCGATGTTCTCCGGAATCGCTCTCTTGAGTGGCAGCGTCATCAGGGCTTGGATGAACACCATCTGAGACCATATCGGTCGAGCGGTAGCCGGTGCGAAGATCCACAAGATGGACGCCGGGAACGGTAGTGTTGAGGTATGCGGACTCAAGCGCATCTGAAAGCGCGTTGGCAAAAGGATGGTTCTCCACTAACGCGCCAGGATCGTCTAGATCACCGTCACCATCAGCGTCATCAGCATACAGCGGCACAAGGTTACCCAGAAATATCTCAATGTTTGGATCTTTGCCGTGAATGGTTGAAATTAGCTGCGCAATATCGCTCAAGGTGGTATTGACAGTTTGGGTCAGTGTGTCGCCATTTTCTATGCCTCGAACTATGTCGTTTGTACCTACGTTGAGTAAAACTACTTCCGGGTAGCCGCCGTTTGCAGCGAAATCATCGTCCAGCAATGGACCGATACCCGGATTGAATAAATCAGGGTTGGGATTGTTGGGGTTACCCAGCCCGTTGATAAAATGATCAGCACGGTGGCCTGAGTATCCTGCGTGGCCCCCGGCGCCCTGGTACCCGAAGCCGGTTACCGGGCCACGGGAAATGAAGGTGCAGCCTGAGGCGGCTAATCTGGCGTCCAATTCTTCGCGGAAACTCTGCTGGCCCGAAAATCCCCGCGTAATGGAATCTCCGACGGGCATAATAGTGATATCCGCTGCCTGTGCGGAAGTTGCGGCCAGGGCAATGATTGTGCTACCCAGCAGGTTCTGAATTCGTGGATTCATCGGAATATCCAATGGTGATTTTGTTAATGGGCAAGTGGCGCTAGTCTGATCCAACTTGGCGATATCGCGTTAATTGTATCGGGCGATGGTTGAGTCTCTAACGCATTGGTTAGTACCGCCAAGTCAAGTCCTGCCCAGTTACTGTATATTTGTGAACAATAGTGCCCCTTAAAAAGCTATCAGCGACATTGCAGTTGCCGGGGCTCCACGCCGCAACTGATCGTTTTTTGAAGAGCAGCTGGAATATATACTAGTCATGACAAAAAACAACCCTGCTGTCATGCGCACTTCCGTTCAGAGCTCGGTGAAACCAGCAAAAAAATACCCGCTAAAACCGCGGAACTTTACCATTCACCCTGTCTCCCGTCAGTGTATCAGTTGGCGTTTTAAGCGCGGTGTGAGCGTTTACAAGTTCTTAGGACGATGTGTCAGGAAAAAATTGCAAATGCTCCTAAATACAGGGTTTTTACCTGCTATCTTCGCGAATTGTACCTGAAATATGTCCCTAAGAAGGTAACTATTTACTCAAGTAATGGGTGTAGTCAATTCGATTGCTGCGGGTTTACAAACGCTTTGTATGCGGTTGCTATTGGCGATGATGATCTGATGGATCAAACGTGGGTTAGAGAATGTTATCAATTGTGGCGGCAACTCTGAGCTTTGCTTGTCAACAGCGGTGAATGCAGCAGTGTAATCACTCCAGACTGCTCGAAAACTGAAACACAGCGCTTTAAGTAGTCATGTCGAGTTCTGGCGATTTGCGGCTACAGCCGGGTAATCAGGTGGAATTTTCGCAAGCAATGCTTAGTTTATTTGCCCACCTGCGCCAGTGATTAACGGTCTTTTTCAGCGAGTGAGGGTTGTTCGCCCGCTACTGGCAGCCAATCGATTGCCAGATCCGGAAAATACAACTATTGCCAAGTCAAACTGTGCTCAATTTCCGTTGAACTTTATGCTGGAGCATTTTTAGGGTGAGAGGTAATTTAGTAGATATATCAACCTAAATGACAGGATTGAGTACAATTCTGGCAACAACTCGGAGTTTCTAACTATCGATGGTATTCGACGCTTAGACGATATTGCTGCATGAACCGGTTCTTGGTTCCCACGCCATTCAACAAGTTCACGCCGTGAGTTTCCAGAAGCTGAGCTACTTTTCAGACATCGCTGAGTGCAGAACAGCCTGCCAGTGTTCTGGATGAGCTTCCATGGTGTCCCAACAGCTCGTTTTATCGAGCACGCTATATGCTGGCCTAACTGCTGGAGTAGGATAGTCGGAAGTTCTGATGGGCCGCAAAGGTATTTGCTTAGTCACGTGCCCTTTTTCCAGTGCTGCAGTTTGTATCGCCACGGCAAAGTCGTACCAACTGGCGACCCCGGCATCAGTCCAATGGAATACGCCAGCCTCTTCTTGTTGCAAAAAAAACCAACATGCGTCGGCCAGGCCTGATACGTGTGTGGGTGTTCCTATTTGATCGGCTACGATTCCAAGCGAGTCTCTCTCTTGCATAAGTCGCAACATCGTTGTGACAAAGTTTGCGTCGTCTGTGTTGTATACCCATGCTGTTCTGATTATCGTGGATTGGAGGCCGTCAATGGTCAGGAGTGCATCCTCGCCATCTGCTTTCGATTGTCCGTAAACACTTTTTGGCTCACGTTTGTCGTGTGGGAGGTACGGTGTCCCTTTGCTGCCGTCAAATACAAAATCGGTGGAGACATGTATCATGGGCAAGTCGTGCTCGCGAGCAGCAAGGCCAAGGTTTGAGACCCCTTGCACGTTGACAGCAGTAGCTGCGTCTGCCTGCGATTCTGCTTTGTCAACAGCGGTGTAGGCAGCAGCGTTAATCACTCCTGATAGCTCGAGTCCGTCGAAAAACTCGAACACATCACTCTGAGTAGTTATGTCGAGCGTTTCTCGATTTGCGGCTATAGCCTGGTAACCAGATGGAATTTTCGCCAGCAATGCTTTGCCTAGTTGCCCACCGGCGCCAGTGATTAAAATCTTTTTTAGACTCATATGTCCGTCAGAATAATGGCGCTTTGGACAATGGGGAGCCGCTTCTGTCTTTTTCAGAGAGTGAGGGTTGTTCGCCCGCTACCAGCGGCCAATCGATCGCCAGATTCGGATCATCCCAACGAATAGAAACCTCGTGTTCAGGATCGTATTGGGCAGTGCATTTATATTGAAAATCGGCGGTTTCGCTTAACACATAAAAGCCGTGGGCAAACTGTTCGGGTACCCAGAGCATTCTGTGGTTCGACTCGCTAAGTTCTACCCCTACCCATTTGCCAAAAGTTTCAGAGTCTCTTCGAATATCCACTGCTACATCGAAAACACGGCCGGTGGTCGCCCTCACCAGTTTTCCCTGTGTGTTTTGTGTTTGATAGTGTAGTCCTCGCAGGATGCCTTGAGATGAACGACTGTGGTTGTCCTGAACAAAGTTCGTCGGTAGACCTGCATCGGCGAATGTACTTTTATTCCACGACTCGAGGAAAAAGCCGCGCTCATCTCCAAAAACGGCTGGTTCAATAATTTTTACATCTGGTATTTCAGTGTCGATTATTTTCACGGGCAGTTTTCAGTTTGTTCGGAGCAATTGTGAATCAGATATTTGTGGCCTGAACTCACCTCTTTTCGATCTGGGTCAGTATTGTTCAAGCAGATGGTGTATAAGAGTAGGACAGATAAGCGGTTGGGTTAGCAAATGAGCGGAATGGGGTAGAGCAAGTAGCATTCCAGACTATGAATTGCGTGCTTTATAATTCCGTGTTGTGTGCAGATCCGGCGAATTGTTTTTGAAAAGTAAGATCCGACGTTTGTGCTTCGCCGGAAGGCTTCCACCAAACAGATGACTTTAAGGGTTGTAGCAGAAAAAGCGTCGCGGTTTTACAGCTTCGTACGAATAGGTAGCTGGAGTTGAATATCCTATAGAGTAGACTTGGCAGTAAATACCCTGAATCAAGTAATCGTTTTGCTAGCGGGTTGACTTTGCACAACTGCGAGCCTGGCACTGGCGCATGCTCTTTTTTTGGTAACTCTCTGATTTCCATGAATTATAGACGTGAGTGAGCAGTGACAGGGTCAGCGTACAGCACCTTCCTCTAGCGGGCTGAATGGGCGTTCGGCTTGCGCACAATCGATTTTCGCCCTGTGAAGTAGTAGCCGAAGAGTATTGGTGCAAATTGCTACAATTGTGAGCTTGTAAAGTACCAAATCCTGAGCCTCAGCCGACCCTCACAAAGCCGACCATGAGATTATTACTTAAACCATTCGCTTCACTGATAAGGTTCATACGCCGACACCTGTTGTTGTTATCAGCATTTTTCCTGTCGGGGGCGGTAGCTTTTGGCGCCGGTTTTTATACGGTGCATATGAAGTTGTTTCCATACAGGGTCTACAAGGAAATCACAAGAACCGCTGCACAGCGATCCACGGCAGAAGACAGGGTGTTGTCCACGATATTTCTGAACCTTGATATCAAGAAAAATGTGGCTCATACCGTTGAAATAACACGACGAGGCGCCGGGGGAGGGCTGACATCGTTCGCAGATCAGGTTCTGGTTATGAATCATCAGGGCCACATTTACCACATAACAGACGAATCCGCTGATCGACTTGGGATCGAGCCAGCGGAATATCATTATGATGAGTATGTGACGGCGTCCAAGACCGACAAATACAAAGACATGTGGCATCGGCCTAAACATTTCCGCTACAACGATATTTTGCATCTGACGTCCGCCGAATCCCAACACCTCGCTGTTTCCTACACAGAATGGATTCCCGAAGACGAGTGCTACGGAACGGCTGTGGCGGTTCTGGACATCCCTCTATCGGTGACGTCTCCGACGCAGGTTAAAGCCAACTCCGAGGACTGGGAGGTAATCTTTCGCACTCAGCCCTGTCTGCCATTGAAGACCACATCCGCGGCGATTGAGGGGCACATGGCGGGAAGCAGACTCGCTGACCGTGGAAACGGCAAAATTGTGCTGGGGAGCGGCGACTATGCCTGGGACGGACTGTATGCCCCGGAAGCGCTGGCTCAGGATCCAGAAAACGACTATGGTAAGGTCATCGAAATCGATGCGGTGGCAGGAACACACCGCACCATATCGCACGGACATCGCAACACGCAGGGTGTCCTCGTCGATCGTGATGGTCAAATCTGGGTTGTTGAACATGGCCCTCGTGGCGGTGATGAGTTAAACAGAGTGATTGAAGGCTTTAATTATGGTTGGCCGGTTGAAACGCTGGGTACTCGCTATAACAAGTTGCCGTGGCCAGGTGAAGGCACTTACGGCCGCCATGAAACTCACACCCCACCCGCATTTGCCTGGGTACCCTCCGTCGCAACGTCGAGCCTAACGCAAATCGATAACTTCCATCCAAGTTGGGATGGTGATTTACTGGTCGGTACATTCAAGGGTGGCAACGCTTATCGCATCCGCGTACAGGACGAGCGCGTGGTCTTCGCCGAGCCGTTGAAACTTAGCGATGGTCGCATTCGAGATATCATGCAACATACTGATGGCAGAATAGTCATCTGGAACGACGCAGGAACTATCACGTTTGTCAGTCCCGGTGAGCCGGTGATGTCAGATAATATAATTGAACAAACACTTGAGATGGGTGACTTTACCGACGCACAAACTGATAAAATTAAAACAACGATGTCTTTGTGCCTCGAATGTCACTCACTCGAGCCGTTTGATCACAACGCAGCGCCTGGCCTTGGCGGACTTTACAATTCTAAAATAGCTTCAACAACGTTTGCGCACTATTCAGATGGGTTAAAATCTGTCGGTGGTCAGTGGGATGAGTCAACTCTTTACGAGTATATTGCATCACCTGCTGAATTCGCATCCGGCACTATTATGCCAGACCCTGGCATAGACGATGAGGTGGTCATCAAAGGTATTGTTCACGTAATTAAAGGCCTGAAAGAACTGCACTGACAGAGACAGTGCAGTATGACAGACAGAGCAGTATGACAGACAGTGCAGCAGGGCTGGTTAGACAAACAGTGCGACCACATTGGCCAGGCTGTGAGACAGCACTGGAAAAAGAAGGCTTCCCGTGCGCTCCCTGAGCCATAAGAAAACGCAGCCAAACAGGAAGGTAAGTCCGATGCCGGTGACGGATAAGACAAGTGCGCCATCGTTTATACGAAATCCGTGAATCAGTGCAAACAGAACCAGCGCTATAATGCCTCCAACGCGAACCGCCGTTCCCATATTTATAACTCGCGTAGTTCCCACTACTAAGCATAAACCGCTTGCCAGGAAGCCTCGGTACATCAGTTCTTCGTCCAGACCTGCCAGAAGCCCGTAAGCCATCAGGTAACCCGGTTCAAGCTCAACGGTTTTCCCACCTTTGAGTACAATCTCAATAGCGGCGACAACAACCAAAAACCCTAGTGTTAACAAACACGCCGGAACCACTGATCCAGCTCGTTGTTTCAGCGTGAATCCGGTTTCATGGCTCGCAAAGCCTGTGACGCGTTTTACGCAATAAAACAGCACAGCTACCATAAAAATGGCTGCCAGCAACTTGCCTTCCAGATTCAACCGTTTTGGACCGCCGAAATCCATCGACAGCAAGGGTGCAGTATTTTTTAGCAACACCATATAAATTGCGTAGACGCCTAGACAGTAAGCCAATACCTTCCAATTGACTTCACCTGCCCTAAAGCCCGTGACAGCGAAACAGATAACCCCGATCACTATGCTCCAGAGCGCAAGTGAGAAAATCAGATCAAGCATATAATTCTCCAATAAAGCTTTATTCTAAGTGATAATTAGCAGATCGTAGCTGCCCGGATTATAGGCAAGAATCAGGTGCGTTGGGAGGATTCAACGGAACTGGCTGTTGCGTGAGTCTTTGTCGTGACTTGTGTTGCAGAGTCGTTGCTCACCAGCCTTTTTTTCAACGATAGAAACGGCTTTTCCATCAGGAACCAGCTTAAAATGGTCACAACTACCAGTGCCGCAGCAGCTGACGCTGCCGCTTCCGGAGATGCGCCGACGCGCCCTGGCTGAACATGGGCAACACCAAAGTAAAAGAAAACGGGTACATGATAGACATACAGCCCGTAACTGACTTTGCCAACTGCCACAGCGGGGATGCAATTGAATGCCAGGCTAAACGGCTTGTACTCGTTTGCCGCGACAAGAAACAAGGTGACCGCTACCGCCAGATATCCAAGGGATTTCACGGTTCGGACGTGATCCCAGTAACCCGCGCTGTTCAGCACCAGGAATGCTACAACAATCGCCAAAAAGCTGATGAGCAAAAGATATAGCACAGACTGTTTGATTTTCGGAATTCCGTAAACTGCGAACATCCCACCCACCGTGAGTGCCAACATCCTTGATTCAAGGCTTCGGTAAATTAGTGCTTGTGCAAACTTGGAGGGGAAAAAGAAGTCTCTAACTATTATTGTACACAGAGAAATGCTAATGATTATCGCAAAAAGCACCATATAACGCTTGCTGGCCAGGCCAACTGCAACCACCACTGCAGGCCAAAATATATAGTATTGCTCTTCAACCGCTAGAGACCAGAAGTGCCTTAGCGGGTGAGGCGACGGATCAAACGAAAAGTAATAGTTGGATAAAAAGACAGCAGGATAAAAATAATTGTAGCCAGGGAATATAACGATACAGGTCACAATCGTCAGCACAAATACAGGCAGAATTCTTAGTGCCCGCTTGATATAGAAATTGCGAATTATGCGCTCACGTTTCTGGCGCAGTTCAGATAACAGGATGTTGGTAATCAGGTAACCACTGAGTACAAAAAAAACTTCTACACCGATATAACCCAGGCCACTCTTTTTTATAAAAATCAATAATGTGTTAAGTAACTCTGCATCTTTGATGCGGGGAAAATGCTCGAGCAGGACGAGCGAAACTGCAAGAGCTCTCAGCCCGTCCAGGCTCCTTTGGTACTGCATTTAATACATACTCCTGTTTTCAGCAGGTTGATAGCTATGTCGTTGGTACTGATTTAATGCGCGGATGGCTGGTTAGTCAATTTTGATTGATGCCTGTAAACCTGTGTCATCGAGGATCAGCGAAATTGGACAGTTGGCTGGCTCCCTGTTTGCGTTGATCTTTTTCCTTTTCCTCTAGCCCACATCTCCTGCTTAGAGAACTTCGCGTTAACACTATACTCACTCGACGTTTGTGTGGCAATCGAAACCGGTAGATTCTGCGGGCGGTGGAAGTGTCTGATTCTATTTGGATCTAAATCCGGATGACACAAATAGCTTCTCTTGAATCTGGACAGTTTCGCGGGGGATTTTTTAGTGCGGAGGGAGTCAAATATTCAGCTGAGCGGACAATTTGACTAGATAGATCGCTAACCATTTTCGGGTCAAGGCTTCACCGGTCGATTATTTGATGAATACCTAAATATTTCAAGTGTTTCGGCATACTCACAACCACTTGGTGTGGCATCAGGATAGTGACCTCGGCCTTAATTTCAGTCCCTCGCCATTCTTGTGGAGTTCCTGGTCGATCGCTTTGGCTGCCTTTTATTTTTTCGGTTTTTCAACAAATGCCTCCATCGTCTTGGTTTTGCCAGAATTTATTTCCCCCGAATTAAATACTTTTTTACAAGTGAGCAGCAGGATTTTCACGTCTAATAAAAAGGATATTGACCGAACATACCTGACGTCCAGTTCGAATTTCTCTTCCCATGTCAAAGTGTTGCGGCCGCTGACCTGAGCAAGTCCTGTGATCCCCGGTTTTACTTCATGTCTCACGCGTTGCTCCTGTGAATAGTGGGGTAAATACCACATTTCGAGCGGCCTGGGTCCAACAAGGGAGACCTCTCCCAGTAGAACATTTAACAGTTGCGGAAGTTCGTCTATTGACGTTGTTCTAAGAAATCCGCCGATTCGAGTCACTCTCTGCAAGTTGGTAAGCTGATTTCCATTTGAATCAAATTCGCCCCTCATTGTTCTGAGCTTAAATAATTTGATCGGCTTCTCGCGGTAACCAGGTCGAACATGAGTAAATATGGGATTGCCACGAGTGTCAAATGCTGCTGCCAAAAGTCCAATGATCAAAACCGGACTTAGTAGTACAAGCAATATGCAGGCAGCTAAAAGGTCGAGCGCTGGTTTTATCAATTTCTGGTACATTTCTGAGTGTTATTGTTAAGCAGGTATGACTTGTAATGTTACTACAGGTACGTAGGTCACAATCCAGCAAATTTGGGTGCCTAATTCCGAATGTAGGTGTAACATATCTCAAAACTTCGATAGAGTTCCGAGTCTTGTGGTAAGTCCAACGAACGCGTTCCGTCGAGTCCTGAATATTTGGTGCGACCAGTTCGACCATAAAGATGTATCTACCGGCGTTGCACAAATATCCACACAAGCTAAATAACGGCGATGCTATGCATTTCAGAGAAGAGATTGGCGAATCCCTAACGTTAAAGTTCGCAGAGTCTGCAAGGAAGAGGCGGGAGAAAGGTTTGCCGATAATTTCTCTTGGACTCGGAGAGCCGGATTTCGCTACACCGCAAAAAATAGTGGATGCAACTATCGCGCAACTCAAGAAGGGCAACTCCACATACTCGAGTCCGTTGGGTCTTTTTCCGTTGCGTGAACAAATTGCGCACCGGATGAAATCTGACAACGATATTCCAGCGAAGCCGGAAAATATACTTGTGGCCGCCGGTGCGAAACAAGCATTTCAGATAGTATTGATGGCCATGTTGGAGCCAGGCGATCAGGTAATTGTGGTCGAGCCGGCGTTCGTAAGTTTTATTCCGCAGTTGTACCTCGCGGAGCCAGAGTGTGATGTAAAAACCATAGATGTGGATTCTGAGAGTTTTTCATTGCCGTTGGACAAAATTGAACAAGTGGTATCACAAAAAACAAAAGCTATTGTGATAAACACGCCAAACAACCCCGCTGGATACGTCGCAACGGAAGAGGAATTGAGAAAGCTCTATCAGATCGCAGAGCTAAACGACTGTTACATTATCTCGGACGAGGTGTATGAAAAGCTCATATTCGAAGGGCATCGGCACTATAGCATCGGCTCGTTTGAAACCGAATTGAACCGGGTTATTACAATAAACGGGTATAGTAAATCACATGCGATGACAGGTTGGCGGTTAGGTTACGCTTGTTACCCTCCAGAATTAAACTCAAAAATTTTAAAGATACAGCAACATATGAATACTAATACATGCACCTTTATTCAGGCTGCTGTTGCGAGCGTTGGCGAACAGCTCGATATGATCTATCTGGACGAATATTGTCGCAAACTAAAGCGGCGACTCGCACTGGTGGAAGAGGCAATTGGGAGCTCGTCAAAGCTAAGCCTGGTGAGTCCGGCATCAGGGTTTTTTGCATTTTTAAATATAAGTGCAACTGGTAAGAATTCGAATGACTTCTGTGGTGAACTCATCGAACAAGCCGGGGTTGCTACCACTCCTGGTATTGCCTTTGGAAAAAATTGGGATGATCACGTCAGACTCTCGTTTGCCATCGATACGCAGCAACTAACCGAAGGTCTTGAAAAGCTAGCCGGATTTTCGGAAGGGTTGTAAAATATGAATGTGTTGCTTACAAAGAAATTCATGCCGGTGGATCTCGACTACCTCAGATCTGGTTTGAATGACGCAATATCCCTGCTTGAACCGGATGAATACACTGAGAAGGCGGTTGTAGAAAAAATACCGGATGCGCAAGTGCTTTTGGGAGGAATGATCACTGAAGCTGTTATTGAGGCCTCCGGGCACATCAGGCTTTTTCAAATTCCGTGGACTGGCGTCGACACTGTCGACTTTACATTGCTTGAGAAATACTCCATTGATTGCGTATGCAATTCCCACTCAAATGGAATGGTCGTCGCTGAGCATGCTGTTGCGCTCTATGCCTCCGTTGCGAAGAAGATAACCTATCATGACTCACAACTGAGAAACGGTAACTGGAATCGTATATCGCCGGAGGGAAATGAAGTCAGTCCTTTTTCCAGATCGCTCAATTCCCAAAAGGTAGTATTTGTAGGATATGGGGCGGTTAACCGGGGGGTGCATAAATTGTTGCGCGGATTTGAACCGCATGTGACAGTGGTTAACCGCAGCGGTGTCCTTGAAAACACCTCCGGTGTAGAAGAAGTTCTAAATTTTAAACAAATTGCAGGTGCACTAACCGGCGCGGATGCAGTTTTTATCGCTCTACCATTAACTGAAAAAACCCAAGGTCTATTCAACTCAGAGTGTTTCAATGCACTTGATGAGAAAGCAATCTTGATAAACGTTGCTCGTGGTTCTGTCGTTGAAGAGAAAGCACTCTTTGATGCTCTGTCTAAAGAGCAAATATATGGCGCAGGTATAGACACCTGGTATAACTACCCGAAGCCGGGTGAGAGCATGGACACCCCGCCATCAAAGAAGTATTCCTTTCGCGAGCTAAAAAATCTCGTGATGTCTCCGCACAGGTCTGGTTACGTTGATAGCGGTTTTCCACACCTGGATGATGCAATAGCAAATATCAATAATCTATATGAGGGTAAGCCGTTGAGTAACCTGCTGTCTGTGGAGCATCGATACTAGCACTATGGACATACTATTTACTTGTGCCGGGCGTAGAAACTATCTGCTGAAATATTTCCGTGAAGAGCTAAATGGGCACGGACGAATATTCGCAGCGGACATGAGCGATTCAGCACCCGCGCTGTATGAGGCAGACGTAAGGCTCAAAGTGCCTGCGGTAGATGATAAGGCGTATATCCCCACGCTACTGAAAATTTGTAATGAAAATCGCATAAACCTGCTTGTCTCCCTGAATGACGTGGAGCTACCTTTACTGGCGGTTCATCGGGATGAATTTGAGAGTAAAGGTACAGAACTCTTGTTGTCATCGACAGAGGTGGTTGAAATTTGCTTCGATAAGCTCAAAACGGGTGAGTTCTTAAGAGGCGTTGGTATTCCTTACCCTCAAACCTACATAAAAATGGAAGAAGCTGAAACATTTATTAAACAAGGAAAGCTGGAGTTTCCACTCTTCGTCAAGCCTCGTTGGGGGAGTGCGAGTCTGCAGCTTTTCCGTGTAGATACAATAAGAGAGCTAAAATTAGCCTTTGGGTTGGCGCAATTACAATTGCAGAAAAGCTTTCTCAAAGTCGATGATGGGCTTGTTGCAGAGAGTATACTTATTCAGGAGGGTTTGCCTGGTTGTGAGTATGGGCTGGATATTCTCAATGATCTTAACGGTCGCGTTCAGTCCGTTTATGTTAAGAAGAAATTGGGAATGAGAGCCGGGGAAACAGACAAATCAGAACTGGTAGATCTGCCAACTTTGACTGAGCTTGGGGAGAGAATTGGTAGAGAACTCGGCCATATTGGGAATCTTGATTGTGATGTGTTTTACGACGGAAAATCTGCGGTAGTACTGGAAATGAATCCAAGGTTCGGTGGTGGGTATCCTTTTAGCCATAGTTTGGGTGCTAATTTCCCTAATGAGATATTGAGCTGGTATAACGAGAGCGCTGTTCAGAAGAAAGAGTCTTACAAACGTTTTGGCCAAATCGTCTGTAAGCACGACAGTATTGTGCAGTTAGGGTAGTACGGCAAAACGTAGGGTAGTAGTGTAAAACGGTAATGCAAAAAGATTTTTTAGAAAATTCAAATACTGGTGATTTGTCAGGGAAGTTTCTGCTGTTTGCCGCTGTGATTTCCTGTCTGTTGGTGTGGTACGGAGCGGCAGGAGTACGGGGTACTGACCAATATTGGTACGTAGCTGATGTCGAAACACTATCAAGTGGGGCTGCGCGTCTCAGCAACAATATTTTCCCCGGGCCGATGCTGCGTAACGGCGCAGTTCCGGAATTCAACTATTTTATGCACAATAGCCCCGTTATGCTTCTTATCGGGTGGGTGTCCAGGTATATTGATGCCTATTTTGCGTGGATCATAGTAAATAGCATATGTCATTTTACTGTTGCGTTGTGCATATATTTCATCTCACTTCGTTATTCGTCAAAGTCAGTTTCAACGGCTGTTACAGGTTTTTATTTGATTTCGCCAATAGCGTTGTGGCAGACAATAAATCCCCTATTGGAAATGTATTTCGCTGCTTTGGTTGGGGTGCAGTTGCTTTGCTTTTTTTACCGCGAAAAAACGGTATGCAAATACTTGTTGTATATAACGCTGTTAGTCGGATTGATGAGTCATCCGATATTTTTAGCTCCTGCGTTTCTGTGGGGGTTGTGGGCAATAGTTGAGCGCAGTGGAAAGAACGTATTAGTTGATATTACATTAGCTTCGTTCTATTTCGGTATGTTGGTACTGTGTTTAAAGTTTAAGAGTTTTTGGTTTCCCTCATCGTTTCAGCCAGAGATGAAAGCGATAATCGCTTCAGCAGTGCCAGGTTCTTCTAATATGTTTTGGCACTACTCAGAGCAATTGCCAGTAATAGATATGGCGTTGCTAAAGTTGAAGGTGGGCTATGCATTAAAAAATCAATTTTTAGATGCTAAATTGGCGCCCTTTTATTTTTTCACAAATATAGCCCTGGCAATTACGGTGTATTTAGCTCTTTTTCGATTTTCAAGATGGTGGCGCGTACTTATACCCTTGGGGTTGTTCGGTTGTCAGTACGTTTCGCTTATATTTCTACAGCAAAATCACCCGAGATATCAGCAAATTGTCGCTTGTGTTACGTTTGTGCTAATCGGTATTGGGTTAAATCAATTTATTCGCAGATCGAATGTAGGTAGAAAATATTTTACGTTAGGAGTCCTCGCAGTTTCGGTTGTCGTGATCGTGCTAACTTTTACTGTTGTACAGTATGGCCGCACTCAATCACTTAGTGAGGCTAAAGAAATCGAACGGCTTGAGCAGGAACTTGCCGTAGTGCCTGACAATGCGAGAATCGTGGGTATTAATATAAAGCCCCATAACCCGTTTTCGTACATTATCCGTCCGCGGCAGATGTTGTTTATAAGGACTGATATGCTTAATCAAAAGCAATCTGACAGAGCAATTGATTTGTTTGATCCTGACTACTTTGTGGTCAGACTCAGTGACAAATATCAGACTCAGGGAAAATTCGTTAAAAGACTTGAGACGAAAATGTTTGGTGAGCTGGCTGTGTATTCTGTCAGGTAAAACGCCAGGCTGTTTTAGAATGTACCTGACCCTTTAACCGTCTTAGGGCGAAACACAACACAATTTGTTGTAGATATAAGACTAACAATGTATCCGCTCGATGCTCTGACTGTAGTTAATTTGCAGTAAATGCGGAGTTGATATTTTTGCCAGAGATTATCACAGCTAAACCTGGGTGAAATTGTTTGGTAACACGTTATACTCTATGTTCATTTGGTGAAATTGCTTAGTATTTACAAGCAGATCTCCTGTATTTTAGTAGCCGGTTGTTAAACAAGTGTAGTGCGCATGCCAGAAAAAACGAAACTATATAGACTTGAGGCGCTGAGAGGGTTTGCGGCGTTCTATGTTGTGCTACACCATACTATATCTGCAAAGAGCGTCAACATTTTTGGGCACAATGTGGGGTTTCTGCTTCGTTTTGGTCAGGAGGCGGTGATTCTATTTTTTTTGCTGTCAGGATTCGTGATAAATTACTCCTACCAGAGGTCTGCCGATAAGTCCTTTGGTACTTACTTTCTGAAACGAGCACTAAGAATATATATCCCGCTATTTGCTATTTTTTTTACTAGCTACATCTTACTTGCATACAATGCTAAGGAATGGATAAATCCTGAACTGAAAACGCTTGGTTTGAATGTTTTAATGCTCCAGGATTGGGAGGTTGTAAAGCCAAACGTAATTACCCCGTCTTACATGGAAAATACACCGCTGTGGTCACTTTCATACGAGTGGTGGTTTTATATGTTGTTTTTTCCTTTGATTCATTTTTTCCGTGGTGATAGAAAGCATATATATATTTACAGTATCGTCGTTGTCTCTACTTTATTGTATGTTGTATTGCCCATCTTTCCATTCCGAATAGTGTCTTATCTGGGTATATGGTGGACGGGAGTATACCTTGCTGACCTGTATTTGGCAGGTAAAACAGGTGCTTTAAAGGAATATATTCTCCCCTCGGTGGCTCTGGTAGCTACCTCCACCATTCTCTTTTTGGATGTGCTTCTCAATTACTTTGAAGGCACTAGACTACTGCTTGGTTACCATCCGGTTCTAGAGCTTAGGCATAACGTGTTTGCCGGGTGTATTTTGATTGGGGCAATGGTATGGCACAGGTTCAAGTGGTTTGGCTTTGATATTATATTCAAACCTTTCTTGATTCTTGCCCCCGTATCTTACGCTATGTACATAAGCCATATGCCGCTAATGGCAAATGCCAGCTATCTAGAGGCAGTTGATAACCCTGTGCTGCGGTGGTTTATGTACTTATTTGTCGTACTACTCTTTTCATGGTTGGTAGAGATCGTTTTCTACAACAGATTAAAGAGGGTGATTCTAGGGTGATTAATCCTTTAGGATTATGTAACCACCCCAGTAGTATATTCTTATGCCACATAATAGAAAACGTGCCAAAATGGGAAAAGTTATTTATGTCGTTGCATCTGGCGCGACAGTAAGGAGTTTTTTTAAGGAGCACATAAAATTACTGCGAAGCGAGGGTTATGACTTATTGCTGGTTTGCACAGACGATGAGCATAGCCGTGGCGTCGTGGATACGACAAATGTCAGATTCAACCCGATAAAAATCTCCACCGAGATATCACCTTGGTCGGATTTAGTTGCGCTAACTAAACTCGTGGTACTTCTGATAAGGGAGAAACCATCCGTCGTACATGCGCATATGTCAAAAGCAGGTCTGGTGGCAATGATTTCATCTTTCATTTGCAGGGTGCCGCACAGGATATATCATAATCACGGTATGGCACTGTTTTCATACACCGGGTTTAAACACTATCTATTGAAATCCAGTGAAGTACTAACCTGTGCTTTAGCGACGAAGGTGGTCTTTTGCGGTAATTCGACCCTGGAGCAGGCTGTTGAGAATAAGATCAGTGGTATTCACAAGTCGATTGTTCTTGGTTACGGCACAGTTTCCGGTATTGACCTCGAACGATTTAAAGTAACATTGGATGACCACGGAAAATCACAGTTGCGAGATTCAATTGGACTGGAAGAAAATAGGATAACGGTAGGTTATGTAGGAAGAATTGTTGCACACAAGGGTATTGATAATATTATCAACTCATGGAGATCATTGACAAAAGAGCAGCACAAGTCGCTGCAGTTGGTTATTGCCGGTAGTAGTGGTGGAGATGCCCTTGCCGCAAGGTTAGATGACTTATGCTCTGAGTATTCCAATGTGATCTATCTGGGGAGAGTGAATAATATATCTGAGATTTATCAGTTGCTGAACATACTTTTACTACCCAGTTGGCATGAGGGTTTTCCCTATAGTGTTTTGGAAGCTCAGGCGATGGGTGTTCCTGCCATTGTGTCATCAGTTCCTGGTAATCTTGATGCAGTAGTTCCAGGGAAAACCGGTCTAATTGTGGCTGCAGAAGATCAAGTATCTTTGGCAGGCGCTATAACGAAATTGGCAGAAGATAAATCTGCCAGGGATGCCATGTCGCAAGCAGCACGCAAACGTATACATGAGTATTATTCCCAAACGATTGCGCTTCAGTCATTGAGTGAGTTTTATAGCGGATTGTTTCAGCAAAACGTAAGTCGGTAATCTGTTGAACAAACATAGATGCGTATCTTGGGCCCCTCTCGACGTCTGTAGTTTCCAGTTGATTAACTCTTCGCGATAATCGGTACAGTCGTCTTGTGCAGACCGGTCGCCCAGCGACTACTGGAAGGGGATGGCATGTTCGTATATTCCGGAGCAAAGTTATACTTGGTGCGAGGGCTCTGGTTTCGAGATCCATTGTGCAAGGCCGCCTTCGACTTCTCATTTTAACCATCGTTGGAGAAACAGTGCGTGATGACACTGGCACGGTTGGGGTTTATTTGGCTCCCAGACGGTGGATCTGTTGATCTGTTGGCTTGCCAGGCGTTTGTAAAACGCATCTGGCAACCGTCCTGAGGATTGTCTCTGACTATAGCAGAGCGAGAAAACAGTTTGCCTGCCAGACTGCGATGAATTGCCGGCGGTTCGCTTGATCGGTTGCTGCACTGCGCAACCGTCTGGAAATAGCGTTGCTGTACCCCAACACCACCTCTATACGGCTGGGAGAATCCGGATTATCGGTAATGGATGTGTTCAGGACTGCGGTACCATGGGCTTGCAAGTTATTCCTTGGATCTGCCTGCACAAATTGTGGATCAGGTTTGCATTGATCTGATGTTTCAGCGCAACCTGACGCGATTGATTTTCCGTCGGTCTGACGTTCAGACGCTGTCTTGCGGATGAAAGTCTGATCTCTTGCATGGTGTCCGCCTGGATTAAGTGGACACCATTGTTGATTCGCATTTCGATTTCTAGTGGGTCGGACGCTTACAAGGCAATTCGATTCGAGTATTTTCCAACATTTTTGCTAGGATATGGTTGCCTCTGGGCTGTTGGGCACCGGCTGGGATCTTCGTCTTCTTCTTCGTTTTCTTGAAGGATGCCGAGAGCGCTTGCTGCTAGTGGATGAGTGTTCCGTCACAAAGTAGAGAATAGCTAACGGCACCAGTATGGCGAAGGTGGGTTTAGAAAATGCTGTATGGGTGAACAAATTTGATATGTAGAAAAAAACAACGAATAAAAAGCCGTTTCGGGACCTGGCCATCAGTGGAACAATGAGAAGAGAAAGGTATACCAGAATGCCAATGATACCCAGTTCAGATCCCATTCTTAAGAGCATATTGTGGCTACCAACAGAGAACTCGTCACTCAGTGAAATGCCCAGTCCACCACCGAATACTGGGTGTTGAGCAAACTTTTCGTAGTTTTGACTAACCGCATTCCGTCGTGCCTCCGCCGAATTGTCGTCCTGTTCGAGGAAACCTGAAGACAGTCGCTCGATTGCCGCCGGGTTCATGTACTCGTCCAGACCCGTTGAGGCGAGAATAACCGGAACTTGTCCGCTGGTGAGCAACAGCGTGAGCCCGATAGCTAAACAGAAGGCCATGATTTTTGGTATTACGTTGCCTGCTGCGTACGCACCAATCCAGAAACTTGTGAAAACGACGATCAGCCACAGTATCATGGAGCCACGGCTTGCTGTGACCACTACTGCGGCCCCAACAAGTAGAGCATAGATAAAGCGCAGGGGTCTGGCTAAAAAGTACTGAGTTACAAATAACCCCAGTACCATTAGCGTGCCATTCGCGTTTGGATCGACGTGAAGGCCTGCGACCCTTTGCGGGCCCAATCGGTCAGCATCTGTTACGTATCTGATGTCTCTGACTATCCTGAAATCAGGGTTGTAGAACTCGATGTACGTTATGACTACACTCACTAAAATAGCGAGTAAAGCGGCATAGCCACTGGTAGTTAACAAGCTTTTGTTTTGGCTCAAGAAAGTGAATGTGGCCGCTATTGCAATAAATGTAGTAATATCTGTAAAGGTTGTGATTGCAAGATTATCGTTCGAAATGAGTATCAGGGAAGCTGACATGGCTGCTAGCAGGCTAAAAAGCCATGTAAGCATCAACAAGCTTGGTCTGGATAAATTCCAAAATTTGCCATCTAAGAGAGTAAGAAAGGCGAACACTCCTGCTCCGGCAAGGTGTAACTCATAGGGAACAATACCAATACGTGCACCAAGCACTACCCTGGAAATATTGGTTACAAATGCGCATACCACAACAAACACAGCGATTGTTGAAATGAATCCAAGGATGCCTCTCATGGTTCTCACCTCGCAAGCAGAATGCGACTTTATCTTTTATGTTGGGGGATTTTACAAAAGAACAGTACTTTCAGTACGAGATTCTTTTTCGGTCAATGCATCGCAGTTATAGTAACTGCCATTCGCTCATTTTAGCACAAAGTGGCCCCTGTGTGATGCGGTGCTGAGCAGATACTCTCCGGGGCGATGTGCCTTGCACAACATACTACTCCCCATCACTCTGCAACATAGTGAATCTGCGAAGGTTGCGAAGCAAACTGGGATTTGATCCCGGTTTTGGCCATTTTGTAGATTCAAATTCGGATATTACCAGAGAATTCAACAGTGGTGCGTGATAGCATCCTCACGGTTCAGTATCAAAGAGGCCTGTCTTAGGGGTGGCACCTGCAAGTCGTAAGCGAGTTAAATAAGCAATTGAACGTTTTATTTGTCATACCAAGTCTCGGCCATGGTGGCGCCCAGAAGGTGCTGGTAAATCTCTGTGAAAACCTTTTGCAAAAGCATCTGTTGCCTCCGGGTACAGGTGCGGCGGCACAATTCAAAATTACTATTCTTACGTTCGCGGACGAACAGGCAATTCCCTTTTTCTATAAGCCTCCAGCTGGTGTGACTTTGGTCACAACAAATACTTACAGAAAATATCGACCTCGGCTTGGTCGAGCACTTATTTTGCCGCTTCAACTGAGGCAGGCGATTAAAAACCTGAAAGCTGACGTCGTAGTATCGTTCCTGGACATTGCGAATTTCCCGGTCATACTGAGTGCGGTTTTTTTGCCGGTGCGTGTAGTGGTATCTGAACGGCAGGATACCACTCACTACAGTTTTGCAAAGGTACGAAAATTACTTCGAAGATTTCTATACCCGAGAGCTGATTGTGTAGTTGTGCAGACAAACCTTATTCGCGATCAGATGCCGTTAAGTGCCAATGTGAAGGTAATTCCGAATGCCTGTCCGCAATTTAAAAAAGCCGCCAAACCGGCTGTTGCCACAAATGGGGTATATCGTGCGGTCGCGGTTGGCCGCCTGGAAAACCAGAAAAATATAGAGTTTCTTGTCCGCGCATGTTCATCTATTTTCTCAGGCTGTGACAACTGGATTTTAGATATTTATGGAAGCGGGTCTTTGCAAGCTGCGCTGGAAAAACAGATTGAAGATGCAAATTTGGCAAACCACGTATTCCTGCGCGGGGCAACAACCGATATAGAGACGGTTTTATCTAACAGTAATCTGTTTTTGTTTCCCTCTTTATATGAGGGGTTTCCCAATGCTCTTGCCGAAGCGGCTTCTGCCGGATTACCTGCAGTAGCATTTGATGATGTGAGTGGTGTGCCGGAACTTATCAGTGATGGCAAAAATGGGGTATTGCTTCGACGGAAAAATACCGGTGACACCGATTTTGCCAATGTGGTTGTTTCACTGATGAAAAACCACGAACTAAGATCCGAAATGGGAACTGAATCAATAAAGATGTCTGAAAGATATCTAACTGAATCCATACATGAGCAGTGGTGTGTAGTTATTGCACCGGTACATTAAGGGTGAAAAGGATTATCGATGTTTTTACTAAGAAGGAAGAATAAGTAGGTATGCGCAAGTTTTCTCTTGAAGCAGGTTTGAAGCGCGGTATTCTGTCTGTATATCGCCCGGTGAAAACGCTCTATAGAAGAGCCACATGGTCTTATCGAGTCTTTCCAGAAGTAGTGATCATTGGCGCGCAAAAAGCAGGAACAACCAGTTTGTTTCGATATTTGGGTCTTCATCCGCAGCTTGTGCCAAGCTTTAAGAAAGAGGTTCACTATTTTGACGGTGGAAATAAAGGAGAGACTGATAATTTCGCTAAAGGTGAGGCGTGGTATCGGTCGCATTTTCCTTTGAGTAAAAACCTGGGCGAGCACCAAAAGGCCTTTGAGGCCTCACCGCTATATCTTTTTCATCCAATGGTTGCAGAACGCATATACAATCGTGCACCTGATACAAAGCTCATTGTGATACTTCGAAATCCAACAGATCGTGCTATTTCCCACTATTATCACGAGGTCAAGATGGGGACTGAAACTCTACCGTTGATGCAGGCTCTGCAGTCCGAGGAACAGCGTTTAGAGTCGATCCTTTTGGATGGGCAGTACCACAAAGCAGAGTTCGGTCGGTATTCGTATAAGGCACGTGGTAAGTATTACGATCAGTTGCAGGGTTATTTAAAGTATTTTGATTTGGAAAATATATTGATTCTCAATAGCGAAAGATTTTTCCGACAACCCGAATTGGTACTACAAGAAGTTTTTAACTTTGCAGGTGTTGATACTAGTTTTTCAGCTGATGATCTTCAACCGATGAATGTTGGAATCAAAAAATCCGAGGATTCCTCAGAAGTAAGGCAGTTTCTTGATAATTATTTCAGACCGCACAATGAAAAGTTGTACAGCCTGATAGGTGAAGATTACGGGTGGTGAAGTAGATTTCATCCATCTCTGGTGTTTGCTTGGACAACTTATGCTGTTTTTCATATTGGTTGCCGAGTGGCGGTGTAACATTCCTACATTTTGAGTCCGTCTCGTTTCAACAAAGCTTTGATTTGTTCGATTGCTTCAGGGTTTTGACTTGCTACATTGTATTCCTCCCCGAGATCTGTTTCTAAGTTATACAGGTGCGTTTGTGTTTTTCTGCGAAAATTCAAAAACCCCCGCTCTTTATATTTGACCAGTTTCCATTTGCCATGTCTTACAGCCAGCTCTGTAGGGCCTCCCTTGTTACCCCAGTATAGATATTCGTGTTCTTCTTGCTGCGCCGTGCTTCCAAGCAGCGTTGGTAGATAGGATATGCCGTCGATTTTGCCCGTTGGTTCGATACCAGCTATTTCTGCGACGGTAGGGTAGTAGTCCCAAAAGGCAGAAACATGGTTAGTAACCGTACCCGCTTTTACCTTTCCGGGCCAATAGGCTATCAGAGGTACGCGTATGCCTCCCTCGAACAGAGATCTTTTGGCTCCACGTAATGGGCCGCTAGAGTTAAAGTAGCTGCTTTTATGGCCGCCCGCACTATGAGGTCCATTATCAGAGGTGAAAAGAACCAGGGTGTTCTTGTCAAGCATGAGCTCTTTTAGCAGATCTATTAGTCTGCCGACGTCTCTGTCCATCAGGGTCACCATTGCAGCAAAGCCCTTTTCTGGTTTTGGCCAGTCTTCATCCTGGTAGATTCCATAGTCCGGAACTTCCATTCCGTCACCGAACATTTTACCTGCCTCTGTGTTTGCATGCGGCAAGGTCCAGTGAACATGGAGTAGGAAAGGATTGTTGCTATTGCGGCGGATGAAAGCGAATGCCGCTTCGGTTATTTCGGTGTGTGAGTAGGTGGTCTGTTTTTGTGAAACCCGCCCTCGTGATTCTTCCGAATCATCCAGCACGTTACCTGCGAGCTTTATTTTCTTGTCGTTTTCCCACAAAAACGGTGGGTAGTAGTTATGCGCGTTACCTTGATCCAGATACCCCATCCAGTAATCAAATCCGTTATTATTGGGGTGGCCAGACTCTTCGGTGGCAAGTGCCCACTTCCCAACGCCGCCAGTAACGTAGCCAGCATCTTGTAGCAGACTTGCTACGGTTGCGTCATTCCCGGTGAGGTTGTACTCGTCGTTAGTAATGAATCCTGTATGACCTGTATGTTGACCCGTCCATAGTACAAGTCTCGATGGGCGGCACACAGCTTGACCGGAATAATGGTTTGTGAACCGCAGTCCCTTTTGCGCCATTTGATCTAGATTCGGTGTCTGTACAACTGTTTGTCCGTAACTTCCGAGATCTCCATACCCAAGATCATCTGCCATAATATAGATAATGTTGGGAGGTGTGGAAGAGTCTGCGCTCGCTATGCGGGCAAGTACAAGGATGCACAGTGCTGTGAGCAAGAAGTAAAGTTTGCCGCCTGTCTCTCTTGCTATCGTCATAGGTTTTCCTGTGTCGGCGGTATGGTGGCGGAATGATGGTTGAAATGCCGGGTCAGTGCAAAAAATGTGAAATGATAAGTAAGTTGCAAAATTAGTGCTTAAGGGATTCGACATTGGTATGGAAGAAGGTATAAATTCGTGACAATCTTAACATATCGACGCCTCTAAAATTGATTCTGTTAAGCATTTTGGTTAATAGCCGCTTGAAGGTGCATTGGGTATGGACTGTCTCTGCGCAGTTGAAATGGATGGTGCGGAAAAGGGTTGGTTCGAATGCTGTGTGGTTAGACTGCCCGTGACCGTTGAGCGCGCAGTCGACAGTTTATTTTTCTCAGGCTACGTGGAATTTGTTACGGATCTAGTATGTTCAAGCTTAGTTACTCCTTTTTTGTCCCGTTTCTGGCTATTTTTGTGGCTGCGGTCGCATCTTCCCAGACTGGTATTTCCCCGCCTTCAGGTCCGAGCATTGAGTTGTTGCAAGAACTGCCTGAGGCATCACCTGAGGTATCAGTAGGGGAGGTTGCTCCACAGGGGGGGCAGTCGCCATCGGTAACTGATAAGCCACTGATGTGCTACAACCCCTGGGATTCCGGAGGTATGAATCTGGAGAATCGTGTCAAGCGGTTGATGGATAGCCCGTATAGGACCGGCTTTGGCGCTGGAGCAACTGGTGGAACCAAGAATCTCGTAGTAGTTACAAACCCGTCTACAAATGGGTCGGGAAGTTTCCAGGATGTTTTATCGAAGGCAAAATCTGGCGACTATATAGTGTTCCATCCTGATAATGATGTTTACATGAATGGTTGTGAAGGCAATAGTTGCAAAGTCCCGGGCTCAGTCACTATTGATGGATCATTGTCCAACGGTAACTATGTAACGCTCAGAAAACAGCACGAAAAAGAGTATTACAGTAGCCTGATCTTCGAATCTGGAAATAATATTCTAACAAACATAGTGATCGATCATAATAGTCTGGCTGCAGCAGTCAGTGTGAGTTATGGTGAAAATTATTGGTTAAATGCGTTCGAAATCAAGGCGGTACATGACGACGCTCTCGGAATTGGTAGAGCAAATAGCAACGCAGTGAATAGCGCAGATATGGTAACTGTAAGTAGATACAAAGTGACAGGTGGTCCAAAAGGGGTTCTTATGCTAGGTGGTGGGAAGTCCTGTAGCGCCTACCCTTTAGAAACATTCGATTCGGTCACTGATTGGGGTGGTGGAGAACCGACCGATGTAGCCATAAACCAGCGCCGTGCTCACGTTACAATTATTAACTCTGAGCTCGCTGCGAACACGCGCAACATTTATAACAATGGAGGGTATGCGGACATTATAGGCAGCTACATCCACGGCAGAGCTGAAAACACATCAACTCGATTTGGCGGACAAACAATACTCAGATGTTCTTACGTTGATAGTCGTGAAGTCATAACATGGTCTGTGTACGCTGACGAAGGCATATTCACTGTTGGGAAAAGTAAGCATGGTGTGAGATTTTGTAAACAAGAGTCTGAGATATTTCTTGATAACAACATGTATCTGCAACCGAACTATCCCGCAGAGAGTGCAGATCCAAGAATTGATGAGAGTAAGTCAGACAACGAGACGGGGAGTGGCGGTCATATGACTGACGGGAAAGAAAATTGGGATAATCCGCTTACGGGTCGGTCAGTTTTTGATCGTCCCTACGAGGACAATATAGGCAGGTTCTGCGGGCTTCCTACTCCCGCGACGAACGCAGGCCCGAATTTTATTGTTGAGGATCACTGTAGCTAGGGGGGTTGACGAGTAATCTAAAACGAGGTTCACTGTTGCTGGGTGGTGCAAACACCAGTGCTTTCTTGTTGGTGGCCTGTTGGCTGCATGTAAGACTTTCCGCTGATTAGATATTTGGTGGACTATAATATAAGGAATCGAGAATGAATGGGCTGCCTACTTTTATTGGCATTGGGGCGACGAAAAGTGGGAGTTCGTGGCTCTATTCAATTCTGGCCAGCCACCATGATGTCTATGCCCCTGTAAAAGAGGTAAACTACTTCACATTGCATCGCGACAAGGGAATTGAGTGGTATAAAAATATCTTTGCGGCTGGTAAAGCGCACAAGCAAATTGGTGAGATGACTCCTACATATCTATATCATGAAGACGTTGCGACTCAAATTGCAGAACAAATACCAACTGTAAAGCTACTGGTAATTCTAAGAAATCCTGCCTACCGAGCTTATTCACAGTATAAAACAGACTTTTATATTGGTAAGACCAGCGGTAAAACCTTTGACGAGTACTTGAATGATAATCCGCTGATAGTCGAAAGGGGTTTTTATTCTCAGCATTTGGAAAGCTACCTGGAGCGGATACCAAAGTCGCAAATAAAAGTATTCATTCTAGAAGAGGCTATTGCTCAACCGAACATGCTAAAGGAGGAGCTTGCTACATTCCTGGATATTGATCCGCTTGGCTTCGATGATCAGTTAATAAGTGGAAGGAAAAATGTTTCGGATGCTCCGAAATTCAGGAGGCTATATCAAACAGGCGTTACTGTTGCTCGCTACCTACACCGGACCAGGTGGTATAGAACCTCAAAATTTGTCAAGCGCACCGGGAGTAAGCTGTTCAAACATCTGGGCGAGAGTAACGATAAGGCGCCGGAGATGAGCAAAGACTGCTACAAAAAACTAATGTCAGTATATGCAAAAGACATGGAGCAGCTTGAAAAAATATTGGGTCGTAACAAGCCCGTATGGTGAGTAAGCGTTAATTCAGAGCCGTTATAGATCTCTCGCGGCAGATCTGATTTCATCGGATGATCTGCGCAGTTCTGCTTCCGTGATCAAGGCGTGTGTTATGCTGGCGTTAATCTGCGGAATAGAAGAGCCAGGTTGGAACGGTAATCATAGAACTTCTAGGATTTGTCGCATGTGAATTGTCGGCAGTGGTGTCGTATTCTCGAAAAGAAAAAAGGGAGAGGCAAAACGGAACACTGTTCATCTTGCGCCGTAGTGTGCATTGTAATACGCTAGGGTGCAATATGGATATTCGACCAAAGATACTAACTGCGAAGAAAAGAATCTATAGCGCATTTGAGTCAAAGCCACCTGCGCACCTACTGACTCAATTTCGTCAGCCTGAGTTGCGGACATTCCAAGAGTTCGAGGAAATTCTTCGGTCCAAGTATTTCAAATCAACCGTCTCCACTGATGAGAAAACGCTCGCACGTTACCTTGACTCAGACGAGGGTAAGGCTGATTGGATAAACCAGCGGCACAAACGACTTGATGGATTTAGAAAACGCATAATACCTTGGCTGGATGCTGCACAGTCACTTAAGGGTGCGAAAATACTGGAAATCGGTTGTGGCACAGGTTCATCTACTGTTGCCTTAGCCGAGCAGGGTGCTACTGTTATAGCAGTGGATATTGATGAGAGTAGTCTTCGAGTTGCAGCAGAAAGGTGTCGTACTTACGACGTCGATGTTGAGATTCATCAAGTCAATGCAACAGAATTGCATAGGCAATTCAGCCATCATAAGTTTGATTTCATCATCTATTTTGCTTGTCTTGAGCACATGACTCATGTAGAGCGTATGAGTGCGATGAGCGATACATGGAATATGCTTGCGCCGGGTTCGCACTGGTGTGTGATAGAAACCCCTAATCGCATTTGGTATCACGACCATCATACAGCATGGCTTCCGTTCTATATGTGGCTACCCGACGACTTGGCTTTCAAGTACGCTAGATTCAGCCCACGCAATTCTTTTAGCAGCGCTTTAAATGAATATAGCGATGAAGCTTTCGAGCGCATGCTGAGGGCGGGCCGTGGAGTGAGTTACCACGAATTTGATCTGACGCTGGGCGACGCTACACAGTTAGATGTTGTTAGCAGTCTTGGCTCATTTAGTCGGCAGCGTAACCGGATTTGGACATACGGCCGGATGCTGGCCCGTTCGCACAATGTGCAGTACGGAGCGTTCCTGCGAAAAATATGCCCGAAGAAATTGCATCCAGGCTTCCTGGATGCCGCTCTTGATATAATTATTCGAAAAGTCTGAGTTCAGGATCGGTGAAGATAGCATTTAGAGGTAAATGTGTACCGCAAAGCAATCGGTGCTGAATTGCCCACCTGCTGCGCTAAGCCACCGCCAGTATCTCATTAGAACGCTTGAGAGCTATGATTTTAAGTTTTCCGCCGGTGTACCCAAAAAGACCGAGCTAGCCTTAGAGTCGCAGGGTATGTAGAGCGAACAGAAAACGGCATATTCCTTGTCCCTAGCGGAGTGGATAAAACCCATCTTGCTATCGCCCAGGGATCCCCGGCAGTACAACCCGGTATCAAAGTACGATTTATCACAGCCGCAGATGTGGTACTGCAGCTTGAAAAGGTGCAAATTCAGGGGCGGATGGATGCCTACATTAAGAAGCGATCATTACTGAATCCAAGTGTCTTGATAATCGATGAAATCGGCTATCTACCTTTACAAAGATACTAAGAAATCAAGCCAGCCTGTTCTTTCAAGTCATTGCGGAGCGTAATGAGTACGGAGAAGCGTATGAAGCGCTGCTGCCGTGAAATATGAACTAAGGCACTTTCTACAAGTCAAGATACGTGGCTATGCTATCGCTTGCCTTGCAACTAGCGAGTAAGTAAAGAAACATACTTTGGAACAACGTTTTCTGGCGTAAAGGTTGACGCGCGTTGTTTCAGTTCTTTGGTTGAGCTCGGCGACACAAGTGTTTCCATCATTGCTTTTGCTAAGCTATGGTGGTCCTCTATTGGGACTAATTTTCCTAATCTGCCGTTTTCCAATATCTCATTTGGCCCGCTGGGGCAATCGGTAGAAATTACATTGCATCCACAGGCCATTGCCTCAATTAGTACAGTTGGCAAGCCTTCATACCGTGATGAAAGGACAAAGCAATTCGCTTTGCTCATGAAGCTATAGGGATTATCAGTAAAGCCAGGTAGGCTGACCAGGTCTTCGATATTGAGTTCAACTACTTTGCGTTCTAAGTCCCCCCTCAGGGGGCCGTCTCCCAGTATTATTAATCGTGCTGGAAATCTCTTTAGCATCAATGCGAACGCTTCTAGTAAGTTCTCGAAGTCTTTTTGCTCTGTTAAACTGCCTACACCTAAAAAAACCGGCAGGCTATCGTCTGTGAACCAGGGATGGTCCGCAGTTAGTAGCGATTTTTGAATTACTTCCGGCATTACAACCGGGTTGTAGATAGTGGTTACGTTCGAGCCAGCAAGCCTAAGTTGTGACTTTACACTCTCGGAAACGCCAACGGATACGCCTATCACGCGCTCCGCAGATGGGTATAACCAGCGCATCAAAGGTCTCAGAACTACCTTTTTCAGAAATGAAGTGCCTTCTTTTGCCTGCAGATTGTTATGTTCGACAACATACACCTTGGTGCTTGTTCGTGAAAGTCGCTTTGCTATCAGCGCAACTACATTGGTATGGCTAATATGTACCAGTAGTGAAAAAGGCTCGTTAGAGCGTAGGTATTTCACCAGCGGAAAAATGGTTTTGTAAATGCGATCCGAGTTAAAGTCGACCAGGTTAACTCCACTGGGGATGTCATTCAGGAAAATGCCCTCGGCTTTTCCAAGAACGAGATCAATTTGAAGGTCCGAATTAACGACCATGTCCCGAATTAGGTTGATTGAGATTTTTTCTGCGCCACCTCCGGTAAGATTCGGCAAGAAAACGGCAATCTTCTTCGTCATAGCGTTAACTGAGGTTGGTCCAGACTGCGATCACGCCAGCTTTTAGGGTGGCCCGCTATTGTTTCTAGAGTTAGAGATTTAACGGCTTTTCGTTTTGGTGTTCAGGTGCGGCTGATCCAGATTCGGCCAATCGACACTTGTAGGCGTTATTATACCACGCGCTCATGTGCAAAGGGCAACCTCTGCAGGTTCCTGAGAGCCTTTGTTGTGACTTTGTGCTCATAATTGGTAGGAGATTGTACGTTTGAATTTTGAATTACAGTTCTGTGTTGCGACTTGTTTATTGTGCTGTCGAAAAGGTGTATTATTTTCTGTTAACAGGAGATAAATTTGTTAGATTTTTTGTTTGTGGGCCCAATGAAAACGGGCACGTCATGGATACACAATTATCTTCGTTGGCATGAAGGCGTCAGCGTGCCAGCTACTGTTAAGGAGACTTACTATTTTTCGAAAAATAGTCACAAGGGTGAGATGTGGTTTGACAAGCAATTTGATGGTCTGCATCCAGATAAGTTAAGAGGTGAAGTCGGACCTACTTATTTTCCAGATAAAAATGCAGCAGAAAGAATTCTAAATAGCTGTCCGGAAGTCAGAATCATCATCACATTACGAGAGCCGTACGAGCGATTTCTTTCACATTACCACCACAATGTACGAGCCGGTTTTATCGAACCGGGTACTGCTCTGGGTGAAGTGTTCAAAACCATGGCCGGGATGCGAGGGCATGCTAGTTACGCTGAAAATGTACATATGTGGCGAGAGGTATTCGGAGCGGATAAGGTGGACGTAATACTTTACGAGAACCTGAAGGAGGATGCCCAGCGCTTTGGCCTTGATATTTGCAATATTCTCGATGTGCATGCGTTAAATGCCCCGGATGAGGTAAATAAGAAAGTAGGCGGGAGGGTGACACCAAGAAATGCATTCATGTACCGTTCTGCAAAAAATGTAGCGACTTTTCTGCGGAAGAGGGATATGAACTTCCTTGTAAATATTCCTAAGAAGTTGGGTGTACAGGATATGCTTGTGTCTAAGAAGGTGCCACAAGAGGAAAAGTTAGCCGACTCGAAAGAGATGTTTGCCGCCTTGAAAATCGAAGGGGCCCGATTAGAGCAGGAAATAGGTTTGGATATTTCAAAATGGAAGAAAATTTGGGAATCCACTGGCCAAACGTAAAGCTAGAAGCTACTGGAAGGGTGCAGGTGCATGTCTATCCTTGATGGAGATATAAATCAGGCAATTGAAATGTCGTTGATGTCGACTGAAAACAGTGTTCTTGCATTTGGGTTTGTCTTGTGAATAAGCCTACATATTTTTGTATAGTTACCACAGCTAGAAGTGGTTCCACATGGTTAGCCACTTTGCTGAATAGTCATCCTGAAATAAAATCTCTGGAAGAACCGTTTATCTGGAGAGCTAATAGACCAAATTGGAATGAAGAGATTCCAACATATTACGAATATAGCAATGGAAAAGGTGGCATACATATATTCACGACTTTTAACTACATCAATCTAATGAAGTCGCAATATTTTGAGAATGCAACTGGAGCTGTCGGTTTCAAAGTGATGTACAATCACTTGTCTCGCAACCCTTTAATACTTGCCAAATTAGTAACAAGTCGGTTTAAGTTAATACATTTAGTGCGTGAGAACTACCTGGACATATTGATTTCCAGAACTTCTGCAAAAGAAAGCAAGATCTTCCATTCAACACATATGAGTGGCAGCGACAGCGGTAAATTCAAAAAGGGTGTGGAACTGGAAATATCAACTTTAAGAACGAATCTCACCAGGTATCGTCGTAATGCGAAGTTTATCCGGCTTTTGCTCAAGGCTATACCCTTACCAGTGCACGAGATCAGATATGAAGAAATGGCTGCTGACAGAGAAAAAGTTTTAAAATCTGTATCAAAATATTTATCAGTACCTTTTTCTACTGACTATTTTCATAGTGACTTGAAGCGATTGCAAGCAGGTGATTATCGTAACAAGATAATAAATTACGAAGAAGTGAAAAATGCGTTACGCGACACTGAATTTGAGTATCTGCTTTTTTAGGCTGCCTATACTGGCGCAATTTTTAGCGAAAGTGTTGTCCTTTTGCTGATTTGCTGAGCGAGTTTCGTGTTACGAGCGCAATCGGTGTGGTGCTACTGCTTGGTCGACTGGAGCCCTATAAATTTGAACGTCAAAACAGAGTCATCGTCACCAACAAGTCTGCATTGTTTGCGCATCGTTGAGTGTTGCCAGAGGCCTGCATTGATGCATTTATTGCTATCAGTTCATAAGTACCAGGAGTGATTTTGGATGGTAAAAATTATTTTTTAATTAATCCTGGTATTTAAAACTAATACTGCATTGGATATTTTTTAGTGTGTGGTTTTTGATTGTTGATAGTTTAATTACTTTACGAGAAAGTGAATAGTGCTTTTTAACTCTTTTGTTTTTATCTATCTATTCCTGCCAATAACCGTTTTGGCCTTTTTTGCTTTACGAAGATTTTCATGGGAGGCTGCCTCACTGGTATTTCTGGTGCTGGCCTCTCTCTTTTTCTACAGCTATTGGAATGTAGCTTATCTTGCATTAATACTTCTATCCATAATTGTTAATTACTTTACCGGTTTGGTTATTGTAAAGGAAAGAAGCAATAGTAATTTTGTCTCCGGGAAAATTTCGGTCTGCATTGGTGTTTTGTTTAATCTGGCGCTAATTGGCTATTATAAATACTCATACTTTATTGCCGATACATTTTCGGTTCTGGGTGGATATGAAACTACATTTGAAAAGATATTGTTGCCACTGGCAATAAGTTTTTTTACTTTTCAGCAGATTGCATATCTTGTTGATTGTTACAAGGATCAGGCTGCAGAACGCAGTTTCTTACGTTACGCTCTTTTCGTGTGCTTTTTCCCACAACTCATTGCCGGGCCAATCGTCCACCATAAAGAGATGCTGCCGCAGTTCACGGATTCAGCCAGATTCAAGTATTGGAAGGAAAATACCAAGAATGGCTTGACATTATTTTCCATTGGATTGTTCAAAAAAGTAGTGATTGCTGATACTTTTGCGGTTTGGGCCAATGAGGGATACTCCGCCAGTGCAAGCATAACGTTTCTGGCGAGCTGGGTGGCGACCCTGTCTTATACTTTTCAGTTGTACTTCGATTTTAGTGGGTATTCAGACATGGCAATCGGTCTGGCGTTGCTGTTTGGCATAAAATTGCCACAAAATTTCAACTCCCCTTATCGTGCGGTGAATATTCAGGATTTTTGGCGTAGATGGCATATGACACTTTCCCGCTTTCTTCGAGATTATGTCTATATTCCGCTTGGCGGTGGTCGTATGGGTGGTTTTATTACGTCTAGAAACTTATTTTTGACATTTTTGATAGGTGGTATCTGGCATGGGGCTGGCTGGACCTTTGTTGCCTGGGGAGTTTTCCATGGTGCAGCTGTTATAGTTCAGCGACTATGGGTTTATACTGGAGTAAAAATAAGTAGAGTAGCAGGCTGGTTTGTCACATTTTTGTTTGTGCATCTGGCCTGGGTTGTATTCAGGGCAGAAGACTGGGAAATTGCAGTTGCCATGTATCAGGGAATGTTGGGAAAACACGGATTAGGGACTTTAAATACGGAGGCCGCAGTGTTTATTCTGATTTTTGGTGCTGTTGCATTTGCCTTTAAAAATAGTCTCGATCTTGTACGATCAGATAGAAAAAACATAGTTCTGTTTATCTCGATCTGCGCGTATTTTTTAGCCACTTTGCAGTCAATAAATGCATCATTTTCTAACCAAAATTTGACCGAATTCCTATATTTTAACTTTTAACCATTATGTTGAAAAATACATCGATAGTCTTATCCGCACTGTTATGTTCTCTGGTACTTTTTGAACTGTTTCTCGGTAATACACCATTTGCACATGGGACCTCACCTGTTGTTTACGATGCGGATATTGGTATGTGGCACAAGAGGAATTTTTCTGGTAGGAGAACAAGTGCCTGCTTCGATAATCGATACTATTTGAATGACCAGGGACTAGTCGATTCTTCAGTCAAGTATGACAGCGGATTGAAAGATATAATTGTTCTTGGAGATTCGTATGTAGAAGCTCTAATGGTGCGCAAAGAGGGGCGACTTGCCAACAGGTTGTCGAAAGCTTATGAATCTAAGTTGAATGTCTTAAATTATGGTCTTGCAGGTACCTCACCAATACAGCAGTACGTGATTTTAGATCAAAAGGTAAATTTGGAGAATACCAAACTTGTTGTACAGATTGTAAATGTAGAAAGCGATTTGCGAGATGCAGTGATGAATGCGAGGTCGGGAGTTTCGCGACCGCTCGTTTTTCTCGAGTTCGACGAAGCCGGTGGATTTGACTTGATAGCCCCTAAACCATTCGAGTTTCGCGATTGGGTTAGAGATAAATTGGGTTTGCTAGAGAGCTTTGTGTTTCTAAAAAAGGCTATCTACCATACAAGAAAAAACCTTTCATCAGTTTTGGATACGGAGGATAAAAAGCGAGGTAACCGGCCAGAAGTGGAGACGATCGATCTGGAAAAAAACTGGGTTCAACTGAATGGTGTAATTGCCGAGACTAGTAAATTGTTGCGTGCGGCAGGCGTAAAATATGTGGTTATTTTTAACAGTAGAGTAGCTGAAAATAGCGATCGTGTGGCTCAGTTTCTCGAAGATCAGGATATACTATACTTTGATCTGCGGTCTTACCTTGACGATCAGGGCATATCTTACGAGTCGCTTCTTTACGAGTGTGACAGACATTGGAGCGCGGCTGGGCACGGTGTGGTTTTCAAGGGTTTGCAAGATACAATATTGGGGAATCTTGATATAGTTGAGTAAGATTCTTGGGGTCACGATACTAGCGTGTGTTTTGCGGTGTTAATTGGTTGAATGCAGTTATCCACTCACTCACGATTGATTTGGAATCAAAACGTTCAGTGACTTGCGAGGCTGATCTGGACATCCGGCCGCGTAGCTCAGGATTAGAGATTAGCTCTTCTATTGCCTCTTGCAATGTTTCTTCGTCTCCATTTGGTACAAGTAGCCCATCAACACCATTACGTATGAGTTCACTGGGTCCGCTTGGGCAGTCTGTTGCTACAATAGGTAAGCCGCACATCATGGCTTCGCCATGTGCCATTGGAAAGCCCTCAAAGCGAGATGACATAACGAATAAATCCGATTTCCTGAGTATAGAGAAAGGATCGTTTACTCTACCTGGCAAAGATACGCGAGATGATATGCCAAGGTCTTTGATTAGTTCTTCCAGATCGTTCCTGAGCTCGCCTTCCCCTAAAATTACTAAGGACCAATCTTTATATTTGCTGGCTAGCTTTGAAAATACATTGATCAGCAGATCAAAGCCTTTTTGATGAGTCAGCCTGCCCATGCTTACTATCGTGTTTGTTTGTTTATCTAAGATAGTAGCTACGTTTTTAGTTACGGAGTCACCCGAGTCAGGGATAAAAAACGGATTGTAAATAACTTGCTTTCTTTCTTTAGGTAACCATGAGAAAAAGTTTTCAACCCCTTGTGAAACACTGACCAGTAACTTTGCATGGGGGTAGGTAAGGCGGCGAAGGACGGACCAAAATTTGCCGTACGACAGGTTTTCAGGATCGCAGTGCTCGGTAATTACTACTGGAAACTTTGAGCCCGCACTGGCAAGCACTGTTAGTATGTTTGTTTCAGTAAGATGGGAGATCACTATATCCGCGGATGCTTCACTCGCTGCCTGTCGTATTGCTCTAACACGATGGAAATTGTTGGTGATGGCTGCGAGTAGGCCGGACGAATTCTGCAGCATGTCCAGCCCTATGCGATTAACAGAGTTAGGAATAGTGTAGAAGTCTGAATCATCAGACGATACTGTTACTATCGTTACCTGATGGCCGAGTTCCTGAAACTTTGTAGCAAGTGTTGCGACAACACGTTCTGCACCACCACAGGTTAAAGATGAGATTACGAGGCAAATATTCATTGTTATAGTCTAATCCAGATGTGGTTGATGGTGAATATATTTCACATAGGAATTCTAAGTATGGGTCCAGTGATCGAGATTTATCCCCAGGATCTGCTCAAGTTTACCAATGTCGATTGCGAACTCTTGATTTAACTCTCGAGCAAATTCCTCAGACAGGGGAGGGCGCTGTATTGTTTTAGTGTTCAGAGCGCGGAGTCGACGGAGAATGTTCAGTCGCTCAATTCCAAGGATGTTTCTGAATTTAAGCGCTGCGGCAATGAGGCTCTGGGGGGTCTTGTGAAGCAACTTACCTGCAAAGTCAAAGCGGTGTTGCTGGTTTGGGTTTATTGTCTCGAATGTTTTTCGATTATCATCAGGGATATCCAGAAACTCTAGTAGTTCAGTGTATATCTTTCCGGGGGATCTGGAGAAATCTTCGTAAAGAATAACCTTGACTTGCTCTCGTGGGAAAATCCTGAATAGCGCCTCTACCTGGTCGCCCAGGTGGCCCATGTTTTTGTATTGTAAAAAGGCGGGTTCGCGACAAGAATCAGGTATGGAGTGGCCGCTAGCCCTTTCTGTTTGTAGTCTCCAGGCGTTTTCAAAATCGTTTTCAGTTTCATCGCCAGACATTCTTAGTTGAGCGTGCAGTGAATATACTAAATCTACTGGATTTCTGAGCATCACAACAACTTTGGCGTTTGGGTTGTACTCTTGAATCAGTGCTGCTGCCTTGGCAGATCTCAAGTAAAATACAGAAGCTTCACCCACTATTTTATGCTCATCCGAGCTTTCTCTAAAAAGATGTTCATACTCTTTAATTGTCTTGACCCTACGGTACTGTTCATAATCTGTAGAAAAGTAGTGAGGTTCTTTTGGGGTGCTCATAAAAACACTTGGATGCGCCCTTAAGTACTCACAAAGCGCCGTAGTTCCGCACTTTGGGGCGCCGACAATAAATAAATTTGGTTTGGTCATGATTCTGGTAACTGCGTTTTAATTGATAAATATTCGGGAAACTCTGGAATAACATCTTTTGTAAAATTTCCTATTTAAATAAACCTCGACTCCAAATGATGGTATATCCAAACTCCTTATACATTTTCAATGTGGCTAGTATGTTCCACGTTAGAAAGCACATAAGGGTAGCAAGTGCCGCACCGAGTGCACCCCACAAGGGTATGAGCAGCATATTTAAAATTATATTAGTAACAGCGCCAAACAGTATGATTCGAAAGAAGGCAGTTTGGTGTCCTGTCATGTTTAGGAAAAGACCAATTGGCCCAAAGAAACTGCCGATGACTGAGCCCGAAAGTAGTATATAAAGAGTGGGTAAATCCTGCGTAAAGTCTTCACCATAGAAACTGAGGAATGGCTTATGGATCAGGAGAAATGTCAGGCACAATGCTAATGACGAACCGAAAGAAAGGAGGGTGGTTTTTTTTGCAAAGGTCTTTAATTCTTGATTTTTGTTGGTGCTGTATAGTTTAGAAACAGTAGGACCAAACATTGAACTGATCGATTTGGTTGCCAGAGCAGTGATTACTACTATTTTGGCATAGACCGCGTAGACACCGACAGTACTTGAGGATTTAAAGTAGTTGAGCATTAGGATGTCAAAATGCGTTATTATAGCTGTGCTAATAGTGACACCAAACATGGGTAGAGATGATTGAATCAACGATCTACTCGTTGGTAGCGGTGCTGCTGCGTCATGTAGACTGTCTTGCTTTGTCTTTGCTAAAAATGTTCTGCGTACAAAGTAAAATGATAGGATGAACAGGATTATTTGAGGCAGGAAGTAGATATATTGAAATATCCGTTCAGATACACTTAGTGTTACCGACACGATCGTAACCAGCGCCAGCAGAAGTGGCGGTATCATTTCAATGTACGAGTAAATTTTGTAGTCACCTAATGCCCTGAGGGCTTTTGTATTTAGGCGTCTATAGGTGTAAAGCGCGATCAGAATCGTAATAAATAGCGCCTGGTCTTCCATGCCTCTAAGAAGGGTAAACGGGGTGGTTACTTCAGCGAGGTTCCAAATAGCGATAATCGCCGCTGCGAAAGAAAGCGTGATAAATAAAAATTTATTGTAGACATATCTGGCATTTGTATAGCCGTACTTCTCAATATGCTCGGGGATTACCTTCACAATCAATGTCTGGTTTCCGAATAGCGCAAACAGTGCAAGTAGTGTGAAGGTGCTGGTAATAGTTGCAACTTTTCCTAATAGTGCCGGGCCGTAAGTTTTCGCAATCATGAAGGTCGCGACGAAGCCGAGAATAGTACCAACTATTTTTGTAACGGCGTTAAATGTGCTTGCTTTCAGGAGAAAGCGGAAGTTGCCATCGTTTTGCAGCCTGCGTAGCGCCGGTATGGATTTAATAGATAATTTATTTGGCAAATTCATGGCTTGTTAGCCTTGGCTGGATAGCGAAAGCGTATACGGCTGCATTGCATTGAACCCTGTTCAGCGTTCACTTTATGTTGAAATTTGTTTTCACAGACGTCAGAAACGTGATGTGTCTCACAGTGATGATCGGCGCTTGCCCACACCAATGGTTCGATCTAGTTTAACGGGAGTCGGTAAAACTTTACTAATGCTCAGTCTGACTTGTGGCAACAACTACAATTCAAATGCAATTCAGTGTTCGCATATTGCCTAATTTTGGCGTTAAGGTCTCCAAAATCTTGCTGAATTACTCTGTGGTTGATTATAAGACAAGTACACCTTGTACCATGCCGTCAATGCGCACTTTGATGCGCCATTCACTACTTTGTACGCGAATTTGTTAAATCAGGAGTGATTTGGTAAGTTGCCCGGCAGAGTAGTTTCAACCTTTATTTGTTCGTAGGTAGGTTCGAGGAGTTACAGCTAGTGCGGACCGGAGATTTTCTTACAGGTTTTTTCACTCAAATCAAAAAAGATCTGTCGGATCCAACACAGGATATTCACTCTGGTAAGCTCTCGTTTCCATACGGAGGAACCGATCAACATCAGGACTTTGCTGCTGCTCGCTGGAACTTGGGAAGTTCAGCGAAGCTCCTGTCAAGCGAACTCTAAGCTAACATAAAAAAACACGATCAGATGAGATACCGATAGCCGCGATAAGAGGGTAAGGAAATTACTGCCCCGTGGATTGGTAAGCCATTCTGCTGTTGCCATCGGATAACCGGTGGCTATCGCTCGGGATATTTTGATCAGGCAGATACTCTTTTGTGGCGTTTCAGCTTCGGCGATCAGCCTGATGCGGCGCATCTGCTCCCGATTGATAGGAGTGAGACTGCGCGTGCACCATGTACCACGACCTGCTGGAGTGTTTCGTCGCACAAACACCAGTAGTGACTCTGCCAAGAGTCTGCCCGCACACCAGTGAGGGACGTGCTCGAAGGATCGACCGTCGACACTTGATACACGTGCTGGCAGCCAAGCCACAGACTTTTCGCGTCTCACAGTCCGTGAAGATATTCTGCCTGACGGCAGCTGCATCGCTATTGGCGGCCTTGACCTTCAATCTGGCAGCAATGAAAAATATTATGTCATGACGTTGCTGTTTTCACGGCAGAGACTATAATAGCGTTCGTAATGGAGTATCTCGTTGGAAATGTGATGTTCTTTACAGTCTTGCGTATTCTGAGAGTATAGTCTTCGGGATGTTTTCGTATTGTAGTGCGAATGCAAGGTTAAAATGGAAATTAGTAACGGAAAGCAATAATACTAATAAAATCAGTAATGCAGGAGAGGAAATGGGAAGTCCTGAGCAAATGAGTGATGGTTCTCCGGCCTGTTATCCATCACGGCTTGCTTTTAAATATGGGGAATTCAGGTTCTTGACACGCGCAAACGACAGTCTAAGTCAGACTTTAGGCAGATTTATTGAAGATCTCAATTCGGCTGGTAGATCTACTCGCCAGCGGATTGCTATGGGCGTCGACTGGGGTGCGTCTATGGTCGCGCTGGCCTCAGCCTGTGTCCTACGGCTGGGCCACGTAGATATTACCCAGCTTTGGCCTGTGTTTTTGATTATCCCCTTCGTTACAGTGCTGCTTTTCAGTGCTACCGGCGTGTACACGATGGTGATCCGTTTTAGCGGGCTTGATGAGACGGCTCCTGTCGTAAAAGGGGTTATCGCGTCGTCATTGGCACTGCTGATTCTGTTGTTTCTGCTGCACCCGGAGCCGAATCCACGATCCCTGTTTGTAATTTACGGTCTGTTACTGCTGGTTTTCTGTGCCGGTTTGCGTCAGATATGGAGATCGAGTAGGAATGGCGCCGTTAGCCAGGTAGGGGTTCCAACCGCAATATACGGGGCGGGGTATCTTGGACGACAGGTAATGCAGATTTGTCGCGATGGCTCCGATTACCGTCCAGTGGTGTGGCTGGATGATGACGCAAAATATCACGGACGCAGGTTGGCGCGGGCTGAAATTCTCGATCCACAGGATCCGGCGACTCCGGCGCGGCTAAAGCAACTCGAAGTTCAGACAATCCTCATGGCCGTTCCGTCGGTAAGCGGTGCCGAGATGAAGGGATTACTGGAGTCACTTCGCCGTTTTAATTGTAGTATAAGAATTCTGCCGTCTATTAAAGATATTATGGCAAATCGTGTTACCTCACGGGATGCGAAAAGGCTTCCATTGGAGGAGCTCATCGGGCGGCAGCCGGTCGCTCCGGACATGCAACTGATGATCAAGAACGTTACTGGCAAAGTTGTTTTGGTAACTGGCGCCGGAGGTTCCGTAGGCAGCGAGTTGTGTCGACAGATATTGCCTCTGCGGCCGACCGGGCTAGTGTTGTTCGATGTGTCTGAGGCGGCGATGTATAATATTGAAGAGGCACTCTGCCAGCTGAGTGATTCTATGCCTGATGGGCAGAATCGCGTGGATATTCAATGTGTAATCGGCGATGTCACCAAGAAGCAGGATGTAGAGAACACGATTTCCCGGTACGGTGTGCAGACCTTGTTTCATGCTGCCGCATACAAGCACGTACCAATGGTCGAGAAAAATCCACTACCGGCGGTTCGAACCAATATCGGAGGCACGCGGACTACACTGGAGGCTGCAATTAGCCTGGGTGTCGAGAATTTTCTGTTGATTTCCACAGACAAGGCTGTGCGCCCGACCAACATAATGGGTGCCACTAAACGGGTGGCGGAAATGGTTGTGCAGGCGAAATCCGCAGCAGTCAAGTGCGACACCTCGATGAGCATTGTGCGATTCGGTAACGTTATAGGGTCTTCCGGTTCAGTGGTTCCGAAGTTTTCTGAACAGATAGCGAGTGGCGGGCCAATCACTGTTACACATAAAGATATCGTGAGGTACTTTATGAGTATTCCGGAAGCCGCGCAGCTGGTTATACAGGCCAGTGCGTTAGCGGAGGGTGGAGATGTGTTTCTTTTGGATATGGGGAAGCCGGTACAGATAGCTGATTTAGCAAAATCACTCGTTTTTTTACATGGAAAGACCCTTAAGGACGAGGAGAACCCTAACGGTGAAATTGAAATAGAATATACCGGGCTTCGGGCCGGTGAGAAGCTTTTCGAAGAACTCTTAATAGATGAAACTGCTGTTCCTACCTCGCATTCCAAAATATCTCGCGCTCGGGAGGCTTTTTTACCCTGGTCCGAATTACTGGTTCATTTAGATAAAATTGATGCTGAAACCTTGGCAAATCCAGGCAATAACATGATTACATTACTGCGTGATGTGGTGCCGGGCTATGAGCCGGATAAACGCTCCCTGCGTGCCTCCGGTGCCAGCGAAGAACCGCAACCTAGCCTGTCTGTCTAGCGTGTCTGTATAGTGACGATCCCTCCGTGGCCCTGCTTCTCCGAAGCAGAGGCTGATATTGCGCGTGATGTGCTGCTTTCAAATAAAGTCAACTACTGGACTGGCACTCATGCGCGCGAATTCGAACGCGAATACAGCGACTATTTCGGCGCCCGATATTCCATAGCACTGGCCAACGGGACTGTGGCACTGGATCTGGTGCTGAAGGGTCTCGGGATCGGGCCCGGTGACGAGGTAGTCGTCACTCCCAGGTCGTTTATTGCATCCGCATCGGCAGTGGTGAATAGTGGCGCGCGTGCAGTTTTTGCAGATATTGATCGTGACAGCCAGAACATTACAGCCGCCTCTATTGACGCTGTTCTGACGTCAAAGACGCGCGCTGTCATCTGTGTGCATCTCGCCGGATGGCCATGTGACATGGGCTCGATCATGGATCTGGCTCAGAGCAAAGGCCTGTTTGTCATCGAAGATTGTGCCCAGGCTCACGGGGCAATGTTCCAGGGTCAATCAGTCGGCAGCTTTGGACATGCAAGTGCCTGGTCATTTTGTCAGGATAAAATTATGACAACAGCGGGCGAAGGCGGGATGGTCACGACGGGCGATGCCAACCTTTATGACTTTATGTGGTCCTTTAAGGATCACGGAAAGAGTCACGAGAAGGCGCATACCGTGTCGAGTTCCACCGGGTTTCGCTACATACACGACTCGATTGGCACTAACTGGCGAATCACTGAAATACAGGCAGCCATCGGCAGGTATCAGCTACAACAGCTACCGCAGTGGAGTAGCAACAGGAAGAGAAACGGTCAGTATCTTACTGAATCGCTAACCGGTATTGGAGGAGTGAGGGTAACCAGGCCACCACCCGGCGTTGAGCACGCGTATTACAAATATTATTTTTTTGTCGTTCCTGAGCTGCTTTCAAGTTCCTGGAACAGGGATCGAATTGTAGCTGAAATTCACTCTGCGGGAACGCCGTGCTTCACCGGATCCTGTCCCGAAATCTATCGCGAAAAGGCTTTTTCGGACCTCTATGGCAGCAGTCCTCGGCATCCGGTTGCCGCCGAATTGGGGGAAAACAGCATTATGCTGAACGTTCATCCTGGCATAGATGAATCCCATCTTAGCAGGGCGGTTACCGACATAAAAAAAGTGATGGTCAAAGCGGTTCAGTAACTGTTTGTTTCCCCGATCGCATAGCTGCCTGGTGGGAACCTGTGAGAAAAAAGAGTGGCAACATAAGCAGACCACACGCCATCAACGGTGTTAGAGTCACGGGCATGTCGGGCTGCGTTGTTTAGGTTTCGGAAGCCGGTCGCCGGCCTTAGGTTTCAACGCCGATGAATGTTTTTAGATCGTTTTCCAAGCGACTCAGTAAAATTTGCATTGGCGTAAAAGCTGCTTATTCTTCGCCTTCCTTCAGGACTGATGGACAGCTCCCTATCTAATGAAAAAATTACTGGTAACAGGTGGTGCCGGGTTTATTGGTGCGAATTTCGTGCGGTATTGGCAGCAGAGCTACCCGGATGATTGTCTTGTTGTGTTGGATGCGCTGACGTATGCAGGTAATAGAGAGAGCCTGCCAGCGGAGGACCAATCCCGAAATATTGAGTTTGTCCACGGCAATATTAATGATCAGCCGCTAGTTGAGCAATTGTTGCGAGAGCACGAGTTGGATATTATTGTGAATTTTGCAGCGGAGAGCCATGTTGATAGATCGATCAGCGGTCCTGACGTGTTCATAGACACCAACATCATTGGAACGCACAGTTTGCTCAAAGCAGCGCGTCAGGTCTGGCTTGACGAAGACTCAGTGTCCACCCATCGCTTTCATCACGTCTCTACTGATGAGGTATATGGCGCGCTAGGACCGGATGATCCGGCGTTCTGTGAAAATACTCAATACGCGCCAAACTCGCCTTACTCGGCGAGTAAAGCGGCATCTGATCATCTAGTTCGTGCGTATCTGCATACTTTCGGGTTGCAGGTGTCGACAAGCAACTGTTCAAACAATTACGGACCATATCATTTTCCGGAGAAGTTAATTCCGCTGGTTATTACCAACATTCTTTTCGGTCAGCCATTGCCTGTTTACGGAGATGGAAAACAGATTCGAGACTGGTTGTACGTTGATGACCACGCGCGCGGTATTGATAAGGTCATACATCAAGGGAAGGTTGGCGAAACCTACAACATAGGGGGAGACAATGAATGGGCGAATATCGATATTGTAAATTTATTGTGCGAGGAAATCGATAAACGGATGGATTCTGATTTAGGGCTGCGGGAGCGTTACCCGCAATCACCAATGGCAAAAGGAATCAGCAGTAAATCCCTGATTCAATATGTCGACGATCGACGAGGACACGATCGTCGCTATGCAATCAATCCTGACAAGGCAACAGAACAACTGGGTTACACTCCTGTCGAGACATTTGAATCTGGAATAAGTAAAACAATAGATTGGTTTTTGGCTCATCCGTCCTGGTGGGAGCCACTTCGGAATCAGTGATCCGAGCCCATGAGATGAAGCCATTACTGTGGATGGCCTGGAGACCCTGGGCATGTAAATCTCTGCAGGTTGGGCCACACCGATTAACGTTAGCCCATCACCTTTGGTAGGACGAGTCAGATGAATCGCCGTTTCAGGAGTAATTTATCCGTATCGAAAAGCTCGTTGAGAAGGTGGGCGGTTCTATTTTTTTTATTGGCATCTGCGGTGTTTACTTATCTGTTGATGGCTAACGTAGAGCAATTCTACGTTGTGAATCAGCAGGCTTTAGAAGACCCAAACTTCATACATGCGGATCACTATTGGAAGCACAGCCCGAGAGATGCGTCTTTAGTTAGCTATTCCGGCAATGGAATAAGCATAGAAAATGGCAGACTGACGAGCAACAAGGTGGTCCAACAGCTGGATGTGAGCTCACCGTTATTTTTGAGGCTGTCAGTAGATCTGGAGGGGAAGAAAATTGTCACAGACAAAAAAAAACCCTTTGCTGGAGCGAGTGCCGGTGTTGATTTCTACGGGAAGGAGGGTGCTCGGTTGAAGTACAACACCATCGTAAACGTCAAAAAATCAATGCCAAAAAGAACGTATTCAGAAATTCTCTATGTTGACAAGACAGTGGATAGTGTGCGTGTTGCTCTTCGGTTAACAGGGGCGGAAGGTGTGATGACTGTGCGAAATCCGGAGCTTTCGGTGCTGGCTGAATTTCCAATATTTAAAATCACGAGAGCGTTGTTGGCAGCGTTTTGGTGCTTTGTGGGAATTTGGCTGGTTTACCTGGCAGTGAAAAAATTGCCACTCAATTCATTGGTAATAGCTGGCGGGTTGTCTGTCGTGATCGTGGTTGGCGTGTTAATGCCCGGCGGGATTATAGCTACCTTTAACGAGAGTATTTTTAGTGTTCTGCCCAGCGGAATAGCAGTTGCGGTGGAGCAGCTGCTGGCTGTCTTATTTAGTTCTGGTGATACAAAGGCTCCATGGGCTGGCCTCAGTAAAATTGCGCACTTACTTGTATTCTTCTTTGTAGGAGTAATGGCAGGCCGGGGTTTTCGAAATCATGGGGTAGTATACGGAATTGCTATGGTGGTGGTATTCGCTGTTGTTACCGAGGCACTCCAAACTCTGGTATTCGGCAGATCTGCCAGTCTCCGCGATGTGTATATCGATTCAATTGGGGGTGTTTTGGGGCTGTTGTCAGTGATTACTTACGTTGTTATGACCGAAAAGCTGAGAGAATATGGCGAGCCGATCTAACCGATCTGCTTTCGTGTTCTGCAACGTTCCTCGTGGTACTCCTCGAGTTTATGTCAAAAGATGGCCCTTTGATCTACAATACCAACGATTTGAGGTGTGTTTTAAAAACAGGTATGGTTCGACGTTGTTGTAATGACGCCATACATCAGTTGACACAGACTTCTCGATACAGGTTCGCTTGAAAAATTGAAATTAAAATTCATACAAAACAAACACTTTGAGGTGAGAATGGAATCGAAAAATCGCAGCTGGACTAACTGGCTTGCGGCTGTTGGTTCCTGTGTAATCACCTTACTGTCGATCGGAGATGCGGCAGCGGTCGAGCCGCGGCTGTATCAATTTGAAAATGGCGGTGCGATAGCGCCACACCTGAGGATTGAATTTGGGCATGATGACAATCCTCTACGAGGTGACGCTGGCTCTGAAGGCTCCATGTTTATTACGGTTGAGCCTGAGGTGCAGTACATTTTGCAGCGCAGAAATAACAGACTGACCATTGGCTACCGGGGAGAGTTTCTGCAGTATTTCGACGAATTTTGCAGCGAGCCCGTCAGAACCTTTGGTCTGGCAAATATCGTAGAGAGACCGGGTGATTGCTCGTCGTCCGCCTCTCCAATGTTTGACAAGGCAAGCTATCAAGATCACTCTCTGGGACTGACTGGTTTTGCGGAAATCAACAGGCGTGCCAGGGTAACAGTTGATGCATCTACTTCACTGATTAACCAGCCGCTGGGAACCGGCCTTTCTGCCAACGACACTGTTTTGTCAGCCCTGAATGAGCCAGACTCCTTTGTGCGAAATAGTGCTCGGGCGGTACTTTCGTACGGGGCTCAACGGGCACGGGGTGAGCTGCGTTTTGCGTTGGACTTCCGGGATAGAGCTTTTCGCGGGAATGCCGGTCGAGATCTTGAAGAGCTCGACGAACGGTTCTTCGAGCCGTCGGCTAGTCTCTTTTATCGGGTGGGTACCCGCACTCAGGCGTTCGCCGGATTTGGTTTTGGGGATATCTCGGGGGGTAATTCCGAACGCACGATTTCTCGGGGATTTGTTGGTCTGGAGTTTGATGCATCAGCTATAACGTCCGGATCTGTGCAGTTGAATTTTGTCACGGAAGATTTTGATGGGCCCGCGCGCGATGATTTGAGCTTTACGGGGTTCGATGTAGATCTGGAATGGCGTCCCAGACGCTTCTCGACTATTACGATTGGCGCCGGGAGACAAACGGAACGAGCAACGGTGAGTGAGGAGGTGACTATCGTCTCGGACGCTAATGTCAGATGGGTTCATTTTTGGCGTGATCGCGTTTCTTCCATAGCCGAACTTCGTATCGAAAGAAACGAAGCAACAGACAACCCGTTGGATGACGACGCAAATGATCGGACAACAGCGCTAAAATTGGAAGGTAACTACAATGTACGCCGCTGGATCGACGTGGGGGCTTTCGTGCAGACACAAAATAGAAGCGGCCGAAATGTCGGTGGGAGTAGTCGCGACTTTTCCAGGGTATTGTTTGGTCTGTCTGCAAACGGAACATTTTAACCGACTATGACTCGAATTTACGCGTTCGGGTCAGTAGTGGCCTTGTGCCGGGGTGCGCATAAGGCCGGGGTACGCATAAGATAGAGCAATGGCGCTCCTGCAGGCGACAATTAAGTTCTGGTTAAGACAGTTCGACGTAAATTCCTGGCAAAGATCGGCTATCCTTGTGTGCTTAAGAGAGCACAAAATAAGAAATTTAGTAAATTGTGATCAAAGATTTGTTTTTCGTGTCCACTTTGAAAGCAAATATTGTCATAATAGCAAGGCTTAGGTAAACGTAACACAGGTTGAAGATAATGCGAAAATGTTCAAAAGAGGGCGCAGTCAGAATTGCTGCTAAAGGAATAGCCCTGATTCTTTTGTTTTGCGGGCTTGTAAGTCAGGGACATGCGCAAGATTCGCAGTACGTCCTTGAATCTGGCGATCAGATCTACATTCAGGTTTTCGATGAACCAGACCTGACAATGCAGGCAACTGTTGCGCAGTCTGGCGCGATCAACTATTCCTATCTCGGCACTATCCAGGTTGCCGGGCAGACTCCGGCGCAGTTAACCGAGTCAATTACTGCAAAATTGCGGGATGGCTACCTTCGCAACCCCTCGGTTAACATCACGGTGCAGAAGTACCGCTCCTTTTTCGTTGATGGAGAGGTGAGAAATCCGGGTAGTTATGGCTATGAGCCGGGTCTTACACTGGCAAAAGCTGTGTCACTTGCCGGTGGCATGACAGACAGAGCTTCTCGCCGCAAAATTTTCCTGACCAGGGAAGTCGATGGCGAAAAGAAAAGTTATCGGGTTGAAATGTCACAGTCAGTCGAACCTGGTGACATTATCACCATCCGAGAAGGCTTCTTCTAGCAACGGGCCGGCCCGAGGTTGTCGCGGCCCGCTAATCGAGTAGTATTTGGGGAACTATGTGGTGCCCCACTTGTAATTATGTAAATAAAAGGCGCCTTTTGGCGCCCGTCCTATTTCCTCGCCATATAAAAAATAACGAGATTCTGCGAGAGTAAGACTCCCTTTCTTACCAGGGAACAGGCACGTCCTCAATCAAGAACATCCCTCCTGGCAAATTTTGAGAAGCTGGCGAACTATATCGCTAGTTATTTAGCGACAAATAATAGAGCCCCGGCTATAACAAGTACCAGAACGCTTGTTCGGTCTTTGATAGCAAAGATTAGTGGATCCTCATTCATCTCCCCTCGGTGCGTCAGTATCCACAAGCGTCCGAGCCAATAGGTTAGCAGAGGCAGCAGGAACCAGATAAATTTTGTGTTGCGGTAGTATTCCGTTACTACCGGGCTGTTGATATACAAACCCATGACGAAGACACTGAGATAGCCCAGCGTGATTCCTATAATCAACACGGGTATCATGTCCTCTACGCGATAACCTCGCCCTCTGGCAGTAAGTTTGTTTCGTTGTTGCAGATTGTGTAATTCAGCGAAGCGTTTGACAAGGCCCAGGCTTGAGAATATGAAGATCGAAAAACACAGTAAATAGAACGATAGTTCGGTTTTGATAGCGGCGCCACCGCCGATTACACGTAGCGTGAATAGTCCACCCAGGGCGACAATATCGATCATCAACTTGGTTTTTAGATACAGTGAGTACGTGATAGTCAAAATGAAGTAGGCGGCCAGTGCCAGACCTGCATTTACTGGTAGAAAAAAGCAGCCGACAAACGCGAGCACCAAAAGCGTGATGCCGATACTCGCGCCTTGCAAAATACTCAGACTACCACTGGCGAATGGTCTTTCTTTTTTGGTTGGATGAGCCCGATCCGACTGTAAGTCAAGAATATCGTTAACGATATAGCCAAATGACGCCACCATCGAAAAACAGAAGAACATAATGAAGCTGTCTTTCAGGGCGGCACCGTTGGCGAACTGCCAGGATGTAATTAGTGGTACGAATACCAGCAAGTTTTTCATCCATTGGTAGACGCGTATCGACTTGTATATTGCTTTGAAGGTCGCTCGGGGTCTTTCAAATTGTCTGGCGATCGGTAAGTTGTTTTGCGTCAGTAAATTCGTGGTTTTGTTTGAATCGTTGATGACGTAACGGTCCGTCGCGTTTTCCCAGATTGCCATCGGTGTGGAACCGACACCTATGAAATCGTATTTCGCACCGAGTTGCGCCTGAATATCCTTTGTGCTGCCAGCGCGTATGATTTGATCAAATATATTTTTTTCCCCGAGCATTTCAGCCACTTCGTCAACGGATTGGCGGCAAAGCAGGATCAACTTTCTGCCTTGCGTTTTTTGCTCGAGTAAGAAATCGTAAATTTGTTCGTCGACGGGAAGGGACATGCCACCAGTGGGTTGGTCGTTTTTCTCAAGCTGTAATCTGACGATGTCTAGCTTGGACGACAGCAAGGCATCAAGCGTCCTGCGTGTTTGGTTTACAAATCTTTCAGACCTGAAATCAGTTTTCAGTAGCCCTCCGTCCAGGGCACAAACCAACGGGATTGCTGAGTCTTCAGGATTTTGCGACAAGTGCCACCCCACAGACAATGAAAGCCACGCCGGCGATTTTATAGGCATTAAGGGGTTCTGCCAGTACGAAGTGTCCCCACAATGTGATCAGCACGAAAGATAGCCCTAAAAAAGGGTAGGCGAAGCTGATGTCTACTTTCGACAGCACCAACAGATGTGAAGCCATGCTGACGACCATCACCAGCAGGCCGCCGATGACGAAGATATTAAACAGGATACTCGGCAGAGCCGTTAGCACGTTGCCGGAGTTGAGCGATCCGAGATTAATTTCGGACATTCCCTTTTTCAACAAAATTTGCGAAAGGAAATTGGTCAATACAGTGAACAGTATTAGTGGGATGTACTTCGACATAATTTGTTATTAGTTTCTTAGAGTAAGTTTGGTGACAAAAAACAGGCGTTGATCCCGCGCGCATAACGCGCGCATAAATTGAATAAAAGATTCCCGCCAGTTCTATGTATAGCGCATTTCTTGCGCTTTAGTGGTGGACGCGGCACTGACGTTGCTTGAGAGGGTGCTATCGACTTTTTGCCAATGCTACGGATCGGCAAGCCATAGCAGTATAGCCAAATATAAGTGATAGCATAAAGGTTTGCCGCAGTGGTCGCTTGTTGAACTTTCCGAGCGACTTATCGGGTGACACAAATGCTCCAGCTGCCTGCGCAAATATTGGGTAAGGATTGCCAGTAAGGCTCTGGCATCTAATTATTAACCTGTTTTTTGGAAACGACATTGAAGCATATCATTACTGGCGGCGACGGTTTTCTGGGCACTGAGCTTGCGAAAAAACTGGTGGCCCGTGGCGAAAAGGTACTCGCCATAGATATAAAGAAAACGCCATCGCCGCATTATGATCATATCGATTACATGCATGTGGATATCACAGACAAGGCAGCTGTGGAAACCATTCCCGTCGATGAAGACGACATCATTTATCATTTTGCCGCCAGATTACTGGTACCTATCATAAAGCGCGGTGAGCGGCAGGAATATTTCTGGAGTGTGCTGTACACAGGTACGGAAAATCTGCTTGAGTATCTGGAGGCTAAAACCGGTTGCCGCAAAATGATCTACTATACGACCGACATGGTATACGGTCACACGCTCGAGAACCCTCGCCCCGAATCGCATGCTCGTGTGCCCCTCGGTCCTTATGGAAACGCAAAGTACGAATCCGAGCTGTTGTGTGAAAAATACCGCGAGCGTGGCTTCAACATTACGCTTTTTCGTCCGCGTCTGATTATCGGGCCTGGACGCCTGGGAATTCTGGAGTCTCTGTTCAAGTTGATTGATAAAAATTTACCAGTCCCGACCATTGGCAATGGTAAAAATTTCTATCAATTTATATCGGTCAGTGATTGTGCCGAGGTTTGTCTGGCCGCGGTTGAGAAGGGTGTGCCAAATGAAGCTTACAATGTGGGGTCGCTGAACTCTCCAACCGTTAATGAGTTACTGAAAAAACTGATCAAATCTGCCGGCAGTAAATCGATAGTCATTCCAACACCGGCATTTGCTGTCAAGTTCGTTCTGGCGATTCTGGATAAGCTCAACATTCCATTGCTCGATCCGGAGCAGTATCTAATAGCGGACGAGACCTGTATTTTGTCGATGGAAAAAGCAAAGAGAGAGCTCGATTGGGAGCCTGTGGATGATGACACCGAGATGCTCATTGCAGCCTATACGTCATGGAAGGAGTCGTTACGATAACGCTAACGCTGACTTGCACAAGTGTGACAATGTGGACCTGTTCCACTTGTTTGCACTTAAGTAGCGTCCAGCCACGCCTAGAGCGACCAATACCTTGAGTAACAGTCCGACCAGTTCCTGGGGCAATCTTTATCGTGGTGAACAGCGTCTGGCGGCAGTACACTGGCGTAATGACCCAATACCGTTAGCATCTCCGACTTTACTCGCGATTGGCAATCGTCGCAGCTACGGTGATGTTTGTGTCAATGAGGGCGGCATTGCAGTCGATATGACCGGACTGAACCGGTTTATCTCATTTGATCGAGAGGCAGGTGTACTGCGTTGTGAAGCAGGTGTCACCTTGAGGGAGATCGCCAACCTTGTTATTCCCTCAGGTTGGTTTTTACCCGTGACCCCTGGTACCAGTTTTGTGTCGATTGGCGGTGCGGTGGCAAACGACGTACATGGCAAAAACCATCATGTTTCCGGGAGCTTCGGCTGCTTTGTCCGTTCGTTTGAACTGAGGAGATCCAGTGGCGAGTCGTTGACCTGCTCTGCCGAAGAAAATCGGGCGCTGTTTTCAGCAACAATCGGTGGCTGCGGTTTAACCGGGACGATAGTGTGGGTTGAAATTTCTCTAAAGCGAATCACCAATACAACGCTTAATGTCGAATCGATATCCTATTCGAATTACGAAGAATTTCTACGTCTCTCGGAGGAGTCTGAGCAGTCTCACGAGTACTGCGTATCGTGGATAAACTGTCTGGCAGTCGGGGACGCACTGGGAAGCGGTGTATTTTTCAGAGCTAACCATGAAACAAGTACGGCCGTTGGAGCGGCGCAAGGATCGCTGCATTCCGACTCGTGGATGCACAATAAGACCCGCTCGGTTCCAGCGATCTTTGGCAAGGGGTTGCCACTGGTTAACCAATTGAGCTTACGACTGTTCAATTCACTTTATACCCGAACCCATGCTGGCAACCGACACTACGTCGAGACCTTCCAAAAGTATTTTTATCCGCTGGATTCTCTATTGAACTGGAATCGCATTTACGGACGGCGTGGCTTTTTCCAGTTTCAATGTGTAGTACCTTTTGCAAATCAACAAGCGATTGCCGATATTCTTGGACAAATCAGTAGCTCGGGGCAGGGCTCATTTTTGTCGGTACTTAAAACCATGGGAAATGTGAAGTCGCCAGGGATGATGTCGTTTTGTCGGCCAGGTGTGACGCTGGCTCTGGATTTTCCCAATGGCGGTAAAAAAACCAGACAATTATTGTCTCAACTTGAAGCAATAGTGGTGGAAGCGGATGGTGCGATTTATCCCGCCAAGGATGCGGTGATGACAGCGGAAACTTTTCGGCAGTGCTATCCGGCAATCGAAGATTTCAAATTGTGTGTGGATGATGCGTACTCTTCAGGATTCTGGCGACGTGTCAATGGCGAAGTGTAAGCACCCTTCAAAGTGTTGAAAACGCTTGGCTGCTACTTGTATCGGGATGTTTAGAGCGAATGGGCAGGTCATGAAAACTATAATAGTGTTCGGTGCTACCTCGGCAATCTCTCAGGCCTATATAAATCGGGTGGCAAAGGATTGCGAACAAATAATTTTACTCGCACGCGACAGCGAGCAGCTCGCACAAATAGCCTCTCATACAGAGGTCATTTCACAAGCTAACGTACGGTCCATTGTTTGTGATCTGGCGGATACCAATCAGCACGCCAAAGTGATTGATGAGGTGTTTAACGGTGTTGAGCAGGTAGGGTGCGCTCTGATTTCATACGGCGTCCTAACGGATCAGGAGCGTTGTAATACAGATGTGGACTACCTGCTCGAGCAATTTAATCTCAACGGTACCAGTACAATATCACTATCTGCGCGTATTGGTCGTGAATTGGCGACCAGAGGCGGTGGCACACTGGCTGTGATCGGATCTGTGGCGGGCGACAGGGGGCGGCAGAGTAACTATTGCTATGGTTCCGCCAAGGCCTCGGTAGAGAGCTTTCTGTCCGGGCAACGTGGCTTTTTGTCCAAATCTGGTGTGAATGTGCTAACCATCAAACCCGGGTTTGTAGACACGCCAATGACCAGTGAATTTAAAAAGGGGTTGTTGTGGGCAAGTCCTGACAAAGTGGCGGCAGATATAGACACGGCTGTTCAAAAGGGACGCAGTGTACTGTATACACCCTGGTTTTGGCGGTTCATCATGCTGATTATAAAATCGATTCCTGAATTTATCTTTCGCAGGCTGCCGTTGTAACCCATGACAACAACGACTCGCGTCGCCGTTTTCGATCTTGATGGCACTGTTACCCGACATGACACCTATGTTGATTTTCTGCTCTACTGCCTGCGACGAAAACCCCTGCGATTGCTGACGCTGCCAGCGCTCGCTTCTTACCTGCTTGTGCACAAAGCCGGATTTAAATCCAATCACTGGCTTAAAGCCAGGTATCTTGAGGCAGTCGTGGGTGGTACTACCCGAACTGAGCTGGAAGATATCTGTAAGGAGTTTGTTGCCAGAACGTTGGTGAAAAACATCAAACAGCCGGCTCTGGATGAATTGAGTAGACTAAGAGAAGAAGGCTATATCCTCGTCCTTGCGACGGCGAGTTTCGGATTTTATGTGAGAAGTCTTGCAACTGAACTGGAGTTTGATGAAGTACTGTGCACGGAGGCTATGTTTGACGATGGCGATAAACTAACGGGTAAGCTTGACGGGGAAAACTGTATCGGGTCCGAGAAAGCACGGCGCATTGGTATGCTATCGTCACAGAGAGGGTGGGCTGATATTGAGCTTGGCTACTCTGATAGCAAAGTGGATCTGCCAATGCTTGAAATGGTCGGTCGGGCGTTGGTAATCGATCCAAAACCAGCGACAGAAAAGGTTGCCGCTAGTAAGGGTTTTGAGGTACTTCGCTGGAGGTAAGGGTCAGAGTAAAAAACAGTAAATCTCACCCGCATACCTGGCTGGTATGCGGGAAGAGAGTGTTGGTCAGGCGACTTCGCTATCTCTCTTTTGATCAATCTCTTTTACTGCGAAGGACTGTTCAACCAGAGGTTTTCGCTGTCTGGGTGAACTGACCAGTGCCTTGGTGATTGGGTCGTCTTCTGAGTACCCGTAGTAGTCATAGTAACCCTGGTAACCAAGATCGCCCCCATAGGAGCTGATTTTCTGGATATTCACCTGTGTCACTACTGCACCGGCGATGTCTATTCCAGCTTCGCGCAGACGCTTGATACCACGAGCGGAGATACCGGATGTTGTAGAGTTTGCCTTTACCGCGTACAGGACGGTATCGGCCATTTGACCCAGAATGAGTGCATCACTCACTGCTTGTACAGGGGCACTGTCTATGACAATTCTGTCGTAGCGCTTTTTCATTTGGCTAATAAGATGTTTGAATCGCTTCGAGCCCAGCAGTTCGAGTGGCTGATCCGGGATGGACCCGGCCGGTATCACATCAAGGTCGTCGATCGCACCGAGCTTGATGCAATCGATAAACTGGGCTTCTCCGGTAAGCAGTTGCGCAAGTCCCAGCGTGTTTTCAAAATCGAAAGCGCGATGCAGACTGGGGCGACGCATATCGCACTCAATTAGCAGCACGCGCTCGACCTGTGACAGGGAGTGGGCAAGGTGACTGGCCAATGTGGATTTTCCTTCCCCTGGTAGCGCAGAGGTCACCATGATGACATTATGAGCTTCGGCCAGTTCATTTAAACAAACACTGGTGCGAATGGTTCTGATGCTTTCCGAAAAGGCACCACGATCTTCTGTGATTGTGCCCGGGACGAGCGCGTTTTTTCCCTGTTTCTTTATTATTTTTTTCGAAACAAGTGGGATAATACCGAGCATTTTTGTCTTTAAAATTTTCTCAACATCCTCTGCGCTGCTGACCGTGTCATTCATCGACTCTCGCATGATTGCGAAGGCTATCGCTGCCCCCATTGACAGCAACAAGGACAGTAAAACCATCAGTGACTTACGAGGTTTTACAGGTGAAATCGGGGACTCGGCATACTCGGCGATTTGAGCATTTGTCGTGCTCATGTTTTCCGCCTCGTCTACTTCTCTGATCCGTGTATAGAAGGTGTCGTAGAGTTTTTGATTGAGCTCGACTTCGCGTTCGAGATGCATCAGTTCGATGCGGGAGCGCCCGACACCTATCGCCTCTTTTTTACCGTCTGTGAGTGTGTTCTGAAGCGAGTCAACTGTTTGCTGAGCGAGTGTATAGTCCTTTTCTATCGTATCCGAGATATTCAAGATCTGGCTGTTGAGGTTTGACCTGGCTGCATTTCTGCGCGAAGTCGCATCGATCACTTTCGGGTGCTTGTCCCCGTACCGATTCTTTAGCTCGTCAAGATTGAATTGCGCTTCCTGCAAGCTGATCTTAAAGCGTCGCACCATTTCATTGGAATCTATAGCGGGCAAGCCGAGTAGTGCTGCTGAACCTTTTTCCCTCGTTTTAGCCAATTCGTCGTACATTATTTTTGCTTGAGCCATTTTTGCTTCGGCGTCCAGCAATTTGCTGGTTACGATGCCGATTTCCTGCTCAGACAGCACGTTAACCCCACCGCCATAGTCGACCAAACCCTCGGCTTCTTTGTAGTTAAGCAGGTTGTTCTGTGATTCCTCCAGTTTGATTTTCAGATCGGTCAGTCGAGAGGCTAGCCAGGTGGTCGCTTTCTCGCTCATTTCCATTCTCGAATCCATGTAACTCAGGATGTAAGTATCAGCAATTTTGTTTGCAATGCGTGCGGCCAGCACCGGGTCATCAGATTCGAAACCGATGCGTACCAGCTTGGTGTTCTTTATGGGGGTTATTGAAACGCGCTTCATGAACCGATTGACCGCCATCTGCCGCTCGATAGGTTCAGCTTCCATCGCGTCCATCTGCGCAGAGAATGCGGAATCTTCGGTCGCGCTGGTGGGTAGGGCAGGGGTTTCGACTGTGTTAGTGCCGACCAGCAGTTTGTCACTTGCCCGAAACCACTCCCTGTGTTCATGGAGATTCATTTCTTCCATGACACGCTTAGCCAGTTTCCTGGACTTCAGTACCTCAAACTGGGTCTGATAATACTCGGAGTTTGTAGTGTCGATGCCAATTAATTCGTCCAGGTTCATCGGCATCGCTTGCTGGGTTTCAATTAGCAGCGTGGAACTCGCCCGGTATATCGGCGTCATTCCGGACACAACATAAGCCGCCAATCCAGTGAATAAGGCTGTTGTTAAAAAAATGAACCACCGATATTTGCGCAAAATCAATATGTATTGCTGAAGATCAATTGAATCATCCGTGTCGTCGTAGTGCGAATCCATGCGCTGATCGTCCTGTTGAAATTGTTCATTTACAGTGGACATCTGGGTACCTTTTTTTGCTTTTTTGCCCGGGAGGAGATGTCGAGCCGGAGAAACATGGCACGACCTACTATTGGTTATAGTTCAAATGCATGGATGTGCAGAAAAATGACACTCATGCAATTCGATTTTCCCGATGCACGGTAGACCCGGTAGACAGGCCAACTTGTCAGATCTGAATTTGCTGCTAGTGTTTGAGTTATAACTAAAAGATTCGGTAAACAAATGGCATTGAACAGAGGTAAGTCGTTACTGCTTGGGTGCCTGTTGGTAGGCCACGGAGGTATTGTCGAGGCGGGTGAGCGGCAGAAATCCTTGCGGTTGGCTGTATGGGGTGGAAGTCACGCCGCGATGCTCGATCATGCAGTCCTGGCGCCTTTTGAGGCGACGACAGATATTCGTCTGCAGGCGAAACCAAGGCTGGACGTTGATTTGGACATGAAATCGAACAGCGCGGATGTCGTCGAGTTGGAGCTTCATGAAGCAATCGATGCCTGCGACAACGGCGAGCTTGCATTGCTGCCTGGCGCCGAAATTGGCGACTTTGTGCCGAATGCGATGCAGCCCTGTGCGCTGGGGCAATATGTGTGGTCTACCGTTTTTGCGTACGATCAGCGAGCGTTTAAATCGAGTGATCAGCCATCACTTGTAAGTGATTTCTTCAATGTGGGCCACTACCCTGGTGGTCGCGCCGTGCATCGGTCGCCACGGGTGATCTCGGAGTGGGCCCTGCTCGCCGCTGGCATACCCGGTGCGGATGTGTACGATGCGCTGAACGAACCTGATCTCGCCTGGCAAATCATCGAGCGCGCGCTGGAGTCTATAAAACACTCGATAGTGTGGGTTGACGATGATGACCAGGCCATCGATTTGTTGCGGGGTGGCACTGTGTCTTTTGCCATGGTTGGAAGTGATACTTTGCTTCGTGCTGTGCTGGCGGGTGCAAATGACCTGAATCCGGTGTGGGATGGCTCGGTCAATCAGATGAGCTTGTGGGCGATACCGGCCAGCTCAGCGCACCCGGAGCTCGCCTGGCAGTTTGTGCGCTATGCAACGTCGGTGGACGCAACCCGGCGCTTTTCGTCGGTATCCGGATACGGTCCGGCGAGGTTTTCCTCGATAGAGCAAATGCGAACGGCATATCACCGCTATTTGCCTAGTGACCGATCTAACCTGGGAAATGTCGTTTGGGGTAATTCGGGTTGGTGGCGTGGCCGCGGGAAGTCGCTGGATATGCACTTTGGCAACTGGTTATCCGCGCAGTCAGTGAAGTCAGACAGCTAACCATCGGATTACTGCCGTGGTTTGGGTACAAGCATTTTGGTTATGAGCATTCGCTTACGAGCAAGGGAACAGTACTGATTCATCCACGTGTTCCAGTAGAAGGTTTCTCATAGATTCCAGACAATAGTGTTCGGTGTCTTCCTGATAGGAAACCATCGGCCTGTTTTCAGTCAAGCCGGTTGCGAAAAGACGTTCTGCCGGGTACAGCGACACCATTTTCTTGAAAAATGGTTTGGGCAATCTAAAGGCACCGTAGCTGATCGAATGCACGTTGGCGGGGTTAATACTGGCGAAGATCTCATCAAGCAATCTGCTGTAGTCCTGCTTAAAGTCTTTGCTAAGAATCAGTGGGTCAAACCTCAAGCCGACAGGCCAGCCATGATGTTGTAGTTTTGCCAGCGCAGCAATACGCTTCGTTACTGATGGTGTTTTGTGTTCCAGTTTTTCCGCGGTGTTTTTCGTGGTAAAGCTGTACGCCACCACACAATTGCTGATCGGGGGGCGACTTAACAACGCTCGAATTTGTGTGCTCTTGGTTCTAATTTCCAGGTTTGCTTTAGGCGTATCGTCGAAGAAACGCAGGCAGGATTCAATAAAACCTGTAACGGGTTCCATAGCGAGGCTGTCGCAATCATAGCCGGAGAAGAACCAGCTTGGATCTTGATTGCTATTGGCGGTTTGTTTTATGTCGCTAAAAAAATCTTCGTAGTTAACAAATACGACATAGTGCGCAGAGCGGTACATCCCCTGAAGAAAGCAGTAGCGGCAGTCGTAAAGGCAATTCATCATGTGCGAAAAGTAGTAGTTGTTTTCTGCACCGATGCCGTAGCCGGTAGGTGTACTTAGTACGCGGCCTTTGTGTTTCTTTGCAAGAATAAGCGATGGTTGTTGTTTTTGCAGTCGAAAATTCTGTGAATTGTTGTTAAACACACTCGTATACCGATCGCAGGGGATAATCTTTGCCTGTCCAAACCGGTCGCAGATCTCGCGGGTGCGATCGTGATGCTGAATGTCCTCTTCAACATATATTGTAGAAATCAATAGAACTCAGCCCTGGCGTCTGTGTCTTTTTGCAGCCATCGTAGAACCGATTTGCTGTTGTGCATAGAGACTCTGGTGGTCAACTCTGGTGGTAGAGAAATTGAACCTGATGAGGGTGTTGAATCTATGCCAAGTGCCATTCTTCGTTGCAGCAGTCGCTGTAATTGATGATGCTGTGTGATTGAAAATTTCCAGCGTTCCTGATACGAGTCGATCAACGCGACTGGTACGATGGGTTGTATTTCCTGTGCCAGTTGACAAAGATGATCCGAGAAGCGGGCAATTTCAGACACGTTAGACCTGATCAACTCCTCAACGTCGGTCTTGTCGATTGACTCGACGGGGTGAGTCTCATTGTCTGAGACAACTTTAACACTATGTGTAAGCTCGGCGGTGGAGAAACGAATCGCAGTCTCAAAGAATCCGCTGGCTTCCATATCGTGCAGCATATCGGGGTTATAACTGCGCTGTATGGTATCGAATGTAGTCAGTTGTTCTGTTTCCAAAGCCGTTTTAATATGAACCGGGTACCAGCTCTTACCGGTGCCTGACTCTGTTATTTTATTTGCGACAAGCAAGTCTCCCGGATCTTTGCTTCGGTGCCCTGCAATGCCGAAATTGACCCATACAGGCGAAGGTTTTGTTGCGGCCAGCCAGGCGGTTGCAGCAGATGCCCGGTTACGCCCCATACCACTGATTATCAGTGTGGTATCCGCAGACGAGAAAACCGGAAAAAAGGTGTTTTGTTCCCGCTTGAGTTTGAAATGTCTGATCAGCGGATTTGCTTCTGCCTGAAATGCGACAACGAAGTTCAACATCTATCCGGGTTGTCCTGTAATTGATGAAGCAATGATTCTGCAATGATCCCGGGCAAGCGAACATGCTGATAGTCAATGTCGTGCTTAACGATAGCGATTACTGGTCGAAAGATCGCATCTGGAGTAGATCATTAATTCTCGGACAGACTCCTGTTCAATCGTGCAAAATGCCAATAGTAAGCGTCAGTGTAAATCAGCGCTGCAGACCCTGTTGACCTGCCTGTTGTGAGTATAATTCAATCACCCTGTTGCAGTGCCTAATCATACTGTGGTTATCGTGTTTAACTGCACCTTTTAACATGATTTGCGCTTTTTGAAGCAGGGTCGCGAGCGTTAATTTTCGATTTACCGGACTCAGGCAGTTAGACGCCAGTATTTTTTCCAGCGCAATCATCCTGAATCTGTCCATACCCCAGTATTTGGTTGAGAGTTGATCATTGTGGCCACCGTATTTATTGAGCAGTGGTTCGTCAATATAGATAACAGGATATTTGGCGCACAGCCTGAGCCATAAGTCGTAGTCTTCACAGGCAGGCAGGTTTTCGTCGAATCCCCCCAGTTGCAATAGCACTTTCTTGTTTATCAGCGCTGCGGAAGGGGAAATACAGCATAGTGGCAAGCAGTGTTCATAGATGCAACCGCCTCGCTTTTGGTGTTTTTTTCCTGCGTTGACTCGAGTTCCGTTTCGGATCCAGATTTCGTCGCTGTGTACAAGCACGGCATCTTCTACATCTGCGACAGCCTGTCTTTGCTTTTCCAGCTTAGCGGGCAGCCATTCGTCATCGGAGTCCAGTAATGCGATCCAGTCACCGTCAGCCTGTTTAATGGCAGCATTTCTGGCACAGCTTACGCCCTGATTGGTCTGTTTTAGCAAGGTAATCCGACTGCCAAATCGGGTTTTTAAGTGCTTGTCTGTGTTGTCTGTCGAGCCATCGTCGACAATCAGAATTTGCGTCGCAGGCTGGGTCTGTTCCAGTACCGATTCAACCGCCCGCGCAAGTAGTGGCCAGCGATTGTAGGTTGGAATGACGACGGATATCTGCATGGTGCTGTTCTGGCAACGTCAAGCGTGGCTTAAGGCGGCTAACCATTATACAAAGGGGTGGCGGTTGAGTTAGAGAATGATCTCCCCGCCACTTTCTTGTATACAGACACAAAACTGCTTTGTTTCGCAGGCTGAAATTGTGCAGCAAGGGTATTGCTGCGCACAGATTGTTGGTGGGTTACCTGGCGTATGCCGACAAATCCATCAGATTGATCGTTTCCCCGGCGCGCGCGATGTGTGCAGGTGCCTGCAGATCATCACGCAGTTTCTGTTTCAGGGTGTCCATCGTTTTTGCCTCGCCGTGTACCAGGAATACCGGCGGCTTTGATTTAAAATTGCTGTACCAGTCGATCAGGCCCCGTTGATCGGTGTGCGCAGACAACCCTCCGATAGTGTGAATTTTTGCCTTTACGCGGACTTTCTCTCCCCACAATCGGACATTCCTGGCGCCTTCGATCAGTTTTCTGCCAAGGGTGCCGTCTGCCTGATATCCGGTGATGATCAGGTGGTTGCTCTTTTTCCAGATATTGTGTTTTAAATGATGTCTGATACGGCCACCAGTCATCATACCGCTGCCGGCAATGACAATTGCTCCGCTTTGGATTTGGTTGATCTTCATCGAATCCTGCGCGCTGCGCGACATGTGCAGATTCGACATTCCCAATCGACTGCCTTTTTTGCGCCAAAATTCAGCCGCCTCAGGATCGTATAAGCGATGGTGCCGCAAGTAGATATTGGTGGCTTCAATCGCCATTGGGCTGTCAAGGAAAATTTGCCATTTACGCAATTTCCACTTTTCATGATTACGCGCGAACATATAAAGAATGTTCTGTGTGCGGCCGACTGAAAAGGCGGGCATTAATACATTGCCGGGTTTACGTTGAATGTACTCTGCTATTTCGTCGACTTCGGCCCAGGTATCTTCCCAGGGGCGGTGTAAACGACTGCCATAAGTGCTTTCCATTAACACTAAATCTGCATCATCAACCATGGTGAAGTCACGCAGAATAGCGGTACCCCGGTGACCTAAATCACCGCTGAAAACTACTTTGCGGTTAACACCGTTTTCCTGCAGCCAGATCTCGACAATAGCGGAGCCCACAATGTGCCCGGCGTCAGATAGTCTGATTGAGATGCCAGGCATGAGCTCACGCTTAATGCCGTATTCCATTGTTTCAAATAGCCCGAGCGCTTTTTCGGCGTCTTCGCGAAGGTAGAGCGGCTCCAGCGGAGCCTTACCTTTGCGTTTGCGATGTTTGTTTGCCCACTGCGCGTTTTTGAAATTAATGTGAGCCGAATCTTTCAGCAGAGTGTCACATAGATCAGCGCTTGCCGCATGTGTGTAAATGGGCCCGTTAAAGCCGGCTTTGATAAGCAAGGGCAGGCGACCACTATGATCGATGTGAGCGTGGCTCAGTATGACTGCGTCGAGGCTGGCTGGATCGAACGGAAACGGGTTGCGATTGCGGGCCTCATCTTTTGCTCTGCCCTGGATCAGACCACAATCCAGCAAAATCGATTTGCCGCCAACCTGGATAAGATGGCAAGAACCGGTTACTTCCTCAGCGGCACCGCAGGACTGTATTTGCAATTGATTACTCCAGCGAAAACTATGGCGAATGGTGTGGTAAGCATGGCTTGTTCCATACATGATAGCCTGTCATGCATGGATTAATCATCCGGTAGACGATTTCTCGCTTGATTTTGTCCGCTGATCCATAATAGAGGTTTAATCACAACTGAATCACAATCGTTTGAACGTTATTTCCGGTCATAAAAAGCCACTGTTGCTGGCACATCGCGGTACAGCGCTGTTGGCACCCGAAAGTACTGTGCCTGCATTCGATTTTGCGATGTCCCATGGCACTGACGTGTTTGAAATTGATGTGCGGCTTAGTCGCGATAATCAGGTGATGGTCTTTCATGACGCAACTCTTGAGCGCACCACCAATGGCAATGGGTTGGTGCGAGCGATGGATGCGGCGAGCCTCAAACAGTTGGACGCAGCGTTTAACTTTACGCTGGATAACCAGTGGCCTCAGCGCGGCACAGGTGTGCAGATTATAACATTGACCGAACTGTTGGAGCGTTACCCGGGCATCCGCGTCAATATCGATATAAAAGATGCGGACGAGGACGCCGTCAGGGCTGTAGGTCGGATAGTTGAGCGACATGACGCGGCAGATCGCTGCGTATTAGCAAGCTTCCACAATCAACAAGTTATCCGCTGTCAATTGTTATTTCCGCACTTGAAGTGTGCAATGAGCCTGGCGGAAATCAAACGTTACTATTTTCGCTTCGTCACCGGTCAGTTACGGGGGGAAAAAAATGTGGCGGGTCTGTTTCAAGTGCCGGTCAGCTATTACGGTATTCCTCTGTCAGGGCGTCGATTTATTGAGGCAATTCACCGAGGTGGCGGTGAGATATATAACTGGACTATCAACGAGCCTCAGCAAATGAAGAAGCTATTGGCGCGTGGGGTAGATGGAATTGTCACAGATCGGGCAGATTTGGCACAGGCGGTTTTCAAAGAATTTGTGCCTGCTTGAAAGCGATTGGCTGATATCGTATTGTTCTTCTACTGTCAAAGCTATGATACTCGCCGTGCTCGTTGTGGTAGTGGTATCAATAGATTGGCACTAAAGACAGAAACCCAACTTCCTCCCTGATAACTACCTCCGTTACGCTTTGCGTATCTTGGTCTGGACAGTGTTGTCTGGCTTTCGGTCACAGACAAGGAAACACAGTATGCTTGATTCATCCCGGTTTAATCCAGACAGCGTAAAAATCGCGATCATCGGCCTGGGTTATGTCGGCTTACCGCTTGCGGTTGCGTTTGGCGCGAAGATGGAAACACTGGGTTTCGATATCGACAAAGAACGGGTAAGCGAGCTAAAACGGGGAATAGATAAAACCCTCGAAGTCGAAGATGAGGAACTTGCTGTCGCTAGCGAACTGACCTTCACGTCTGACGTAGAAGATATGCGAGTTTGCAATGTATTTATCGTAACTGTACCAACGCCTGTTACAGCGCATAAGCAACCCGACTTGTTTCCACTGCGCAGCGCCAGTGAGATGATTGCCTCGGTGTTAAAGCGCGGGGATATTGTGATCTACGAATCCACAGTTTTCCCGGGGGCCACGGAAGAGGTTTGTGTGCCTATACTGGAGCAGCACTCGGGCCTTGCTTTTAATCAGGATTTTTTCGCGGGCTACAGTCCGGAGCGAATAAACCCCGGTGATAAAAACCACAGATTGCAGCATATAAAAAAAGTTACTGCCGGCTCTACGCCGGAAGTTGCCCAAATTATCGACAAGCTCTACGCCAGCATCATTGTCGCCGGTACGCATTTGGCGAGTAGTATCAAGGTGGCAGAGGCCGCCAAGGTGATCGAAAATACCCAACGCGATGTCAATATTGCGCTGGTGAATGAATTAGCACTGATCTTTAATCGGCTGAAAATAGATACCAGTGAAGTGTTGGCTGCGGCGGGAACAAAATGGAACTTCCTGCCTTTTACCCCGGGGCTTGTCGGCGGGCATTGCATAGGCGTTGATCCCTATTACCTGACACACAAGGCTGACGAGATTGGATATCACTCCAGAGTTATTCTGTCAGGTCGAGAGATCAATGACGGCATGGGAGAGTATGTCGCAGAGCAGGTGATCAAATTGATGACGATGAAACGCATACATGTTGTTGGCTCCAGAGTTCTGGTGCTGGGCTTTGCGTTCAAGGAGAACTGCCCTGATATGCGTAACACCCGTGTGATAGATATTGTTGAAACCCTGAAAGCCTACAACGCAGAAGTCGATGTTCATGATCCCTGGATTGACTCTCAGCAGGCCCACGATGAGTACGAATTGTCAATGGTCGAAAACCCAACGGCAGACACTTACGACGCAGTGATACTGGCGGTTGCGCATGAGCAAATCGTTGCAACGGGTATTGAGGTGATTCTGGAGTATGCCCGAGCAGAATCGGTGATTTACGATGTAAAGAGCGTGCTGCCAGCTGACCGGGTTGATGGTCGACTTTAGGCTATTGCCTCGATAAGCAACACGGCCAGGGCGGAAGAAGCAACCACAATAAAGCTTACATAAAAAAGAGGCCGAGCGAATCGGCCTCCCAATAAATGTGCGTGATTGTCAGACGTCTGGGCGCCTTTTTGTACAGCTTACATCAACGTCGCTTGAATATTGCGACTATTAAGGTAAGCAAAATCGCGCCGGCTGCGGCTGCCATTGCGTTGAGTATAACGTTGTTGTCGATCACTTGATTGGCGTAAGTCAGAATAAAACCGGCCAGAAATGCACCTAAAACGCCCATGCAGATATTTCCAAACCAGCCAAACCCCCCGCGCTTAAGCAGTGGTCCTAAAATCAAACCAAGTAGCCCACCTATTATAATATAGATGAGCAGGGTCAGAAGCGTCACTTCCGGCATCGATATGCTCCGATGTTCATTATTACGAAATCTTGATAACGGAGTGTAGCAGTCAATAGGAAAACGACACCCTTTAGTGAAAAGAAATAAACTCGTCATGTCAACTGGTGGACAGTGTAGCGCGTCGAGCTTTTTTTACAAACCTGCGGCTGGCAGAATATCAGGCGACAACATCCTCCGCGTGTCGAATGGGTATGTCATTGAAATATCATGTGGAATCAGCGAATAGTCGTCATCAGAGACGCCGAGCTTGAGTCAGGGTTGGCTCGATCTGCTGCGTGCTTGTCTGGCCATCGGAGCTTTATGTGTTGGCGCAACGCCGCGCGTCTGGAATGTTGGCTGACGTGTTTTTGTGCTGGACGTTCTCGCAGTTTCTCCCTGGCTTTTCGTAAACTTCTCCCACGGAGGGCGTCCCTTTTCCCCGCAGTGTGCGAAATCTGTTTCCAGCGCGTCGATGAGTTCCGCTTCGGTGCAGAGATTCAATTCTTTCGCGCCCAGATAAATAAGTTGAAAGAGCCGCGCCAGAGAAATACGTGATGTCTGGTCTGTTGTGCGATACAGCCAGTCTGACAGTCGCAAGAAGTGGTCGAACGGACTTGATCCAAGCACCAGAGGTCGCGTGGTAGTGAATCTGCCCGAGTTGCCAATCATGTCCCAGTAACGGGCGAAGCGTTGCATGCGCTGCATTGTGGGAAAATCGATATCGCGACTTTTCAAAAGCGCATAAGGTGGATCGGTTTCGTAGCACATTGCAAATTCGGTGCTGTGCCGGTCAATACCTGTGCCCCGTAACCGTTTTAAAATACCTACCTGTATTTCCTGTGGATTCAGACCAATCAGGTCATTGAAACCGTCAGCAAAGCTGTCGAGTGTTTCCCCCGGCAGACCGAATATCAAATCTGCATGGATGTAGGCATTGGTGTTGTTGCGAAGCCAGGCGATATTCTCGCGTGTTTTTTGATTGTCCTGTTTACGATTGATGGTTGCCTGCACCTCAGGGTTAAAGGATTGCACACCAATTTCGAACTGTAGTGACAGACCGGGAAAGCGCGTCAGCTTTGATCGCAGAGTCGCTGGTAACTTGTCGGGGATAACTTCAAAATGAAGAAAAAGATCGTCGCTCAGTCGCTCAAGAAAAAAATCAAGAATACGAAGGCAGCTCGCGACCTTCAGATTAAACGTACGGTCAACGAACTTGAACTGCCTGGCTCCGCGCTCGTACAGATCTGCCAGCGCCTGTAAAAATTCGTCCAGGTCAAAAGGGTAAGCGGTTTTATCCAGAGCGGAAAGGCAGAACTCGCATTTGAATGGACAGCCACGAGACGCTTCCACGTAAATGACTCTATTGGCGAGGTCTTCAACGGTATATTGCTCGTACGGTAAAACCAGCTCTCTGATTTGCGGTGCAGTGGCATCGACCACTTTTCCGGGCGGGGCTTTGTTGGCTAACAGTGCAGTACAAAGGTCCCTGAAAGCAAAGTCTGCCTGTCCGGTAATCAGGTAGTCACACAATTCGAATGCGCGTGTGTCTTTATATTCGTAGCTGACCTCCGGGCCACCTATGACGATCGTAGTGTCCGGCCTGATCTTTTTGATCAGTGAAATAACCGCCTCTGTCTGTTGTACATTCCAGATATAGATTCCAAAACCGACGACTTGCGGATCTGTTGCCAATAGTTTTTCGGCTATATCGATGGGGCGCTGGTTTATCGTGAACTCATGAATATTGGCTGCAGGTTTTAGCGCGCCGAGGTTTGAGTACAAATAGCGCAGACCCAGAGAGGCGTGGATATACTTTGCGTTGAGCGTGCAAAGCGCGATTTGATTTTTGCGCAGGCTAAACTGGCTGACAAGATTGTCGTTCTCGATGTTATCCTGCGATACGGTCGAGTCCGGACTCTTGTGCCATTTGAGTGGTTTTTCGATTTCTTTCGCCACGGTGTTTTTTTAATTAATTGAAGTCGCCGTTGTTGCAAGTGTGCCTTGCATAAACAATTCAACCACTGCCTTTGCTTCGAGTTGCACTGTTGCCGGCCGAGGCGTTTCTATGAACTATTGCTCTTCACCAAACGAATGCTCACTGAGAACCAGGAGCCCGAAACCAGGAGCCCGAAACCAGGAGCCAGGAGCCAGGAGCCAGGAACAAAAAGCCAGGAACAAAAAGCCAGGAACCAAGAGCGGTGAACAAAAAGCTAAGAGCTGTGAGCCCAGTCCCAGTAAAGCTCCCGAGATCGTTTGGCTATTGGTCCGGCTTGGAAATTCTTGTTTTCAATTTGTGTGACCGGGGTGATTTTAGTTGCGTTGCCGGTCAGGAATACTTCGTCAGCTTGCTCAAAGTCCTCCATGCGCAGTGTAGTTTCGTGGACCATCATACCGTCTGCTTCAAGCAGTGTGGAAATGCGTTGCCGCGTAATGCCGTTCAAAAAGGTGCCGTTTGGCACCGGTGTAAAAACCTCGCCATCGCGCACCATCACCAGATTTGAAGTGGCGCTTTCAGCGACATTACCGAGTGAGTCGCACACAATCGCATTTTTAAAGCCGCGCTGATTGACTTCGCGCAACATACGCGCGTTATGGGGATAGAGGCAGGCAGCCTTGGTGTTGACCATCGCAGTTTGCAGTGTTGGTCTGACGAAAGTGGTCGTACCGAGCGTAGTTGATGCATCTGCTGGTGGCATAGGCAAGTCTTCTATACACAGGCAAAACCGCGTGGATTCAGCGTCCGCATCCACTATGGCGGGGCCGGATTCGGTTGACCAGTACATTGGCCGAATGTAGGCAGACGTGCCCGCAGGCAGATTGCTCAGTCCTTCCAGCGCGATTCCCACCATGTCTTCCGTGGCCACTGTCGCCTTGAGCCCCATGGCAAGTGCCGATTGATTGATACGCTCACAGTGGCGGTCCAGGTCCGGCGTGACGCCCTCGAATTGGCGAGCGCCGTCGAATACCAGCGTACCCAGCCACATGCCGTGGTCGGCCGCACCCATGACCGCGGTGTTGCCCTGTTGCCAGGAGCCATCAAAGTAAGTCCAGATATTCTTGCCGACTGCCATGAAGCGAGTTCCAGATTAATCAAAGTTAGCTCTGCATGGTAACAGTCTGACCCGCCGTGAGAAACGAGGGACTCGCGATGGCCCTCGAAAATATTTGACCGTTTGGATAAATATTGCTTAAATCTCGACAAGTCCACACAGGCGGTGATTGCCAATGCAGCAGGAAACACGTCCTTTTGCAGGGCTGGAGGCGGACCTCCACCCCCCACTAGACGCGCATGAATCTTCCGTTGAGGCGGATCGTTGCTATTTTTGCCACGATGCCCCCTGTGTTACTGCCTGCCCCACCGGTATCGATATACCACTGTTTATCCGGCAAATTCAGACCGGCAACCCCGGTGGTGCTGCCAAAACCATTTTTGATGAGAATATTCTCGGCGGCATGTGCGCCCGGGTTTGCCCGACAGAAACGCTTTGTGAGCAGGCTTGCGTGCGGCAAACCGCTGAAAACAAGCCGGTCAGAATTGGTGCCTTGCAGCGCCATGCCACCGATCATCTAATGCAGACAGAGCAGCCTCAAAACAAGGCGCATCCGTATCAACGTGAAACCCCTACCGGTAAGAAAATTTGCGTAATCGGGGCAGGTCCGGCTGGTCTGTCGTGTGCGCACCGGTTGGCGCGTTACGGGCACGAGGTCACCATCTATGACGCTGGCGACAAGCCGGGAGGGCTGAACGAGTACGGTATTGCCAGTTATAAAACGGTCAATGACTTTGCTCAGGAGGAGGTAGAGTTTGTACTCGCAATTGGTGGAATTACTATACAAAGTGGAGTCAGGCTGGGCATTGATCTGAGTCTGCAGCAGGCGACGGATCAATACGACGCCGTGTTTCTGGGTGTCGGTCTCGACAGCGTTAACCAGACCAGCATAGCTGGCAGCGATCTCACCGGTGTGTCAGATGCGGTAGAGTTCATTGCCACATTGCGTCAGTCACAGGACTATGCAGCGCTGCCGATTGGACGCCGGGTCGTTGTCATTGGCGGTGGCATGACTGCGATCGATGCGGCTGTGCAGGCTAAAATGCTGGGTGCTGAAGATGTGACGATCGCCTACCGGCGTTCTCAGGCAAAAATGAATGCCAGTGTCTACGAGCAGCAACTGGCACAAACACAGGGTGTGAAAATAAAACACAGCGTGCAGCCGGTAAAAATAATTGCCAGTGACAGTAGTGTCGATGGTCGCAACGCGGTAGCCGCAGTCGAATTCGAATATACAACGGAAAAAGAAAACAGCCTTTCCGGCACCGGGGAGACCTTCATTGAACAGGCAGACCAGGTGCTGATGGCCATTGGTCAGACCTTCGATGCGCAAGTTGCTGAATCTTTCGGCCTGGCGTTGACCAATAATAGAGTCCGTGTCGATGCCGATCGCAAATCCAGTCATGAGAAGATCTGGGCTGGAGGTGACTGTATCGACGCGGGCGATGATCTGACCGTGTGGGCGGTGCAGGATGGCAAGCTCGCGGCTGAGTCCATTCATCAGTCCCTCAGTTGATTGGCGCCGCTTCCTTTTTGTGTGCTCGCAAGACAGTAACGGTCCCACTGAAAATAGCGCTCGGCCCCTGTGGTTAGCGCAAACAGGAGAAAAGCATGGCCGACTTGAGTAACGATTTTATCGGCATTAAATCGCCCAACCCGTTTTGGCTGGCATCCGCGCCACCAACCGATAAAGCCTACAATGTCACGCGCGCTTTTGAGGCAGGATGGGGTGGCGTTGTTTGGAAAACCCTGGGTGAAGATCCGCATATCGTGAATGTAAACGGACCTCGCTACGGTGTAGTGCACTCTGCAGATCGGCGCTTAATCGGTCTCAATAACATTGAGCTGATTACAGACCGGCCGCTTCAGATCAACTTAGACGAAATCAAACAGGTAAAGCGCGACTGGCCGGACCGCGCAATGGTTGTGTCTTTGATGGTGCCGTGCGAGGAGCCTAACTGGAAATCGATTTTGAAGCGCGTCGAGGATACCGGTGCTGACGGTGTGGAGCTGAATTTTGGCTGTCCGCACGGCATGTCGGAACGGGGTATGGGGTCATCAGTCGGGCAAGTGCCAGAATATATAGAGATGGTCACGCGCTGGTGCAAAGAAGGCACCGACATGCCTGTAATCGTCAAGCTGACGCCAAATATCAACGACATCCGCTACCCGGCGCGTGCCGCACTGGCAGGTGGTGCTGATGCGGTTTCGCTGATCAATACCGTAAGCTCTATTGTCAGCGTCAATCTGGATACCATGTCTCCCGAGCCTTCAATCGATGGCAAAGGTTCTCACGGTGGCTACTGTGGGCCGGCGGTAAAGCCAATTGCACTGAACATGGTGGCGGAGATCGCACGCGATGCGGAAACCGCTAACTTGCCAATCTCCGGCATTGGTGGCATTAGCAACTGGCGCGATGCGGCAGAGTTTATGGCATTGGGTGCAGGCAATGTGCAGGTTTGCACGGCTGCCATGACCTATGGATTTAAAGTGGTGCAGGAAATGATCACCGGTCTCGAGCAGTGGATGGACCAGAAGGGACACGCCAACCTGCAAAGTATTATTGGCAAGGCAACACCCAACGTAACGGACTGGCAGTATCTGAATCTGAATTTTGTCAGCAAGGCGGTGATCGATCAGGACAAGTGCATTCAATGCGGCCGATGCCATGTGGTCTGTGAGGATACGTCGCATCAGGCGATCACTCAGTCTGTAGACGGCAAGCGACATTTTGAGGTAATCGATGAAGAGTGTGTTGGTTGCAATCTGTGTGTCAGTGTTTGTCCGGTCGAAGACTGTATAACCATGCAGGCAATGACATCCGGTGTCGATCCGCGAACAAATACGCCGATAAACAATGAGTACCAAAACTGGACCACCCATCCGAACAACCCGATGGCATCCAGCCAGTGACCGCAATATCAGGTGCCGTACATAATCAAAAAAAGGTTCCCGCAGAAGCACCCTGTTATTGTCTAACTTGCTATTGCAAAGAATATCTATTGAGGCACCAGGCCATTAAAGATAAGTGTTTTCAATGTGTGTTCAGCATCGTCAAACAGGCTGTCGGTATCGTCTACAAGGCACTCGGTTTGTGCGCTAAAGTCCGCATAGTGTTGCGTCGCAGCCCAGATGAAAAATATCAGGTGCACAGGAGATACGGTGGTCAGTTTGCCCTGATCAATCCATTGTTGAATAACACTGCACTTTGCAATAACCAGTTCGCGCAACTCGGTTTGCAGAAAGTTGCCGATCATGGGTGCTCCTTGCAGAATTTCGTTGGCGAACAAACGGGATGCTTTCGGGTTTGATTTCGACAGCGCCAGCTTTGCCTTTACGTAGGTCCATATTTCATCGGCTGGATCACCGTCCGGGTTTATCTGGGTTAGCGGTTGTAACCACTCCGACAGTGTTTCTTCGAGCAGGGACAGATAGATTTCGTTTTTAGTGCGGAAGTAGTAGAGCAGATTGGCTTTGGACATATTTGCGGTATCGGCGATTTGCGCGACCGTACTACCTCTATAGCCATAGGTTGAGAAAACTTCGAGTGCCGCATCTATGATTCGCTGTCGATTTTGCGTCTGGATTCGAGTCGTGCCAGAACCAGTGCTTTTTTTGTTTGTTATTGCTTTTGTCATACCGTTGACCAGTAGGTCAAGCTGCGATAGTTTAACTATTGACCGATTGGTCAGATTATACTGGCTACACGAACAGAATGAGAAGTGCGGCGTTTTTTGCCAACTTCTGACCAGAGGATAGACATGTCTAAATTCGTTTCTCGCCCCAATAATCTGGAAGCATTCTGGATGCCGTTTACGGCCAATCGGCAGTTCAAGCAAACGCCACGAATGTTTGTTGCTGCACAGGACATGTATTACACCACGGATGACGGTCGACAGGTACTCGATGGTACTGCCGGTCTGTGGTGTTGTAATGCGGGTCACGGCCGACCAAAAATTGTAGAAGCTGTGCAAAAGCAGGTTGGCGAACTCGATTACGCGCCGGCTTTTCAACTTGGCCATCCGAAAGTTTTTGAGCTGGCGTCAGCGCTGGTAGAAATTACACCACCCGGAATGAACCACGCGTTCTTTACCAACTCTGGTTCAGAGTCAGTGGAAACTGCGTTGAAAATGGCAATTGCCTATCACAGGGTTAAGGGTGATGGTAGTCGAACACGACTTATTGGTCGTGAGCGTGGCTATCACGGCGTAAACTTCGGTGGTATATCGGTTGGGGGTATCGTCAGTAATCGAAAGATGTTCGGCACCTTGCTGGGTGGTGTAGATCACCTCCCGCATACGCACGATATCGAACGCAATGCATTTTCTCGCGGGCTGCCTGATCAGGGTGCTGAGCTGGCTGACGATCTTGAGCGCATCGTCTCACTGCACGACGCCTCTACCATTGCTGCAGTCATTGTTGAGCCGATGGCCGGATCAACCGGTGTGCTGATGCCGCCTGTGGGCTATCTAAAACGGCTGCGCGAAATATGCGACAGACATGGAATTCTATTGATCTTTGACGAGGTGATTACCGGTTTCGGTCGGCTAGGTGGCGCGTTTTCCACTGATGTCTTCGACGTGGTTCCCGACATCATCACCACGGCTAAAGGGTTGACCAGCGGTGTCATACCGATGGGCGCGGTGTTTGTTCGTGACGATATCCACGACGCATTTATGAACGGACCGGAGCACCTGATTGAGTTCTTCCATGGCTACACCTATTCGGGCAATCCGGTTGCCTGTGCAGCTGCACTCGGTGCGCTGGAAACCTATCGTGACGAAGAGTTGTTTACCCGCGCCACTGAGCTCGCCCCGTATTGGGAAGATGCCCTGCATTCTCTGCGCGGGTTGCCGCACGTGATTGATATTCGCAATTTCGGTTTGATCGGTGCGATCGAGCTTGAACCAATGGATGGAGAGCCAACCAAACGTGCTTTTACCGCTTTTTTAAAGGCATTCGAAAAAAATCTGTTGATTCGAACAACCGGTGACATCATCGCACTGTCACCTCCGTTGATTATCTCGAAGGGGCAAATCGATGAGTTGTTTGATGGTTTGAAAGATGTACTGAGCACACTTGAATAGATAACCTGGTTCGTAAGGCAACTTAAGAGTGTTAAGTCCGTACTGCACGCTTGCGAAACACGCTGAAGCTTCCAACTGACGAATTTTATAGAGAGAGCGCTTGTGACAATTTCCAGTAACATGAAAATCAACAGTGAAAGACTATGGGATTCACTGATGGAAATGGCAAAGATCGGGCCTGGCGTGGCAGGGGGCAATAATCGTCAGACGTTGACTGATGACGATGCAAAGGGGCGTGAACTCTTTCAGTCCTGGTGCGATGCTGCCGGCATGACAATGGGGGTTGATCAAATAGGTAACATGTTCGCCACCCGAGAGGGGACTGACCCGGATGCTCTGCCAGTTTATGTAGGCAGCCATCTGGACACGCAACCCACCGGTGGCAAGTACGATGGTGTACTCGGCGTGTTGTCGGGTCTGGAAATCGTACGCCAGCTAAATGATATGAAAGTGAAGACCAAACATCCTATCGTGGTCGTAAACTGGACCAACGAGGAGGGCACTCGCTTTGCCCCCGCGATGACTGCGTCCGGGGTATTTGCCAGGGTGCACTCACTGGACTGGGCCTATGATCGCGAAGACGCCGAAGGCTTGAAGCTCGGTGATGAATTAAAGCGTATAGGCTGGTGTGGTGAAGAAACAGTCGGGGCGCGCAAGATGAAAGCGTTTTTTGAGCTTCACATTGAACAGGGGCCTATCCTCGAAGAAGAGAACAAACTGGTCGGCGTGGTAACACACGGTCAGGGTCTTAAGTGGTTGCAGGTCACATTGACCGGTAAAGAGAGTCACACCGGATCGACACCGATGCGAATGCGATTCAATGCCGGTTTGGGAATGGCTAAAATTACGCAGTTGGTCGACGATATCGCCTGGAGTCATGAGCCACTCGCGGTAGGCGCTGTTGGTCATTGCGATGTCTATCCTAACTCCCGCAATATTATTCCCGGTAAAGTGGTGTTTACCATTGATTTTAGACATCCACAAAAAGAAGTCATAGCAGATATGGAATCGAAGCTTGTCGAAGGTGCCAAAGCTATTTGCGATGAAATGGGTCTTGGTTTTGAGATTGAACAGGTCAGCGGATTCGATCCTGTAGAGTTTGACAAAGACTGTGTTGCGTCGGTACGCAATGCTGCTGAACGATTGGGTTACAGTCATCGTGATCTGGTGTCTGGTGCCGGACATGATGCATGCTGGATCAACAAGGTCGCACCTACTGCAATGGTGATGTGTCCCTGCGTTGATGGACTTTCGCACAACGAAGCGGAAGAAATTTCACCTGAGTGGGCCGCCGCCGGTACGAACGTACTTTTTCATGCCGTTGTAGAGACTGCTGAAATCGTTAACCCGGGCTGATGCCCCTAGTTCATATTCGAGCTGATAACCCAAACTGATAACGCAATGTGTACACGCGTTATAAATCATAAATTGCCACGTTCTTTACACGTTGTTTAACAGGAGCCAATAATGTCGACAGTGATTAGAGGTGGTACGGTGGTTACCGCCGATTTAAGTTATGCGGCTGATGTCTTGATAGAGGGTGGGCGCATTGTCGAGATTGGCGACAATCTGAGTGGCGATGAAACTCTCGATGCAACTGGTTGCTATGTAATGCCCGGTGGTATTGATCCACATACCCATCTTGAAATGCCTTTTATGGGTACCTACTCGACTGATGATTTTGAGTCCGGGACAAGAGCTGCGTTGTCCGGTGGAACCACCAGTGTCGTCGATTTTTGTTTGCCTTCTCCGGGTCAGTCATTGCTTGAAGCGCGGCAAATGTGGGACAACAAGACATCCAAGGCATCCTGTGATTATTCTTTTCACATGGCCATTACCTGGTGGGGCGAGCAGGTATTCAATGAAATGGCTACCGTCGTTGACAGTGGCATCAATACCTTTAAACACTTTCTCGCCTACAAGGGTGCATTGATGGTTGACGATGATGAGATGTTCTCATCGTTTCAGCGATGCGCCGCATTGGGTGCAATGCCATTAGTGCACGCTGAAAACGGCGATGTCGTAGCGCAATTACAGGCAAAGCTATTGGAGGAGGGCAACAATGGTCCGGAAGGACATGCGTACTCCCGGCCCCCCGAAGTAGAAGGCGAAGCGGCTAATCGTGCCATCATGATTGCGGACATGGCCGGGGTGCCACTATATATCGTACACGTGTCATGTGAACAGGCACATGAAGCGATAAGACGGGCAAGACAAAAAGGTATGCGGGTATACGGTGAACCACTGGTTCAGCACCTGACACTAGATGAGTCCGAGTACTTCAACAAAGACTGGGATCACTCGGCAAGGCGTGTCATGTCGCCGCCTTTTCGCAGCAAGGAACATCAGGATGGGTTGTGGGCGGGTTTGCAGGCAGGCAGCTTACAGGTTGTGGCAACCGATCATTGTTCGTTTACCACAGAACAAAAACGTTTTGGCCTTGGCGACTTTACTAAAATTCCCAATGGCACGGGCGGCCTTGAAGATCGTTTGCCAGTGCTGTGGACCAAAGGGGTTAACACCGGTCGACTGACGATGAACGAGTTCGTGGCAGTGACCTCCACCAATATTGCAAAGATACTGAATATGTATCCCAAAAAAGGTGCTGTGATGGTGGGTGCTGATGCAGACTTAATTGTATGGGATCCTGCGCGCAGTAAAACGATAGCAGCTGATAAACAGCAATCTGCAATCGACTACAATGTGTTTGAAGGTATCGAGGTCACCGGTCTGCCACGTTTTACGCTGACACGTGGTGTGGTCGCGGTCTCCGAGGATGAAATAAAAACTCGTGAGGGGCACGGAGAATTTATCTCGCGCGAGGCATACCCGGCAGTTAACAAAGCGCTCTCTGCGTGGAAGGAACTCACCGCACCTCGTGCTGTGGAACGTGATCCGGCAAACATGCCTGCGGGAGTTTGATGCAACCGCCATTAGCGTGTACATGCCAATCAATGCAGCGACCGCGGATTCAAATGATATGAGTTCACAGCCTGAATCCGTTCAAAACGATGTGGTTTCAGCCAGTGAATTATCTCTGCGTTTTGATACCAACGACGGTGCTGTACACGCCTTGTCTGATATAGAACTAACGATTCAGGCTGGTGATTTTGTATCGTTAATCGGCCCGTCGGGATGCGGCAAAACCACTTTGCTGAGGGTTATTGCCGATCTTGAAACGCCAACCTCTGGCAGTGTGCGGGTTAACGGTGTTACTCCGCAGCAGGCGCGTTTGTCGCGAGCCTATGGTTATGTGTTTCAGGCGGCCTCCTTGTATCCCTGGCGTACCATTGCGCGCAATGTTGCGTTGCCTCTGGAAATTATGGGGCTCGACAGAAAAGAGCGTCTAGCCCGCGTCGAACGAAATCTCGATCTGGTTAATCTGTCGGGGTTTGATAAAAAATATCCCTGGCAATTATCCGGTGGCATGCAACAGCGGGCGTCGATCGCCCGTGCTCTGGCAGTTGAGCCAGATTTGCTTTTAATGGATGAGCCTTTCGGTGCGCTGGATGAAATCGTACGCGACCACCTCAATGAGCAGCTATTGCAACTGTGGGATAAAACTAACAAGACGGTGGTGTTTGTAACTCATTCCATTCCGGAGGCGGTGTTTCTGTCGACTCATATTGTGGTGATGTCTCCGCGTCCCGGGCGCATTATCGACATCATTGAGAGTGATTTACCGAAGGATCGCGGGCTGGACATACGCGAGACACCAGAGTTTCTGGCAATTGCTCATCGTGTCAGAGAAGGCTTGCGACAAGGGCACAGTTATGAGGATTAGCGAACCAGGGTTGTCCCGGCGCTTTTACGATCAATGCTCTTACAAACTGTGTTTCGTACAACAATGTTCATTCGGTATACGCGCTTCTTGCCCGTGCTCTTCTGGTAACTGCACTTCTGGCACGTGCTCTTCTTGTATGCACTCTTTTTGTATGCACTCTTCTTGTATGCACTCTATCTGGCATGCACTCTATCAACACAAACGCTCCCGCTCGCCAGCGCAAACAACTAT
>CAYMVV010000002.1:0-8297 GCA_964393885.1 uncultured Granulosicoccaceae bacterium | reverse complement strand
TCTGGCATGCACTCTATCAACACAAACGCTCCCGCTCGCCAGCGCAAACAACTATCGGACAGACTCACAGGTGACTGAAAACGGCAGTAAAATCTGGCCGGTCACGGTCGTTATCCTTGCGATTATTGCGCTGTGGTATGTGTCCGCCGTGGTGCTTAATACGCCTTTTCAAAAGGATATGTACAAGCGCCAGAAGCAATCTGATGTGTCTCTGGTAACACTTGCCAAAGATACAATGAAGCAGGAGCGCCCGGTGCTACCCGCACCGCACCAGGTTGCGCACGAGATCTATAAAACAACGGTACAAAAAAAAATCAGCTCGAAGCGCAGTCTGATTTTTCATTCATGGATAACCTTATCCACTGCGTTACTGGGCTTTGTGCTCGGTACGTTGCTGGGTATATTGCTGGCGGTGTCGATCATTCACAACCGTGCACTCGATAAAAGTTTAATGCCCTGGATTATTGCATCGCAGACCATTCCTATATTGGCGATCGCGCCAATGATTATTGTTGTACTCAACGCGATCGGTATTCAGGGCATGTTACCAAAGGCGTTGATTTCTACTTATCTCAGCTTTTTTCCGGTGGCAGTGGGGATGGTGAAAGGGCTTAGATCGCCTGAAGTCAGCCACATCGATTTAATGCGCACCTACAACGCTTCATCGTGGCAAACTCTATGGAAACTCCGATTGCCTGCGTCTCTGCCCTATCTGTTTACCAGCATGAAAATCGCCATCGCGATCGCAATGGTTGGCGCTATTGTTGGTGAATTGCCGACGGGTGCGGTAGCCGGTCTGGGGGCACGTTTACTGGCAGGGTCCTACTATGGTCAGACAGTTCAAATCTGGTCTGCGCTGATCATGGCTTCGGTGCTGGCAGCCACACTCGTCGGATTGGTCAGCCTGGCAAATCGTCTTGTGCTAAAGCGCATGGGGTCGTTGCCATGAGCAGAATCGAGAAATTTTTACTGCTGCTCGCGTGTGTTGCAGCGCTGCTTTCCCTGTTCATCTATCCGCTTAACAGCGCTGGTGAAGGCGTCGTTTCCAGTCCCAGGCTTCAAGTCTTTTGTGGCCTGGCGTTGATGATCGCTGCAGCGGGTTTTGCGCTGGAGGAGACTGTACTCAGGTATCGCTTGTTAGCTGGCATCGTCGTTTGTGCTGTCTCTCTTTACGGCGCCTGGGCGCTAATTGGCTGGCTGGCAGCGTCCGGGGCAGCAGGGCCCACTGCAGCGGGGCCAGGCGCAGGCTTCTGGACTGTCTGTATTGCGGCCTGGTCGCTCGGTTGGCTGGGCGTTGAGCAATTGGCCGTAGTGGTGTCTCGAAATCGATTTATACAGCTGGCGCTGCGAATCGCTATACCCATAGTCTTTGGTGCCTGGCTGCTGATTATCTGGGAACTTGTTACGCGAGGTTTTTCGGTGCCGCAGGTGCTGTTACCCTCGCCAAGTGCGATTGCACAGCGATTTGCGAACTCCACTGCAACTCTGTGGGTTGATTTCAAGCAGACCTTTCTGAAAGCGGTGCTGATCGGTTATTCGATGGGATGTTTGTCCGGTTTTCTGGTAGCGTTGCTGATAGATAAATCATCGTTTTTGAAGCGTGGCCTGTTGCCGGTGGGCAACCTGGTGTCTGCGCTGCCTATTATCGGTGTGGCCCCGATAATGGTGATGTGGTTCGGCTTTGACTGGCACTCCAAAGCTGCGGTGGTGGTGATCATGACCTTTTTTCCGATGCTGGTTAATACGGTGGCCGGGTTGTCGGCTGCAGACCACATGCAGGGCGATTTAATGAAGACCTATGCAGCCAGTTACACGCAGTCACTAATGAAATTACGCTTGCCACAGGCGCTGCCTTTTATCTTCAATGCGCTGAAAATAAATTCAACGCTGGCCTTGATTGGTGCCATCGTGGCGGAGTTTTTTGGAACACCGATCGTCGGTATGGGTTTTAGAATTTCAACAGAAGTGGGGCGCATGAACGTCGACATGGTGTGGGCGGAAATAGCGGTAGCCGCTGTTGCAGGCTCGGTGTTTTACGGGCTGATTACTTTGATTGAACGGATGTGCACCTTTTGGCATCCCTCTTTTCGATAACAGGAGAAACGTAATGAAAAAACTGCTAACGACTGCAGGTGTTGTTGGCCTTGGTTTGTTCACCGGGCTGGCAACCGCGGCGGATGACCTGACCCTGCAACTCAAGTGGGTGACGCAAGCCCAGTTTGCAGGCTACTACGTGGCGCAGGACAAAGGGTTTTACGAAGAGGAAGATCTCAATATCACCATCAAACCGGGTGGGCCCGATATCGCGCCGCCTCAGGTAATCGCCGGTGGTGGTGCTGATATCATCGTTGACTGGATGCCTTCTGCGCTCGCCAGCCGCGAAAAAGGCGTGGCGCTGGTTAACATTGCCCAGCCGTTCAAGCGCTCGGGCATGATGCTGACCTGTCGTAAAGAAACCGGAATCGAGTCCCCGGCGGATTTTGCCGACAAGACGCTCGGTGTCTGGTACTTCGGCAACGAGTATCCGTTCCTCAGCTGGATGTCTCAGCTCAACCTGGCGACAGACGGCAGTGATGGCGGCGTTACCGTGCTGAAGCAGGGCTTTAACGTTGATCCCATCCTGCAAAAGCAGGCGGATTGCGTATCGACCATGACCTATAACGAATACTGGCAAATTATTGATGCAGGTATTCCCGAGGAAGAATTACAGGTTTTCAAGTACGAAGAGCAGGGTGTTTCCACGATGGAAGACGGATTGTATACATTGGAAAAGAACCTGGAGGACGCGGCGTTCGTAGAAAAGGCAGCACGTTTTGTCAGGGCGTCGATGAAGGGCTGGGCCTATGCTCGCGAGAATCCGGATGAGGCAGCCGACATCGTGCTGGAAAACGATGCATCTGGCGCGCAAACCGAGAAACACCAGCGTCGCATGATGCGTGAGATCAACAAGCTGACTGAAGGCTCAGATGGTAAACTGGACCCGGCGGATTACGAGCGCACGGTAAAGACGTTGATGTTGGGTGGATCTGATCCGGTAATCACCAAAGTGCCGGAAGGTGCCTGGACACATATGGTCTTTGAAAAATCGATGTAATCTGTCTGCAGGTTCTCAGTAGAGGGCCATTAGCGATTCAGCCTGTGCCCCGGTTTTTCCGGGGCATTTTTTAATTTGAAACCCCCATTTTATGAACAAAAAATCGCAGACTGACCTGGCTCCGGTGCCGGACACCACCCTCAAGGTGGCGGACGCCTTTGGCATCAATATCGATATGGATGTACCCGCCTACAGCGAGAGCTCGGAGCTGGTGCCGGATCTGGACGCCGACTACCTGTTTGACCCGCGTACCACGATGGCCATTCTGTCCGGTTTTTGTACCGATCGGCGTGTGCTGGTTACCGGGTTTCATGGAACCGGTAAATCCACACACATAGAGCAGATAGCGGCTCGGCTTAACTGGCCCTGTTTGCGCATCAACCTCGATAGCCACGTGAGTCGTATCGACCTGATCGGCAAAGACGCTATTGTGTTGCAGGACGGCGTTCAGGTAACCGAGTTTCAGGACGGTATTCTGCCCTGGGCGTATCAGCGCAACGTGGCGCTGGTGTTTGATGAATACGACGCCGGTCGCCCGGACGTAATGTTTGTGATTCAGCGAGTACTGGAGTCTGCAGGGCGGCTGACACTGCTCGATCAGAGTCGGGTTATTCGACCGCACCCGGCTTTTAGATTATTTGCCACGGCAAACACCGTTGGCCTGGGTGATACCACTGGCTTGTATCATGGCACCCAGCAGATCAATCAGGCGCAAATGGATCGATGGTCGATAACCACTATCCTGAACTACCTGGCACCGGAAAAAGAGAGCGACATTGTGGCTGCGAAAGTGCCGGAATACACACAGAAATATGGCAAGGGCTCAGTTGATAAAATGGTAGCGCTGGCCGGGCTCACTCGATCTGCTTTTCGCAATGGAGATCTGTCCACCGTGATGAGTCCGCGTACGGTTATTACCTGGGCGCAAAATGCGATGTTTTTTAATAGTACGCCACTGGCTTTCGAGCTAACTTTTTTAAACAAGTGCGACCCGGTTGAACGTGATCTGATCGCGGAGTTGTATCAACGCGTATTTGACGAGGAACTCGCAGATTCGGCCGCTGAAATGTTTGCGGGAGCGTAGGCGTTTGTATGCGCCTGGCACCTTCAATTCGGGTAATCCTGCGGTGCTGTTTGAATGCAGGTCGCAGGGTGGAAACTGCCTTGCATGCACGCTCGGCATGTACGCTCGGCATGTATTGAGACCGTGGTACTGAGCGCTGGTTTACTGAGCCCTGGTGATGACAGATCCGACTGACAGCACAGATATCGACGGCGATGCGCTCAAGAAGTCACTGGGTGCCTGCGCCAGAGCGGTGGCTGGTGATGAGTCGTTGCAGGTCAGCTTTGACAAGGGGCAGAGCGCTCTGGAAATCGGCGGTACACGCCTGCAGGAACCCGATGCACAACTCACCAGCGGGGCACTGGCGGTAACTCGTGGTCAAACTGATTCGATGGCGCTTTGGAGAGCCCACCACGATACATCGGTGCATCACAAGCGTGCGCCGGTAGAACCAACAGCTCGACGAGTTTTCGATGCGATAGAACAGGCTCGGGTCGAATCAGTTGGCTGCAAACATCTTGATGGTGTTGCGAGTAATCTTGAGCGCTCGCATACGTCGCGTATGCAAAGTATGGATCTGCAATCCGATCAGGGCGTATTGGCCGAGGCAATGGCAGTCCTTGTGAGGCAACACCTGGGGCAGCGTGCTGTCACTGAAACCGGTAAGCAGTTTCTCGAGCACTGTCGGTCACAAATAGACAAAGTCTCTCCACAGTGGCTCGACAGATTGAGTAGCGAGCAACATGATCAGGAGGCGTTTGCCCGACAGTTGAATGATCTGCTTGTGTCCATGGATCTGTTATCGGATGTTGAAGCCGGAGAAGACCCGTCCAGTCAACCGTCAACTGATGAGGCTCCGGAAAATCAGGAATCAGAATCTGACGGGGAATCGGCAGGTGATGATGCTGATGATCAGCAGATCGAATACGATGAAAACGCGGAAGACGACGGCGAAAGTGGTGAGGCACCGGAGAGCGACGATGCTGCTGAAGACGGCGATCCGGCAGAGACTCCGGGCGCATCCATGCAGATGCCCGGCAGCAACCGCTTTGCTGATACTCAGCGCTACCGTGTTTACACCACTGACTACGACGAAATTGTCAAACCTCATGATGTCTGTACCGCGGTAGAACTGGAGCGGCTGCGCGAGCGGCTGGATGACCACGTCGGTGATTTACAGTCATCCATTGGTCGATTCGCCAACCGCCTGCAAAGACGCCTCATGGCAAACCAAAACCGCTCGTGGGATTTCGATCAGGAAGAGGGCGTACTTGATACCGCACGACTGACGCGAGTAGTGACAGATCCCATGCAGCCACTGTCCTTCAAACGCGAGCGCGAGGCGCCATTTCGGGACACCGTAGTCACGCTGCTTATCGATAACTCCGGTTCCATGCATGGCCGTTCTATCGTGGTCGCAGCATCCTGTGCTGATGTGTTGGCGAATACCCTTGAGCGTTGTGGCGTTAGCGTTGAAATTCTGGGTTTTACAACACGAGCCTGGAAAGGCGGGCAATCGCGAACACGCTGGGTGTCTGCAGGTCACCCGCCCAATCCCGGACGCCTCAACGACCTGAGACACATCATCTATAAATCTGCAGATACCCCGTGGCGTCGCGGCAGGGCAAACCTTGGTCTGATGCTGCGCAAGGGACTACTCAAAGAAAACATCGATGGAGAGGCATTGGCCTGGGCCCATCAGCGTTTGGTGACACGACCCGAGCGACGCAAAATTTTAATGATGATATCGGATGGCGCCCCCATCGATGATTCAACGCTTTCCGCCAACCCCGGCAAGTTTCTGGAGCGTCATCTGCGTGAGGTGATTGCACAGGTAGAGTCCGACCACAGTGTGGAGTTGGCCGCCATTGGTATCGGTCATGATGTGACTCAGTATTACCGCCGCGCTGCAACAGTGGCGAATGTAACGGAACTTGCAGGTGCAATGACAGCACAGCTTGCCGACCTGTTTGATCAGGATGCGACGCCGAAGCGAAAAGGTGTTGCAGAACGTGTGTATTAGGTTTTGGGTCAAAGCGAATTTCATTCAGCAACTATTGCATCCTGACAGTTAGTTAACTCTCCCGTAGCAAATTTGACAGGGCTGCCGGCGTTGGTAGCGGCCCTTTGTATGTGAACTCACGAGGTAGAGATTCTGATCGACATTGTCTGCCGATAAGTACGAAACCAATTTAAAGAATCAGATATTTGGAGCCAACCATGTTTAAAAAAGAAGAATTGATTGCCGGCTATGATGATGAGCTTTGGCAGGCTATGCAGCAGGAGGAGCGTCGCCAGGAAGATCATGTCGAGCTTATTGCATCAGAAAACTATACCAGCCCGCGGGTGTTGCAGGCACAGGGATCGGTGCTCACGAACAAGTATGCAGAGGGCTACCCGTCGAAGCGCTATTACGGTGGTTGCGAGTACGTTGATGTTGCAGAGCAGCTGGCAATTGATCGGGCGAAAAAGCTGTTTGATGCAGCGTATGCCAACGTTCAGCCACACTCCGGGTCGCAAGCTAATGCGGCCGTTTACATGGCGCTGTGCAAGCCAGGCGATACAGTGCTGGGTATGTCGCTGGACCATGGAGGGCACTTAACCCATGGTGCCTCGGTAAACTTTTCCGGCAAGATCTACAATGCCGTGCAGTATGGACTGAACGAAGACACGGGTGAAATCGATTACGAGCAGGTGGCGGCGCTCGCACGCGAGCATAAACCCGCGATGATCGTGGCAGGCTTTTCAGCCTACTCATTGATCATTGACTGGCAGAAATTTCGCGAAATTGCAGATGAAGTGGGTGCCCATCTCCTTGTCGATATGGCGCACGTCGCAGGGTTGGTTGCAGTCGGGTTGTATCCAAACCCGGTACCCTATGCTGATGTTGTGACGACGACTACCCATAAGACACTGCGTGGTCCACGCGGCGGAATGATTCTGGCCAGGAGTAACCCGGAACTCGAGAAAAAGTTTAACTCTAATATATTTCCAGGTATGCAGGGGGGTCCGTTGATGCATGCCATCGCGGCAAAAGCGGTGGCATTCAAAGAGGCCATGGAGCCCGATTTTAAAACCTACCAGCAGCAAGTGCTGGATAACGCAAAAGCCATGTGTTCTGTGTTTCAGGAACGTGGCTACAAGATTGTGTCTGGTGGCACACAGGACCATTTATTCCTGCTCGATTTGATCGACAAAGGTATCACTGGCAAAGATGCTGATGCGGCTCTCGGGCGCGCGCACATCACGGTTAACAAGAATACCGTGCCGAAAGATCCGCAGTCACCATTTGTGACAAGTGGCTTGCGTATCGGATCACCGGCGGCCACTACACGCGGGTTCAAAGTGCAGGAAATGAGTGATCTGGCCGGCTGGATGTGTGATGTGCTTGATGACATCAACAACGAGGCGGTTAGCGCCGAGGTGCGAGAGAAAGTGACCGCACTTTGCGCCAGATTTCCGGTCTATCAGTGACCGCTTGTCTGATTTCAGCCGAGGTTAATTTCCGGTGCTATCATATCTGGTCCTGGGTCGAGTCGCTGTGTGCATGGCGATCCCACCATGTGCATTGAATTCGACTTAACACCCTGTATTGAGCACCGGCTATGCTGGTGTCGTAAAATTACTGTTACTCCAAAATGAACTGAGAATGGTTGTGAAAAAAACGCACGGAAATTTGTATCGATGGCTGACAGCGGCGCTCTTTACTGGCTGTGTCGCTTTTATTGCCCCGCTTAACGCTCAAAAACTGAGTGATCTCGAGCCACAGCCCGCTGACGACTCAGCGCGAGCAGGCGCTGAACCCAACGTGACTACGGTCGGCGACTGGAGTCTGGTCTGTGAGTCGTCTGATGGTTCCCCTCCCTGTGCGATGACGCAACTGGGCAAAGATGAGCAAGGCTCACCAGCAATCGAATTTGTCGTGCGAAAAATCGATGATGAGGACGCAGAAATAAACGGCGTAAAGGTAGATGCGGTGGCGGATATCATAACCCCGCTGGGTGTTTTACTTGAGTTTGGGCTCAGGTTAAAAATAGATGAAGGTGAAGAGCGCGGCGCGCCGTTTCGCATTTGTCAAAAACATGGTTGTCTGGTGCGAGAGCCGTTGAGCAGTGATGTGATAGTGTCACTGAAAAAAGG
>CAYMVV010000001.1:0-159691 GCA_964393885.1 uncultured Granulosicoccaceae bacterium | reverse complement strand
GAATTTGGCGAGTGTCAATCGTACGGATTTTCAGACTGTTGTTAGTAGCGAGACTATGCCCCGCTCGCCTGAAACTATGCTCCTGGCGTCACAGGGGTCGCAGGAGATCGGGTGAGGTGCGAGGCGGCCCCGATTCATAGAGAGACTTCTGATATCAAATGGACAGTGTGCATTATTAAAAACATTGGCAATGACGGCCAAAGTCAATGCATACAGGCAGAGACTAAATTATGTCTGTCGCCGTGTGACTAGTGGGCCGTGCGGGAAGTTCGGTGACAAACTTTTTACAGCCACAGTTGTCAGAGCAAGGCGAAAAAATGCAGACATAGCAGGGCCTACGTCGAACCCGTGCTTTGGATAACAGGTCAACGCAGCTATGGCAACTGTGGCTTCGAGCCGTGTTATCGAACTTGTCGCACGGCCCACTAGTGCAGGCTAGAGTTCAGATATAGTTTGGTATTCATTGTGGACTTCTCTGGAGCGACTTGCGAGTGCCACCCTGTCATTAATCTGATTTTTTGCGCTCGTTGCCATGTCCAGAATCTTCTGGTCAAGTTTGATTATCTCGTCAATGAGTTCAAGACCACCGGTATACTCGGTATCTGATAAATCAGATAGAAGCTCAGTTCTTTTTTTGTCAAGTACGGATACTTTTTCCCAATTTTCGGTTTGTGCCGAAGATAGCATCTGTTGCATTATATCTCTAACGATAATCAATATTTGTGCATTGCTATTTTTCATCTGGGTAACTCTGCTTTTCGACTACTAATACTGAGTGGCTGTGAAATATACATAACTAACCACGGTGCTCCGGTGGAATTGTGTTCCACGATTCACTAAGGTGCTGCAACAGATCGCTGGCCAGGTTGAGTTTATCGATATCGTTCTCTACGTTGGCTGCCACAATGGCGGCCATGATCTGCTCATACAGTGTATTCAGGTGTCTGGATACCTCATTACCTGGTTCGTCGCTTAGGCAGTGTTGTAATTCTGCTACAATTGAAATAACTCTTCCAATCTCTTCACCTTTCTTTGCTATGTTGCGTTTGCGCAGATGTTCCTTTGCTCTTCCGAGACGCAGGATTGCACCTTCAAGCAATAGCCGAATAAGTTCATGAGGTGAGGCAGCTTCAAGCCGAGTGTCGAGATCGACCTGCGCATAGGTGCCGCTAATTCTTTGTGGCATAGCCAATTGAAATGTCCGTCCTTGTACTTATTAGTTAGTTATTATTAAAGGTGGGCAGGTTATCGAGCTGGCCGAGTAGAAAGCTACTGCTGTTTTGCAACTGTGATACTACCGTATCCATAGCGGTGAACTGGCGCCTGAGCCGATCTTCTGTTTGTGCCAGTTGAAATTCAAGTCTACTGCTTTGTGTGTCCAACGCATCTGTGTTGAATCTTAGCGCCTCGTTTTTCGCTTCCAGGAGGCCCTCGATATCAGTGTAACGTTCAATGGTTGCTTTTATGTTGCTGGCAAGTCCGGTTTCTTCCATTGTAGTTGCTGACAATATATCTGCGTAGTTTTCATTTGCCAGGACGTCCTGGAACTTTCCTTCATCCAGGCTAAGGTTGCCATCGCGATCGAAAGTGAGGCCAAGATCGAGAAAGGAGTATTCAGTTCCTTTTACCTCGACTGTTTTAAAGAAGCCGTTACTCAATTCGGAGGATACGCCCCGAATAGTACCGTCACCCGGGAATTCATTCTCCAGCAGGCTGTCAACTGTATCTAATACCTGGTTGTAGCTGTTTACAAATTGTTGCAACAGTTCCCTGACAGACTCGTTGTCTCTGCTGGTACTTATATTCGCAGTACCGATATCCTGCAGGTTAAGAGTCATTCCTATAATGACATCAGAGACATCATTTGTAGAACTGCTCGCCGCAAATCCATCGACGGTGAATTGTGCATCCTGAGCTGCACGAAATTCTGTATACTGCGCCGGCGCTGTAATCGAGTTAGCAATACCTGGCTCTATCGATGTTAATACCAACCTGCTTCCACCTTCCAGGTTTAATATACTTGCTCGAATAGAAGTATTATCTACATGATCATTGATTGCGTCGCGCATATCGGTAAGTGTTGATCCGGCAGCAAGATCGACCTGGAAGGTCTCATCCGCAACACCAAACCTGTAGGTACCAGCGGCGAAACCGCTTTCCTGTCCATCCACAAACAGGTCAGTTGCTAATTGGTGTGAAGTTGCCAGGGATAGCACTTCTATCTCATGGTCTACCGGTTTAGTACCGAGAGATACGTCCACTGTCAGTACATCTTCATCAGTACTGGATGCTGCAAATTTACCGAAAACCGCGGAGTCAGATAAGCTGGTTGCCTGATTTTCCAACTCAGATAGAATACCTCTAAATGTTCCCAGAGTGCTAATGCTAACATCAAGCTCCTGGCGACGTTGCTCCAGCCTGTTTAGTGGTTCTCTCTCGATCTCCATGAGCTGGGTAATAATCGATTCTACATCGATTCCCGAGCCCACTCCAGCCGATCTAATTGTCATGATTTAGAATTCTCCATAATTGCAATTTCTTTCCATAGTTTCGAGCCGTGATGTAGTGTATTGGGTTTAAAATTTCAGGCGGTCAATGAAAAGAAAGATCCGCACACCAATTCAGACAGGTTTTCTATACTGTCTTCATTTAGTTGTTTTTCAATCTCAATCAGATCTTGCATATTCAACTCCATCAATAGCTCGTTTTGTATGGAGTCCACCACCTCTACAATAATGGAATTCTGTTGCTTTATTTCCTGTTCCTTATACTCAAATGATATATCTACGGAACCGGTTAACTGGTTTAGTTCGTCAATTAGTTTCAGGATACGAGTGACAGACAAAGTTTTGTCTGGTATCGATTGTTTGGATTGTGGTAACAACCAGGTCTCATCCAGCCGAGAATACTCATCTGAAGGAGTTTGTCTGCTGTTCTTTCTATTGCGGTTACGCTGTTGTTTATCAGCTAGTGGCGAAATATCCATTTTCTCTATACGATGTTTTGGGTCGTATTTCCCTGGCTCTGTTACAGAGCAACTTCGCTATTTGGCTCTGCTACCTTGTAGAAGCCTGGCGAAGTGAGGCTGCGCTGATTGCGCAGCCTCTGGTGGGTTTAACCCAGTAAGCTTAAAACGCCGTTCGGTATTTGGTTTGCCTGAGCAACCATAGCCGTACCTGCCTGTTGTAATATCGAGGCACGCGTCATATTCGCGGTCTCTACTGCAAAATCTGCGTCCATTATCCTGCCGCGAGCGGCGCTGGTGTTTTCAGACATGATTTGCAGGTTATTAATAGCGCTGCTGAATCGACTGCTGGCCGCGCCATAGTCTGCACGGTCTGCCGCAACTGTATCAATTGCCAGGTCGATATCGTCCAGGGCCTTTTCAGAGTTGGTCACGTTCAAAATATCACCACCTACGTTAGTAAGTACAGTAGTGGTGATGTCCAGGGTGTCTCCCTTGTTTGCTCCAATCTGGAATGTTTGAGCACCAGCGTCGGCATCAAGAATAGCAAGGCCATTAAACTCGGTGGTTGAGGCAAGACGCGTTATTTCAGTGTCCAGTGCCTGAAATTCCGCATCCAGATTGGCTCTGTCCGATGAACTATTAGTGCCGTTTGCTGATTGAACTGCCAGTTCTCTCATTCTTTGAAGCATATTACCTACTTCATTTAAAGCGCCCTCTGCAGTCTGTGCAAGAGAAATGCCGTCGTTAGCGTTTCTCATTGCTACATCTGCACCACGCGTTTGCGCCTCCATTCTTGCAGCTATTGCCAGGCCAGCAGCATCGTCTCTCGCACTATTGACGCGTAATCCGGACGAGAGTCGCTCTACAGATCGAGAAAGATCAGCTTGAGAATTTGATAGGTGACGTTGAGAGTTTAGTGACAGTACGTTTGTGTTTATTGTTTGTGCCATCTTATTATTTGTCCGTAAATATTATTATAGAAAGTCCGTTTCACAAAGGGCTTTGCAACCCCCCAAGAAGGCGTTAGCTAGACGCCTAGAAATGCTATCGGTTGTCTACGGAAAATTTGAATCTAATTTACGTCAAAAAATTGTAATTCGATACTTTGCGTCAAGATATTGAATAACTCAGCTAATGTTAAATAAAGATAAAGATTGTGTTCTAACAGTAGTTTGCTGCAACACTTGAAGGGCAAGTGTATGCTCTTGCAGGCGTGAAATTGCATCGGTTAAGTCGGTGTCTTTGATCTCCGCTAATGTCTCTTGCAGTTGAAAAACTGTGAATTCGTTCTCACTTTTGACGGTATCTGTCGTTTGCAGTCGAGTGCCGATCAATGAACGCTGGGTGTTGAGGGAATCCAGCGTTGTGTCGAGTGCGGTGAGTGTTTCGTTAACAGTCTGACGGAGCTTCGCCTTTCCTGTTGATGAATCTACCGATGCATTTAATGCGTCGATAAAATTCTGAAAAGTCGTGAACACACTCTGATTCTCTGTCGGAATAATCTGAAACGTATCGCCAGTTTCAGCTGTGCCTTCCAAAGTCACCAGTAAGCCATTGAAATTGATTTCACCAGATTCGGGTATCACAGTTGTTGGTACAACCTCGCTGCCATCCGCAGCATTCAGGATTCGATAGCTTGACGCTGCAGAAAATTCGAGTGTGTAGCTGGCGGAATCCTGAGTGTTGTCATGGCCATCCAGCAATACAACTGTGGAGCCCGTGTTCGTTTGCTGTGTCGATATTGTATGAGAGTTCGTACTGTTTGGAATGTCTAGAAAAACATCTGCGCCACTGAATGAGGTGTCAATTAGTAGATTGTTGCGGGCCTGAATGGTGCGAGACTCTGAGTTACCGTGGTAACTTATTGTCGTATTACCAGTGAACGGTTGTGTTTTAACTTCCGTACCGGAAAATAGAAAATTTCCTGAACTATCCTTGCCATTGGCTACAGCGTACAGGCTGCTGCGAATTTGGGTGAGTTCAGAAGCCATTGCGTGATGCTCATTTGAGGAATTTGTTGCATTTGCGGCAGATAGCGCAAGTTCTCTGGCTCGCTGTAGAGCGTCTGTAACTACGGTAATGGATGCTTCGGCGCTTTGCAGTCGTGATTGTCCCATTGAGATGTTACGATTGTACTGCTCAAGCTGGGATATCGCTGTTTCCTGATCAATTTTTTGCGCAGTGCCAATGGGGTCGTCTGAGGGTTTTTGAAGTTTTAAACCCGAAGCGATTTCTGACTGTACATTGGCAATATCTTCCTGACGTTTCATCAGCGCTGCGTTGCTAATTCTGGCTAACATTGAATTTGATACACGCATGATTTTATCTCCCGAGAGCATTTATCAATGTTTGAAATGTTTCTTCAGCAACCGTAATAATTCTTGCCGAGGCCTGATACGCTTGTTGATAGCGTGTTAGAGCAACTGCCTCCTCGTCGAGGTTAACGCCTGATACAGAGTCTCGTTGTTCCAGCGCACTATTGTTTAACCCAACAGCAGCCTCGTGGTTTCCGGTTGCCTGCAGAGTCTTAGTACCGATGGTGGAGATCGTTTCAGCATATTTTTCAGCGATACTCTGTACACCGGAGAATATCTTCTCGTCTTGTTGTGAAGCTAACGACAATCCATTGCTGTTATCCCCCGGTGCCCCTGCTGGTTCAATACGAAAGGTGTCATTTGCTCCGGGATTTCCGTTAAAGGTTACTTCCCAGCCGTTCTGGCTAATACCGTTGCCAGCGGTCCAGCTCACGTTGTTTTGTAGTGTCGCACCGGTATTCAGATCTACTACGTTATACGTATCTGGCGGGCTGTTGAAATTTACTTCAACAGGTGTCAGGAACTCTGCGTTAGAGGAGTCGAGCGGTGTTACGCTGGCTGTCCCGGAAATGGTCGAGTTTGCCGGATCATCCACCAAACGCAATGAACTGCTAAGCGCCAGTGCTGCCGGGTCTGCCATGGTAACTGAGAAATCACGGGCCGCAAATTGCGTTGGAGAGATCATGTATCGATCTCCGATGTCCATCGTGTTGGTGATTTCTATAGAGATTCCATCGACTGTCATTGGTGAGATACCGCTCACCGAGCTGCCGTCTGATGTCCTGGTAACCGTGTAGTTAACTCCATCGAAGCTCAATAGGTAGTCGGAAGCTTCGGTCTGGGACAGATCAGAAAAACTTGCCTGCACAATAGCAGCGCCAGTATTGTCCTTGTCAGCAGTTACTACTGGTTCCAAAGTTGAAAACAGGTTGGCGCCCTGGTTGCCATGTAGATCAACACCGGCACTTTGCTGGTTGTTTATGGTTCCGGCAAGCACATTGGCGATTCTCCCGATTTCGTTAATCGCAGGATTGAGAATCTGTTGTCGATAGTCGTTTAGTCCGCTTAATCGACCGCCGCTTACCTGAGATCCAATCCAGTGTTTCTCAGATCCAATTGTCAGACTTACCGGCAATTGCTGCGGAGCCATTGGATCAGTGTCTACCGTCATTTTGTAGGATCTATCCCCCATCAGTATTGACGCACCATTACCAACAAAGACATCTATGCTCCCAGATTTGTTTACGTTGTAGTCTATTGTCAGTTCCTCTGACAACTGCTGCAATAGTATGTCTCTTTGATCGAGAAGATGCAGTGGCTGTGTATCACCACTGGTATTCAGCTGATAGTTTAGTTTTGCCAGTTGTTCCGTTGTATTGTTTATTGTGTCAACGCTCTGTTGAATCAGATCTGTAGTGCGTTGGTCCTCCTGACGGAAATTTTCAGCCAGACCATTGATACGTGATTCCAGTTGTCCGGCTGATGCCAGGACCACTGCTCTGGCAGGAATGCTGTCTGGTGAGGTATTGGAGTCTTGTAAAGCCGCATAGAAATTTGATAGTGCCGGTGTCAGATCCAGTGAATCTGTACCGACAATACTATCGAGTCGTGCCGAGCTGGATGCAATTGCCTCCGTTCTCGATGCCTCGTTACTGGTATTCAGTAGTCGCTCTTGAGCAAACTGATCTGTTACCCGATCGATGGTGCTGGCACGAACGCCCAAACCGATTGAGCCGACCGTGTTCTTTGATGACGGCAACGCCTCAAAGTCGACCCGCTGCCGCGAGTATCCCTCTGTATTTACGTTGCTTATATTATTTGAAGTTGCAGCGATAGCTCGCTGAAATGCAATTAGCGCGGATGCACCGGTATTGAGTGTGTTTGCCATTTGCGGTTCCCCGTTATCACCATCCGATGCCGATGGCGCCGGTATTTGTTGTTATACTGTCGAGCTGCTTTAACGCACTGATTACCTTGTTTGCATATTGTGGATCAGTTGCGTAACCAGCTTCATGTACTTTATTTATAAATTGCATCGGATTGCTGGAAAAAGACAGTGCCTCTCTATACCGTGGATTGCTGCGCAGGAAGTGCGAGAAGTCGGCAATTGACTCTTCAATTGACTGATAGCTGCGAAATTGCTGATCCACCGTTTGTGCCTTGCCGTCGACAAACTCTGTTGTTGAATTTGAGATTGAAGGGAGATTAGTGTTATGAGATTTTATTCCAAACAAATTATTACTATTCGTATCATTAGTGCCTGGAATATGTTTTCCCCAGCCAGTTTCAAGTCCTGCAAATGCAATAACCGTATTTGTGCTTGTGCCGAGTTCCATGGCGGCCACCGATGCAGGTTTGCGAATGGCGTCGGCAAAGTTCTGAATTTTACGCATTGCGCTTGTGTTGGCAGCCGTTACCGGTGTTTGCTCAGCTGCACCCATTGGTGAGTCTGTTTGCAATGGAGTGGGCTGTCCTCGGTATCCATATAATCGATCATATAGGGGCCGCACCGCAGATGAACTGTGCGATGTGCTCGATTGTTCCGATGTCTCTGCGGCGACGACATGATTGGTATGTGTTACAGCGGACTCAGCGTTGCCAGATTGATTCGGGTACGCGTGTATCTCATCGAACAGGTGTTTGCGAAAAGCGATGGTACCGGTAGAACGTACAGGCGGTGTAATTGCAGGCAACGCCAGTTGACTGGAGGAATCTGCCGTTACGAGAGACGTCACGGTAGACATGGTTAATCAATCAAACTGGTTTGTGAATTAAACATCAGGTCGTTGGCGCCAGACATTTCTTGATAGTGCTGCAATTGTGCAAGCTTTATTCTGGACGCAGGGTTATCCCCTTCCTGGCTACTTACTGTTTGCGCATTTGACTGTATCTGGCTACTGTCTCCCATGGTCGCTCCAAGTTGTCTGGCCAGTACTGCCTGAATGCCAAACCCGCCTGATTCCGATATGTTTTTGGCTATTTCCTGATCCATCATGTCGCGATACATATCCTGCCCGTTGCTGCCGGTGAGCTCACTCTCGATGATAGTGGCTCGCATCGATTTGAGCATTGAATGCAGCATCAGTGCTTCGAATTTTCGGGCAACCGAGATAACTTCGTCCTGCTTGCTGTCAGAGGTGTTACCCTGCGCGCCGGCTGTCCTGATTTGATTGCTGTTGTGATTGCTGTTGTGATTGCTTTTGTGATTGCTGTCTTGAATGGTCGATGAGACCATTTGCGAATGGGTTTTTTGCAGGTTTACAACATCCATGCGTTTTATATTCCGTATTAATTGAGTTGTAGTGCCAGCTTATTGTGCGTTTAGATGACAATTAGCTCAGCGCGTAGTGCGCCAACAGTTTTAAGTGCTTCGAGTATGGAGATTAGATCATTGGTCGAGGCACCTACCCGGTTGAGTGCTTTGACCACCTCTTGCAACGTTACTCCACGATCCAGTGTTATTAAGTTGGTTACGCCACCAGTATCCACATCGACCTCGGTCTCGGGTGTCACTGCTGTTTCACCTTCTGCCAGTGGATTTGGTTGATCGACGTTAATATTTTCTTTTATGGTGACAGTAATTCCACCATGTGATACTGCCGCGGGCATTACAGTGACATGGTTTCCTATCACTATCGTTCCGGTTCTGGCATTGACGATGACTTGCGCTCGTGCGGTTTCCGGTACCACCTCCAGTAATTCAAGATGTGATAGAAAACCTACTCGTGATGCGCTGTCGGCTGGTGCTTTAACAACCACGCTGACAGCATCAAGCGCCTGAGCAAAATTGGATTTCAGAGACACGTTTATTGCCTCAGCTACCCGCAGAGCGGTAGTGAAATCAGGCGAATGTAAATTAAGCATGATGCTGTCGGAGGCAAGAAAATCATTTTGTACCGATCGCTCGATGGTCGCTCCTCCGGGTATTCTGCCAACACTGGGTATATTGACAGTGACGTTGGTTCCGTCCTCACCTGCAGCTGATACGCCATTGACGATGATATTACCCTGGGCGACTGCATAGACCTCACCATCAGCCCCCCGTAGTGGGGTCATCAGTAGCGTACCGCCACGCAGGGAGACGGCATTGCCGAGCGACGAGGCGGTAATATCAATTTTCTGTCCCGGCTTGCTAAACGGCGGAATCACCGCATGGACAGTAACTGCAGCAACATTCTTTGGATTTATTGTGGTTTCAGGTGGTACGGTAATTCCAAACTGCAGCAACATGGTACGAAGACTTTGTTCCGTAAACGCGACCTGACCGGTCTTGTCTCCGGTACCATCAAGTCCGACGACCAGTCCGTAACCCAGTAGTGGATTGTCTCTAACGCCAGCGACCGAGGCGATATCCTTGATGCGCTCAGCCGTTGCAATTTGTAGTGGAAGGAGTGTCAACAGTAGCGTGGCTACTGTGCACCAAAAGGGGAATCTGCAACTGCTATTTGCAGATAGATATGTTGATTTTAGAACGGCCATAATATGCCTCCCAGTATGCGAGTTAACCATCCGGGAGTATTGCTGTCAGCCAGAGCGCCTCGACCGCGATAGGTGATTTTGGCATTGGCAATACGATTCGATGTTATTGTGTTCAAAGGAGAAACATCTGCAGCTCTTACCAGGCCGGATATACTGATAATTTCGCTACCCTGATTCAATGTGACCAGCTTTTCGCCCTTGACCAGCATATTGCCATTAGCGTAAACCTCGGCAATGGTCACGGTTATATCGCCACTCAGTCTGTTGCTTTGAGAGCTGCCACCTGCACCTGAAAATGCATGATCTGCACTGACTGATGCACTGAGTGCAGGTTTTCCTCCAATCGTCGGTTCCCTGCCAAACAGGGTTGGGTTAGCAAGTTCAATAGCTGTATTCTTGTTTGTGTTGGTGCTGGCAGATTTAGTCGCGTTAGTCTGTTCATCAAGCAATATGGTTATTACATCGCCGACACGTCGGGCCTTGTTGTCTTCAAATAAATAGCGGTTACTCCTGTTGGAGTAAATGGCACCGTCTACGCCGGTAACACTGGCCGGGGGCGGCTGCGGCACCGAAAGCGCCGGTTGTTCTTCAGCCTGCGTGCCTCGTTTTGATGCACAACCTGTGATGAAAATAATACAAATAAATAGTGCAATCTGAAACGAAGATTTAGATCGAGCCCTGAGTCCAGGCCATACAGAGAACGCAATTGAACTGGCTGAATCGTTGACCGATGTAAAGCCGATTTTACTGAGCGCTTTCAGTCCCGCCTTGAACACTGCATCAATGGTTACAGCGCTGCGGGCAGTACCTGAGGTAGTCTCCCACCAAACGTGACTACCCGTGCGATTTCGTTGACGACAGCGGCAGACCTGAATAATACCCATTATGGCTTGCCTATATGTTGTTGGTAGCGTATTGCAGCATGCCATCGACAGTGGAAATCGCCTTGGAGTTAATTTCGTAGGCGCGCTGTGTTTCGATCATGCTTACCAGTTCTTCGACAACATTGACGTTGGATGTCTCAACGGACCCCTGGATCAGGGTGCCGAGGCCCTCTGTACCGGGAGTGCCCTCAGTGGCTGCGCCACTACCACTGGTTTCGCGGTAGATATTCTTACCCACCGGTTCAAGCCCCGCCGGGTTGGCAAAGTCCACCAGTTGTAAAGTACCGATTTGTGTTGAGTCTGAAGTACCGGCAGTCGTTGCCGTAATGACTCCATCGCCACCGATGGTTATTGTGGTTACATTAGCCGGTAGAGTGATTGAAGGTATTACCGCATATCCTTCAGCAGTTACCATTTGTCCTTCCGCATTTTGCGAGAACGAACCATCTCGAGTGTAACCGGTAGTGCCGTCGGGCATTTCGATTTGAAAGAAACCTCTTCCCTGAATAGCAAGATCCAGATTATCAGAGGTATGCGACAGATTACCCTGAGTAAACAGTTTCTCTGTAGCTGCAACCCTGACGCCGGTACCGAGAGATAAGCCGGACGGCAGACTTGTGGTTTCTGATGATTGTGTACCAGCGCTTCGTATGGTCTGATACAGCAATGATTCAAATACCGCTCTGTCGCGCTTAAAGCCGGTAGTGTTAACATTAGCAAGGTTGTTTGAGATAACAGTCATACGCGTTTGTTGCGCGTCTAAGCCTGTTTTTGCAGCCCAGAGAGCTCCATTCATTTAGATGTTCCGTCCGTGATTGGGTGTGTAATGTAGCGAAGTTTGGATTGAAACCAGTTAGCTTGTCAGCATATTTGTCAGCTTGGTATCATTTTCTTCAGCGCGCTTTATCAGTTTGATTTGCATTTCGTATAAACGAGATAAATCAATCATATTAACCAGAGCCTCTGAGACATTGACGTTGCTTGATTCCAGTGCACCACTTGTAAGTGATACATTGTTACTGGCTTCAATCTCCGGAGATTCTTCCTTAACTTCAATTGTCTTAATAGAACCAGATGGTACATTACCATTGGCAAAGTTCGTTTCCCTGATTAGCTCTGGTCGCGGTTTGAGCGTACCATCCGGTAGTTTTTCCAGCTTTTTGGGATCGATTTCAACCAGTTTGATGCGATCAATTGTTGCAAGGCCTGCGTTACCAGTTTCCAGCGGTTTTAGTGAAATTGTGCCATCAGCCCCTATCGAAAGTGATTCATAGGGTGAGATGATAATCGGGCCGCTGTTGCCAATAACTGGTTGACCGGACGCGGTTTCAAGCAAACCACTCGGGCTTACTCGCAAATTACCCTGGCGTGTATACACCTCAGATCCGTCGGGAGCCTGTACAGCGATAAAACCATCGCCTTCGAGAGCTACGTCGAGATCGCGTCCGGTGAAGTTCAGTTCACCGGATTCACCATTGACGCCAAATTGTTTGACGTCAACAAAGGAACGTGTGGCCAGTTCGGTTTTTTGACTGCTCAGGTTTACCGTTGCATCAAGATCCGCTTTAAAGCCAGTGGTGTTGACGTTTGCAAGATTGTGGTTGTTAGTTGCCTGCCGGCGCATGGTTGCCTTTGCACCGGACAACGCAACATATAACATTCTATCCATGGTATTTTCTTATGCTCTGGATTTTATTAGCGGCGCATATTGATTACGGTTTGTGTGATCGTATCGATGGTACTAATGACCTGTGCATTGGCCTGGAAACTCCTTTGCGCGCCGATCATCGACACCAGTTCTCTGGTGATATCGACGTTAGATTCTTCCAATGCGCCAGATCGGATCCGTCCCAGGCTGCTGGATCCTGGCTGTCCTATCAATGCAGAGCCAGAGTTAAAAGATTCTTTCCAGGCCGTACCATTGACCTGCTGCAGTCCCTCGGGATTTGCGAAATTTGTCAGTATTACCTGACCCATTCGCTGCGATTGGCCGTTGGAATATCGGCCCTGAATTGTGCCGTCACTGTCTATGGTGATGTCATTTAGACGACCATTGGCAAATCCGTCCTGAACTATCTGATTGACCCCGAATATACTATTGTACTGACTGACTTTGCCGACCTGTACGTCCAGATCAAGTGTTGAGCCCCCGGTACCGGGTAGAAATGATGGAATAGAGAGCTTTGGGTCAGGATTTCCGTTTACGTTATCGATTTCGCCTTCTGAATTGAAGACCAGTTCATCGCCACCAGCCTGATTGACCTCATTTCCGTTCAAATAGGAAAATACACTCCAGGTATTCGGAGCGTCCTTGTGAAAGTACATAGTCATTGTATTGGGGCTACCAAGAGAGTCATACACAGTGGTAGCCGTCGTAAAGTTATATGTGCTTGTGTCATCGACGTTGAATGCGGGTAGCACTTCGCTTGTTGCATCCAGGTTGACGCCGAGGTCAATCTCGGTAGTTGGATTTGGGCGTTGATCAGCCGGATCGACAAACAGCTCAGACAGGGTTGGTGACAAAGCACCGTCTACAGTGGTGGTGTAGCCTGTCAGTTTTTGCCCTTCAGAGTTGACGATGAATCCCTCTCTGTCGACGGCGAATGCTCCGTTTCTGGTGTAGGTGATTGATCCAAGATGGCTTAGGCGAAAGTAGCCGTTTCCGTCGACAGAAAGATCAAGTACCTTGCCTGTATCTGTCAGGTTGCCTGCTGCGTGGGACTGACGCACTTTAGAGACTGTGGTTCCCTGACCAACCTTGTGGTCGGTGGCGGCTGCATAGACATCTGCAAACTCCGCGCGCGAACTTTTAAATCCTGTAGTTGCAGCGTTAGAAATATTATGGGATATCACATCCAGTTCGGTTGAAGCTGAATTGAGTCCTGATAGTGCGATATCAAAAGACATTTGACGTTCCTTGTAAAATGAGTGCTTTTATATTTGGTTTATTATGATGTTTTAAGTATTCAAATATGTCATTGCAGTGTTTCAATATCCTGTAATGCTATTCTCAATCCTTGCTCTGTTTCGAGCATCAGCTCGTTTCCCCCGGATATTGCAGACACACTTCCGATCTTACTGGGCACCAGGGTTTCCGCCGTGGTTTTTTCCGCCTCATTACCGTACAAAACTTCTACGGTATAGTTGCCGATGGCTGCATCTTCATCGCTTGTAGTTTTACCGTTCCAGTAAAACTCATGCTGTCCGAGAGATTTCTGAGCGATGTGCTCCTGATATACGATTTCGCCTGCTTCGCTATAGACATTGATGTTGATGTTTGAGGCGTCATTTTCGAGTCTATATATGGCGTTCAATCCGTCTTCAGTCAGGCTTGCAGAACTGCCGCTTACCAAAGCGGTACGTCCAATCAGATTGCTGGCTTCAAGTAATCGGTTTCCCTGCAGTGAGTCAGATACACCCTGCAGCGAGGCATTCATTTCCTCTATGCCTGATACCGTGCTGAATTGCGCCATTTGCGCTACAAATTCGCCATTTTCCAATGGTTTGAACGGATCCTGATTTTTAAGCTGAGCCAACATTAAGTCCAGAAATTCGTTTTGACCCAGTTCATTACTTTTTTCACTTTGGGCTGCTGTAAGCTCTGCAACACTGGTGATATTTTCTGGTAGGAGATCTGAAATAGTATTCATAGCCAAAAGGTATCCTTACTGATTGGCGTTCTGGTTATAGCCCGTGAGCTATAAACCTGCATTGGGTTGTCCAGGGACTACTGCCCGAGGGTCAGGGTCTTCTCTACAAGCTTTTTTGATGCTGTCATCAATTCGACATTCAGTTGATAACTTCTTGATGCGCTTATCATGTCTGTCATCTCGTCTACAGCACTTACGTTTGATGAGTAGATATAGCCTTTATCATCAGCGAGAGGGTGGCCGGGAAAATAGCGTGCATCCGGTTCAGCCCGGCTTTCCACTATTTTTGTCGTTTCGACTCCTCCAACTCCAGACGCCGATCCCATATTGTCTAACACGGCGCTGAACACCGGGTGGCGTGATCTATAGGCGTCGGCTTTGTTACCCACGACTGTATTGACATTGGCGAGGTTGCTCGCTGTCAGGTTTAAGCGCACGTTCTGCGCACGCAGTCCACTGCTTGCTACATCGAATATATTAAAAAGTGACACGTTACTATTCCCCTCTGAGTGCGCGAATTATTCCACTGATTTTGCTATTCAAGAACTGAACACTTGCCTGGTAACGTAGTGAATTATCGGCAAATTTGGCCCTCTCCAGTTCACTGTTAACTGTATTGCGATCAAACGAAAGCTGTTCCGAGGGTCGCTCATACATACTTGAGTGAAGCGGCGGAGCACTACTGCTGAGATGAGACCTGTGTGTTCTAACCGGTGTAACGGTGCCCATCGCCCCGGTTTGATTTAATGCATCCTTAAAATTGAGGTCTCGCGGTGTGTAACCAGGAGTGTCGACATTGACCAGATTGGACGCCAGTATATTCGCCCGATGCGCTCGCAGGGTCATGGCCTTGCTGTGAAGGCCCAGGTAGTTGTCAATGGAATTCATTATGCAGTCCCTGCAATGACGAGTTGGAGTGTGTACAAATAGAGGGTACAGAGGTGATCAACTATGAGTTGAACTCGTATACTGAATCTGTCCCTGATTCTTTGACTGGTTTCTGCAAGTTGCAAGCCACAGAATTCGACTAAATAGCTTGCAAAATATCAACTGCTTGCTGATGTGAAACAGATCACCTGTCTGTTGAAAAACTCAATTCGCGGCATGGCATTTGTAGACCAATTGATATTGCGAGAGACCATATGTCCAATAGTGAGCAAATGAATCGTCACTGGGTTTTTGGGCTGATGTCAAATTTTGTTTGTTGTTGTTAACACCAAGCATTTCAAGGATGAGATAAATTGCGTGAACTGCCAATCGTAACACCTGCCGCGATATTATTTGCGAGCATGCTTTTTCTGGGTAGTGCTGTTGCACAGACAACACAGCAAGGCTCCACTGAGCCCCCGGGTTTAAATGCGCATACGGGGAAGCCTCAGGATCTATCAATAGATGATAGAGCAGTACCTTCCCTGCAGCAGGTGTTAAAGACACTAAACCACCGAAAAGATAATAAAAACACTCACGGGGTGCGCAATTCCGACGAACACGAAAACGCTCTCGATCAGAGTCGTCGAACTCTACCATTGCAGTCCGGCTCGAAGGAATCTCATTCTCTTGAGTTGTTGAGCATCGGAGCTGAAGAGTATGTCCGCATGGAGCATAACCGGGCGCAACGTGTTGTGGTTTCCCTGACTCCGATTGACCGCAGACTTCGTTTGAAACGCTGTGAGGAAAATCCTGTGTACACCTGGACATCCGCCTCCAAGCGGATGGGGAATACTACGATAACAGTCAGATGTGATGACTCAGCGCCATGGAAAATATTGATTCGCGCTAATGTCAGTGTGTATGACTACATTCCCGTTTTATCCGTTCCGGTTAGCAAGGGAGATTTGCTATCAGCTGATATGGTGACACCAGAGTTGCTTGATCTTAGTTCTCTTCGTAGTGAGACTATTATGGATATCGAGAAAGTAATTGGCTATCGATTCAAAAGAAGACTTGCTGCAGGTCGGGAAATATCGTCTTCTGTGCTGGCTACACCAAAGGTAATTGCGAAGGGTGATCTGGTACAAATAAATGCCAGTAGCCGGGTGCTTGATATACAAATGAAAGGGATAGCGCTTGCCGGTGGTGAAGTTGGCAGAAAAATAAATGTGCGCAGTAATTCTTCCGGGCGTGTAATTCAAACATGGATAAAAGGTCCGGGCCAGGTGATGGTGTCTCCATAAATTGCAGCAAAACCAAACATTAATGCAGCAAATACTACAGGGAAAAAGAGAAATGCAAACAATAGATGATGAAGTGCAATTAAAAACGCGCCTTTTGCAGATGAACGAGCTTCTTGAACAGGAGAGGTCTGCGATAGCGGGTACGGACACAGATCTGTTGGGGAGGATCGCGGTTAAGAAGCAGGAGTTAACAAACATTCTTGCTACGGTGCCGTCTGACATACTGCGATCACTCAAGGAATCTGTTAACGACCACAGAGCTGAAAACCGTATGGAGCTCATGGAGTTGATCGTAAAGAACAGCGCCAAAAACTCAATAAACGGTAGTATGTTGACTCAGGCGAGAAATATGACCGAGAAGTCCATAGGCATACTGCTAAATTGCACCGAAAGGAACCCTGTAGAGCTTTACGATGAGCAGGGTAAGGTTCCTGACCCCAACAAAAAGCGGGTGCTCGGTGCTGCGTAGTTTAAACAAACAGGTCAACCGCTGTTTTTTTGGGCCTGGTTGTACTTTTGGGCCTAGCTGCACTTTTAGGTACAGTTGCACTTTTGGGCCTGGCTGCACTTTTAGGTACAGTTGCACTTTTGGGCCGGGCTGCACTTTTGGGTACAATTGCATTTTTGGGCCTGGCTGCACTTTTGGGTACGGTTGAAATTTTGGCTATAGTTGCATTGCGGGGATAGGCTATTGTGCCCGCAAGGCAAAAACCGTCATTTCTGACCAGCAGTAGACAAGCTGTTCAGCGTAATTCTCTGTTTAGAATTCGAAATCCCAGGATGAAGATCGCATCACTGATGTTTTCGTTGCGTTTTACAAGGTTACATTTGAACCAGAGAATGCCTCATTGAGAAATCCGGGGATTGACTGCAGAGATTTAACATACTTCGCAGCGTTCAGTTCGACCGCTGTGCCCGGCATGCCCCAAACAACACTGCTATATTCATCCTGAGCTATCGTTGTATGTCCCATTTCTCTCATCGCCAATAGTCCCTGCGCACCGTCTTTTCCCATCCCGGTGAGTAGCAGGCCGATACTGCCTTTCTTTGCACATTTAGCCACAGATTCAAACAAAACATCCACGGACGGGCGATGTCGATTAACCGGATCTGTGGATAGAAGTGAGCACTTGTACTTGCCGTCCGACCATACTGTCTGGAGATGTTTTGTACCAGGTGCAACGTAGATATTGCCCTGTCTTATGATATCTCCATCCCTGGCCTGCTGGACTTTCATTGCAGAGCATTTGTCCAGGCTATCTGCGAATGCCTGACTAAATGACCCCGGGATATGCTGGACAATCACTGTGCCGGGTGTGGTGGCGGGCAGCTGTCTGCAGATCTCCTGTAGTGCGATCGTGCCGCCTGTTGATGCGCCAATCGCCAGTAGCTTTCGACTGGCTCTGCTCTTACCATTTCGGGTGCCACTGTAACACTCGGCAGAGTACCTGGGTGGGATGAGCTTTGATTGACTGATTGAAGCGGCGAGCGAGAGCTTTTCGTATACCAGTCTTGAAAAAACGTCCATGCATTGACTGGTTCGAAAGTTGGGCTTTTCGATAACATCTACAGCTCCAATATGCAGTGCCTCTATGGTCGCCTGGGCGCCATGAGATGTTATGGAGGAAATCATGATAACCGGCATTGGTCTAAGCCGCATCAGATTTTTCAAAAATTGAATCCCACTCATTTTGGGCATCTCGATATCGAGAGTCAGCAAATCCGGATTCAGTTGCTTGATCATGTCTCTGGCGATATAAGGATCCGCAGCTGTTCCGACTACTTCAAAGCCCGGATGCGCGTTTATAATGTTGGCGAGCAGATGGCACATTACGGCAGAATCATCAATGATCAGCACTTTACGGATTCGGCTCTTACGATCTGAATTCATCAACGTGGCTCTTTCCCTACTCATCGTCGCCTGGATACAGTGAGCTATCGCCTGTAATTAATTTTTTCTGAGTTAATGAATCTTGATATATGGCCTCTTGTTCGCTAATTTGTTTGTTGTGTAACGATCTGAGACGTTTAACCATTACCTTACCTGTGTCTGTGTGGAACCTGATTCTTCGACTGTAGTTGAGTCCGACGTCCATCCCGGATACGTTTACATTTAATTTATCAAGGTACTTTAAAGCAAACTCAATATTCTGAACGCCTATTTCCTGGTCATTTGGAAACATACAGCCTCCACCAAAAACTTTTGCCTCACAACGATCGATGCCTGCACCCAAATCTTCCATTTCTTTTATTAATTGAGTCATTGCATGTACACCGTAGTTGTTGGACTCACCAGTCTTACTACTGTCCTCTTGTTTGTGTGGGAGCATGAAGTGGTTAAGCCCGCTAACATTGATAGTGGGATCGCGCAGGCACACTGAAATACAAGATCCGAGTATGGTGGTGATGCACTCAGCCTTAGCGGTAACGTACAGCGTTCCCGGGATAACGTGTATTGTGTCAACCCCGGTTGACGTGTCGTGAAATCTGCTTTCAGTCATGTATGAGTGTCACATTGTTGTTTATAAATAAGCGACGGATGAGCAGAAAAATGTCGCTGCTCATTAATCAGATGACACTTTTTATGACAGAAAAATTATGTGGACATACTCGGGTGAACAGCGATAGTCGTGTTATTCTAATAAAACGGTATAGGAAAGTGGTTTAGCACTCTACGGTCATCTTCACCGTTCACCTTTCAATACTGAGCGCGCTAACAATTTGCTACTACCCGGAAGTTATACGCTATACGCATGTACCGACACTTTGGGCTGAATAAAGCATCAAGAAAACAGAGTATGTTGATAGTACGTGCTTATTTCGCAATTACGAGACCAAGTGTTTCGAATACGTTATCAAACGATTTAGATGTTCCCAGCCATTTTACAGGAACATTAGAATTTTTTAGTCCGCCAATATAAGAAACAAGTAGCTGTGCAGTTGATGTGTCTAATCCAGCCACGTCACGTGCATCGAGATCGATGCCTATCGCATCTAATGTATTATTTAGTTTGATTTTTAAATTTACAATGTTGTTGAGAGAAATATCTCCTGCCAACGAAATTTTGTAATAGCCGCTGTCCTCCTCTATTGTTGTATTGTCTACTGGGTCGTCATCATCAAAAAGTATTAAAAAAGAATCACTGTCGCTGTCGGAATCTTCCTCAGTTGAGCTGGTGGTATCCTCTTCCGGCTCATCGTCAAGCAAAATAACAAAAGAGTCATCTGCTCCTCCCTCTTGCTTGTCCGTAGACCCTGTTGGTGATTGTTCACCAGTGTTCTCTTCAGACTGCAGTGGTTTTTCATGTGATGTGTTGTCTGCAACATCTTCGTGTTCACTGCTGTCTTGGCTTTCTGTATCTTTATCTACAATTTCTGTATCCGAAGGGGAGTCCTCCACATGGTCTGTTGTAGAGGATGCGGGTGAGTCCAATACTGCGCTAGTGACATTTTCCCCATCTGAAGGTGGGATAACACTGTCTACAATGTCAGTAGCATTGCTTGCTATCGATTCATCAGGTTTTGATATTTTCTCAGGTGCATCGGCCTGTATTATTTTGTCATCCGATGTCATTTTTGCAGTCGATTTACTTGTTTGTTTACTGGCTCGTTTACTGGCTTGTTTACGCGGGGCTGCACCGGCTGTACTTTTACTGGTTGTACCTTTAGCAGTTGTGCTTTTGTTAGTTGTATTTGGTTTACTGCTCTTTTTTCTGCCCGCTGTACTGCTTTTTGATACCGTAGTCAGTTCCTTCTTTGCAGGTGTGGTGCTGGTGGTTGCAGTTTTTCTTTTTGGGCTCGCTTTCGCTTTTGTCTGTGAAGCCGCTCTTGACGCGGTTTTTCTTTTAGCAGCTACACTTTTACCAGTTGTTGTCGTATTGCCAGCGTTTGTTCTTTTCTTCCTGGTAGTGGACCTTTTGGTAGTTGTACTTTCAGAACTTTCCGTGGCCGCTGATTTCCTGTTACTGCTTTTGGTAGTCGCACTTTTTTTCTTAGATGTTGCTTTTTTGGCTTTCGCACGCACCGCGGTAGCACGTGTTTTCGTATTGCTGTTTGCTGTTTTTGTGGCCATCAGTATTCATCCCTGAATAGTTTGTATTTAGTCGGTCACTGCCAGTGAGAGGTGTAATCAGGCAGAGACAGGTAAACGTTGCTGCGCAATTTACACTCAGTATTTATGTCGAGTAAATTAGTATAAGACTGACAAAGACAATTGCGTAGTGACCCTGCTTGTACACAACTGTTGTTCTGTAAACACCGTCTTACTATGTCAGTTACTTAAAACTCCTCCCAGTTATTATCAGTCTGGCCAGATGTTGCTTGTTTTGCTGACATTGTATGCAGTGACGAGTTTGCTGAAACCTTTGGTACAGTGTTATTGGCGGATAGTGTTTTCGCTGATGGTTTAAGTGTTGTTACTTTGCGAGCATTTGCAGATTCTTGTAATGATTGTGTTGGTGGATCAAATTTAAAAAATCTAATTAATTCAATTAGGTTGTCAGTTTGCGTGGTGGTTGATTGGCTTGCAGCAGATGCCTGCTCAACAAGTACCGCATTTTGTTGGGTGGTTTCGTCCAGATTTGTAATTGCAGAATTAACCAGGCTGATTCCCTCAGATTGCTCTTGACTGGCACCGGATATCTCACTCACTATATTAGTGACCTTTTTAACCTGGGTGACAATGTCGTTGAGAGTGTCGCCTGACTCATTCACCAGTTTTGCGCCGTTTTCTACACGCTTAACGCTATCCTCTATTAGATCTTTTATCTCTTTGGCTGCAGTAGCACTTCTGCCAGCAAGATTTCGTACCTCGCTTGCTACTACGGCGAAGCCTCTGCCTTGTTCACCAGCTCGGGCTGCCTCAACGGATGCGTTCAATGCCAGCAGGTTAGTCTGAAATGCAATATCGTCAATTACACCTGTTATATCAGCAATTTTCCGACTTGACTCGTTAATATCCTTCATTGCCTCGACTGCATCGCCTACGACAACTCCGCCTTTTTCTGCTTCGTTTTTGGCTTTAAGAGCAAGCTTATGAGCTTCGACTGAGTTTTCTGCAGTTTTTGAGACAGATGCTGTCATTTCCTCCATACTTGAGGAGGTCTCCTCCAGGCTGGCAGCTGCTCTTTCTGTGCGTTGACTCAAATCGAGATTGCCGTCGTTAATATCCTTGGCTGCCGATTCCACAGTGCCGGCGACGACAGTAATTTTTGACATTACCTCCTTTAATTGATCGATAGACAGATTCGCATCGGATTTAACGTCATTAAAAGTGCCATGGTATTCTGTAGTAATTTTTCTTGTTAAGTCACCGGTGGAAATTGCTTTTGCAAAATCCTTTATGTCCGAAACAAACCCGGATGTGACGTCCAGTAATTCATTAATATTCTTGCATAATGTCTGGTTGACACCTTGTTTGTCAGCCATACTGATTCGATCGTCGAGTTTTCCATGTTCCGCAGAGTTTACGATATCCTGTACCTCTATCATAATAGCACGTGTTTTTGTTACATCGATGACCTCTACAGCAGTACCGACTCGATCTTGTGTGGCAGAGAAAATTGCAGAAAAAGTGACTTCCAATATCCGGCTGCCGATTTGTAACTCACAGTTATGATTGTCTGACAAGTTATCAATTTGGTGTTTTAAATTATTTCCAAACAATTCCAGAATAGAGGTATTCAATAGTCTGTCTGGCTGTACTTCCGGATGTGCTGCTCTGACATCGGCAAGATTTTTTGTTATCCATTGCTTCATGCTGCTATTTGCAAAGGTAATCCGCAGATCTGAGCCAGTTATTATTATTGGCGTGTTAACCTGATCAAGTCCTTGACTTAATCTGGTCATATCCGCGAGGGTATCTTTGTCGTTTTTATTTCGTTGAATGAGCTCGCCCTGCATGTTTGCCATTGATGCAAGTATATTATTATCGTTGGTGAAAGAGCTGAGGTCCTTGCTATAGTCACCATTTGCTACAGAGTTGGCAATATCTATTAGATCTTTTGGATCTGTACCAAGTGTTTGCAGTGTCGAACGAATTACAAAGAGTGCAATACCGAGTGCGAAAATGATAGCAATTACAAGGGTAATCAATAGAATATATCTAAAATACTCAAGAGGTTCCAGCAGAGTATTTTTATCGAATTCAATCACTAATGAATATTTCTGTCCAACAACTTCTAGTTGTTCAAACGATTGAAGAACCGGATTATTGTTGTAATCTACAGATCGTGTGCTGAGGAAATTGTCTTCGCTTATCTTTTGAAGAGTATCAAGATCGATGCTCCAGTTTAATATCGTAGAGTCATCTGTCTGTGGCATTTGTGAACGAAGAAGACCATCTGCGCCAACAAGGTAAGCTTTCGAGGATTTGTTTGATTCATTTTCTCCGGCAACAATTTCGTTGATCTTATCCACCGGCATTTGAAACACCAACACGCCTGCCAACTGTGCGCCATCGAATATTGGGCTTGCTATAAATGATGCCGGTGCTTCATATGATGGCGTATAAAAGGCAAAGTCTGTTGCATTTGGGAGGCTGGCTTTATCCATGTTTACTGCATTACGATATGCCTGAGCCAATCCGGAATCTCTTAAGGGTCCTGAATTCATAGGTAAGCCGTAATCCATCTCCTTATATACACTGTATACTACTGTACCAAGTTCAGGCTCCAGTAAGAAAATGTCATAGTAGCCCCGACTTTTTAGCAGTTCGTTAAAAAATGGATGATATTTCTTATGGATACTACTGTACTTACTGCCATCGCCTGCATCAAGTAGGTCGTTTTTGGAGCCTAAGGGATTTTGGTTTTCTGATATGTAAAGACTTTGCAGTAATCTTCCATTTTCTGTAGGCGCGAGTAATGTATTGGTGGCGAATTGACTTCCTGTGATTTCAGTGTATTTCCGCCCAAACTGGTTGCTAAGATATCCAAGTACAGATTGCTCTACATCATTGTTCAAAAGATTGTTTGACGGACCGGACTCTGTATTCAGAAAGATTTCGCTGGAGGCCTCATCGAACCCTTCATTAAACTGTTTCATGGCATCCAGAACAGCAGGGCTTTTACTTAAAGTTCTTATCTCTGATTGTATATGATTGAAGTAATCTTCTATCATCGTTTTGCGTGAGTCCAAAATAGAGGACATATTTTGAGATGTGAGGCTGACCAACGAGCTCTTGGCGTTTTCGTAAACTAGAAATGAAAGCACAGTTAGCGGGAGTAACGCTGCTAACGTATAGGATATCAACAATTTGTTTTTAAGTTTCATGATAAGCAATCCGTGCCTTATAAATCATATGTCCAATGGACCTGATAATTTACTTGAAAATATACTAGACAATATCTAATGCAAAACTAAGGAATGATTTGTAAATATAATTCGCAATTAAATCGTGGTTTGATAGTGGCTGGGTTATTAAGCCGCTTTGTCCGGGTTCTCTTCATCAGTTGACCACTCCAAAGCGAGTTTATTGATGTCGAGAATAATGACCATTTTCTCGTCGATAGAAATTAATCCTTCGACGAAATCATTGACTTGTTCATTGCTTAGTTCCGGGTTTCTTTGAATTGAATCAACATCAAATTTGTATACTTCAGAAACGGCGTCTACTACCAATCCAATGATATGTTCTTTTGTATTTGAATATGCTTTTACTACGATGACTACCGTAGTTGAGTTGAACATGGCAGAACGTAATTCAAATTTTACTCTGAGGTCAATGATTGGCACAATCGCACCTCGGAGATTTATAACTCCTAACATATATGGTGGAGCATCCGGTATTCTTGTCGTGCCAGACCAACCCTGTATACCCTGAACACTAAGAATGTCCACACCGTATTCTTCATCACCAAGTATAAATGTGAGAAATTCACCACTGGAGACAAGCTGATGGTCAATATTTGATTCGTTTTCCATAATATTTCCTAACAATCTCTAGAGTCTTGTTGCTACTAATGGCAATAGTTTTTATATTTCTTATGCTGCCTGAGCTAGTTCTGCTTTAGCTTGCGCTATTTTTGTCCTGTCAGTGGTTTGCTGGAATCCAGCAACATCAAGTATTAGCGCTACTCGTCCATCACCAAGGATAGTGGCACCAGTAAGTCCTGGTACCTTTTTGTAATTGTTTTCTATGCTTTTAATTACAATTTGTTGTTGTTCGAGTAACTCGTTTACCAGAATACCAAACTTTGTGTTTTCTGATTCAACTATGACTAATATGTCCGCAGGATTATTTATGTCTTGCTTGATAATACCAAATGCATCAGTTGCATTGACCACTGGTATGTACTGATCTCTCATTTTAAATACGTCACCGCTCCCGCTTACCGTTTTTATTTGTTCTTTTGTGAGTTGTACGGATTCAATGATCGAGAGGACGGATATGACGTAAACTTCATTGCTGATTCGTACCAGCTGGCCATCAAGTATGGCAAGAGTCAGTGGCAGGCTTATTCTTAATGATGTGCCCAGTCCCGGGTTTGACTGGACACGTATTCTTCCGCCCAGATCAAGTATATTTCTTCTAACGACATCCATGCCTACTCCTCGGCCTGAGACATCACTCACCTCGTCAGCAGTGGAAAAGCCAGGTTGGAATATCAGATTATCTATTCGATCCTCGCTCAGTTCCTCATTTGCAGAGACAATTCCTTTTTGTATTGCTTTGGAGAGTATTTTGTCTCTATTAAGTCCGGCGCCATCATCTTCCACTTTTATTATAACATTGCCACCTTCATGGGCTGCACTGAGGTGTAGCGTGCCTTTTTCGGGTTTTCCATTTTCAACTCGCACGTCAGGCATTTCAATTCCGTGATCAAGAGAGTTGCGTACCAGATGAACTAGTGGATCATTGAGCTTTTCAAGGACCGTTTTATCTACTTCTGTATGTTCACCCGAGACAACCAGATCTATTTTCTTTCCCAGTTTTGAGCTCAGGTCACGTACCAGTCTGGGGAATCTGTTAAAGCTGGAGTTGATTGGGAGCATACGAATTTGCATCGCACTCTCCTGTAGCTCTCGTGTATGTCGTTCCAGTTGGCTTAGTCCATCTCGTAGTTCTTTTAGTGAGTCCGGGTCGTAACTGTCACCAAATCGTCGCAGCATCGACTGGGTGATAACAAGTTCTCCGACCAAGTTGAGGAGAGAGTCGACTTTGTCGATGGCCACACGAATTGATGCGGATTCACGGCTTTTTGTAGATCCGCCCTTGTCCTTGGCACCAACAGCGGATTTTTTGTTAGTATCGACGGCATCGGATTTTGTTTGTGCATTGCCATTCTGGCTTGTTTTCTGGTCGTCGACACTGTCGGTATCTGGCTCATCGCCTGCTTCAGAAATGTCCAGTTCACACTGACCAACAACCCAGGTAAAGGCGTCGTTGATTTGGTCTTCTGAGCAATCTGATTCCAGCTGCATTTGCCAGCTTAGATGTAGTTCCTCCGGGTCGAGATCATCAAATTCCGGTATCCTGGTCTGGTTTGCATTTACCGTGAGTTGTCCGAGTGATTGAAGTTCCTTAAACAGTAATAGTGGATCATTTCCCGTTCGTAGAATTTCGATATTTGGTGAAAAAGAAATTGACCAGTTTTTGCTCTCATTAGATGGAGGTGGTTCAGGCTCTGCTTCCTGATCAACATCAGAGGTTGATTTTGTTGAATCTTGTTCAGTGCCACTCAGCAGCGCAGTGATTCTATCTTCGAGTGGCTTTCTTTGTTCTTCGTTGTCCGGTTCATCGTTTTTAATGCATTCCAGCATGTTTCCAATACAGTCAACTGATTCGAGCAGAAGCTGGACATTTTCCTCGGTAACATCTCGCTTTCCGTCGCGCATTTGATCCATGATTGTCTCTACACCATGTGTAAATGCCGAGACGCCCATGAACCCGAATGTACCGGCGCCACCCTTAATAGAGTGAGCCGCACGAAATATGTCATTAATGGTATCAAGGTCAGCTGCTCCGAAATCGAGACTGAGCAAACCTGTCTCCATTACCTCGAGGCCTTCTGCGCTTTCCTCGAAGAAAATGTCGTAGATTTCTTTTAGATCTTCATCAATTGCCATTGTCGAGCTCTATAGCAGTTTTACTTTAAAATGGATGATTGCACGTCGTCAAAGTACCGGGATGCTTTTTCAAACACCTCTGGTAACAAATCAATATTTGGTATTACAAGCGCTCGTGCAGTGGGTGTTATCTCGTCCAGGTAAGGTGTTATGTCTTCCTGAGTTTCCAATGATTCGGAAAGTATATTGGCGACGTATACAACCATCACCAGGTCGTTGTAGTCGTTGTTTGGATCGCAGTGATGGTGTGTTGAGAGACACAATGCAAGTTGTTCTGGAAAATTCCATTTTCTTGCCAGCCGTGCACCTACATCTTCGTGCGTAAATCCAAATATATGTTTTTCTTGCTGGACGATTTTACAGTTGGAGTGTAGTTGGCAGTGTTGCAGTATCTGGATCGATTCTGCCGGATACTGGTGGAATAGTGGCAGCTGACCAATATCGTGTAACAGGCCACCTGTGAAGGCAGCACCGCGTGAAATAGAGGGATTACCTTCCGCGAGGACCGAGCATAAACAGGCTGTTAACAGGCAGTGATGCCAATAGTGTTTCAGATCGATTACATCATTGTGCAGCTTGGCGGTTGCGTTACACGCACAAACCGCCAGACAAAGGCTGGTGATTTGTTCAGTGCCTATCCGCTTTATTGCCTCGTCAACGCTGAGCACCGGCTGTGTTCCGGTATAGTATACGGGGCTGTTGCACAGCCTGATGAGCGCGGTAGTAAGCGCCGGATCCTGCTTTATCAGCGAGGTTATATCCCGCCTGTCGGCAAACTCGTCCGACAGAGTTTGCAACAAGGAAATGACAACATTCGGGAATGACACCAGATTAACTGTGTCTTCGATCAATTGTGCAATATCGAATACGCGTAAGTCTGACATGGTCAGGTACACATACGTATTAGACTTTGGAACTGGAGTTAACGTGCGGCGCGCCAGAACTGCGCGTCAGTAAAGCACTTGAGTGAGTTGTTTGCAATGGACCATCCTTGTCCGGCTAAGTGAATAAATATAAGCGTTTCAATTCCCTGAAACCGAGTTTTATGCCAGCCAGTTATTAAAAATCTGCATAACCGCCGATGCGCAAGTAACAACTGATATTGTGACTGATGCTTCTGTTCATTAGCCAGGCCCTTTCTGGGCTTGACGGAGTTAACAGTGAATACTTTAGTTACGTTGCAATAATCGTAACTATTCCACGGCTTAATATTGAAGTTATGTCGCAAAAAGCTAAAGAATTCTGTCTTTTGGACGTTACCCTCGCTGCTTCGTTAACTCCCATGTCAAGGAATGACAGAACAGATGCACGCCCAAACCGAAGACCTGTTCGCGCAGAAAATAAGCCCATCAGATTTTCGTCGAATTCGATCGTTGATATACAAGCACACAGCAATCGTCGTTCCAGAGGAAAAGAAGGATTTTATACGGTCGAGAATATTGAAGCGGATGCGTCATATCAATGTTGCAACGCTCAGTCAGTATTGCGACCTCGTTGAGACTGGCGAAGAAACGCTGAGTGACTTTGCCAGTCAGGTTACAACCAATCACACACACTTCTTCAGAGAAAAGCATCATTTCGACACACTGGTTGCTCATTTTCGAGAGACTGGCTATGAGAACAAGACGGTCTGGTCGTCCGCCTGCTCCTCTGGCGAGGAGCCATATTCAATTGCGCTGACGATTCGCGAGAACTTTCCTTCAGCAGTCAATAGCACGTTCAAAATAATTGCCAGTGATCTTGACCAGCAGGTACTGGAACAAGCGCAGCGTGGGGTGTACTCAGAGAAAAGAATTGAGGCGCTTTCCAGGGCTCAAAAGGCGCTCGGTTTCCTGAGAGGAAGAAACGAAATGAGCGGAACGGTTATGGCGAAAGACTGGATGAAATCGATGATTGAGTTTCGCAAGATAAATTTGATGGATCCATTGGATCTGAAGTGCACTGTCGATGTTATTTTTTGTCGCAACGTAGTGATTTATTTTGATCATGAGTCAAAAATCGAACTTTTTAGTAAATTTGCAGATCTTCAGAAAACCGGGGATCTGTTGTTAATTGGTCACTCCGAAAGTCTAAATGGTATTAGTCAGGCTTATCAGTGTCTTGGGTCGACGGTTTATCGCAGGCTTTAAAAACTTATGCTTTGCGCACACTCTGGCGTGTATACCCTACTGCAAGGTCACTTTGTATTCCCGTTTATTATTCAGAATGTAGTACAGATTAAAAGTGATCAGGCGATAGATGTCATAGATCTAACGGTAGCTCCTGCGACGCTAATTTGTACAGGGATTAAAGATGTTGCAACGAGAACCGCAATAATATCAGTGGAGAAATATTGTGAAGAGGGATTTTCATGAAAATACTAGTCGTCGATGACAGCGTTGCCATGCGCTTGATGATAATAAAAACACTTCGACAAGCTGGGTTTGGCGGAAATGACGTAATTCAGGCTGCGGACGGTGTACTGGGTTTGCAGGCAGCCAATGACGAACAGCCGGATCTTATTCTGTGTGATTGGAACATGCCGAATATGACTGGAATTGAAATGCTGAAGGCTCTGCGCGAAGCGGGCAATGAAGTAACCTTTGGTTTCATAACCACAGAAGCAGCACCACCGATGAGAAAATTGGCCAAGGACAATGGCGCAAAATTCTTAATCTCTAAACCTTTCACCGTAAAAATGTTCGAGGAAGTCCTCGGCGCAGTCATAGGATAAATGGATATGTCTTTAAAGTGTGCGGAACCGTCTGAAAAGAGCCTGCAGGAAATGCTGGACAGCCTATATGGCGAAGGAGTCGTCTTGACAGATTCGAGCCCCATAGGAGTGGATACCGGGTTTGTATATAACTACGTTGATGACGAAGACAATAGTGTCGCGGTATTGGTAGCCGATTCAAGTATGGTTGCGAACGCCGGGTCTGCAATGATGATGGTACCTGCCGGTGCAGCTGCTGAGGCAGCGGAAACTGGCGACCTCTCTAACATGATGCTCGAGTGTTACTATGAGGTAGCGAATATCCTGTCTCGATCGCTTATGGATGATACCTCTGTTCATCTGCGATTGGAGAAAATGTATACACCAGGTGAGAACACTGATCTGATTGCACAGTACAGCGGCGACTGCAAGCAAGTATCTTTTAACGTCAAGGTACCTGATTATGGTGACGGTAATATGACGTTTTTCCTGACTTAATTGTTAGATGGCATTCCCTGTACACCCGTTTTATAAATAGGCTCACAGTAGTCATCGGGTTGCAGGGAATGTCACTGTTGGTACTTGTTGGTACCTGTCAGTATTGTTTTGTTTGAACACAATTAGTTGATTTAACTCCCTCCTGTTTTGTTTGTACCTGCCACCGCCTTAATTGGCCCCTGCATTTTTAATGTCTTGCTTAAAAAATTGCTCAATTGCCCCTGCGTTGACATTTTTTTTATTTGACATACCTGCGTACAGTGTCACGTAAAGACTGCCATTGTCGATCTGATTTTTCCGTCGTGCCGGTTTTACATCGTCTTTTCACGATCGCATAGGTCTTTGCTATTTGTTGCTGTTGCCCTGTTGCCCTGTTGCCCTTTTTAAGGCAGGCAAACCTGTCCCTGTGGGTGAGAATCATACAGTCGTAAGACAAATTCCCTAAAAGCAGAAAATGGCAGTGTGGTTTTCCTGGCCGGAATATTTTTTATAGTGCGAGGTAATATGCACTATAAATAGCGAATTTTAAAAAAAAAGCTTAAAGAATTTACCATCACACCTGTGTAATGGCATATCACTTGATTGAGTTACTTTAGTGGGAACCGAAATTATGGTTCTCATAATGGAGAAATTAATCAAGGGAATGTGTGCGTGCCAAAATCTTTCAGGTCTATCCGCTGTCTGTTTCTTGTGTTGTCAGGCGTTTCGCTTGCAGCCTGCAATTCTTCTGGTAACGGAGTATCAGATGAAAGCGCAAATGGCAATGAGGACCGCCCCACCATTGTGTCGGCCGACGCAATAACTGTTGATAACCCCGATTCCGAGTCGTCAGATGTTGTAACTGATACTGATGGACCTGCAATAGCAGAAAACGTCGGTACTCAAGATAGTACAGATGCGCTGGCTGCTGATTCATCAGATGAGTCCAACGAGACTAACGAGTCCGATGGTGTTAGCGACGAAATAAATACCATAGAGGGCTTGTTAGCTCACCTCGAGGCAGAACGTGCTGACACGGATAGTGCGGATCAGGTGTCAGATACTGATGAGACAGTGGCGCCGGATAGCACTGATGCTGCTGACGGAAACCCGCCAATGGATGGCTCGTCGACAGACACTTCCGTACAGACTGAGGCAGACGAAGTTAGTGATGCACCCTCTGCTGAGGCATTACCAGAGACTCCAGCGGACGAGTCAGTGGAGTCTGAGGTGGATCCGGCGGCAGATCCTCCTGCTGTGCCTGACCCGCCTGTGCCCAGCACACCCGATGCTAACGTTAGTACAGATCCGATAGCTGACGAAAGTGAGGATCTGCTACAGGATGATGACGCCACAGAAACGCAGGCGCCCGTCATCTCTCCTCCAGAGACCGGTTTCTCTCCAGATTTGCATGAGATTGTGCTGGACTGTTCACACCAGTTGCCCTGTGAAGCGAGCAATGCAGACAGTGCTGTAACTGTGGTGGTTGAGAATGTTTACCGGCATCCGGAGACACGACGACTTGCCATTGCGATGTCAGTGACAGCCAATCGGGATACTGCGCTTAGATGGGATAGCGATATCACCAGCACCGATGGTGTGGGAAACAATTACAACGGCACCGATCGGGAATTCAGTGGCTTCTTTCAGCTGGACCGGGAAAACGACATGGTGACCTTGTTGGCGGGGACAACGCTTGTATTAGTGCAGCATTTTCGGGAGATGCCTTCTGAATCCACTGTGTCGATAGTTCGATTTGACACAGGTTACATCGAAGCGGGTGTGCGTACATCGTTGCAGTTTTCAAACATGCCTCTTGATCCGGTGTTAGGGGACATAGTGGATTGTGCAGATCAGGTGCCGTGCAGCTGGCTATCAAACGATCAATCGTTTTCAGTCAACGTAATAAAAGCAAGCGGTCTGTGGCAAACCGGTCGATTGAGAATCGACTTTGAGGTTCGGCCCTCGGTTGCAATGGGTATCAATTTGTTCAGCTCGGATCCTGTTGTTGGTAACGATGGCTCTCTGTTTACACCGCGTACACACAGCCTGGGCAGCACATCTGACTTTCAGGAAGTTACCGTTCAACTGGTGGCCGAAGGTGTACAGGTCGGGCACCAGGACTTTTTAAAAAATTCCGACAGGCTGGCTACCTCACTTGTGCAAGTGAAGCTTGGTATGACAAGAGTTGATGTACCAGGTGCCGGGTCTCCGGTATTTAGAAATTTACCATTGGAATAACTGACAGGCGGACCATGGAATGTCAAATTTAATCGATACAAATACCCTTCTGTCTCAATTGCGCGTTGCCGCGCATAGGGCTGGATTGTCGGGCGCGACGACTGCAGAGTCTGCATCCCCGTCATCGGGAGCGGCAGAATTTGCCGAGGCACTGAAACAAGGCATTCAACACGTTAACGACAGGACGCAACATGCAGGGAGTATGGCGGCTGATTTCGAACGTGGTGTTGAAGGTGTGGAGCTGTCTCAGGTGATGGTTGAAATGCAAAAGGCGCGAATATCTTTTGAGGCGCTCAGCCAGGTGCGCAACAAGATGATCACCGCGTACAAGGACATCATGAACATGCCAATCTAGTCGTGGAATAGTTCAGGTGTTTGGTTGACACACCTGAAAGAATAAAAACCGCGCGGTATTGTGAAATGAGTAAGGTGAGAGGACAGGTCTAAATGGATATGGTTGAGGGCAACAACAGCGCTGCCGCTGTTGCGTTCCAGCAGTTAGCAAGAGGAATCAGGACGCCACAGTTTGGTTCGCTGGTTGCTATGGCTGCGGTTTTTACATTGGGTATAGGTTTAATACAGCTTGCCAAAAAACCTTCGTTTGTACCTCTCTACAATGCATCAGAGACCCCTATCGACGCAGGTCAGGTTGCAGGAACATTAAGCGCATCGCAGCTTGAGTATCGTATAGATCCAGCCTCTGGCATGGTGCTGGTGCCGAGGGCCGAGTTGCAAAAGGCAAGAACGCTTCTGGCCTCTGATGGCTTCGGGGCACCAGCATCCGTAGGACTTGAGTTGTTGCACAATGAGCAATCTCTGGGTACCAGTCAGTTTATGCAAAATGCACGTTATCATCATGGGCTGGAGACCGAGTTAAGTCGAACCATTAGCCAGATGCGTAATGTGAAGCAGGCGAGAGTCCACCTGGCCCTGCCAAAGCAGTCTGTCTTTATTCGCAATCGTGCAAAAGCATCGGCATCGGTTATGGTTCACGCCATGCCGGGCAGGGTCATCGAGGACGGTCAGGTTGCCGCCATAACAAACATCGTAGCCTCCAGTATCCCGTATCTGGAATCATCCTCTGTCACGGTGGTCGATCGTTGGGGTCGGATGCTAACCAGTGGTACCGGTAATGCCGAGGATGAACTGACCAGCAGTCAGTTTGACTACACCCGTAAACTGGAGAACCTGCTTAGTGGCAGAATTGAATCGTTGCTGGAACCGATTATTGGCGCGGGAAAAGTTCGCGCAACGGTTACTGCAGAGGTTGATTTTACCAGCGACGAGCAAACTGAGGAGCTGTACCAATCTGATCCTGAGAACGTACGCAGTGAGGAGACAAGGAAATCCTCTCAGGCAGGGCTTGCGAATCCTGCCGGAGTAGCAGGTGCGTTGGGTAATCAACCGGGTGCTGCCACTCCGGCGGGTGAAGCGGGCAGGGAGTCGGGGGATGAGTATGCCACCAGAAACTATGAGCTGGATCGTACCGTACGTCACACTCGTCGCGTTCCCGGTAAAGTGTTGCGATTGTCCGCTGCAGTATTAATAGATCAGGATCAGGATGCAGATGGTGAAGCACCTGCGGCTGGTGAAGCGGGTGCTGTCGACCCGGCGGTTGCCATTACCGAGGAGCTATTGCAAGAGGTCACTCAACTGGCACGTGAGGCCATTGGATTTGATGAGGCACGCGGTGACAGCGTCTACGTTATTCAGCGCCCCTTTCAGTCAGTTGAGGAGGAGATGGTAGAGCCTGAGTCCATTCCGGTCTGGCAACAGTACTGGTTTGCTGATGTACTAAAACAACTGGGAATTGGCATCGCACTACTTATATTAATCTTTAAGGTTGTGCTGCCTTCACTAAAAACACTGCGTACCCCGGCGCCATCGGAATCCGCCAAACGTCTGGAAGGAAAATCAACCAAAAAGAAAGCGCTGGGGTCTTCGCAAGATGATGATGAAGCAGAAGATAGTGTTGGCGAAAACGTAAAAAAATATGGTGATATCCTGAACGTGGCCAAAGCACTGGCCGAGGAAGATCCGGCACGTGTCGCCAGAGTGGTCAAGGAGTGGGTTGGTGACACAACATGAGTGAAGCAGACAAAGATAAACCTAACGCAGATCAGACTAAAAACCTCAGTGGTCCGGCGGGTGCCGCGGTACTGCTGATGGCAATGGGTGAGGAAAATGCCGCCAGTGTGCTAAAGCACTTGAAGCCGGACGATGTCCAGGTCGTCAGTGCTGCAATGGCTGAAATCGATTCCGTATCGCAAAAACAAATTGCCGTCACACTTGAAAACTTCGCAGACAAAATAAAGAGTCAATCGTCGCTAGGTGCTAAATCAGGTGAGTATCTCGAGAACACCCTGGTACGTGCGTTGGGTAAAGAACGAGCTGTTGGCGTGCTGTCTGAGGCGAATCGCGAGGGCCTGGCGCCTTCGATGGATGCGTTGAAGTGGATGCCTGATCGGGTTGTGGCCGGCATGGTGAAGGATGAGCACACACAGTTTATAGCAATTGTACTCAGCTATCTTGACGCTGAAAAGGCAGCGCGCATTGTCGAGTGTCTGCCAGAGAAAAAACGATCGGACTTGATGGTTCGTATCTCCAGGCTGGACTTTATTCACCCGACAGCTCTGGCGGAGATCGACCAGATACTCGAACAGCGCATCAGCGATCGGTTTGAAATCGAACTCGCAGCCGCCGGTGGAATACCGGCAGTCGCCGCAATTCTCAATGGTGTGTCAACTGCAGAGGAAGAGAAGATACTCGCCCAACTCGCTGAAGTTGACGAGGAGCTGGCAGAGAAGATTCGTGACAACATGTTTGTGTTTGAGAATCTACTGAAAGTGGATGATCGTGGTATACAGGGTCTGTTGAGAGAAGTGCCCAGCGACCTGCTGGTCAAGGCACTTAAGGGCACCAGCGATGAAGTACAGAAAAAGCTCTTTGACAATATGTCGCGCCGTGCCGCCGTGCTCCTAAAGGATGATCTGGATGCCAGCGGTCCGTTGCGGGTTGCTGAAGTAGAAGAGGCGCAAAAAGAGATTCTTACAATAGCCCTTGGTATGGCTGAAGAAGGAAAAATTAGCCTGGGTGGTAAAGATGATGATTTCCTCTGATGGAATCACGCGGGATATCTCTGAAGAAGAGGCAGTGCTGTGGCAGCCACGTAAACTTGACGAGCTTGCCAGTGTCGTTCCGACCCTTGAAGAGAAACTGGCGAGCGCCACCAGTAGTGGTTATCAACAGGGCTACGAAGATGCGCTTGCCGAGAGTGGCAAAAAAGAGTCAGAGCAGATTGCCAAAATCAATGAACTGTTACGCTACCTTGGCCAGCCATTGGCGAGTGTTGACGAAACACTGAAGCAATCTATGTTGTCTCTTGCTGCGGAGATGGCATCTCATATCGTCGAGCGCGAAGTCGGAAGTGACCTCGATTACTATCGTACTCAACTTGATCAGTTAAGTGACAAGTTGCCAGCGCAGGTACGGGTCACTTCGTTGCGACTGAGGCCTGAAAAAGCCCTTGAGTTGCGAAAAATAAGGGATTCGGCTGAAGGTGCTGCAGATTCGCTGCCAGAGATAATTGACGATTCTGAACTGGCGGGTGATGTCTGCCTGGCGTGTTGGCAGGAGTCTGCTGTTGATATTTCATTGCGTGGCCGATTGGCGTCAATCGTACAATCGTATTGTGGTGATAGTTCCAGTGAAGCGCTGCTGGTACAAGTTGAAACTGCTGGTGATGAACAAACCTCTGTTGATCAGGCGCAGGCAGATCAAATCGTTGACACGCAGATTAGCGCTGATTCGGCTTCGACGACGCAGAACTCGACGCTGCCGTTAGAAAACATCACGGCCGATCCGGTCGACGAATCAGACAGCGGTGATGTCAATCAACAGCAGGTGTAATCTGACCATGTTTATAGAAGCCGATGATGGCAATGCGAAACAATAACGAACAGCGCTTTGCTAAAGACTGGGCGGGGTTTCTGTCGCAGTGTGGTCAGGATATCAGAGCAAACAGTTCACGACCCACTGCAATGTCTACTGAGGGACGATTGCGTCGTGTGGTTGGCTTGACGATGGAGGCGTCGGGCTGTGAGGCGCCGGTTGGCAGTCGTTGTCGTATTGCGGGACAACGAGGATTTATTGAATCAAAGGTAGTGGGCTTTGACGGTAACTATCTATTCCTGATGCCGGTGGATCACACTCGTGGGCTGCAGGCGGGCGCGCGCGTGATACCGAGTTCAAAACCATTCGTTACACCGGTAGGGCATCGCCTGATCGGTCGGGTGATCGATGCGACAGGTAAACCGATTGACGGACTTGGTGATCTGGTGCCGGGACCGCAAAGACCGCTGTATGCAGAGTCGCAGAATCCGTTGCTTAAGTTCCCGGTGAGTAAACCGCTCGATCTGGGCGTGCGAATAGTTAATGCCTTGTTGCCGATCGGTCAGGGACAGCGTATTGGACTGTTTGCAGACAGTGGGGTTGGTAAGAGTCAACTATTGGCGATGATGACACGCAATGCCCGTGCGGATGTCGTTGTAATAGGCCTGATTGGTGAGCGTGGTCGGGAAGTACAGACCTTTGTAAACGATACGCTTGGCGATGAAGGCAGAAAGACGTCAGTTGTGGTGGCTGAACCGGCCGATAGCACTTCGGTTAGAAGAATACATGGTACCGAGATGGCTTGTGCAATCGCAGAGGATTTTCGCCAACAGGGGCTTAACGTTCTTTTGTTGATAGATTCTCTGACACGCTATGCGCAGGCGCAGCGAGAGCTCGGACTGGCAATGGGTGAACCAGCCACAACACGAGCCTATCCGCCATCTGTTTTTCAGGCAATACCCCAGCTGGTCGAACGAGCCGGTACCCATGCGTCCGGTGGATCGATTACGGCAATTTACACCCTGTTAACCGAGTCCGACGGCCAGTTTGATCCAGTTGCTGAATCGGCCAGAGCCATACTTGATGGACACATTGTGCTATCGCGAGAAATAGCTGAGGCTGGCATCTATCCGGCGATCAATCCAATGTCGTCGATCAGTCGATTGACGACAGAGTTACTGGATGAGCCCTATCTGCAATCGGGCATGCTTATCAGGCAACTGTATTCAACCTATCTTGAAAATCGCGATTTAATACAAACTGGCATGTATCAGCCTGGTAGTTCTGCAATAACAGATCTGGCGATTCATGCATGGCCGATCATTCAGGATTTTATCCGGCAGCCTCGACACCTGAAGGTGACACGTGAGGAATCATTAAGCCTGTTGCTTAAAATGGCAACCGAATTTGCTCAGACTTCTGAACCTGCCGCAAGCGGGAGCTAGTACTGCAACGTTCAAAATGTGAGAGTGAGCGCTCGCCACTCGGCATGTAACTGCTGTAATTATCCTGATAAGGGGTCATCATTGTTTTCTGACGGATTCGGATCGAATTGAAAAAGGTAACGCCGCTGGCAAGATTGCAAAGGTTGATAGAAATTAAGCAGCGAGATGTCAAATTGAATCAGTTGCGTTTGCACAAAAAAAAACTCGAGCTTGATCAACAGCTGGAGCGCCTCAACTTATACAGGCAGGAATACAACAGGGTGCTGATGGAGCGTAATATTGCGCCTTTGCAAATGCAGGATACAAAGCGTTTTCTACAACAGCTGGAAGCGTCGATTGAAGACACGAAATTGGCGCTGGACGGTCAGTCTCAGTCAGAGGAAGGGTTGCAATCGGTCGCGCTTACGCTGAAGTCTCAACAGAAATCTATAGAGCGACGTATCGACGCCGCTCTGCAAACGGCACAACTTGTCGAAGACTCGATTGCACCGGCAGCTTCGGCAAACGATTCCTACTCGCGCAATCAAAAAACTCGCTAGCCAATTTGTCGAACGAGATTTCGGTGTCCGCAAGCACAGTCTTTATACCCCGGGCTTATATACATCAGCCTTATATACCTCGGGCTTATATAAACACGGTTACTTAACAGGATCCTTACCTTCGATGAAGTTCGGCTCGCGATGCGGCGCAGATAAACATCTGGATGCGATGTGGTCTTTACTGGAGCTAATTCTTCGCTTCAACTGAGGCATTGAAGCCGTTACTACGATCGTTCTCCATACACAGTCTGCGTCTGATAAAAATCGGGAATGGTAAACTTTAAAACTCTATGCATCCATTCCCGAATCAGTGGCTTTGAATTTGCAACGAAGTCCTCTGATAGACGTATACGTTTCCAACGAAGGAAGGTGACAGGTTTACTACCTGTCGAGGATTTATAATGGATTATGCAACCAACCCTGTGCAAGTGACCCCAGCCCCGCAGCCGTCTGCGGCTGGTCCGCGTGGTGCCAGTCCCCCGGGTTCAGAGAGTCCGGGTTTCAACGGTTTTTTGCAAAACGCTACCAGTGCAACAGCGAATAACGCGAGCGCCCATGGTGACAACTCAGCTGACAATGCAAGCGGAGCAGGCAACGCAATGGGTGTCAGGTCGCAGGCAACTGGCCATGCAAAAGGCATAGATGCTGAGCCCGGTTCAGGCAGTTCTAAAAGCACTTCACTATTGCAAGCTGGCGAATCTGAAAGTATCAATGTAACTGGCAAGCCAGGTAACTTACTGGTTTCCGGCATGGTTGCAATTCCAGAAACAATTACCGATGCTCAGAACCGATCTAAGGTTGCCTTGTCAGCTGAATTAGCAGACGGTATTGCCTCTGATGGCGCCGATGTAAATGCCCTGCAAGACAATATATTAAATAGCGCGGGTTTGAGTGGTGACGCTGGTACAAAGCCTGGCACTCATGAGGAGCAAACTTCGCGTTCGGTAGCGGTGCCGACGACCAATGGCGAAGTGGCGGGTGATAGCGATACCGACGCGTTGCTGTTGAATGGACTTGCTGATGACGCGAAAGGCAGGTTAACAAAATCAGGTGACAATGTGCACGCAGCGCTGATGGGTGCTGCCAACGGCTCTGCCTTACCATCCGCGGCAGGGGAGACGCGCCCGCGTGCATCTGAATTGAATGTGATCACACCGCAGCAGATGACATCTGCTCCGATCAAGGTCGGTATCTCTGACGATTCATCGAACGCCGCCTCAGCGCCGGGCACGGTACCTGGTACTGCGCTCGGTACTAATGAGGCATTGGCAAAAACCGATAGCGTATTGCCCACTGCTTTACTGCAGGGTGGCAGCCGCAGTCAGTCGATTGCGGATACCATAACGTTGGCGCATTCACGACAAGCTGTGGTGACGAACAGCCCTGATGCTGCAACCGATTTGCGTGTGAAAACGATCCCTGCAGCGGTGGAATTGTCTTCCTCACAGGCTAATGGTGTAGCGGTATCATCGTCAATTGCCGCAACAGGTATTGCCCAGGGAATCGTGTCACGCCATCGCAACGGTGCGGCCAATGATGACTCTGTCAGCCAGATTGCAAGAGGGGGTAATGAAGCACGTTTAGTGGAGCTAAACAGTGCTCGTGCTGCTAATGCCGTTTCACCGGGAAACGCAGTGGTTTCCACTGTGGCTGAAACGAAAGCTGAACTGGAGGCCAAACACACTAATGCTGTAACTCTGGCAGCAATCAGTGACGAGAAAGCGCTACGTACATCCATGCCTGTCGCTGGTCAGCAGCAATTGGCAGCAAGAATGGGTGGTATTGATATAACGCAAGCAGGCTCTGTTGATTTTGCTGTAACGCAGGTCGATAGCACACCCGCTTCGCATTCAGTATCGAGAGTTGCCATTTTGGAACCGGGCTGGACCAGTCAGTTAGGCACAGATTTGCGATCGCTGGTTGCGCGAGGCCCGTCTACCACACAGGTGCAGGTGACACCTGCTGAGCTCGGCCCGCTTGACATTGAAGTGAGCGTCAACAGGCAGGAAGTGAGTGTCAGAATTCTTGCCATGCACGGACAGACCAGGGAGATGTTAGAAGCCGCGTTACCCAGACTGCGTGAGGCATTGGGGCAGAGTTACGCGAGTGTCGATGTCTCTGTGGGAAATGGTTCCGGTAACTCTTCATCGAATAACCAAAGTCAGCATAGTGGCGGCCAGGCCGGAACAATGACAATGATGTCCGATGGACAAGACGGTCTTAACGATTCGATGCAGTCGCGCGATTCCGGACTTGCTGAGGGTACCCGGGGCGACGATGAATCGAATGGTCTGTCCGCAGACGACACAAACACACAGCAAGATGGTTCAGCTGTAACCAATAAACCGAAACCAGCGCGTGGACTGGTAGACGCATACGCATAACAGATATCACGGATTAGATAGATGAAAAACATTATATTTATTGCAGTTGGCGCTATCCTCATTATAGGCATATCAGTAGGTGCCTCTGTGTTTATAACCGGTGCCATGAGCGAGCCACCTGTAGCAGCTGCGATGGAAGAGGGGGCCGTTGAGGTAGTCGAGTCTGACGACATTTATTACTACTCGGTTCAACCTGAGTTCGTCGTTAACTACGGAAAAAATGCGCGCCCGCGTGTATTAATGGTTGAGATGTCTGTCGCTTCGGATCAGGAGTCGACCGCTGACGTACTGGAGCGACATGGACCGGAACTCAGGAATAATATTCTGATGTTGCTGGCGGAACAGAAGGGCGTCGGACTGGAAACCTCGGAAGGTAAAAATATCTTGCGAAAAGATCTTAAAGCGTCAATTGAAGCCTTGCTTACAAGGCATGGCAGTGATGCAACGATTACAGATATTTTCCTCACCCGCTTTGTCACACAATAGAGAGCCGCTGTAGCGATATCAGGTCATGGCAGACGATACAGACAACGACGAAGAAAACGCAGACAAGGCGGCAGATGATGATCAAGCTGGCGTCGAGAGCAATGCGGATCCTGAAAAAGATGATGCGAGCGAGTCTGCGGAGGCTGATGCTGGTACTGATGCAGGGACCGATTCGCAAGAAAGCAGCTCGCAGGATGGCAGCTCGCAAGAGAACAACTCGCAAGAGAACAACTCGCAAGAGAACATGGCGCAAGGAAGCAATGCTGATGGCAGCGATGATGCAAAAAACGCAGCTAACAGCAATGTTGTGCCTATCGATGTCTTTGAGCCGCTGGGAAGATATCAATCGCATCTCAAGGTCTTGACTACCTGTGTTACCGAGCTGGCAGATGAGGCGGCCAGTTCTATCGGTGGCTATCTGCGTCGTCCAGTCAGATTGTCTATGGGAGATATCCGGGTAATTGGTCAGGCTAATTGTCAACCGGAAAACAGTCTGTTGAATGGCCGCCGGAATTTTTACCATGCCACGCAGCCAGATGGCTATTTCTATGTTGGGCTTTCCAACGAGCTGATCGGCTATCTGGTGGAGCTGTTTTACGGTGGTACGGTGGAGACATTGAGCACTGAAGCGGCGGCGCCCGGTAGTTTGTCAGAAATCAAAATGAGACAGACACTCGCTGAGTACTTTAGTCGGGCATTGTCGTTACAACTGAGCGCTGAGCGAAAGTCGGGCTCAGAGTCGGCCGCTCCCGCAAAAATGGAGTCGGTGGGTGAGCAGGAGCTGATTAAAAAGCAGTTCAGCAGATCAATGTTGTCGGTAATGATGACGTTGGAGTCAGATGGACTGAAATGTGAATTAGAGACGGGGTTCTGCATAAATTTACTTGAAAAAGTGTTAGGTGTGTCATTTTCCAGTAGTGAACCAGTCGCTATTTCTGACGCACGATGGTCAAACGAGTTGCGTAAGTCAGTTGCTGACTGTGATCTGGAGTTACGTTGCACGATGGCAGAATTACCAGTTCGACTGGGAGATGTTCAAAAGTTTAAAGTTGGTGATTTTATTCCGCTTGCTGATCTTGATTCAGTGATCTTTTCGATCAACAGACGCAAGCTATTCCAGGGTCAATTTGGAGTTGTTGATGACAAACCGTCTGCAAGTTTCAAACGTTGGGTTTAATGTACCTGAGTACGCAGATGATCTGGCATCTCGTCTGATTAACGGATATCAGTAATGGGTCAAGAGGCAGAAAAAGAAGAGTCGATGAGCTCCGAACCGCTGGCAGAGCAAGCAGCTGACGCTGCTAATGATGCAACGGCGGGGACATCTACTGATGGTCAGGGTGCAATTGCAGCGCTACAGGCGAGTGGCACACTGGATATGATAATGGATATCCCGGTGACGTTGTCAATGGAGCTTGGAAGGACTCAGATTAGCATAAAGGAACTATTGGAAATGAAGGCTGGTTCGGTGATTGAGCTGCAGCGAACTGCCAGCGAACCGATGGAGATTCACGTCAATGGCACTCTGGTTGCGATGGGTGAAGCGGTAACGGTGGGCGACAAATATGGCGTTAGACTTACCAGTGTGGTAAGCGCATCGGAGCGCCTGGAGAAGTCAACCAGCTAGAAGAAAAAATGTGCCAGTAAAAAAATGGCTATAAGAGTGGCACGGTAGCTGACGTAAAGCCATGAATTGGTCAGCCTATATAACTTTAATTCAGGGAAGGTATTTGTGTTTGCTACGGAATCAGCGCCTGGTCTCGCTATATCGGGCATCACCGGTGGTTATCTACTAAAACTAATTTTTGCTCTTGGCAGTGTTCTACTTGTGTTTGTCGTGTTAGCGCTGTTAACGAAGAAATTTCAACGTTACGGTCAGTCTCAACACGGGGATCTTTCGGTTCTAAGTACATTGTCGGTTGGTACGAGGGAGCGTTTGATGGTGGTGCAGGTTGGTGATGCTCAACTATTGCTGGGAGTCACTGCATCGCGCATTGACAAGTTGTTTGTGCTTGAAACACCGCTACAAAGTGCCGCTAAGGGTTCGTATGTAAAAGCTGACCCGGATAGTTCAGGTGCAAAGCAAGCTAACCAGTTGCCGCAAAATACATCCGACCCCCTTAATCGTGACAGTACCGCCTCTCGCAGTTTCAATGAAAAACTGAATCAGTTTCTTGACAAGAAAGGTCCATCGATATGAGGGGCTTATTGCTGGTTTTGCTTTTGCTGCTTACACCTGCATTGGGCGCAGCTCAGGATGGCGGCTTATCCGCCTTCTCGATCACTAATGATAGCAACGGCACACAGACCTGGAGCCTGAAGTTACAAGCGCTGTTTTTGATGACTGCGTTGACTTTACTGCCAGCTTTTCTATTGATGATGACTTCATTTACTCGCATCGTTATCGTGCTGGGCATATTGCGAACTGCTATTGGAACTGCACAGACACCGTCGAATCAGATTTTGATCGGTCTGGCGCTGTTCCTGACTCTATTCATTATGGAACCTGTGATAGATCCTGTATGGCACAAGGCGGCAAAGCCCTATATGAGTAACCAAATCAATGCGGAACAGGCTTTGTCTAACGCAGCGGAACCGTTTCGAAGATTTATGCTGAACCAGACACGAGATAGTGATCTCCAGCTCTTTTTGAATATGAGTGGCAAGGATCATCTCAATAGTGCAGGCGAAGTGTCCTTTTTTGTCCTGATGCCGGCATTCGTAACCAGTGAATTAAAAACGGCATTTCAAATCGGTTTTCTACTTTTTATACCTTTTCTCATCATAGATCTTGTGGTCGCAAGTGTTCTCATGTCAATGGGTATGATGATGCTGTCGCCTTTGATTATTTCATTGCCCTTCAAGATCATGCTGTTTGTACTGGTAGATGGCTGGGCACTGGTGATGGGGAGTTTGGCAGGAAGCTTCTACCATGGATAAGGATCAAACTAATGACACCTGAAACAGTGCTGACGATCGGGCAAAATGCATTGCTTACCACAGTATTACTATCCGCTCCACTTTTGCTTTCCGCACTGATAGTCGGGTTGGTGGTAGGTATGTTTCAGGCGGCGACGCAGATTAATGAAATGACGCTTAGCTTTATACCCAAGCTCGGCATATTGGTGTTGGTGCTATTTCTTACCGGTCCGTGGTTACTGACCACAATGATAGAGTATACGCAAAATCTGATTACCGTTGTTGTGCCCCGTTCACTGGATAGCTAGAACAAACCATCCCGTAGCGTTCAAACATGACATTCGGATTGGAATATTTGACGGATCTGATTGCTGGTTTCTACTGGCCTTTGGTTCGTGTTGCAGCGTTGTTTTCAATTGCTCCGGTAATTGGAAGCCCGTTGATTCCGATACGTATCAGGGTAATCGCGGCCAGTCTCGTAACGCTGGCTATTCTGTCGTTTACCGGTGATATGCCTAACGTCGATCCGCTGTCACTGGAGGGAGTGCTCGTGACGGCCAGGGAGCTGTTGGTAGGCTTGTCAATGGGGTTGTTGCTACTGTTTGTTTTTGGGGTATTTACGATGGCGGGCGAGAGTATCGCCGGTACCATGGGCCTGAGTTTCGCTCTAATGTCTGATCCTCATTCCGGGGTGCAAGTGCCGGTATTGAGTCAATTTTTCAATGTACTTGCTACATTATTGTTTCTTGCTCTGAACGGTCATCATGCTCTGTTAGAAATGCTTGTACGCAGCTTTGAAGTGCTGCCTGTCGGTGCCGGACTTGGTGCGGGCAGTTACCGGGAGGTTGTATTGGCCGGTGGCTTTATTTTCAAAGGTGCGGTGATGGTCGCTCTCCCGGCTTTGATTACCATGTTAAGTCTGAATCTTGTGATGGGCGTGATGACCCGTTCCTCTCCTCAATTGAATATTTTTTCAGTTGGTTTTCCTATAACCATGTTTATTGGTTTCCTGGTTATCCTGGTAACGTTACCGGGTTTTGTTTCAGCCACCGAGAATCTTTTGGATTACGCGTTTTCTCTTATGTTAACCGTCTTTGAGTTGGCGGCCTCCAGATGAGTGAAGAGAATACCGGGCAGACAAAGAGTGAAGAACCTACAGCCAAGAAAAAGGCAGACTCCAAAAAGAAAGGTCAGGTAGCCAGGTCGAGAGAGCTCAATACCAGTGTAATGCTATTAATTGGTGTAATGGGTTTGTGGTTTATGATGGCGATGAACGGAGGTGATTTACAACATTCGTTTTCTTCGCTGTTTAAGTTGGAACAATCCTTGATCTTTGATCCTGCCAAAGTGATCACACATTTGAAAGGGAATTTTCTGGATATCGCGGTGTTGATGGCTCCATTTTTTTTTATAACAGTTGTTGCGTCCTTTCTAGGTCCACTGGTTATGGGTGGCTGGGTGTTTAGTCTTGATGCACTGGCACCTAAAGCCTCCAGAATGAGTTTACTGGCAGGGTTTAAACGCATGTTTGGTAGTCATGGATTTATAGAAATGGTCAAGGCTCTGGCTAAGTTTGTTGTGATTGGTGCAGTGGCTACCGTAGGCTTCTTTATGTTGCGAGATACCGTGCTGGGCTTGGGAACGGGAGAAACACAAAAGGAGGTTGCTCAGGGAATGCAGCTGATGGCCATGTTCTTCATCATTTTAACCTTTGCACTCATTTCCATTGCGTTTATCGATGTGCCATTTCAACTACACAGCCATTTATCGAAACTAAAGATGTCGATGCAGGAAATCAAGGATGAGAACAAGCAAACCAATGGTAATCCAGAGGTTAAGGGACGGATCCGTGCCCTGCAGCACGAGGCGAGTCAACGCCGTATGCTGGGAGATATAGCAGAATCAGACGTGGTGATAACCAATCCTGATCACTACTCGGTGGCACTGAAATACGACCAGGACAGTTCTGCCGCGCCTACCGTTGTGGCTAAAGGGGTTGATCACATGGCGTTTCGTATCAGAGAGATCGCCAAGGCGCATGAGGTTGAACTTGTGCCAGCACCACCTCTGGCCAGAGCACTTTACAGCAGTACCGAAATTGGTCATGAGATACCGGATGATCTGTATATAGCGGTAGCTCAGGTACTGGCCTATGTCTATCGTCTTCGAGACGCCTCCATATATCAAAGGCCGACACTCGCTGGTATCGGAGAAGTTGACGTTCCGGATCATTATGGCAACAACGAAAATACTCGTGCCGGTGTAGATGCCAATGGCTGATCCTGCAACACAAGCTCAAATGTCCGTGTCCGATATGGCGCGCAATGGATTGGTCGCACCAATTATTGTAGTGGTGTTGTTGGGTATGTTGATGGTACCCATGCCGCTGATAGGCCTGGACCTGTTATTTACATTTAACATTGCGCTGTCTCTCATTGTGTTGCTGGCTACTGTCTACACCATGCGACCGCTTGATTTTTCTTCATTTCCAACGGTTTTGCTGGTCGCAACTATGCTGCGACTGGCCTTGAATATCGCTTCTACTCGTGTGGTTTTGTTGGAAGGGCATACCGGGACCGGCGCTGCTGGTAGTGTCATTGAATCCTTCGGGAACTTCGTCATTGGTGGAAACTATGCGGTTGGTCTGGTGGTTTTTGCCATACTGGTCATCATAAATTTCGTCGTGGTGACAAAAGGGGCTGGTCGGGTGTCAGAGGTGAGTGCCAGATTTATGCTCGATGCCATGCCCGGCAAACAAATGGCAATTGATGCTGATTTAAATTCAGGCTTGATTGATCAGGAGGAGGCACATCGCCGCAGAGGTGAGGTAGGGCTCGAGGCTGATTTTTATGGTTCCATGGATGGAGCCAGCAAATTTGTGCGTGGCGATGCAATAGCCGGCTTACTGATACTGTTTATCAATATTCTTGGTGGCTTTGCCATTGGCATGGGCAGTTATGGTCTGAGTTTCCAGGATGCAGTAAAAAACTACACACTATTAGCGATAGGTGACGGGCTGGTTGCACAAATACCGTCATTACTGTTGTCAACCGCTACCGCAATCATAGTTACCCGTGTATCAAGTCCTGTGGACATGGGCAAGTTGATCAACACGCAAATGTTCAAAGATCAACGTGCTGTCGTCGCCACAGCGGTAATAATCGGAACCCTGGGTTTGGTTCCGGGTATGCCAAATATAGTTTTTCTTATTTTGGCAGCCGGTTTTGGTTTTTATGCATGGGTAAATCGTAGTGCAGGTCAGATTGAAGAAGAAGATGAAGCGAGTTCTAGCGAGGCAGCCGCTGCTAAACCGGTTGAATTGTCATGGGAAGACATGCACGAAACCGATGTGTTGGGCCTGGAGGTGGGTTACAGGCTGATCCCTCTGGTGGATAGTCGACAAGGTGGCAAGCTCACCGATCGTGTGCGGGGTGTCCGGCGCAAATCCAGTGAGGAATTGGGTTTTCTGGTACAGCCAGTTCATATTCGCGATAACTTACAACTCGGTGCAAATAAATATCAAATCATATTGCATGGTGTGCCGGAAGCAGAGGGTGTTCTACACCCTGGCAGAGAGTTAGCCATATCCTCCGGTGAGGTAATTACTGGTTTGGACGGTATTACCGGAAAAGATCCTGCCTATGGACTTGACGCATTGTGGATAGAGCCTTCGCAAAGAGACTATGCCTTGTCGTTGGGTTTTACCGTTGTTGATAATGATACGGTTATAGCCACCCATTTGAGTAAAGTTCTGCACGATAACGCATCTACATTGCTAGGACACGAAGAAGTACAAAAGCTGCTTGATAATCTTGCGCGAGTATCCCCGCGTCTGGTTGAAGATCTGGTTCCTAAAGTGTTGCCACTGCCAACGGTGGTCAGAGTTTTGCAGAACTTATTGCACGAAGGCATTCCGATAGGTGATATGCGAACCATCGTCGAGACGCTGGCGGAGCACGCACCGGTCGTAAGTGACCCTGAAGGTCTGACCGCACAAGTTCGTGTCGCTCTGCGGCGTCTGATCACGCGTCAGATAAGCGGATTCGAAGACGAGCTTTCAGTTATTACTCTGGATGCTGAGCTCGAGCAGATTTGGTTGCAATCGATGCAGTCGAGTGAAGACGCTCGCGTTAGCATGGAGCCCGGGTTGGCTGAGCGGTTCTATCAATCCCTAAGCGCGACAGCAGAGCAATTGGAAGGTCGCGAGCAGCCACCGGTATTGTTGGTTAATCCGCGCTTGCGCCCGTGGCTTGCAGGGTTGGTGCGACATGCAGTTCCAGCCTTGAAGGTGCTTTCGTACAGCGAAATCGCTGAAAACAAACAACTTAAGGTGATTGCGAATATTGGCAATCACAGTACAGCGACAGTACAGGCAGCAGCCTAGTGTTTTGGACCCGGCAATTATCACTTGTGGTTGGTTCCGTCATACTGGTTAGCCTGTGCAGCCCAGAGCAGTTGGTCAGGAGACTCGCATAGAATGGACGCTAAAAGATTCATCGGAATTGATTCCAGAGCGGCTTTTGCACAGGTTCGCAAAGCGCTTGGGCGAGATGCGGTGATACTTTCCAGTCGTAAGGTGGAAAATGGTATTGAGGTGACGGCAGGCGCTGGAGATCCGCTACCTGAAGAAGATGTAGCATTGCTCGAACGACCCGCTAAGACTGACGCTCAAAAGCCGGTTAAGGGTGCGGTTGAGCTTACCTCACTTGATTACGATCCGCCTGTAACAGCCAAAAAGCCTGCGTCGACTGCAGTTGCCACAGCCCGCAATGCCAACATGCTCAAGGCGGAGTTTGCCTCGCTCAAACGATCCTTACTGGCAGAATTGTCTGCGGTAAAAATTGTCAATTGGCAGCGAGAGGAAAGTGTGCAGTTCCGGGTGCTGGAAAATCTGATTGCTCATGGTTTTGGCGTTGGCTGGTCTGCGTCCGTTCTGGCTGGTCAGTCGCCAGACGCCAATTACGAGCAAATGTGTAACGACGTATTCGGTGATATAGAAACGGCAATGCAATCAATAGCCGGTTCCCCCGTGGCTGGTGACAAGAATATCGTCATTATGCACGGTCTCTCTGGAGCAGGTAAAACAACAGCGGTCGCAAAACTGGCAGCAAAGTCAGTGTCTGACTATGGTGCTGACGACACGGTCATCGTGTGTGCGGACGGCTATAGAATGGGTGGCTATCAACAATTGCAGGGCTTTGGACGCATCCTCAATGTGCCGGTGTTGCAGGTACGCAAACCCCAGGAGCTGGATGAGATATTACATGCCTTAAGTGGCAAGCGCCTGGTGCTGGTTGATCAGTCGAGTTTTACTCTGGCGGAGCTTGACGCGATTGACGAGCTCGATGCCATTGAGCACTTGCCGGGGTTTCGATCCAGCCAGGAAAACGTGCACCATATAATGGTAATCGCGGCAAACACACAGTCGATTACAGTAGACAAGATTCTCTCATCCCGGCTGGCGAAGCATATGTACGGTATCGCATTAACCAAGGTTGATGAAGCCGCGCAATTGGGAGAGGTAGTCACCTCATTGATCGAAAACAGTGCGAAAGTTTGTTATAGCTCGGACGGTCGGGACATTCAAAAAGATATCAGGCGTTTTTCCTCAGAGCTTATGATGGAAAAAATCATACAACTTGGGAAAAAGCCCACGTTGTCTGATGAAGCCAGGCAAAAAATTCACATGCTGGCATCGCTTAATCAACATCTAAATTTCCTGGACTAGTGCAGGTTGTCGACCGTGTTTGAATTCCTGACCGGCATGACACAGGTGCGTACAACCCATAGTTCTCATGCATTTGGCAGGCATCGGTTTTAGTTGTGGAGTACCTCTACCAGCCTGATTCGACAGCCGGTGATTCACGCTTGTTTCGGATTCGTCCTGCGATCGATCACAAAAAAGCAATCAGGAAACCCGGCCATAGAACCTCACAATCCGTTCAAGAGGTTAAATTGGGCGGATCGTTTTTGGCCAGGCTGGGCTACTGGTTGCTGATGCGCAACGCGAGAGATTCGCAGGCTTCATACAGTAACCCGGGATCCCGTAAAAAAAATAGAGTCACGCGTTCAGTATTGCGCCAGAATAAATCACCTGAACACCTCTTATCAATCGTGTCGGCTACTGGTCGCAAGAGTGTCGTTCGAGTTGAAAATGGCGCTTCTGAGGCTTCGGTTAAGCGGTTTGATTCAGCTGTTGATGCTGAGAAGAATATACACGGATTAACTCGCGAAAATCGCCGGAGCTCGTCATCTGATAAAAAAATAATAACTAAAGGATCAGTTGAAATCGGCCGTCCTTTCCTTTCAGGGGAGCGTTTAAGACAATCAATTACCAGCGCCGGGAAAAAGCCGGATCAGCACGTCAAAAAATACGAACAGGATCTGTTTGTAAAGACAGAAAGAAATATTGCTGCCGCTATGAAGGAGGCACAAAAAGGAATTTCTGCTGATCAGTTGGTAGTTAGATTTGGATTGTCGGTTCCCGAAGCAGGCCTTATCGCAGGTTTGCATAAAGTGACATAGATAATTAAAGCAATAATGGAAAGCTCGACTAGATATGGATATCGCAACTCTTGTTGGTTTGATCGGGACGCTGTGCGTTATATTCCTGGCTATTTTCCTGGGAGGCAGTGTTGGCACATTTATGAACGCACCCAGTGCGGCTGTGGTAATCGGTGGAACCATCATGGTGACACTTTTTCAGGTATCCCTTGGGCAATTTCTCGGATCACTAAAGGTGGCAGCACGTGCATTTCTGCACAAGGAAAGCTCTCCTGACGAGCTGATTACGGAAGCTTTGAAACTTGCCGAGATCGCGCGTAAGGAAGGCGTACTGGCACTGGAAGAGACTGAAATTGCTGAGCCGTTTCTGGAAAAAGGGGTGCAGCTTTGCATTGATGGTCACGCGAGTGATGTGGTGACCAAGATGCTGTCAAAGGATATCAATCTGGAGCTTGAACGGCAGACTACGGGCGTTAGTATGTTCAAGGCAATCGGAGAGGCGGCGCCGGCAATGGGCATGATCGGAACATTGATTGGTCTGGTTCAAATGCTTGCAAATATGTCCGATCCGAAAGCGATCGGCCCTGCGATGGCGGTTGCACTGCTAACCACACTCTATGGTGCGGTTATCGCCAACGCCATAGCTTTGCCGATAGCTGCAAAGCTCAAGGCCATCAATTCCACGGAAGTGCTTAACAAGATGCTAATTCTGGAGACGATTGTTGGTATCCAGCAGGGAACTAACCCCCGTGTACTCCAGCAGATTCTAAGTTCCTACCTGCCAGAGAATATGCGAGATCTGGGGGAAGCTGAAGAGGCTTAGTGTCTATGTACACATGCTGGTGTATCTGTCAGTTGCCGCGTGGTTATTAGCAGCAATTATAAAAACAACTAAAAAGGCGAACGGGTAAAAATCATGGATGATGATAGCCCTCCACAGGATGATGACGAAGGAGGTGGCGGTGGTTGGTTGATGACCTTCGCTGACCTTATGTCACTATTGATGTCATTTTTTGTATTGTTGCTGTCCTTCTCGGAGATGGATGTGCAAAAGTACAAACAGGTCGCAGGGTCAATGCAGTCTGCGTTTGGTGTGCAAAGAGATGTCAAAGCTGATGAAATTCCGAAAGGTACCAGCCTCGTCACTAAGGAATTCAGTCCCGGTCGACCAGACCCGGATGTCATTATCAAAGAGATGAAGCAGGACACAACTGACGATACCAAGCCCTCGCTGGACTTTGACAAAGAGTCGGTCAGCGTCGATGCGCTCGAACTTGCAGAAATGCTTGCTAAAGTTCTCGATGACGAGCAGTCGGAAGGTATGCTGGATGTGATTGTTGAGGGTGGTAAGGTCAGAATCCGGGTACGTGACAAGGACGGTTATGCGCCTGGCTCGACAGAGGTGGATGCGGAATTCAGAAAGGTACTTAAAAAGATAACTCTGCTGCTGGACCGCTCTACCGGAAAGATTGTTGTTGGCGGTCATTCAGACAGTTCACCTACCAGTTCGTTTACCTCAAACTGGGAGCTATCTGCGCAACGAGCATCCAGTGTCATTCGAGAGATGATGCAGGCGGGTTTAAGTGATACCGATCGACTGGAGCTGCGAGCCTACAGTGATACACGTCCGGTTGCTGATAACACGACGGCCGCCGGGCGTGCACAGAATCGACGCATGGAGATTACCGTGGATTTTGATGGCGATCCGGATGCGGATCTGCAACCTGCATCGGAACACGTCTACGGGATATCCGGGTTGTAGCAGCAAAGTGTAACGCCTGAAAGGTGTTTAACTATTGATCTACAGTTAACTTGAGGTAGTAGAGTAGGTAACTTGCAAGCAAACTGAGTAATCATAGTGGGCGCAATCGTGGGTACCGTCGCGGGTAAAGCGGTGGGTAAAGCAGCGGGTAAAGCAGCGGGTAAAGCAGTGGGCAGGGAGGCGATTCGTGTCTTGGTGGCGGGCGGTACCGGCTCGATCGGTGGAGCGTTAATCGAGGTACTACGATCACGCGGTCATCGTGTTACCTGTCTCGTTCGGTCAAAGGAATCTGAGCTGCGATTGAGAAAATCGGGTTTCAACACATTGCGCGGTGATATCACCGACCCGTATCAATGGATTGACTCAGTCGCTGATTTCGATGCGGTAGTACCAGTTGCTGCCACCTGGGATGATGATATGGCATTCGTTGATGCGCAGCTCACCAATCTGCTAATCGAGGCCCTGGCAACATCGAGCGCTGAGAAAATTTTGATCTATACCAGTGGTTGCTGGGTCTATGGTCAAACGGGTGATCAAATCGCTATCGAGACAACAGCGCACTGTTCGTCGTCAGAGTTTGCCTGGTGCTCTGGTTTACACCGTGCCGTGGTGGATAGCGAGCACCTTACCGGCATGGTAATACTGCCCGCAATGGTCTATGAGCGTGATGGCGGTGTGCTGGATCCGATGATAGATGATGCAAAAAAGCTCGGGAAGATAAGACTGGTTGGAAGCGACACGACTCGCTGGTCAATGGTGCACCGATATGATCTGGCCATGCTCTATGCCTTAATGCTCGAACGCGGTGAACAGGGGTCGGTCTACAACGGGGCAGCTATGGTCGGCCTGCAAGTCGGGGAAATAGCCAGAGTATTGTCCAGGCGATATCAGCTACAGCAGCCTGCCGAGGTAATATCGATCGATGAGGCCGTCGCTACAATGGGTTCGTGGGCATCCGGTTACAGTATTGATCAGCAAATGAGTGGGCAAAAAGCCATGCGAGAACTGGCATGGCAACCTGAGTACGCCGATGTGCTGGCGGAAATAAAATAACGCAGGTTAATTGCTGCGGCAGTTTTGATTAACGTCAGCTGGTTATCAATCTTTCAGGATCTGACATTGCCCGCTTTACACAGAATCCGGGTCCAGCCGTCGTGCCACCCACTGATGAAAATGCAATGTGTGCTGATCCATAACCGGTGAAAATACTCCGCCCTGATATGCAGGCGAGCGTCTGCCCTGTTGCATACCCTCAACGGCAAACACATCTTCAAGAAATACGTCCCGCCAGTTTTCCAGTACAGACTTGCGATAGGCATCGTACTTGTCATCGGTAGCAATGTCGCCGATGAACATCAGTTGTACCCGTTCAACGGATTCGGTTTCACTGATCGGCAGTATGGTCATGCTAAAAAAGTGATCTGCCTGCAGACCAAACAGCGCGTTTGGATAGAGTACCGGATACTCGGCAAAGCGTGTCTGCTCGGCTGGCCATGTGCTAAGTGTGCTGCTGGTGCCAGCGGGCGACTGATAGTTACTGGAACCCTGACCGGCATAGTTTTCACCGCGTTCGATGTCGTAGTGCTCAGACAGTGGCGAGTAGCTATTCAAAGTCGGATGCACCCATGGCAGGTGGTAGGCTTCGAGAAAGTTCTCGATAGCCAGTTTCCAGTTACTTTTTACGCTGAGTTCCATTTTTCCATTACTGGCGGCCGGTTGCAGTTCCTGCAGTGATTCAGGAGTTACCCATTTGTTCCAGCGTTGCAGTAGTGGCGCTATAAACTCATCGAATGGTTGTGCGTCTGCTGACAGGTTGATAAAAATATTATCCATCCACAGCACTGATGGTATTTCGCGCAGGCCATTGACTGTTGGGTCGAAATCCTTGTGTTGGTTATGATCTACTCCGCCGATCATTGGAGTGCCACGCAGGGCGCCCTCGAAGTCGTAAGCCCAACTGTGATACTTGCAGCGAATCAAACCCGTGCCGAGCCGACCGGCTTCAGTGACCAGTTGCATACCACGATGGCTGCAGACATTGTGAAACACGCGCAGGGTGTCTTTGCTGTCGCGAGTGATGAGTAGCGGTAGCCCCATTAGTTCGATGGGCACCGCCCACTCTGCAGGTACGTCGCTGCCAAAACCAATACAGCTCCAGCCGGGGGCGAAAACTAATTCTCGATCCTGTTCAAAGGCGCTGTGCTCTGTGTAGCACTCGTTAGGCAAGCCACTGGCAGACTCTATAGGTAAGTGAACACGTTTCAGTGGAGACTCGAGATCAATTTTTTTGTTCATGTGCTATCACTCTGATGTTGTGTGTTACCTGACCCTGATCGTGCAAGCTACCCTGATCGTGCAAGCCGCTCTGATCGTTCAAGGTACGGGGGGCACCACTAGCGTCGCAGACCCCCAGATTCACTTATACTTACCCGCATGTGGAATAGCCAGTGATGATGCGAATCGTACTTGTGCAGCTGCGACAGTTTGTTTGGTCAGCACCTCGTTTTGTGTGGTAACAATGCTGCAAGTCTAGCCAGTCTCGTCCGCCTTGGCTGTGTCTGTTTCGGCAAACTGGAGATTTCAATGCCGGGGCCTTCACACAACAGCGCTGCTCGTCCTGTGGTCCCCGGCCTCAAAGAGTCAATGCAGTAGCGGCCTGTTTATCACGACGCTTTGGTTCTTAATCGCAGGTCTGCCGCGTTTCGCTCTTTGACCAGTTCGCCAATAATCGCAATGGCTATCTCGGCGGCACTGCGGCTGCCAATATTCAAGCCAACAGGACCGTGTAAGCGGTTTACCTCCTCTTCTTCCAGCCCTATGCCAACAAGTCGTTTGCGGCGGCGATCATTGTTCGCTTTAGAACCCAGTGCGCCCACGTAGAAAGCCTCCGAGGGCAGTGCTTCTATCAATGCTGAATCATCGAGGTTCGGGTCATGCGTCAGTGCAAGCACGACACTTTGTGGATCGGTCGCGTAATGTAGTACGGCATCTTCCGGCAGCTGGCTTGTGAGTTCGCAACCCGCTACGCTCCAGCTACTGGAATACTCGGGTCGTGGTTCGCAGACAATGACTTCGTAATCCAGTGCCAGCGCAAAGCTTGCGACAAAACGCGATAGCTGTCCCCCACCAATTAACAGCATCCGCCAGCCTGGTCCAAATACCTTGCGTAAGGTTTTTTCATCAAAACTGAATTCGACATCTCTTCCGACCTTCTCAACGCTTGTTGCATGGGTGTCGAGGACAATGGTACGAGCCACTCTTGCGCGCTGTTTTACCAGTTGCAATATATTGTTCAGTTCAGCGCTGTCTTTTAATGCCTCGAATACCAGTTCAAGATGACCGCCACAGGGCAAGCCAAACTTTCGCGCTTCGTCGGTACTGATGGTATGGGCAAATATTTGAGCTCTGTCATCAGAATCGATGCGCACGGCCAATTGTTTTTCAATGCAGCCACCAGATACCGATCCGACCAGATGACCGTCTTCTCTTACCGCAGCAAGTGATCCGGGTGGTCTGGGCGATGACCCCCAGGTTCTGGCAACGGTAATGAGCTCTACCCGGCTGCCTTCGTCCAGCCATTCGATTGCCTGAGTAAGTACTTCTATATCTCCGTTTAGAGAGTCCATCTATTGTTCCTGTCGTGTGGTATTACGACCCTGTGCCTGACCATAGCCGTATGTGTTGCTGACGGTTGGTATTTTCGTCGTTTGCCTTCAGTGTAACAGCCGCTTGAGAAATGGCCCTGTTTTGGATGTTTTTGAACTGGCGATTTTAGCCGGTTTGCCGCGTGCGATTATCTTACCGCCGTATTCACCACCACCCGGTCCCATATCCAGTATCCAGTCAGCACTGGCCATTAAATCCAGATTATGTTCTATGACAATGACAGTATTACCGGATTCAACCAATTGGTGCAGTACCCGAATCAGCTTTTCTACATCGGCCATATGCAGACCGACGGTTGGCTCGTCGAGAACATATAGCGTGTGGTTCAGTTTTCGACCTCGCCGTTCCTCTTTACCAGTGCCGGCTTTCGCCAGTTCTGACACCAGTTTGATTCTTTGCGCCTCTCCACCGGACAGGGTCGGGCTTTGCTGGCCGAGAGTCAGATAGCCGAGGCCGATATCCCTGAGCAGAGTCAGTGGGTGTTGTACATTCCTGTGTGCATCAAAGAAATTGATCGCTTCGAGTATGCTCATCGACAGTACCTCGCCGATTGACTTGCCCTTGTACAATACGCTTTGGGTTTCGCTGTTAAAGCGTGCACCGTTACAGATTTCGCACGGTACTTTTACATCTGGCAGAAAGCTCATTTCAATTCGGGTGAGGCCCTGGCCTTCGCAGCCTGCACAACGTCCTGCACCCACGTTGAATGAAAAGCGGCTGGCGGTAAATCCGCGTATTCGTGCCTCTGTCGCATCGGCGAATATTCGTCTTATATTATCCCAGAAACCAATATAGGTGGCGGGGCAGGAGCGTGGCGTTTTGCCTATCGGAGTCTGGTCGACCTCGAGTATTCTGGAAATGGGTTGCCAGCCTTCGATAGAGTCGCAACCGAGTGGCCTGGCTGCCTTGCGGGTTTTTGGTTTTCCTTTCTGTGGCTTTGCCAACAGGTGGCGCAGGTTCTCTGCAAGGACTGAGCGCACCAGTGTACTTTTACCACTGCCGGATACGCCGGTAACACAGGTCAGCTTGCCGATTGGAAAACGGGCGTTGACGCGTTTCAGGTTGTGCTTGTTGGCAGCGCTGATTTCTATCCAGCCCGCGTCGGTTTTTCCGGGTGGAACGATAGGATGCTGTAGCGGGTTGGCAAGCGCTCTGCCGGTAACGGAGGCCGGGTTTTTAATCAGTTGTTTCAGGGTACCGCGTGCGACGACTTCGCCTCCTTCAATGCCAGCCCCGGGCCCCAGATCGATAACATGATCGGCACGGCGGATGGTATCTTCGTCATGCTCTACAACGACCACCGTGTTGCCCTTGGCACCCAGTTTATCGAGTGTGTCCAGAAGCATCAGGTTGTCCTGCGAATGCAGACCGATTGTCGGTTCATCGAGTACATAGCAGACGCCTTGCAGGTTGGAGCCCAGTTGTGAAGCGAGCCTTATGCGCTGTGCCTCACCGCCACTCAGTGTCGGTGCGGCTCTGTCGAGTGTCAGGTAGGACAGCCCAACCTGATTCAGGAAGCGCAGCCGTGAACGAATTTCCTGCAGAATATCGCGTGAGATTTCTGCATCTCGACCTTTTGGTGCGTATTTGTCAAACCACTTGCCTGATGCTTCGATAGACAGTTTATTGAAGTCTGCGATATTCAGTTTTTGATAGCGTACGCCAAGGGCGGTGGCATTGAGTCGCTGGCCGCTACATGCGGTGCACTCGCTCAGCTCGTCTTTGTTGGCTAACCAGTGATCTTCTTCACCGGTTTGCTCCTCGTCAAACTCCTCGACCAAACTACCTGTGCCAAAACACTCCTCGCACCAGCCGTGTTTGGAGTTATAGGAGAAGAGCCGGGGGTCGAGCTCCGGAAAGCTGCTACCGCACTGAGTGCATGCGCGTTTTATTGAAAAGAGTTTCTCGACGCTTGTTTTTTTACCGCCAGCTGCGCCAATTTTGATCACACCTTTGCCGTAGTCCAGTGCGCGTTGCAGTAGTTCTGACAGTTTCTCTTCATTGACGTTGTCGACGATTAGCTCGCCGACAGGAAGGTCGATGTCATGCTCGTGAAATCTATCCAGTCTAGGCCAATCGTTGGTAGGCAATGAATCTCCATCGACACGCAATGACTCAAAGCCTTTGCCAGCTGCCCACTTTGCAAGATCGGTATAGTAGCCTTTACGCGACACAATCAGTGGTGAGTGAATAGCGATTTTTTTGCCCCGCCAGTTTTTGACTACCTGTGCCTGAATGCTCTCCAGCGTCTGTGCTGAAATAGGTACATCGCAGTCAGGGCAGTATTGCACGCCGAGCTTGACGAACAGCAGTCGCATGAAGTGATAGATCTCAGTCATCGTGGCGACTGTACTCTTGCGACCTCCACGACTGGTGCGCTGTTCAATTGCGACGGTTGGTGGTATTCCGAAGATGGCGTCTACGTCCGGGCGTGCGGCAGGCTGTACGAACTGACGGGCGTAGGCATTCAGTGACTCCAGATATCGACGCTGTCCCTCGTTGAACAGTATGTCAAAGGCCAGAGTGCTTTTACCACTGCCACTCAAGCCTGTGATAACAGTAAATTTGTCACGCGGTATTTCTACATTAATGGTTTTTAGATTGTGCTCGCGTGCATTGACGACCTGAATAGTTTCGCTTCCATTGGCCCCGCTTTTTAGCTTGCCGGTTTTATAACAGGAACTCTTTTCTGCAACGGCAGAGTTGTTTTTACTGTTAGTCGACGCCGAAAACGCATTAATATTGCGCATATAGGCATCTACTGAACCGTTATATTTGCTCAATGCATCGCCGGTTGCACTCTTGCGTCTTTTTGCAATCTGATCCGGTGCGCCGGCTGCCAGTACAGTGCCACCCTTGTCTCCGCCTTCCGGACCAAGGTCGATAATCCAGTCAGCGTTGCAGATGACATCAAGGTTGTGTTCGACTACTACTAATGAGTGACCATCTTCCAGCAGTTGATCAAACGCCCCCAGCAGTTTGGATATGTCTTCGAAGTGCAAACCGGTTGTTGGTTCATCGAAAAGAAACAGCTTTTTATCCAGCTTTGCCTTCGACGTTTTCCTGGCCTTTGCCAAATGTGCCGCCAGTTTCAGGCGCTGTGCCTCACCGCCACTGAGGGTGGGTACCGGTTGCCCGAGTGTCAGATAGCCAAGCCCAACGTCGACCAGCGGCGCCAGTGACTTGTGTACGTCTTTGTAGTCGTTAAAAAACTCCAGTGCATCGTCGATTGTCATATTCAGTACATCAGATACATTGGCGGCTTGCTGTGTCGTTGTGTTGACCAGCTTGATATCGAGTACTTCGTCGCGGTAGCGACTGCCATTGCAAGCGTGGCAGCGCAAATAGATATCGCTTAAGAACTGCATTTCAACATGTTCAAAGCCATTACCGCTGCATTCCGGACAACGCATACCGGAATTGAAGCTGAACGCACTGGCGGTATAGCCACGTTTTTTTGATTCAGGGTCGAGCGCGAACAGAGCGCGGATAGGATCAAACGCACCGGTATAGCTTACCGGGTTAGATCTGGCAGATTTTCCAATCGGTGACTGATCGACCATGACTACGTCATCGATATACTGGTGGCCAGTGACAAACTGGTGTTCCCCTGCAAGTTCAGTTGGCTTGCCTTTGTGGCGGCACAGTGCACGGTAGAGCGTATCCTGTACCAGGGTTGACTTGCCCGAGCCACTGACTCCGGTAATACAAACCAGTTTGTTGAGCGGAAAGTCAACGTCGATTGATTTCAGGTTGTTTTCACTGGCGCCACGCAGACCGATGGTTTTATCTCCAACGCCTTTTTTGTGTTGTGCGGTGGCGCGTCGGTGCAGACTTTTACTGCCGCTCAGGTACTGTCCGGTCAGCGATTTTTTTGCCTTTGCCAGCCTGGTGGTATTGCCATAATAGACAACATCACCGCCGTGGCTGCCCGGGCCAGGACCCATGTCCACCACCTTGTCAGCGGCGAGAATGATCTGCGGGTCGTGCTCGACCACCACCAGTGAGTTACCAGAGTCACGCAGTCGATGCAGCACGCCAATGACCCGGTCGATATCGCGGGGGTGCAGGCCTATACTCGGTTCGTCGAGCACAAACAGTGTATTCACCAGTGATGTGCCCAGAGCCGTGGTTAAATTGATACGTTGCACCTCTCCGCCACTGAGGGTGCGTGACTGGCGGTCCAGAGTGAGGTATCCCAGGCCGACCTCGCACAGGTAGCGCAGCCGTGACTGAATTTCTCCTATCAGCAAACGAGTGGCTTCGTCCATTGGTGGCGGCAGGTCGATTTTTTCGAAAAACTGCCTGCAGTCGATCAAAGGTAGTCGCATGATATCGTGCAACAGCAAGCCCGGTAATTTACTGAATACGGCTGCTTTTAGAGTATTTTCAGCGGGAACAAATCGATGTTCCGGTTTGAGCGCTTTACGGGCGTTCTCAGTTGTGCCTATTCTCCACCACAATGCTTCAGGCTTTAATCTGGCGCCTGCGCAGGTCGTACAGGGGGTGTAGGAGCGGTACTTTGACAACAACACCCGCACGTGCATTTTGTAACTGCGCGACTCAAGCCAGTCGAAAAACCGTTGTACGCCGTACCAGTGGTTGCCATCCCAGTCGCCTTCACCATGCAATACCCAGCGTTTGTGTTTGGCTGACAGCTTTTTCCACGGCACATCAACGGGGACCTTGCGTTTTGCCGCGAATCTGATCAGATCTTTCTGGCATATTTCATTGGTCTTTGTTTGCCATGGTTTGATTGCACCGCTGGCAAGAGTCAGCGATTCATTTGGTACCACCAGGCCAAAATCGATACCCATGGTTCGACCGAATCCGCGGCAATCATCGCAGGCACCCATTGGTGAGTTAAACGAAAACAGGCTGGGCACGGGTTGCTTAAACTGTAAGTCGCAGCTGGCGCAAATAAAGTCTGCGGAGTACTTCAGGCCTTTTTGTGGCTTGCGATTTTCGTCAAGCGGGTAGACGGTGGCTCGTCCTTTGCCGTGTTTGAATGCCACCTCAAGCGCCTCGGTGATTCGACTGCGGTTATCGAGGTTCATGCGGGTTCGGTCCTGTATGACTTCGATACTTGACTTGCCGCGCTTGTGGAGCCTTGTATAGCCCTGGCGTTGCAGCCAGGTTTCCACTTCCTCGCTGGTAAAGTTGTCCGGAACGTTTACTTTGAAGGTAATCAGGGCACGTACGTCTGCATCAGCCAGCTTGTCTATCAAGGCCTTGGCGACCCGTTCCGGTGATTCGCATTGCACTTCACGAGCGCAGCCGGGGCAGTACAATGTTGCCGCTCTGGCAAAAAGTAGTTTGAGATGATCATTGAGCTCGGTCATGGTGCCAACGGTCGAGCGTGATGTGCGTACCGGGTTGGTCTGATCTATAGCGATTGCGGGCGGAATACCATCTATTCGATCTACCTTGGGTTTGTCCATACGATCGAGAAATTGCCGCGCATACGGACTAAAGGTTTCCACGTAGCGACGCTGGCCTTCAGCGTAAATGGTATCGAATGCCAAAGACGATTTACCGGAACCGCTGACACCGGTAATAACGACCAGCTCGCCGTGCGCGATGTCAATACTGACATTGCGCAAATTATTCTGCGTCGCGTTTTCGACGATGATCTTTTTTATCGGCATAAGAGCGGTCGGGGGATTCGCATGGGGGAAATATCGAGTATATTGATCACTGGAACATCTGTCCTGCATTAACCGAATTTAATTGTCTGGCAGTGATCTGTCGGGGCCGAGACGGGTATTCATTTGTAACGGCACTGGTTGTAGCGATTTAGCAAAATAAGAGTTGGGAGACAACACCGATATGCCTGGTCCGCTGAGCGAACAGACACTGGCAGAGTATGACCGCAATGGTTATCACATCGAAAAGCGTTTAGTTGATGATTCTACGATCGAAGAGATGAATCTGATCATTGACAATTCGGTGAGCCCGGCGCTTGCCCCTGTCGAATATGAAGCCGATGTCCACTATCCCGGATCGCCGTTGAGTAAGAGTGCACCCGGTGGGCAGACGCCACGACGGTTGTTAAATGCCTATGCACGCGATGTTGTATTCCGCGACTTTGCGCGATCGGCGCCAGTGGTTGACCGGCTGCGGCAGATGATGCGTTGCGACGAGTTGATGGTGTCGCAAAACCATCATAACTGCGTGATGACGAAATACCCCGGCTTCAGCAGTGTGACGTCGTGGCATCAAGACATTCGCTACTGGCGTTTTGACCAGCCAGAACTTGTCAGTGTGTGGCTGGCACTGGGTGATGAAGCACCGGAAAATGGAGGCCTGCTGTTGATACCCGGGTCGCATAAGCTGGATTTACCTCCCGGGCGCCTTGATGCCGCGCTTTTTTTACGCAATGACCTGACAGATAACAGAGCACTTATCGATGCAGCAATTCCAGCCGACCTGAAAGCGGGGGACGTGTTGTTTTTTCACTGCGAAACATTCCATGCGGCAGGTCAAAATGAAACCGGGGCGGTCAAAAAATCACTGGTGTACACCTATCACTGCGAGCAGAATCGTGCGATTCCGGAGACACGTTCCGCCAACCATGCGGACATTCTGGTGACAAAATAGCGGGGGCCTGGATTCAGGCCCCGATAACAGTCTCTGCCGTGTTTTTCAGGTTTTGCTAGTCGACAATTCGCTGGTAAAACACATTCCGAAAAACTATTCTGGACTCAGTGAATCCGTTTTCAGCGTAGTAGTCCAGGAATGTTCCCCTTGCTTCCGGTGGGTGAGGTTTATTCAACTCCAGCCGGTCTCGGCTAAAAGCGTCGCGCGCTTGTTGATAGTTACCGAACTTCAGATAGCTGCTGGAGCTATCGGCCGAGGTTACTGTTGCAGTGCTTCCCAACCCTGTCATCGTGAGTCGACCGTGGTCGTTGATAACTTCATAGTTGAAGGCTTGCCCGCTTCTTACGGTGCCGAGTATTACCACGTCATTGTTGCGTGTGCCATCAGGTCTGCGAACTGTGACATAGACGTCGAAGATCCCGTCGCTGGCAACGCCATTTTCTACATCGGGGTAGTCGTTGAGTAGATAATTATCCGAGATATAGAGTGCAGACAGGGTGCCCGTTGACTCAGGGTGGTGCTGTACAACGATTGTTTCACTACCACGACTCAGGCTGGCCTCAATACTTGCAGAGAACCGCTCGTATTGCTCCGTTAACCCATAGCGCTCTGACTCCTGAACCTTTTGTTCGTGGCGACAGCCGTTTCCGTTTGGAGTGATTACGCATTGTTCCAGTGCATCGAAGGCCATAAGACCGTCGCGTGTAATTGGACTCTCACCTTCAACTTCCCAGATGGAGAAATCAAAAACGGAATCCGGATCAACCGGAGGTAATCCGACCGTTGGGTTGTCACTGATTTTTACTACCTCGAAGTTATCTATTCGGGAACTGTCGGAAGACGAGGAGGCTTTGGCGAACAGTTGACCTTCGTCTGCGTTACCTGTGTCAAATTCCAACGACAATTGCGAGTAGTCGCCAGAGCCGTCGCCAGTGGTCTCGATTGTCTGGTTACCCAGGTTAATGCCAACTGTGGGGTCGCCCTGGACCCAGACTGAAAGCCGGTAGCGGGACCGGGGTTCCAGGAATACATTCTGGGAAAGTACGCCGGATGAAAATATTTTGCCCGATCTATCTCCATCGTATGCTTCGCTTGATCCCTGCGCAGGTTCCACCTGTGCCCAACCAGAGAGACCGTTTTCAAAAGTGCCGTTGAAGACGACATTTACATTCTTGTTTGGCTCATTTGGTGGCTGTGGCTGTGGCTGATGCTGAGGTTGAGGTTGAGGCTGAGGTTCGGGTTGAGGCGGGGCCGTTGCATCACCGATTTCAACCATCTGGACTCTATCTATTCGCACAGTTCCGGACACTGCATTGGCAAAAAGTTGTGCATTATTTGCACTGCCGCTGTTGAACGTAAAAGTGACGAGGTCGTAGTCATTGCCGGTGCCCAGCGCATCAATCGTATTGCCTGCTCGGACTACACCTATGCGTCCATTGCCTTCAATCCATGCGGAAACCTGGTACTGAGTATCAGGTTTAATGGTCAGAATTTGGCTGATTGAGCCGTCGTCGCTAATCTTGGCTGAACCGGACCCCGCGTAGGTCTGTCCGGATTCGGACGCGGGTTCTACCTCGTCCCAGCCATTCAGGCCATCTTCGAATGTGCCGTTTGATACGAGGTTGCCGCCTGTGGGATTGCCTGGCGCAGACCCGCTGCAGCCGAGAATCTCTGCCTCGATCAGGCTATTCCAGTTTGAGACGGAATTTCCCTGGCCAATGATTTGAACATAACGAGCATTCGTGGCTTGCAGATCAAACGCAATGAGTCCTTCACTTCCCTGGGCAGACGCACCCGCAAGTACATTCGTCCAGGTTACACCATCGACGGAGGTGTCAACGTCAAAGAAAGCGGTTCTGATGTTGGCCTTGTACCATGCTGTTTGAATCCGGTTTACCAGGTTTGGAGCGCCGAGATCGAAGGTAATTGATCTGCCAATTCCCTTTGAAGACCACCTGGAAGTCTGGCTCAAGCTGCCATCAATTGCTTTGGCGGGTGCGAAGTTGTCATCGAAGTCATACGGGCTTGTGGCGGATCTAATAGAGTATGCTGATCTGTCGCATGAAGCTACGGTCACCTGGCGAGGTGTTAATAGATTTAGAATATTTCCGTCGGAATCGAGGATCGGTACAATATCTATTTCAGTGCTCTCCGCGGTAAATGTAGATGAATCACACGCATAAAGCAGTACGCTGACTGCGACGGCAGTCAGGCTCAGTTTAAATTTCGACAAAGGAGGCTCCAACAAGACAATATATATAATGTGCGGACTATATAAATGTGGTTGTGGTAAGACCGAAAAGGAATAAGCTCGATCACTCGATCTTAAATAGTAAACAGCGAAACGCATAACAACCGCATAACAACCGCACAACAACCGTACATCAACCACACAAAAATCACACAGCGACCGTAAAACAACGACGAGTAAGCGTTTCGAACCAGACCGCCATAACAATTAATCCGATGCGCAAGGTACGATAATTTGAGCAATAGTTCTGTGAAGCTGATGGGTATTTCAGGAGTGGTTATCTTGATGGTTCACATAAATTCAGATCGATCGTATGCAGTAGAGTGAAATACTAAACTGCCGACAGGTGTACTTTTTTTCAGTGTAGCCAACGCATTAACGTGGCTTATAAGTATAGCGAAAGCACAGAACCTGAGCCCATAACCAAAATACAAGTCGAGCAATTTACTACTTCATTGTCCTGTTATTGGTGGATGGGGGTGCCGACACAAATGCGGGGATCCTTGCGGTATGGCTACGCAGTAGAGCAATGCAGTAGAGCTATGCAGTAGAGCTATGCAGTAGAGCTATGCAGTAGAGCTATGCGAGTAGAGCTATTCGAGCAGAGCTAGTAGAGCCAGGCAAGATATAGCCAGGCAGGATTAAGGAAAGATCCCTTGCGTCTACCGTTGTATAGATTCAGGCAGACAGGGTCTCTACCGATCCATCCGGTTTGCCGATCAAAGCGACATCGGCTGGTCGTCTGGCAAACAGTCCACATGTGACCACACCGGTGATCTGGTTGATGGATGTTTCCAGTGCTGCCGGGTCGGTGATCTGCATATTGTGCACGTCCAGAATAACATTGCCATTGTCGGTCGTGAATCTGTCTCGCAGTTCCGGGTCTCCACCGAGTTTGACGATCTCGCGGGCGACGTAGCTGCGTGCCATGGGCAGCACCTCTACAGGCAGCGGAAAATCTCCCAGTACGTTAACGACCTTGGATTGATCGCAGATGCAGACAAAGCGAGTGCTGGCAGCAGCCACGATTTTTTCTCGCGTTAGTGCGCCGCCTCCGCCCTTGATTAACTGAAGGTGCTTCGTTGTTTCATCGGCTCCGTCGACATACAGGGAAAGTGTACCTGTGGCGTTGAGCTCTTCCACGTCGATGCCCCCTGCCTTAAGCCTTTCGGCTGTGGCCACGGAGCTGGCCACGGCGGCTTTGATCAATCCGGGCCGGTCGATCAGCGCGTCAATAAAGAAATTGGCGGTTGAGCCGGTGCCGACGCCAATGATTGTGCCTTGCTGGACGTACTCAATGGCTGCGAGTGCGGTCGCTTTTTTCATGTCATCAGCGTTCATAACGTGGTGTACCTTGCCTGTTTGTTAGTGCCCCGCGTTTGCTGCAGTGTTTTGCGCAGTGTTTTGCGTAGTGCGGGGTGGTGCATGGTATTGCGGACTGAGCAACCGCAGTGGCGGGTGTTTGTTGCCGTGTTCACCGGTAATTTTTTACTGGCGATTATAACGATAAGGGTTCCACCACGAGCGGTGATTCGCTAGAGTGGGAGATTGCCCTCATTCTGTGTTCTGATGGATCAATATATAAAGAAAATACTGTCGGCGCGAGTATACGATGTTTCGCGAGAAACCCCACTCGATCTGGCGCCGAACCTGACAGCAAAAACAGGCAGTCATATCTGTTTGAAGCGTGAGGATCTGCAAACTGTATTCTCATTTAAATGTCGAGGTGCGTACAACAGAATTTTTAATCTGCGTCAGCAGCAGCCTGAGTTGCGAGGTGTTGTCTGCGCTTCAGCTGGTAATCATGCGCAGGGTGTGGCCTTGTCTGCATCGAAGCTTGGCTTGCATGCGATTATTGTGATGCCGCAAACCACGCCTGAGATCAAGGTCAATGCGGTACGTGCGCTGGGTGGTGAGACGCTATTGCACGGAGACAACTACGACGAGGCCTTTGCCCGAGCCTGTGAAGTTGAAAAGGAAACCGGCTACCCGTTTATTCATCCGTTTAATGACGTAGACACAATAGCAGGGCAGGGCACTATTGGCCTGGAAATTTGTCGCCAGCAACCATCTCGGATTGACGCGGTATTTCTACCCATTGGCGGTGGTGGCCTGGCTGCCGGTGTATCGATCATCATGAAATACCTTAGGCCGGAGGTGAAGATTATCGGCGTTGAGCCGGACGATGCTGCCAGTATGAAAGCATCACTTGAGGCGGGCGAGCCAGTCACTTTGAATGAGGTCGGAATATTTGCAGATGGTGTTGCTGTGAAATGCCCGGGTGATGAGACCTTCCGCATTTGTCAGGACACTGTCGATGAAGTGATTACCTGCAGCGTTGATGAAATGTGTGCCGCCATTCGCGACGTGTTTGAAGACACCCGCACGCTGATGGAGCCCGCCGGCGCATTGAGTGTGGCCGGTGCTAAAAAATATATTGAACGCGAAAATATTACTGACGGTCGGTATATAGCAATAACTTCCGGTGCCAACGTCAATTTTGATCGCTTGCGGCATGTCACTGAGCGCGCCGTCATTGGTGAACAAAAAGAAGCGCTATTGGCGGTAACCATACCGGAGCAACCCGGGAGCTTCAGGGCGTTTTGCCAGACACTGGGCAAGCGCAGTGTGACTGAATTTAACTATCGACGATCGGAGCAAGACCGCGCAGTGGTTTTTGTTGGCGTGCAGTTGAGTAATGGTCTGCCAGAGAGGACACAGATCGTTGAAGCACTCGATGTTGCCGGGTTTGATGTTGTCGATTTGACCGATGACGAAACCGCCAAGCTACATGTGCGACACATGGTTGGCGGGCGTACCAGTGATGTCGATGACGAGCGCCTCTACCGATTTCAGTTTCCAGAGCGTCCGGGGGCACTGGCTACCTTCCTGAACTCGATGGGACCTGACTGGAATATCACACTGTTCCATTATCGTAACCATGGTGCCGCCTACGGGCGAGTGCTGGTGGGAATGCAAATTCCACAGTCGGAAGAGACAGATTTGCAGCAGTTTCTGGACAAGCTTGGCTATCGGTACTGGTGTGAGGATGGCAACGCTGCCTACATGGCATTTCTTGCCAGTTCGGTGCCTGCAGGCGAGAGCTGACACAACGTTCCCGAGGTGACCTGTTGCGACCCATCCGAGACGACCGGATGCGACGCTTTCAAGCGTTTGCTAAGTAAGCGATGGAAGGAGGAAATTAGGAGGACGCTCTCCACCTGTGCCGTCGAAGGCCGTGGACCTTGAACCAAACGGTTCAGGTGGGAGTAACCACTGCTGAATCAGGCTTCCCGCCGTGGCGGACATGCACAACAACAACAAATGATCGGCTCCCGAGGTGTCGAATTAGGCTCAAGGGAATAACGGGCCTACTAACGAACACTGCAGAGAGCGTCCAAACTGGTACGAGTGGTTATACGCTACAGTGTCGGCTGTAGCTCACTCGCATTTATTCGGTACAGCGTCTGTACGGCATCGGTGCCGCGTCGGTACGGCGAAATCGTGCCGGGGATTCGAAGTCATGAATGACAACAGACTTGTCGTGTCGTCTTGCGCCCGACTTCTTCAGGGCTTTGATTATAGTGTGTTTTAGGTCAGCTTGACGACTTTTCGATCATCAAGTACCCGATCGATGCGTGACTTCATATCAATAATACTGTCGGAGACAGTTTCAAGCATATCGGTATTATGACTTGCCGACTGAAGTTCATTAGCGAGGTTTAGTGCAGTGAGTACCGCTGCTTTTTCGGCATTGATATTGGATGCGCCGCGACGCGTTGTGCGCATGCGGTTGTCTACATCGACTGCAGCGGCGATCAGCTGCTGCTTTTCCTTTGGTCCACACTGGATTTGGTACTCCTTTTCCATGATATGGACTTTTACAGACACAAGGTCGGTTTTCATCAAGCGGTTTCCAACGATTTCAAGCGGGTTATGATAGCCTCAACCTTTGCCCTCGCGAGGTCGTTCTTTTCAATGAGGCGTGATCTCTCTTCAACCAGATTACCCTGTCGAGCACGCAGCGATGCGTTTTCGACCTTAAGTCGGTCTGCCATATCAATTAACTCGGTCAGTTTGCCTTCAAGGCTCGCGAGTTGTTCTTTTAAGGTTTGTAAGTCGTCATCCATCCTAAAATACTATTTTAAGTGCTTTGGGCGGGTTTGTGCTCAGGGCGGCTTAATGTTAAAGCAGCTGTCACGCGGAAACATGAACAATAGTTAACCTAACTACAGCTTGTAACGGTAAGTTGCGCAAAACTATGAGAAAACTTCTTCCATACGGTTTATTGATCGTGATATTTCACAAACAGTTGTCTCCGGGAGGTAAGGCCTGATGTCCCTGCCGGAGTACATCGCAGTAGAAGATGCCTTAAGCGGCGGCGGGTCACGGGTGAGCGCGGCTGAGTGCCACGGAGTACTGTGCGGGATTCTGTGTGCGTCCGGTTCGTCCGATATGCAGGGCTGGGTGAGGCATTTGTTCGAAAGTCGAGTGGAGAAAAAGGAGATCTCCCCGCAGGCGCTGAAAACATTACACGACGTACACCAGTTCACTGTAAACGAGATCAACCACGAGACACTGGAGTTTTCCTTGCTGTTGCCAGACGGCGAGGAATCGCTGGATTTGAGGATCGGTGCGCTGGCAGACTGGTGTGGCGGTTTCAGCCTTGGCCTGTCGATGGGCGGGTTGCAGGACAGGATGTTGTTAAATGATGATGTTCGCGAATTTGTTGAAGATGTGCAGTATATTTCAGACGCCAGTTTTAGCACTGAATCAGATTCAGAAGAGCACACTGAGCAATCTTTGGTCGAAATCGAAGAGTATCTGCGCATGGGGGTGCTGTTGCTCAATGAAGAATTGCAGCCTTTGCCTGTATCGCCCACGATCCACTAAGCGAGGATTATTTACAGAGTGAATCAGGAATCCAGAACTACGCGTCGAGAACGCGCCAGGCGCAGGCGTAGCCTGATGCGAGCACTCGGCAAGGATTCAATTGCAATCATACCCGCAGCACCGGTAAAGCTGCGCAGCCGCGATACCGATTATCGCTACAGGCAGGACAGTGACTTCCACTATCTGACCGGCTTTGATGAGCCCGGGTCAGTGGTAGTTTTGATGTTGGGAAGGCGTGCTGGTGAATACCTTATATTCTGTCGCGAGCGCGACGAACTGATGGAAACCTGGAATGGTCGGCGCCTCGGTGTCGACAATGCGCCCGGTGTGCTGGAAGCTGATGATGCATTTCCAATTGATGATATAGACGATATATTGCCTGGCCTGCTGGAAGGTCGGGAGCGCGTGTTTTACTCAATGGGCCGAGAGACGCAGTTCGACAATCGAATCATTGGCTGGGTCAACCAACTTAAGGCCAAGGTTGGTTCGGGTGCAAGTGTACCCAGTGAGTTTGTTTCACTCGATTATCATCTACATGAAATGCGCTTGTTTAAAAGCCGCTCCGAAATAGCGCTGTTGCGCAAGGCGGCGAAAATCAGTGCGGAGGGGCACATGGCGGCGATGCAGCGCTGTAAGCCCGGCTGTATGGAATACGAACTTGAAGCATCGCTGATTTCGGTTTACCGCAGTCACGGGGCATTGCATTCCTTTTTGCCAATTGTTGGTGGCGGAGAGAACGGATGCATTCTGCACTACACCGAAAATGACTGTGAGTTGCTGGATGGTCAAATGGTGTTGATCGATTCCGGTGCAGAGTGGGGTAATTATGCGGGTGACATTACTCGCACGTTCCCGGTTAATGGAAAATTTTCAGATGCTCAGCGCGAACTCTACGAGATCGTGCTCGAAGCGAATCTCGCGGCCATTGCAAAAGTCGTAGCAGGCAATCACTGGAATGATCCGCACAATGCTGCAGTCAAGGTGATTACTCGGGGACTGGTGGAATTAGGCGTCCTCAAAGGAGACGTAAAAAAGCTGATCAAGGATGAAGCTTACAAGCCATGGTTTATGCATCGCACCGGCCATTGGCTGGGGCTCGATGTGCACGACGTTGGTGATTACAAGATCGATGACAAATGGCGCTTGCTGGAGCCTGGTATGGTCTTGACTATAGAGCCGGGTATCTATTTGCCAGACCGGGCGCCGGTGCCAAAATGCTACCGAGGTATTGGTATTCGTGTCGAAGATGATGTGATTGTGACCGACGGCGAAGCGGAGATTTTAACCACCGGTGTGCCCAAACAAATAGACGAAATTGAGGCCGTGATGGCGGCCGCCAACTCCTGATGTCAGTGCCACCGGTTAATGATTAAACGCAATGAGCAATTGTTCGGCTAACGGCAGATAAAAATGTCTGTCAATGAGTATGATGCGGTAATTGTGGGTGGCGGTATTGTTGGTGCCGTGCAAGCGCTGTTGCTTGCACAGCAGGGCATTTCCACCTTGCTTATTGAAGCAACCCAACCCGAGACCATAACGGAACCGCTGCAACAGCGTAGTGTGGCGCTTTCACATCGGTCTTTCGAAATGCTTGCAGCGCGGAATCTATGGCCCGCCGATGTCGCGTGTCCCATTAACGAGATACATGTTACCAATAGAGGCAGCTTTGGTTCAGCGCGAATTACCGCCCACGACCTCAATGCTGCGGCGCTCGGTTATGTTGTCGCAAACCATCGTCTTGAGCATCATTTGCGACAGTTAATCAGCTTGCAAAAAAACATTGAATTTGTGCAGCCGGCGACTGCGAGGCTGATCCACAATTCAGCCACTGGGGTGGAGCTGACAGTCTCACCGTCCAGACAAAGTGAGTCGCAACCGGTGCGGGTGGTTGACACTCAATCTGATGCACATACAGAGCCGGGTAAAGACTTCACGGCTCGTTGTAAATTGCTGATTGCCGCCGATGGCACGCACTCACAGATCAGGCAGAGTCTGGGCTTGAATGTGACGCAACGCGACTACGATCAGGTGGCGGTAGTGGCCAATGTCGAGTGCCAGCTGGACCACCAGCATATCGCGCATGAACGGTTTACCGATTCAGGTCCACTGGCGCTGCTGCCACTGTCGCCTCGGTGTATGGCGATGGTTTATACCGCTCACGCGGGTGACGGCGATGTGCTGAAAACAATGCCCGATGTGGAATTCCTGCAGCTTCTGCAAGCACGATTTGGCGGCAAACTCGGTCGCTTTAAAGCTGTTGGGCGTCGTGCAGTGTTTCCGCTGACGTTGAGCGAAAGTGACTCTCAAACTGCAGGAAATTGCGTTCTTATCGGTAATTCTGCGCGAACACTGCATCCGGTGGCGGGTCAGGGGCTTAACCTGGCATTGCGCGATGTATTCGCGCTGGCTGCCAGTGTAGATCGGTGTTTTGCACCTGACTCCGGTCAGGGGCTGGGAACTGTGGCTGGTCATTCCACGCCAGATCTGTCGCACATTTTGGCTGAGTTCAAGCGGCAACGCCTGTCAGATCAGGGTAGCACGGTACGCAGGACAGATTTACTGGCGCGGGCTTTCAGTGGTAAAAAATCAGCCGTGTTGGGTCCTGTTCGAGGCGCCGGGCTGGTATTGCTGAGTGGCCTGGTACCGCTGCGCAAGCGTTTTGCCGCGAGTAGTGCGGGCATAGGTATACCGTTGGGGTCTGTTCGCGAAAGTCGATAGCTAAAATGAGGTAGAATAGCGGTAGTCGCAGTAAAAACAGTGATTTAGGTTAGAGTTAGCGTTAAGATGATTGCGAGTCTGGTCTAGTGCTTCACAGCATTTGCGGTTTGATTGCTGGATACTTCGCGTCCATGGAATCGGGTCTTGCAAAAGTGCCAGTTGCCCCGACAATAGCTCGCACGGGTAGCGTATTGGGTTCGCTCAGTAGCCCCTAAAAGGAAAAATGCCGGAATGACAATCGCATCAAATCAGGCTCTCAGCCCCTATTACAGTGCACTACGAGAAGACGGTGGTGGTATTTCCGCCAATACTTCCGGCGAGGAAGAGTTTCTGCCAGCACGACAGCTGAGTTCGTCTGCACCTGATATCTCAACGTTATTTCCCGCTGGTGTGCTGACCCTATGCGAGCACCGGGCTAACTGGTCTACTGAGATCACCCCGGATGAGCGAGAACAACTCGGCGATGTCTGCGAAAAGCGTTTTGCTGAATTCTGTGCGGGTCGCAGTCAGGCGCGCCGGTTAATCGCGATGATAAACGGTACTGCGCAACCGCTGCTGATTGGGGACTACCGGCAGCCGATGTGGCCATCTGACGTTTCCGGCAGTATCAGCCACAGTGACCACTACTGCACCGTTGCGGTAGCGCCGAAGGACAATATTGCTGATCTTGGGATAGATGTAGAACCTTGCGAGCCACTTGACCCGGATGTCGTAAATCTGGTGTTAACAGATAACGAAATGAGCCAAACCGAGGGCTGCGAAGAATGGGTTCGCAAGCTGATCTTTTCGATCAAGGAAAGTAACTACAAGTGCTGCTACTCGAAAGTCAGGGCCTTCATTGACTTTAAACAGTGCGAAGTAGTGCTTGATATGGCTAAACAGAGCTACCGATCAGAGATTAAATGCGTCGACGCGGATCAACGCGATGTGCACATAACGTTGACCGGAAAATGGATGGTCGAGGCTGATCACATCTTCTGTTCGGCTGTGTTAACTGTCTGAGCGCAGGCCCGGGTTGTCAACCGGACTACGTTGTTCTGCCGGTTCAGATTTTCCTGAAAAATTTCATTTGTACCCGTGGCTGGCACTCGCGAGCCTGTCTGAAAATGAAAGGTCTGCTGCTGACGAGGGTTTTTGGTCAGCGATATCGATCAATCTAGTGACCGGAAATGATTGTCCACTGCGGCCTCTGGTCTCGGGATAGCTCTTTCCTGGTTAGCACTTTCGACCTGTTTCGATCAAGATAATCAGCGAAGCGCCGCACACTTTGCATGGCGCTGCACAATGGTTGATCGCGGCGCATCTACCCACCGGGTAAAACCGGTGCAGGTATAGCGAATGAAGACAGGCACCGACTCACCTCGACAGCAACATCGACAGGACAGTAAAACTGACCTTGGCAATCTGCTGCGTGCCTACAATTTACTGGTTGCAACACGTGATGACGAGCGTGCGATCGCGGGCACTGTGTCGCGTAATTGGTTACACAGTGAGCGTGAAGACTTAATTAATCTCTGCGATGTTGACACTGGAGTCTTGCGGACAGCGCGCGGTCGCGAAATACTTTGCGATGTGATGATGCCGGATCTTGATGTCAATATTGACCAGATCAACATTGACTCTTTGCTGATGCAATTGCCAGTGTGTGACAAACAGGTCAATAGCAATTGTCTTCCCAAGCTGGAACCGAGTATTGCCGCGGATTTGCTGTTGGGTGTTTTGTTGATCGGTGTTAAAAAATACGGCAACCGACGCCGCGGTTCAGTGAAGCTCGATCATGATGTAATCATAGCGGCAATGGTTCGTGAAACACTCGGCCGGGTTGATCGTTACTCCGCTGTGTTACCTGGCAAGTACCGGGTTGTTGATATCGACGCATTGCAAGGGTTGTTCGGTAACAGAGTCGTTGATCATTTGCAGGCTTTATTGAGCCACCACCATGAATTTCTAGATGCGTTTGAGCACAACCGAACCGAGACGCTTTCATTGCCCAGGCCCTATGGTACTGTGATAGCTGCTATTCATGCATCACAGCTCAGGCTGGTGGCACGTGCTGCGGGTGACAACATACTGGCCAACCTCAGTGATGAAAAAAAGGCTGAACTAAAAGCCGCTGGCATATCGGTTGAAGGGCTGTTCCCGGAACGGCCGGCGCTGGAATTACACTATCGCCAAACGCGAGCTGCGCTGGCGTTAAACGGGGTTGAGTACGGCGCACTGGCAGAACCGCTGGAGCAGACGCTTATGATCGCCGTAGCTGACGCACTGGAGGACAGCTCAAAACGCAGACGTCTGGTGGGCAGACGCGGTAAGGCTGTTTGCGATGTACACAACAGTTTGCCGCTGGTCGAGTTATTTGATGCGGCTGAGAATTATAACGCGCTCGAAACCGTGCACCTTGCTGCATTGGAGATGATGCAGTATCTGGAAAAAGGCCGCCGCAAATCGGCCTGTACTATGTTGGGTCACTCGCTGCGTATTGCGGCTGTTGCAGAGCGCTTACTCGGGCCTGCGATGGAACCGTCTTATGCGACCATTGCTATACTGCACGATGTGGTTGAGGATGGTTCTCGCCACATAGCCGGCTATGATCAATCACTGGGACATATCAAACGCCGATTTGGTGGACCGCTGGCAGCGATGGTGTCTGAATTAACCGATGCCGAATCGAGTCTGGCTGCCCACAAGAAGGCAGAGGCGACGCTGAAATGTGAATCCCTGATTCTTGCACAGCAGCAGTACACCTGTGATCGATTTACCGAAATGACCCTGCAGCCCACGGCAACCCATGAGCCCTACACGCTGGGTGGCATCATCACAAAAATCATCGACACAGCCATCAGTGAGGAAGAGGGTATCCGCGACCCGGACATCATGTCTGGCTGGTGGCGACATAGCGGGGTTCGGATCTATTGGGCCTACCATGTGCGTGGGCGTGTGGTACGACCGTTGTTGATGAAGCTCGCGCGGGAAATTGAGTGTTTTCAAAGCGACCCGTCCTCCAGTGAGTTTTCCGAAGCGCTAATAGACGGTTTTCGCCGTGTGGTGTGTTTTTCCGTTGAATCATCTGATCACTACGCCGTTCAGAATCTGGCAATTCTGGCTGATGAATACGGACTAAATCGAACCGAGCGCGAGCAGTTGATCGATATCTTTTTTGATGAGTCGATCGACCAGCAGGCTTTTACCCGGCAAATAGTCGACGACATGCTTTGTGATGAGCGACTAAAGCAATCAATAAAAAATGGCATTGTACCGGCTGAAAGCTACGTCACCTTGTACACAAAGTATCCGGGGCGAGTGCCACAGCCTGATCAGAGCACCTTTGTGATGTATCGCAACGCGGCCTTGCAGCGACGTGAAATAGCCCGTCGTCTGGCACTACCGCCATCAAATGACGGTGTACATCCCGTTACCGCAGGTGAAGTCATCTCTCTCTACGACTACCGCAAGGCAGCTTGAATCGAGGCACTGGCAAATGCCTTTCGCGGGCATCATTTGTGAGTGTCCTCTGCAGGGGATAACGCCCCGGTGAGCAGTGCGTTGTCGCGCAACTTACAATTGCGGCGCACAGTTATTCATATGCTTCTACAAAAAGTACAAATAAGTGCTATTGCTGTATGATGTGTCGGCTGTGGGTGGCATAAGCAGCTCTTATTGCCACACCGCTCAGCCAGAAATCTAATCACCGACCAGCGGCTACCCATGCAAGAAGTCTATGACAACAGTGCGGTGGAAAAATCCGCGCAAACCTACTGGAACCAGAACGACAGCTTTGTCGTCACCGAAGACCCGTCACGGGAAAAATACTATTGTCTCTCGATGTTTCCGTATCCCAGTGGAAAGCTGCACATGGGGCATGTCCGAAACTACAGCATCGGTGACGTTATCTCACGTTTTCAGCGCATGTTGGGCAAGAATGTGCTGCAACCTATGGGGTGGGACGCTTTCGGCCTGCCGGCTGAAAACGCCGCAATCAAGAATCAGGTGCCGGCGGCAGCCTGGACCTACGAAAATATCGAGTACATGAAGGTACAGTTGCAAAGCCTTGGCTTTGCTTATGACTGGACGCGTGAACTTGCGACTTGCACACCTGAATACTATCGATGGGAGCAGTGGTTTTTTACCAGGCTGATTGAAAAGGGCCTCGCCTATAAAAAAATGGCGGTAGTCAACTGGGATCCGGTCGAGCAAACCGTACTCGCTAACGAACAGGTGGTCGACGGTCGCGGCTGGCGTTCCGGAGAACTGGTTGAACGACGAGAAATCCCTCAGTGGTTTATTCGCATCACGGATTATGCAGAGGAGCTGTTGGCGGATCTGGACAAGCTCGACGGGTGGCCGGACTCGGTCAAGACGATGCAGCGCAACTGGATTGGTCGATCAGAAGGGTTGCAGTTTCAGTTTGCAGTCGACGGTGGCGGCACACTGCCGGTATACACCACACGTCCGGATACTATTTACGGCGTGACCTACGCCGCGGTCGCTGCAGAGCATCCATTGGCTAAAAAAGCGGCAGAGTCAGATTCAGCACTCGCGGAGTTTTTGGAAGAGTGCAAGCGCACTGATACGTCCGAGGCCAACATGGAGACGATGGTCAAGAAGGGAATGCCTTTGGGTGTGTCACTTGTCCATCCATTATCCGGTGAAAAGATTCCGCTGTGGGTGGCTAACTTTGTACTGATGGGGTATGGCACCGGTGCGGTAATGGCTGTGCCTGCACACGATCAGCGCGACTGGGAATTCGCAGACAAGTATGGCATCGAAAAGCGGGTCGTCATTTGTGACAAGGACGATCGGCCGGCTGATGTGTCAGAGGGTTCCTATACTGCACATGGTACGTTGTGCAATTCTGATCAGTTTGATGGTCTGGATTTTAGCCAGGCCTTTGCAGAGATTACCCAGGCTCTGGAAGACAAAGGTGTCGGTGAAAAACGTGTCAACTACCGTTTGCGGGACTGGGGCGTTTCTCGTCAGCGATACTGGGGATGTCCTATCCCGGTGCTGTATGACAAGGACGGTAACATGCAGGCGGTGGCCGACTCTGACTTGCCGGTGGTGCTGCCGGAGGACGTTGAATTTGCCGGTGTAAATTCGCCTATTAAAACCGACCCGGGTTTCTTCGAAACTCATCTGCCTGGTACAGACGAGCCTGCGACAAGGGAAACAGACACTTTTGATACGTTTTTCGAATCGTCCTGGTACTACGCGCGCTATTGTTGCGTTGACGCGGATTCAATGCTCGATGAACGTGCCAATTACTGGTTGCCGGTTGATCAATATATTGGTGGGATTGAGCATGCCGTTTTGCATTTGTTGTACGCGCGTTTCTTCCACAAACTGATGCGCGATGTTGGTTTGCTGACATCTGACGAACCGTTTACCCGCCTTCTAACTCAGGGGATGGTTGTCGCCGAAACCTATTTTACTGTTGATGAAATGGGTCGCAAGGAGTACGTGGCGCCGGCAGACGTCGAAGTCGGTCGTGACCAGAAGGGCAAGGTAACAACCGCATCCAATAAAACTGATGGATCAGCAGTATCCGTTGGCGGCATGGAAAAAATGTCGAAATCAAAAAACAATGGTGTTGACCCGCAACAGTTGATTGAAACCTACGGTGCTGACACTGTGCGGTTATTTTCCATGTTTGCCTCACCGCCGGATCAATCACTTGAGTGGAATGATGCAGGCGTTGAGGGTGCCAACAGATTCATCAAGCGCTTGTGGAAAGCGTGCATAGATTTTATTGAAGGCGGCTTGCCTGCAAGTAGCGCACTGGCGGATATAAAAGCAGATGCGCTCACCGATCAGCAACGAGCGCTGCGTCGCAAAACCCATGAGACCATCAGGAAAGTTAGCGATGATATGGAGCGTCGCTACACGTTCAATACGGCGATCGCAGCGATCATGGAGTTGTTAAATGAGGTCAATCGGTATAGCGGCGACGCCAATGAGGACCGGCTGGTAAAGTTTGAAGCATTGCGAAGCGCCATTTTAATGTTATCGCCGGTGATTCCCCATGTGTGTCACACACTGTGGCTGGGTATGGGCAACAATGATGCTGTGATTGATGCGCGTTGGCCCCGGCTCGATGAGTCGGCGCTGCAAAAAGATGAACTTGAGCTGGTCGTTCAGGTCAATGGCAAGTTAAGGGGCCGCATTACTGTTGCGGTTGATGCCACCAGGGAAGCCTGTGAGGCCACAGCGCTTGCCGATGAAAATGTAAGCAGACATATCGATGGGAAAACTGTACGAAAAGTCATTGTTGTGCCGGAAAAACTGGTTAATATCGTAGTCGGATGAATAAACGGCAAAGTAACTCTCTACTGCTGATACTGTGTCTGGTCATGGGGCTGAGTGCCTGTGGCTTTCAATTTCGTGGCAGTGGCACGCAACGCGGCAGCGTCTTCGTCGGTCGAGTGTTTATCGAGGAGCCAGGTGGCGGTGTCAGTATTGTGCAGCAATTACGTAAGGCATTAACCGCTCAGCAGGTGCAATTCGCCGCATTTCGCAAAGACGCGGATACGGTTGTTTCTGTCGATAATGAAGTGTTGTCTCGCCGGGTTGCGTCGATTCGTGCGTCCGGGCGTGTCAGCGAGTTTGAGCTGTTGCACGCCGTAGATCTTCTGACGCTGCGCACCCGTGATGGTGTCAAAGCGGGTGAAATTCTGCCAGATGATCAAAATATTCCCAAGCCGCAGAGGGTCTCGGTGATCCGCGATTACACTTATGATGAAACCGATGTGCTGGCTAAGAACGATGAAGAACAAATTTTGCGCGGTGAAATGAAGGAGGAGCTTGTACGCCACCTGGTGTTGCGAATCTTTGCGGGTGCATTGTAGCGCTTTCGTCGAAGAGCTACGCGTCTCTACCACGGGCTCTCTACTGCGAAATCTCTACTAAAACAGCATGCCAACGATATAGCCACACCATCTTTACTGTCTGGCAGGCGCTGTCCTTGCACTATGCCCTGAGACAGTGTCTCAAGACAGTATTCGACAATAATTCGATGCAATGAGTGACAAAATTGAACCGCGAGTTACCCGTATCTGTCAGATCCTGCATCAGGCATCTCAGCGAACAAAAATTTTAACGCACTTGCGCTGGGACGGGTCTGTGCGTGATCGTTTTTTGGCTGATCGTGCCAGTGAACTGCCAGTGGTAAGTTATCCGGACTACGACGTTGATCCCGTGCTGGAGTTGGTCGAAGAGGCGCGACGATTAATGCAAGCCAGCAACATAGATGACTGGCTGGAACGGCAGGCGCGAGCAATTGAAATTGCAGCTCGCATGTTGGAAGCATGCGGGACCAGGCAATTTTTTCTTTACTCAAGCGAACTGTACGGTGCCCCGGGCGATTTGTTATTAGATCGATCCAGCACTGCGCTGACACTGGCGAGCGACTTCGGCGATATATTACGTCAACTCGATGGCTTCAATGCAGAGCTGCTGGAGCAACAATACGTGAGTAGCGGCGAGTTGTCCGAACGCCTGACGGTTGCTGTTAGCGATATGTTTGGCGCAGATGCACCGGAAGTACAACTTGTCGACGAACTATCTGCGAATGCGCTCGCCGGACGCGAGCGAATCCGTATTCGCCGAGCTGCGGAGTTTAACGACAAGGATGTTGCACAGTTGATTCATCATGAGGCCGGCATTCATGTTGCCACTTCATTGAATGGACTGTTTCAAACCAGCTTGCCGATACTTGGTTCCAGCCATGCGGGTACTACTCGCACGCAGGAGGGACTTGCGGTATTTGCGGAGTTTATTACTGGTTCGATGGACCTGGACCGTCTGCGTCGTTTGAGTGACAGGACGATTGCCATTCAAATGGCAGTGGATGGTGCAGATTTTATCGAAGTGTATGAGTTTTTTCTTGAGCGTATCCATTCGGAGGAGCAGGCTTTTGAAAATACACGGCGTGTTTTTCGCGGGGGAGTTCTGACAGGCGGTGCCCCGTTTACTAAAGATATTGTCTATCTTGATGGACTCGTCAGAGTACACAATTTTTTGAGGGCGTTAGTTGCGAACGGGCGTGCAGACTGCATGCTGTTACTGTTTTGCGGCAAACTGGACCTTGAGGATATTCCAGTGCTCTGTGAATTGGCGGAACTCGGTCTGTGCAAACCGCCACGCTATCTTCCACAGTGGGCCAGTGACATGCGATTTCTGCTAAGTTATCTGGCTTACTCGGGTTTCCTGAATACAATTGATCAACAGCGGGTGAGCGCCCATTACGAAAACTTGCTTCGAAGCGCGCCTCTTGTTGAAATGGGCGGTTGATGACAAATACGGCTGTTAGATGAACATAGCGAATAACGCTAGTGAAACGTTGGATACTGGTATTAACCCGTTCGGCAGGGCTGCGATATTGCGCGCCTGCAGTATCGAGTTTGATGAAAGTACCTGGGCACGTGCTGAGGAGTACGCTGCTGAGGGTCGGGTATCACAGCTGGATTTTAACGGTAACAACGCGTTGACGGCGGTGGTTGCCGGTGGCGCTGATCAGCCCTATGAGCTGCGTGTGGTAATAACACGTGGCCGTGAGAATTTGAGTTTGAGGGGTATTTGTGATTGTCCGGTGAGGCTCAATTGCAAGCATGTTGGTGCCACGCTTCTGCACTGGCTCAATAGCGAGGAAGATACCTCTACTTCCGTTGACGCTATCGCCTTATGGCACTCGGCATTGCAAAGCCAGCGCGATAACGAAGAAGTTCCTGTCAATGCAGAGTCAGTTGTGGTGTTGTATCGGCTGCGTCAAATTCATGTGAAGCAGGACGTTCGCTATGAAGTTGCGGCTTATTCAGCGCGCAAGTTACGCAGCGGAGGGCTTGGCAAGTCCACACCGCTGTCACTGGACAGGCGGCACTTTGACGCAACAGATTTAAGCGGGCACGATGCTCGTATCTGCAACGCACTGATAGGCCTGAAAGATAGTTCGACGGGCATGCATTTGTCAGGCGAGCACGGGTACATGGTTTTTCGCTGGATGGTTGAGTCGGGTAATTGCTATTACGAGGCCTTTGATAGCGAACCACTGCGCTTTGATATTAACAGGCCGATTGAAGCCGACTGGATAAACCCCGGTGACCAGCGCAGACAGCTAAAGCTGAAGCTTGCCAGCAGTGATGAAGAATTTGTTTCATTGCCCACGGATCCACCGTGGTACATCCTGCCAAAGACCGCACAGTGTGGTGTTATCGAAACAGATGTACCACCGAGGTTTCTTGCTGGCGTGCCGTATTTGCCGTCTATTTCCGAGGCTGACGCAATGCGAATCTCGGAATTGATGGTCGAATCACTGGATTCGGTTGATTTACCACTGCCAGCAGCGATCGATATTCGCCAGATTGCGGGCGTTGAACCTCGTGGTGTCGTTGTGTTGACCGCCAGCAAAGATGGTGACGGTACTCATCGTTATGCCGAAATCATGGTTGACTACGACGGTGCTCGCCTGCCACATATGATGGCAATCAGTGATGAAAAAGAGTTTCTGCACAAACAGGCTGACGGGCAGTTTGTTCGAGTCGTGAGATCGACTGAGGCGGAACTCGCCCTCATCAACGAGATGACAGGTTCTAACCTGCCTGACTGGGTGTCCATGCGTCAGTTGCGCGGCACAATACAGCTGCATGTAGAGGCGAAATCGTCAAAGGACATGGTCCTGTGGCAAGATCTGATTGATGGCAAGTTAGCGGACTTGCGTCGTGGTGGCTGGATCATCGAACGCACACCTGAATTTGAATTCCGTGTTATTCGATCCAGAGAGTGGCAGATGAACATCGACCACTCGCTGGAGAATCACTGGTTCGATCTCGATTTAAATTTTCTGATAGATGATCAGCCGATCGCACTCATACCGGTATTGGCGAGTTTCATCGAACGTGTGGGGCCGGATCTGCCGCGTTATCTCGATGATCCGGACGCGTCAGCCACTGTGTGGCTTGATGAAGAAACATTGATCGAGTTTCCGATAAAACACATCCGACCATTGCTTGAAGTGCTGGTCGAATTGCACGAGCACGACGATGGCAAATTGCGATTCTCAGATTTGCAGTCAACCGTTATCAACGATATAGCCGACGGAATAAGCGCTGTTGGTGAGGTAAACCTTGAGTGGGAAGTTCCGGCACGGCTGGCGCAGATACTCGATCGAATCCGCTCCTTTGAGGGTATTGAAGACGTAGCAATTCCCGACGCACTTACCGCAGAGTTACGTGATTACCAGCGTGACGGCTTGAACTGGTTGCAGTTTTTACGTGAGTTTGGTTTTAGCGGAATACTGGCCGATGATATGGGGCTTGGAAAAACCGTACAGGCTCTGGCAACTGTGCTGGTTGAAAAGCAGACAGGCCGCTGCAACTCGCCGTCGCTGGTCGTTGCACCGACAAGTTTGATGGGTAATTGGCGTCGAGAGGCTGAAAAGTTTGCACCGAATCTCAAGGTTGTGGTGTTGCACGGTGCAGAGAGAAGCGAGCACTTTGATAAACTGGATGAATTCGATCTGCTGTTGACAACCTATGCGTTGCTATCGCGTGATCTGGAAATTCATCAGCAGCGCGACTATCACTACCTGATACTCGATGAAGCTCAGGCTATTAAAAACCCTACAACCAAACAGGCCAAGGCTGTCTGCCAGGTGAAGGCAAACCATAAACTGTGTTTGACGGGTACACCGGTTGAAAACCACCTTGGCGAGGTTTGGTCCCAGTTTCGCTTTTTGATGCCTGGTTTTTTTGGGGAGCAAAAGCACTTTAATCAAACCTTTCGCAATCCAATTGAAAAGGGCGCTGATAACCTCGCCGCGACTGCGCTGACAAAAAGGCTTAAGCCTTTTATTTTGCGCCGTAGCAAAGATGCAGTGGCGTCAGAGTTACCCTCGAAAACCGAGATTATTCATCGGGTATCCCTGTACCCTGAGCAGGCAGTGTTGTACGAAGGCATTCGTGCCGCAATGGAGTCAAGGGTAAGGCGTGCTCTGGCTGAAAGCGGGCTTGGTCAAAGTCACATTACCGTGCTTGATGCGCTGTTACGACTACGCCAGACCTGTCTGGATCCGCGCTTGGTAAAGATGAGTCAGGCACGCGCTGTTACAGAGTCAGCCAAGCTTGATTCTTTGATGGAAATGTTGCCCAACTTTGTTGAAGAAGGCCGTCGTGTGTTGCTGTTTTCTCAGTTCACCGAGATGCTTTCGTTAATTGAAACTGAAATTCAGCGCGCCGGTATCAGCTATACAAAACTGACTGGCAAAACGAAAAAGCGAGACGAAGCAGTCGATGAATTTCAGTCCGGCAGCGTGTCAGTATTCCTGATCTCGTTGAAGGCTGGAGGCACCGGCCTTAACCTGACGCAAGCCGATACTGTCATTCTGTACGATCCATGGTGGAACCCTGCTGTGGAGAATCAGGCGATTGACCGAGCGCATCGAATCGGTCAGGACAAACCTGTTTTTGTCTATCGACTGATCACTGAACAGACGGTTGAAGAAAAAATTATAGAGCTGCAGGAACGTAAAAAGCAGTATGCGGATATCGTGGTCGAAAACCGTGAGGAGAACCTCAAGGCTTTGGCAGCTGACGATATACTGGAATTGTTTTCATCCTGATTTACTTTACCCGCCTCTGAACCCGGGTCTGTATCTGGATGCGCATTCTTCATATGGCATCGACACGGGTTCCTGTACCAGTTAGAAATAGCCTGATGCTGATTGCAGGCTCAATACCCCGTTCCCAATTGTTACTTTGATGTAGTAAAGCTCTTTTTCGCATTGATATGCGCTATGTTAAGAGACGTGGAGCGGTAATGCTATCGGTAAAATAAGAAAACACAAGATATAGCGTTGCAGTTCAGGACGGGTAACTAATCCGTGCTATTTAACAGGTGACTAATGCTCACCCGGCTCCCCTGCTGACAAAGTTTTTCGTCTCACAAGGGTTTCCACAGCGTCTATCAATCGGTACCTGATACGGATGTATTCTCGACGGAACCCCGAGTGTATGGAAACTGTGTCTGCACGATAGTACGAATCAAGTGGGTGAATCTGGTAAATCCAGCCAGTCGATTGAGTAGACTGATTCAGGTGATTTGTGGCCAGCCAACATGAAATTGTTGCCGAGGAATGGAGAGAGCGCTCACGCGAGCTGGCGCAGTGGGCGATGGAAAAGCTGGTAAACCGCAAGGATGTTTGGGGCCAATACGGATCACTGACTCCGGGTGAACAAAAAAAACTGGGTCGTACCTATAAGGCCATGACTCTGCCAGTAGCCAGTAAGCGTGGTCCGGATATGGTAACGCTGGACAAGTTAACCAGACATTTTGCCAGTGCACATCATCAACGTCCGCAAATTATTGGGCTTCACGCGAAAAGTAAGGAGAACACGAGTCGCTGGCTGGGCATTGATATCGACATGCATGACGACGACAAAGCGGATGCGGAAGAGCACGCCAGGCGCAATCTGTTAGGTGCAATTAACTGGTGGCGCACATTGCAGTCAATGGGTTATGACCCGCTGTTGTTTGATTCAAACAACAACGGTGGATTCCATTTGTGGGTACTGTTCGACGAACCGGCACCCACCGAACATGTATTCGCCTTTGCGCTATCACTGGTATCTACCTGGCAGGAAAATAATCTAAGCGAGGAGCCCGAGACATTTCCAAAGAAACCAAAAAAGGACAAATTGGGTTCCTGGTTCCGGTTACCGGGTTTGCACCACACGCGTGATCACTACGCGCGTGTCTGGAGTGGTGACGAATGGCTTGATGATCCGTGGTTATCCGGTGATGCAGCAATTAATGCAATGTTACAGTGCGTGGGTGGTCCACCCCCGCCGGTTTCTGCTGCTCCCGATGATCATAGCCGTACCACCCTGCAAAGCAAGGAAGCACGCGGTTTGGTAGCTGACAATGCTATCTCGCCAAAACTCGGTGATGCCGAAAAGGCTGTTACCCCCACGCGTTCTGCCGGTCATAAGCGTGCAGTAGATCGAAAAAGGAACTTTAAACGCACAGGAAAAGCAAAGGTTTGTATTGATCTCGATGGCGTTCTTGCAGAGAAACCTGCTAACGCACATATGGCTCGTATCGGTGACCCTATTGACGGGGCTGTGGAGTTTACTCAGTCAATAGCGGTATTTGCCAAAATTGTTATTCTGACATCAAGACTTGCTACGGTGAAAGCTACGCGGCCCGGTGCAAGTAAGTCAGTGGCGCAAGAGATAGAAGATTGGCTGGATTTGCATGGCTTTGCCTATGATGAGATCTATATCGGATTGGGTAAGCCACCAGCCAATGCTTACGTTGATGATCGAGGAGTATCCTGCAGACCGCAACAAGAAGGCATCGGTGCGTTTGAACAGTCGATGCGATTAATAGAGATGTTGTGTGAGTGACCGATTACTAACGAGGTGAAACAGTGCCCAGGACTTTAAAATTCCAGTTTAAAAATTCCGTGTTCGACTGTGGATTGAACAAGGTTGATCGAACCAAATTGTATGGGTCAGTCAGTGTTGAAACATTTGATGTCGATGGTAATCGCTGCGGACTGGCAACACTTGCGAACGATGGTAAAACCTTGATACCGCATGGCGGTACCGCGTTTGCGTATATCAACAAGGATGGCTTGTGGGTTGAGCGCTCAGAACTACAGCCGGTAAACCTTTCTGGTGAAAAGCTTGACGTGTTGCCCTCCAGTTTCGATCAGGTCATAGAGCTTGGTAAAACGACAACGGTTGAAGAGTTTCTCAATCACAGTGTTCGACTTTGTTATTACCTTGAATACGATAGTGACGAAATACCCAGTGAATTTGTCGAATCGATGACGGATGGTGAAATATATTATTTCGAGTTTCTGTATCGAGATGGCGTATCGGCTGATCCTGCGTTTTTGATGTGCAATAGCGCTGGTGAGTTGTGGATGCTGGTTGCAGAGCCGGCAAGTGTGGATTACGTTGGTCTTGATCAGGCGGCAGTGACATTCACTGAAGAGAGCGAGGACGAGGAAAGTGATGAATTTGATTTCGAAATGATGTAGCCACCCAACAAGCAATTATCGAAATTGAAGGAAGAAAACCATGCCCAATATCAATATTACTGACAGCAGAAAGCGCGATGCGGTAGTAAGAGCCGAGAACACCGGCGTCAATGAAGAAGTACGTTATATTGATTCTGAGGGCAGTGTTGCGTCATCGCGCAAGGTGTTAAAAGCAACTGTGGCGCATGACTACGATACATTGAATAAACAATTTGGCGATGATCCTCAGAAGCTGGGATATGCACTGATTGAGGGCGATCCTGAAGTCGACATGGAACGATGTGGCGTTTACCTGTGGGGTGTATCGAAAGTATATGTAACATCTGATGATGGAATAGTTTATCGCATAGAACAAACTGAAAAGGTTATGGATGTTGATGGCAAAGTTAAGGAAAGACGGCCCCGGCGTCGCGCTGAGGCCAATGTTGACGGGGAAGTTCCACTGACCTGGACAGGCAAAAAAATCAAAAAAAGTGATGCTATTCGACGGTTCGTTTTTGCCTCAAAATTGCAGGTCGTGCATGTCAACGGACTGACCTACGATTTCCTGTACGGCATGGCCAAAGAGCTCGATACCGAGGACAGCCTGATGATGGTTGGTGGAGGCAGTGATGGTAAGGATCCCCTGGTATTTCGTCGTGGTAGTTTGCCGTATCGTGGATTTCTTGAAGGCCGGGTCGATGGTGAGCGGTACATATTGTTGTTACATCTATCCAATATGGAGCTGAAAATTCCAGAGTCGGAAAAAGAAGTTGTTGAAGTAAGCAGTAAATCCGATGATGGTGCAAAAGAAAAGAAAGATCGACCGAAAGACGACGCCCCGGAGATAAAAAAAACAGAGATCAAAAAAGCAGAGATCGACAAAACAAAGATCGACAATACAGAGACAGAGAATACAGAGAAAGTCGAAGTTAAATCAAAAAAGACTCTCAAGGTTGCCGAGTCGCAGCAACAGGTCGAATCCGGTGAGGTTAGTTCTGAAGATCTCGGTATCTGGTTGAAGAGTATCCGAATGGGTAAGTACCTTAAGTTGTTTGTCGAGAATGAAATTGACGTCGATGTGTTGACCGAACTAACCGATGATGATCTCAAGGATCTGGATATTCCGTTGGGATCAAGGCGACGGTTACTGAAGGCTGTAGTGGAGGCTGATAACCTTCATGCTGAAGTAGCAATGGCAGTAAGCAATCTATCCCAGGCCAGTGTGGGCGAAAAAACAGGCTCGAAAAGCGTGAAGAACAAAAAGGCTAAAAAGAAAAAAGCCATAAAGAAAAAGCCAACAGAGAAAAAAGCAGGCAAAACGTCCAGGTAGTCGCTGGCTGACCCTCCCATAGTTTTAGGAACCTGCTTTGATCGAGTGCCTGAGAGATACCCTATGAAGCTACTTAAAACCGATGCTCTTAAACAACGAATAGATAACTACTACACCGGCAAGTCTGATGCATTGCTTGATCAGTCGTTGTTACAGCGGGTCAGAATGAGGCGGCGGCAGCTGGGCCAAATGACCATGGCGCTTGATCGTGAACTCGCAAGGAAAAAAATACCTTCCGGCGATTACCACATTAGTCGAAAAGTCGATGGAGAATTTACCTGTCTCGTCTACAACGAAGGAGAAGTGTTTACCATCAATCCGGGTGGCACCATTCGTATTGGCGCACCAATGCACGATGAGGCGAAGCAGGTGCTCGATAAGTGTGGAGTAAAATTCGCGTTGCTGGGTGGGGAGCTCTATGTTCGGCGAGACGACGATCGTCGTCCCAGAGTGCATGATGTGGTGCGGGTTGCACGAGCGCCTGAATCCAGTGATGATGTTGCAAGCCTGTGCCTGGCGCTTTTTAACATTTACGAATGGGATGACGAGGAGCGCAGCGGTCAGTACGCTGAACGTTATAACCGCCTGGCGGAGTTATTTGGCGACAGTGATCGAGTGCATCCGGTTGAAACAGTGATAGGTGATGGCAGTAAATCAGTTTTAGCACAATTTAAGAAGTGGGTTGATGGGGAAGATGCTGAAGGGGTGGTTGCACGAAACGATACGGCGGGCCTGTTTAAGGTTAAACCTCTGCATACCATCGATCTGGCCGCAATTGGTTTTACCGAAGGTATCGATGATCGTAGCGGACTGCTGCATGATGTCATGCTCGCAGTAATCAGGCAGGATGGGACCTACCATATCATTGGGCGGGTTGGCGGTGGTTTTTCGGATGATCAGAGAGCTTCTATGTTAAAGCAACTCGAGGAACTCGTTGTTGACAGCGAGTATGCTGAAGTGAATTCAGATCGTGTCGCTTACCGCATGATCAAGCCTGGTCTGGTTTTCGAAATTTCCTGTCTGGATGTCATTGCCAATACGTCCAGAGGTAATACCATTGACAAGATGGTGCTCGAATGGAACAAGGACAAAATGATGTGGGAAGGTGTCAGGCGATTACCTCTGTGCAGTGTCATATCACCGCAGTTCCTGCGCATACGTGAGGACAAGGTAGCAAATGCAGATGATGTCAGATTCGCCCAATTAACCGATATTGTCAGTATTCCATCGGCTAATGTTGTTAGCGAGGAGCTGAAACTGCCTGCCAGCTCATTGATCAAGCGAGCAGTCGCAACCAAGGAGTTACGTGGAGCGATGATGGTGCGCAAGCTGATGATGTGGAAAACCAACAAGAGTGAACAATCTAGCGATTACCCGGAGTACGTGCTGCACCTGACCGACTATAGTCCAAACAGAAAGGATCCACTGAAACATGAAGTCAGGGTCAGTAGTTCCGAGCAACAGGTTCTTGACTACTGGAAAATGTGGGAGAAAAAGTACTTTGTGTCTGGTTGGTCGACTTTATAATATGCTTCAAGCGCTGATACCGATAGACCGGTAAGCGCTCCAGTTGATATGAATTGAGTTGAGTTTATGCGAATTCTGAGCTGGAACATCCTGCATGGCGGTGGAGGGCGGCTTGGCGAGATTGTATCTGTCATTGAAAGTTATCATGCTGATATCGTGGCACTGCAGGAGTACCGTCACGGCAAGAATCATCCAACCTTTCAGACCGCTTTAGCGCAGATGGGCTACCAGTCTATACTTGCCCCTGCTACAAAGAATGCGCGGGAAAATAGTGTGTTGCTGGCCAGCAAATTTGAACTGACAGGCGAAGGGTTTCCACAAGGCAGCAATGCACCCTATCGAGCCTTACAGGCTGAAATCCAGGTAAATGAAGGCACGAGAATCAATCTGGTTTGCGTACATTTTCCACACAAGAAAGCGCAGATTCCCCTGTTCGAAGCGCTACAGCAGTTGCCAGGTAGTTGGGTATCCGAAAAGTCTATTTTAATTGGGGACTTTAATTGCGGAATTCCGTTCATTGATTCTGAAACAAAAAGTTTCTATGCGACGCACTTGTTTCAGCAATTGTTGAGTGGGGGCTGGATCGATTCGTGGCGTAGCAGGCATGTGGATGCGAGGGAATTCACGTGGTACAGCACACAGCGTTCAAATGGATTCAGATACGATCATGCGCTGTTATCCAGCGGACTTGACCAGACCGTAGCCAGCGTTGGCTACGATCACGATGTCAGGATAAAAAAAATCTCAGATCATTCGCTGATGGTACTGGATCTCGATTTATAAGGGAGAATACCGGATCAAATTTGTTGCAAAAGCGATTCATGTATAAAACCCAGAGACTCGGAGGAGCTACCATCTTCAGTAGTGATTTCATACCATTCCCCGATCTTTTTTATCACCGTTACGCTCTGATCGACTTCCAGTGATGTAACTATAGCGCTATCCGGGGCAGGGGCCTCTCTTACGTTGCTCCACTGTTGCCTGACAGACCACTGATTACTCTTGTCCACACTGTTGCCGGTATTTTGAGTTTCTATCGTAGCGGCGGCAGGTATCTCGCGGTAGATTGAAGCGTTGTCCAGGGCGATAGATTCTCTGCCGATTGATCCCTTGTAGCCTTCCATTTGCACTATTTCTGCAGGCGTCAGTGTTGGTTTGCTGGCAAACATGGTGAAAGCAGCGACGCCGACAGCTAAAAGTGCCAGTGCCAGTGTGATGCCGACCTTACCCATTGCTTCTGTAAATCGGTTGCGTGTTTTACGCTGAGTATCAACAAAATCCTCGGCGAGCAGATCGCCTGCTCTGTCCTGAGAGTATTCGTAAATTTCGGGGTCGCGATCGTGCTCGGTATAGTGCATATCATCGATATGCTCGTCCCTGAATCCCTCATCGCCAGAATATTCGGCGCCATAAGGCTCATCAATATAGCGCTCTTCAGAATAGCGCTCTTCGGAATAACGCTCTTCGGGATAACGCTCTTCAGAATAGCGCTCTGCGGGATAGTGCTCTTCAGAATAACGCTCTTCAGAATAGCGCTCTTCACCATGCCGCTCGTTAACAAAGCTGTCCTCAACATCGCGTTCAGCGATATGGGGATCTACGTAAGCGGGTTCTGCGAACAAAGGTTCTTGAGACCAGGGCTCCTCGACGGGCTGTTCTTCGTACAGTGGAACTTCAATATAGTGTTCTTCACTGTCTTCACTATAGTGATACTGCTCGTCGGCACGGTATTCGCCGGAACCAGCGTCACCGTTATGTTCTTCAAAACGGTCGCTGTACTGTTCCTCGCCGTGGTGATCGCTGTAGCGATGATCATCAGAGTGATAATCATCGTGGTGATGATCTTCGTGGTGATGATCTTCGTGGTGATTGTGGTACACGTCTACAAACCCTCAAAAGTGCCTTGATGGCTTCTCGTTGCAGTGAGACAACCGTCACATCATTTAATTCTAACAGATCAGTTTTTTGTCTCTACCCATTGAGCCAACAGCTGTTGCCGGAAGAAAACCGGCTTATCGTGCGTGTTGTTCAAAGGCCTCTGCGACCTGCGAAAGTGCTATCGGCAGAGCGCTGTGATACCCAAGACTATTTTTTTGGATTTTTTGCGTTGAGTGCCACTTTAACGTTTGCCAGGCGATGGCTTTTTCCTGGTTGCCTTTTTTGAACGTGTGGATTTTGACGATGACTTGTGGGTGATTGAATTGGCTTCATCAAGGCGTGGGTGGTTGGATTTGAAGTGCTCGTGTAAGCGCTTGATCTTGTCCATTGCCCTGGCAGTTTCGTATATTGCATGTGTTGCGGCCAGCACGTCACCGGTGTGAGCACTTTCGGATATCGTGTGCATATTCCTGATCGGAAATCCAATTGATGTTGCTGCACAGTCAATACTTGCAAGTACCGCGGCCATGCCGTCTGTGCCTGTATCGTTGCCACAAACATCCAGCTGCAATGGAATGTCGTTTTCCAGTGAGGTGGTTTTTACAAAGGCATTTAGTTGCTCACTTACAATTGCGCCGTTGGATAATGTAAAACCTTTGCCCATTTCAAGAGGCGACATATTCCGATCGCCAATATTTGGTGCAGCCACGTAATCGTGGTTGACGTCGACAGCTATAATTGCGTCCGGCCTTAGTTCACCAGCCATAACCCGGCTGCCAAACCGGCCAATTTCTTCGTGAGACGCAAACGCAAACAGACAGCGTACATTCTTAAACGCTGATACTTTAGCCACAAGTTTTGCAACCTCGGCGGTGACGAAACATCCAAGTCCATTGTCCAGGTAGGCTCCGTAGAATGTGTCGGGGCTAAACGACCGCTTGATTGGTCTGTTCAGCAGTAGCGTGTCACCGGGTTTTATACCCAGTTGCTCTATTTGCTTGGCTTTGTCTGAGCCGTGTATCTGCAGCTCAAGGTAAATTTGTTTGGGCCTGATACCTTTATCACCGGTGCGTTGGGCAGGTTCGGAAAAATGTATTGCACCGAGTGCTTCCACAGTTCCGCCTTGCAGCGAACGGTAAACGCCTGGTTTGGCCGGGTCTTCGCTGTACAGGGTTACCTCGTGCCCGATGAGTGTGCAGGGCAGAAAGGCGTCGGTGTTGATCCAGATTTTGCCGTCGCTGCCAATTTTTCTTACCTGCATGCGGATTTTGTCAGCATGTCCAATTATCATAATAGTGAACATATCGGTTTTGTTTGGATGGGTATCCCATACCAGACCGGCGTTCCCCTGGAACCGGTGCATAGCCCATTTTTTAGGCGCGAAGGAGTCAAAGTAAGGCTTGATGACGCCGTGAGTCATGGCGCTTTCCAGCCCAACCGGGCTTGGTGCGGCGATGATATCTCGCATAATGTTGAATTGGGTGTCTGGCATGGTCCTGGACCAGGCTTTTGAATCTGTCATAGTAATGCGCGCTAGGTTGGTGGTAGTGGGTGGCCCGTTAACTGATAAAGTTTCTCCAGCATCTCGCGAAGCTCAAGAACCTCATCAGTTAACATTTCAATTTTTTTGCTGTCTTCGTTGCTTGCGGGTGCATTGTTGGATGCAGGCTCGCTGAAGGCAACTGGAGCAGATGGTCCTTGTGGTATGTCGCCGCAGAGCAAGTGCCCGTAGCGGTCATCTCGTTGTCCGGGTGAGCGGCTGATCAGGCATGCAATCGGTCTGTCGCCCTGAGTCATTCGAGTCAGACTTACCAGCATGTCGTCTTTGTCCTCAAAAGTGTGTAGCCGTTGTGTTCGACTAAGCAATTCATTAGCTGTTTGAGGCCCTCGAAGGAGCATGATACAAAGTAGTGCCTGTTGCTTGCGACTGAGAGATAACTCTTTGCTGAGAGTTTGTTCGTATCTCTCACTGCGTGCTCCCATTTCGTAGCGAACGAGCTTTCTGCCCTCCAGCTCTCGCAGTGATCGGACTACCTGACCCTGTTGCAAATTGGTCACTGGCTCGCGACTGGACTTTTGGTTGCACGCGTTGACCAGACTGTTGACAGTCAATGGGTAGGCGTCAGGTGTCGCCATCTGCTTTTCTATCAGTGAGCCAAGTATCCGTGCTTCCTGATCGCTGAGAAGTACTCTGTCGGTTGGCTGCGTGTGCTCCTGAGGGTTTTCTGCTGTTGATCCCTCGTCTCCAGTTTCATCTTCCAATCCAGGTGCCACCGTTGCGTATGAACAAAAAAACATTGCCGAAAGTATAGTTGGACGAGAGCAATGAGGGTGAATTTCGTGACGTTAAAATGTGTCAGGCCGGTACTCGCTTTTCAAGGCTTTCGCTTGCGAACAGGTGCGATATTTACTCTGTCGGGCTGCTGATTAACTGGCGCAGAGCCTCTACGCGTTTACGATTGGCACCGAAGTCACTCCTGCCAACCCGAGATGATGATCGAATCCTGAGTAGGTTTTCATTCTCGTCGAGTTTCACCACCATATCGTCAGTAAATCCGAACAGGCGAGTTCGAAATTCAGTCTGGATCAGGGCATCGCTTGTTGATGTTATCTGCCCACCCAGCGCTGTCAGGTGTTCTTGTAACTGCTTGTGGCTGAGCTGCGCTTCGATGGGCTTAATGTAAGTAGCGTGCTGTGAGTCGACCTCTGAGGTCACGCAGTTTTGGGTGCTGCTGCACGACGGCACTATTCCATCGGTGATGGTCTTTGCCGCCATACCTGCGGATTTACGTGCGGCTGCAAAACCAAGCCCGACTGTCAGAGCTGCCAGTACAATGACGGTCCAAAACACTACTTTTAACATTAGATATTATTTCTCACGTGGGCGGTTGCCAAATACCTTAACTTTGCCAGCGCTGCCGTCCGATTGCAAAAATCTGTTGCAGACCGGGAGTGTTTTTATGCGCTTATTTGCCGGGTCTGTCGAGCAGAGTAATCGAGTGCCGTGCAGATGGCCTTTCGGTGACAGCTGACTTGTCACCTTGCGGCTGGTTTAATAATCACCGTTCGAAGTCGATATTCTGACTATCTGAAGTACCACCGTGACTGATCAGCTGTTGCCTGGTGTGACACCAGGCAGGTGTTCAATTAACACTCGAGCTGTTTTTAAGGTTAGGTGTCGCGAAATTCTGAATGGTAGGTATGGCGTGAAAATATTTAGGTTTATTCCGGGGTTGCTATCGATACTCGCCCTGCAGGCGTGCGGTGGTTCCGGCGGAGAGATTGAATCTCCGGAAATTATTAATGAGTTTCTGACAACGGCTGCAGTCAGTGGCATCGAATTAAATGACGATGGCAGCCAGCCAGTGGTAGAGGGAGACTGGAAACGATACTCCCCGGACACAACATGGACCTGGCAACTCAATGGTGAGACCAGACTCGACTACGACGCAAATGTGTACGTACTGGATCTATTTGCGCTTACCCGAAATGATGACATAGCCAGGCTTCACGAACTTGGTCGCGATGTTATCTGTTACTTTTCCGCTGGTACCTATGAGTTCTGGCGCCCGGACTCGGAATTGTTTTCAGGTGTTACGCTGGGTAATTCGCATATCGGCTTTGCCGATGAAAAGTGGCTCAATTTCCGTGAGCCTGAAGTCAAAAAGCTGATGATCAATCGCCTGAATATTGCAAAGGCGATCGGTTGCGATGGTGTCGAGTTGGACAATGTTGACGCGTTTGTCAATGACACTGGTTTTGACATTACACTGGAAGAACAAAAATCGTTTTTTAAGCTGTTGGCTAACGAGGCGCATCGCCGTAACCTGACGGTGGCGTTAAAAAATAATGTCGAAATCCTGTCTGATCTGGCTTCCTATTTTGACCTGGTGATCAACGAAGAGTGTTTCGAATACAACGAGTGCACTGGATACCTGCCCGTAGTTGAAAGCGGCAAGCCCTTATTCAACGCGGAGTACACACAGATACATGTTGACGATCCTGAGGCACGTCAGGAACTATGTGAACAATCACGAGAGATGGGGTTTCAAACGTTAATTTTGCCACTGGAACTCGACGGCAGTTTTCGATTTAGCTGCCAATAGAAGTGCTTGCGATAGTAAAAGAATGTGACCAGAGTAGTTGTGGCCGGGTGTTGTCTTTCTGGTGGCAGCGATGTCAGGTGGTTGCCGTTTTATCGCCAGTGCAGGGCAGGGGCTGGTTAGCAGATTTGAATAACCCGGTCTGATTCCACACCGGGCAATACAAGTTCTGATTAGCGGAGCGTTAGTCGATAGCGGTCTGTGAACTCAGGCCGCAGCATATTGCTTGATTTGCAGCTCACGTCTTGCCTGAGCTTCCGCGGAAAATAGCGAGGTGGGGCGGATTAGTAATCGGCGAATGCCAATTTCATCACCTGTGTCATCGCAAAACCCGTATTCGCCGATTCTGATTCTGTGCAGAGCCTTGTCTATATCCCTGATAAGGTTTGATTCTCGTTCTTTCATGTGAACCTGAATCCAGTATTGCTCCTCCTGCGTAGCGCGATCCAGCTCATCAGCTGCTCGTTCCACATCGAGGTGGGTGATTTTCTCATCTGGTTGCAGCAGGGACTGACGCATTTCGACGAGCCGTTGTTGAAAGAACTCCAACTGCTCGTCGTTCATGTAGTCCTCTTCTGGGGCAGTGAGGATCTGTTCTTCCGTCAACATATTTGACTACCTCCGGATCTATAGGGTAATTAAAAATCGAGAGCTTACGTAAACAAACGCAGGCTTTACATGTAAGTTGTTGTAAAAACGTCTAGCGACCGGTAGCAGTAAAACTTGAGCTAGAAGAATGTGGTGGTAATCACATATCCTCAATAAACACAGTGGTTCAGTACTATCCTGAATGAGTCTTGGATTCTGACGCAGAACAGGTCCAGCGGTGTAGCGTAACTGTAGTGCTGTGAGCACATTTCGCGCCCAAACTGTTGTTTGTGAGCTACACAGGCTGTTAAAAATCCCCATGCAAGGATTGCAATACAGCTATCGCTGTAAATCCGGCGGTCTCGGTACGTAGTATACGTGGCCCGCACTGAAAGGTTTTTGCACCGCGTGTCTCAGCATAGTTAACCTCGTCATCGGTAAATCCGCCTTCCGGGCCAACCAATACCGAGCAATGGGCAGTGGGGAGATTAACTTCCTTCAGTGTTTTATTCGCAGCCGGGTGCAGTAACAAGCAGCTCGCAGGCTCGGCGCTGTTGTGAACTCGGTTGTCCAGCTGGTTTTCAAACCAGTCGATCAATAGCACCGGGGATTCAACAATTGGTACAACACTGCGCTGGCATTGAGTTGCGGCACTTACTGCAACGCCCCGCCAGTGGCTGAGTTTGCGCTCAAGCCGGTTTTTGTGTATCTGTAAAATCGAGCGCTCACTGGTGACTGGTGTGATTCGAGTAACGCCCAGCTCTGTTGCTTTTTGAATGATTAAATCGAGTTTGGTTCCTTTCGCCAATGACTGCACCAGATTAATATTCAACGGAGACTCAGTGGCGTTAAGTGTCCTTGATTGTATCGTTGCTGTGGCAATGGATGATTCGGATATTCCAAGAATTGAATGATAGTTAAAGCCGTCTCCGTTAAAGAGGTCCAATTGATCGCCTTCACCGCGTCGCAACACACGTACAATATATTTGTACGCTTCCTTTTCCAGAATGATTTCACTGTCAATAGACAATTGTTTATCGACATGGAGTCTTGCTGTTTTCATTTTTTTTTCAATGCATCGAGCCGCCTTCTAAGCTCGTCTTTCTCCGACGCTGACATCTGCGAAGGTGGTTTCTCGTTAGAGTAATCGTTTTTAAGTTCCAGTTTTTTCGATTCCTGATTGATCTGTCTGACAGCATGTTCGAAGATACTTAAAGGGGTTTCAAGATCGGCGGTCGCTGTTTCTTCGAGTCCCTCCTGGGCAAGGCGATTGAGGGATTGCCACTCGGGTTTGTCTCTGAAATTTTCGATTATACGGCTGGTAGAGATTTCCGGGTTAAGCTCAATCAGCGCCACGATTTGCATCAGTAAACCTGCACCGCGCACATTGTCTGAAAATTCATAGAGTTCAGGATCAACTTCGAGAGCAGTTGACGGATTGTTGAGTAGCACGGCGATGCCACGACGCACCGGAGATTGAGTGCTGTTGGCGCTGGCCCTGGACGAGGAAGTTGTGCGTTTGTGCTGACGGGGTATTTCAGTTTGTGAGCTGTCGGTAAAAACCTTTGCACCGACTTTTTCTTCCAATTGGACAATGACCAGGTCCCGATAAACGCCCGCGGGTATCTTTTCAATCATCGGTCGACCCAGTTCAGCAAGTCGCGCTCGATGACCAGTACCTGCACCGGATGAGCTATTACCGGATTCTGCTTCGAGCTCGCGAAACATAAAAGCGGAAGCTTCAAGAGACTCTGTTTCAATTGCGTTGAGAAAAAAATCGCATCCCTGCTGTGACACCATGCTGTCCGGGTCTTCTCCGTCAGGAAGAAACAGAAAGCGTGCGTCGCGTCCGGACTTGAGCGAGGGCAGGGCTGATTCCAGTGCGCGCCTGGCGGCTTTCTTACCTGCACTGTCGCCATCGAAACAAAATACAATTTCATCTGTCTCGCGAAACAGCGCTGCCACTTGCTCGATGGATGTTGCGGTACCCAGGGTGGCTACGGCGTTGTTGATACCTGCCTGAGCCAATGCAATGACATCCATATACCCTTCAACTACGATAATGCGTTGTGGACTGGAGCGATGGCTTCGTCTCAGTTCGTAGAGTCCGTATAACTCTCTGCCTTTCTGGAACAGAGGGGTTTCCGGCGAATTGAGGTACTTCGGTTCGCTGTTGTCCATCACCCTGCCGCCAAAACCGATTTCCCTGCCGCGTCGATCTCTTATCGGGAACATCACTCGATTGCGGAAACGATCGTGCGTTTTGCCGCTGTCGCTACGCACCAGCATACCGCTGGTGATCAGCAATGACTCTGATGATTGCGTTGCAGCAGACAGTGCCTGCCAGCCAGACGGTGCAAAGCCCAGTTGAAAGGTTTTGGCTGTCTCTCCGCTTATGCCTCGACGTTTGAGATAGTCGACAGCCTCCGGGGTGGAGCGCAGTTGCTGTTGATAAAAGGCGGAGGACTGCTGCAGTGCGTCGTACAGTGCTTTTTGCGTTTGTGAGACTTCCGGGATTGCATCTCTTGGTACGGTTAGCCCGGCGCGATCAGCAAGGTATTCCACTGCATCGACAAAATGCATGTGGTCGAACTCCATCAGAAAGCTTATCGCGGTGCCATGAACGCCACAGCCAAAGCAATGATAGAACTGCTTGGTTTGACTGACAGTGAAGGATGGCGTTTTTTCGCCGTGAAATGGGCAGCAGGCCTTGAAATTTGCGCCGGTTTTTTTTAGTGGAACATAACGATCGATGACTTCGACTACATCTACCCGACTGAGTAGATCGTCGATAAAAGATTGGGGGATGCGGCCTGCCATGGGTGTAATTATCGCAGTATCTACAGATGCCTGCAGCACTATGGTCGGACTTCGGCGTTAAATGTAACGGATCCTAGCCTGGATTATTCACAATGCGACAAGTAAATATTAGCGAAACGCTATGTATACAGTTCCAAACCACTTTTTCAGCACCTTTTTCAAAATAGCAGTGTGTCTATTCGACGTCAGAAGAAAATCTGGCGTCACATCTCGGCCCATCCTCCTCGGCACCTTTTTGGTACGTCAGCGAGCCACGTTTCTTAGACGATTGGCCGACCTGTTTAGCCATATTTCCTCTGGACGCCGAATCCTCATGAATAATCCTGGCCAGGCTACCGGGTGTGCGTTCGTAAGTGCCGGGTGCTTTCGGCAGCAGTCTGCAGAGCAGACTGCACTGCCACGCTGATTAACAAATAGCCGGTCATGCGGCTGTTTTCAGAGTAGACAACAGTGCCGTTAATTCAGCGGCTTTCGGTGTGACCAGCCAGAACCTGGCACTCAATCCGTAGAAGTTATCGATAATTTCACGGGTCCACTCACTGTCTGTATGCGCAATATGGGTTTCCAGCAATGCCTCCAGAACATGGCGGTAGGCCTCCATTGATTCAGAATGGATTCTCTGGATGTCGATGAGCTCGTGATTGTAGCGATCCACAAATAAATTGTGGCGATCAAATACAAAGGCAAAACCGCCTGTCATACCGGCGCCGAAATTGACTCCGGTCTCACCCAGTATGGCAATACAACCACCTGTCATGTATTCACAGGCGTGATCGCCGGCTCCCTCAACAACCGCGGTTGCACCGGAATTTCTGACCGCGAAGCGTTCGCCCGCCAAACCAGCTGCGTAGAGCTCGCCGCCAGTGGCACCATAGAGACAGGTGTTGCCAATTATTGGTGATTCGTTACCCGGAAAACGGGAGCCTGCGGGAGGTCGGACGACTATCTTGCCGCCAGCCATACCCTTGCCAACGTAGTCGTTGGCATCTCCGTGCAAAGTCAAATTCAATCCACCGGCATTCCACACGCCAAAGCTCTGCCCGGCGGTGCCATGCATATCGATATTGATCGGTGTGTCACTCATACCCAGGTTGCCGTGTCTTTTTACTATTTCCCCTGACAGCCGCGCACCGATCGAGCGATTGGTATTTTTGATATCAAAGGAAAAACTGCCGCCGGTTTTGTCGTCGATGGCGGGCAGACAAGTGTCAACCATGTGACTTGCCAATTCTGCCTTGTCGAAGGGGCGATTTCGCTGTTGAATGCAGTAGCGTGGTGCCTCCATTGATATGCCGCCATCCGACAGCACCTGACTCAGGTCGATTTTTGCGTGGCGCGCCGTTGTACCACTGGTTTGTTGTAACAAATCGGTTCGGCCGATAATGTCGTTGAGGTTGCGAAACCCGAGGTTTGCCAACTGTTGGCGCACGTCTTCCGCAACAAAGCTCATGTAGTTGATCACCTTGTCTACATCACCACGAAAATGCTTCATACGCAGCACTTTGTGTTGTGTGGCAACACCCGTCGCACAGTTATTGAGGTGACAGATTCGCAGAAACTTACATCCCATTGCGATCATGGGTCCTGTACCAAAACCGAAACTCTCAGCACCAAGCAAGGCCGCTTTAATGACATCGAGACCGGTTTTCAATCCACCATCGGTTTGCAAGCGTATTTTGTCACGCAGGTTGTTGGCTCGGAGGATCTGGTGTGTTTCGGACAGGCCGAGTTCCCACGGCGAGCCGGCGTATTTGACACTGGTCAACGGGGATGCCCCGGTACCTCCGTCATAACCGCTAATGGTGATGAGGTCGGCGTAGGCTTTGGCAACACCGGCAGCGATGGTTCCGACGCCAGCTTCAGCCACTAGCTTAACTGATACCAGTGCGTCCGGATTTACCTGTTTTAAGTCAAATATAAGTTGCGCCAAATCCTCGATGGAATAGATGTCATGGTGTGGCGGTGGCGAGATGAGTGATACCCCGGGCATCGAATAGCGCAGGGACGCGATCATGTCATTGACTTTATGTCCGGGTAACTGTCCGCCTTCACCTGGTTTAGCTCCCTGCGCAATCTTTATCTGAATAACTTCGGCGCTGGTCAAGTAGTGAGGAGTGACACCAAATCGGCCTGACGCCACCTGTTTGATCTTTGATACTTTGTCGGTGCCGTAGCGGGCGGGATCTTCGCCTCCTTCCCCTGAGTTTGATCGTGCGCCTAATGCGTTCATCGCCTGGGCGAGGGTTTCGTGGGCCTCCGGTGAAAGCGCCCCCAGTGACATGCCTGCTGAATCAAAACGTCTGATGATGTCTGTTGCCGGTTCTACCTCATCCAGTGGCACCGGGCTTTGACTGTTTTTTAATGACAGCAGATCGCGCAGTGTTGTCGGGTCACGGCTGTCGACAATATGCGCGTACTTTTGGTAGTCACTGTAGTTGCCGCTGCTGACGGCTTCCTGCAATGTGGAGACAACATCCGGATTGTAGGCGTGGTATTCGCCACCTTCTATGTACTTCAACAAACCGCCCTGCGTAATTCGTTCACGCTTGTTGAAAGCCCGGGTCGCCAGTGTCTGACAGTCTGACATCAGGTCTTCGTAGCTCGCACCCTGTATGCGACTGACAGTGCCTTTAAAGCATCGATTGACGACCTCATCGTGCAGTCCTACTACTTCAAACAGTTGCGCGCCGCGATAGCTGGCAACTGTTGAAATCCCCATTTTGGACAGAACTTTTAATAAGCCCTTGTTAATCCCCTTGCGGTAGTTTTGTTCCAGTTTGGGCAGGTCGTTACTGTTTAGCTCATCGCGTCGCACCATGCCCTGAATTATCTCGTATGAAAGATAGGGGTAGACGCAGGTTGCACCATAGCCGACCAGCACGGCCATATGGTGCGGGTCTCTGGCGGTTCCAGTCTCGACGACAATATTGCTGTCGCATCGCAAACCGTTTTCGATCAGTGCATGATGTACCGCGCCGGTTGCGAGCAGTGCGTGCACCGGAAGTCTGTCGGCCTGTAAATTACGGTCGCTAAGCACTATAACTACCGTGTCGTTTCTAACGGCGTTTACTGCTGTTGCCGCTATGTCGATTATCGCTTGTTCGAGGTTTTTTTCTTCGGGATCGAAATTTAAATTAATAACCTGATGGTGGTACTCAGGTTCGTCATTCATCGCCAGCAACGTTTCGAATTTCTCTCGCGACAACACGGGTGAGCGTACCAGTAGACGCCGCGCGTGATCGACGGTTTCCCTGAATATATTTTGCTCAGCACCCAAACAGGTCTCCAGCGACATCACAACTGCTTCGCGCAATGGATCGATTGGTGGGTTGGTTACCTGGGCGAACTGTTGTCGGAAATTCTCGTAGAGCGAGCGGGTCTGGTTTGACAGGACTGGAAAAGGTGTGTCGTCACCCATGGAGCCGACTGCCTCGTGTGCCTGTTCAGCCAGCACGCGTACAATTTGATCACGCTCTTCGAAAGAAACCCCGAACATTTTTTCATGGATTTGCAGGTGCAGGTCACCCACCGGGGTGGATGGTGGCGTATCGCGCAACCGCGAGCGCAGATGCCGCGAGTTTTTTTGCAGCCACTTTGCATAGGGTCGCTGTGTTTTAAGTTTGTCATCAATCTGCTCGGGTTGCATGACATCCCCGGTTTCAGTATCGATCGCAAACATTTGACCGGGTTTGACACGACCTTTGGCGATTACATCCTCGGCTGCGTAATCACAGACACCGGCTTCCGATGCCAGTGTCAGTTGGCGATCACGAGTGATGACGTAGCGGGCAGGGCGCAGACCATTGCGATCAAGGACACAGGCTGCATAGCGACCGTCGGTCAGCACAACACCGGCCGGTCCGTCCCAGGGTTCCATATGCATTGAAGCGTATTCGAGCCAGGCGCGCATATCGGGATCTGTTGAATTCATGTTGTGCCATGCCGGTGGCAGCAACAATCGCATCGCGTGAAATATATCCAAACCACCGGCCAACAGCACCTCCAGCATATTGTCCAGTGACATTGAATCTGAACCGCCCATCGATACCAGTGGTTGCAGTTCCTGCAATTCTGGCAACAACTCACTGTGGAACTTGCTGGCGCGTGCATTTGCCCAGTTTCGATTGCCGCGAATAGTGTTGATCTCGCCGTTGTGAGCGAGGTATCGGAATGGTTGCGCAAGTCGCCACTGTGGCATTGTGTTGGTTGAAAAACGCTGATGAAATACAGCGATACTGGAGATCAGGGTCGGATCGTTGAGGTCTTCAAAAAATTCGGGCAATCGTGCGGGCATCATCAGACCTTTGAACAGAATAACGTCCGCTGATAGTGAACACACAAAGAAATCAGGATCTTTTTCACGCAGTTCGACCTCTGCTCTGCGTCTTGCCACAAACAGGTTTCTATTGAACTCAGCAGTGTCCATGTGTCTTGGAGCAGTGACAAACAGCTGTTCGATACCAGGTGTCGATTTGTTGGCATCGCGACCACAGGCGTCCTTGTTAACGGGCACGACACGCCATCCATCAACCGTTAAATGACGGGCTTCAAGATGCCGGGTCAGAGTATTTCTTGCCGTTTCAGCCAGCTGACTGTCGCGACTCAGAAACACCATACCGGTGGCAAAGTAACGGCCTGGTTCAAATCCGCACTCCCTGGCTTTTGCACGCAGAAATGCTTCCGGCTTTTTCAGCAACAGGCCGCAGCCGTCGCCAGACTTGCCGTCCGCTGCGACCGCACCGCGGTGAGTCATCCGAGCGAGTGCCTGGACCGCGGATTTCACCAGTTGATGTGAGGACTCACCATCGATTTGTGCAATGAGTCCAAAGCCGCAATTGTCATGCTCGAACTCGGGCCGGTAGAGCCCTTTTGTAGCCAGTGCATCCAGTGCGTTCATAGAGTTTTTCAGTGGATTAAAGACAGGGGTTTGTAGTGCATGGCAGTCGGAGAGGTTCGACTGCAGCATCGGATGACGAGTTATCGCTTGAACTGTCGGACAGACTGTCTGTGCCGAAGATTCAATTAGAGGAGTTTAGACGCTGCTACAGCTTACGTTGGTTAAAAAGTAGCCAAAAACGAGTCGCATCCTGAATTGTGCAGGCCAGAGTAAAACAGATACAAAAGTGCCAGCGAGTTACCGTCATCAGCGTGCATCTGCAGTATGTCGTTGCCACAGTCACGGGCAACGACACCAAGAACGTTTTTTACTGCGGATTGTTTTTGATGGCAGCTTGCAGGTCGCTGATGGGTCTAATCCATACACCGAAGCGTTTTACATCACTTGGCATCTCTTCAACGGCATTGAGTGCTTCCGTGCGTGTTTCATAGAGCCCGCTGAGCAGTCCGAATACTGGATTCTGGCTTGCTGTTGTGCGGAAAGGGTAAATCGCTACGGGTGACTCGGAGAGACCCTGTGCCAGTTCAAGGATGTAGTTTCGCTCGCGTGAGGTTGCCAGCTGCACAGTAAAGTGTGTTGGTTCCTGAAACAGTACCCATCGTTCATTTTCTACCGCCCTTGGGGTGGCGACTGGAACGGATGATTCACTTTGCTCAATGGTTGTACCGTCCTGCCCATTGCTGTTGTCGCTGCTTGAGGGAAGCGCAACGGTGATGCCACCTTCGCTATTGTTATCCGAGATCGCATCGTTGTCATCAGTCAGGTTATTGATGTCCACTGCTTCGCTATCTGCGATTTCGGGCGTGGCGGGTACTATCGTGCTATTACTATCAGTGCCAGTCGTATCAGAGCCAGTCTGGCTGTTCAGGTTGCTTTCCGATGAGGCGATAATTGTCTCTGTGGTATCTGCTGCTGACAGTCCCTGAGTGGCGTTGCTGTCTGCCTCCTGTTGTGACAATGCGACTGCCGAATTGTCGATCTGCTCCTCGATCTGCTCCTCGATTTGTTGCTCAAGGGCCGGCTCTTGCTCCTCTGTGACCCGTGCCTGTTCGGTCACACGCTCTGTAATCTGCTCCGTAGTTTGCGCAGGTTGCTGGATGTCGGCGCTTGCAGATTCGGTGATGCCGTTGCCAGCTGTCTCTGCATTCTGAGCCAGCAGTGTATCGCTGTTTGCGGGAGCGCCCTGCTGAAGTGGTTCGCTTGCCAATGAATTCGCTATGTCTGATGCAGCGTTGCCCGACGACTGGAGTGAATCAGATGCTCCTTCTGTGGATGCTCCTTCCGTATTGGTCCCCAATTGCTGTTCGGTTGATTGCAGCAGGGTGTCGCCAGCGTTTTCTTCAGTGTTTTGCAAATCGGCAGTTGCTAATTCTTTTATTGCACTATCGAGCTCTTCTTCAGGCTCAATAGCTGTCAACGTTTCATCTTCAACCAGCTTAATTTCGACCGGTGTGCTGGCGACTATTGTTCGCGGCTTTGCCGTGGCAACCTGGTTTGAATCATTGCCACCGCCGATAAACATTGATAGTCCCCAGGCGATCAGGCCGACAGCGGCCGTACCCAGTGCAACCAGCGGCCAGCCCAGAGTCGCAATCAACCCGCCGCCAGCTTTGTCAGCCGTGGCGTTGGCGTATACTGTGTTGAGGTAGTGCGCAGCGCCTTTGTTGATTTGCAACGGTAACCCGCTGCTTTCACGATGCAGCTTGGTCAGTGCTTTTTCGGTGAAAGGGAATACATCGGTGTGGCCTGCATGGTTTAAACGGGAGGACAAATAGTCCCGCATTTGCGCTTCTGTCAGTGCAGGCACGGTGGATACCGTCGGATCGAAGTTCATTCCATCGTATTCACGCGCTATTGCGTCGAGACTGGATTTGAGTTTTGCTTCGCCGGTTAGCAACAACCTGGTGGTGATTTCACCGTTGGCATTAAACTCTGACATGACATTGATCAGTTCAGAGATTTCCTCGACTGGTGCGAGATGCGCATCATCAATGGCCAGCAGCACGCTAAATTGTTGTTCATGCAGCGCGGAAAACTCAGGCGCAAGTGAGTCAACCAGTCCAGTCATGGTATCGCTCTGCTCGCCACCCAATTGATTGAGCACTGCAGTCAGGAACGCCTCGGCGACAAAGCCTTCGCTGCCCTTGGCGACAAATGGCTTTACAGTGTTTTTGCAGTGTTTGATTAGTTGCGAGAGTAGAACAGTTTTGCCAGCACCGGTGTCACCCAGTACCAAATGAACTGATTCACCGAATCTCACCTGTTGCTCGAGCGACGCTCGAGTCTTTTGCATGGCCGAGTCAGTGAAACGGTGAGGTTTTTTTCCGTCTACAAACGGCTGCTCACTGAGTCCCAGTTCCCTGAGAGTTTCTTCGTGCAGTATCGCCGTTCCAGTCGCTTCATCAGCCATGGTCAAACCCCGTTCTGTCTATGCGTTCTATATCGAATGATTAGAAATCAAATTGTGGCGCAAACAAACGGGTGTGCGGGGCAGGCTTAGCTACTCAACAACTGGTCCGACTGGTGGCGGAAAGAAGCTGGCCGCGCCATGCGGTGTAGCGGACACCACGTTACGCTTGTACGATTGTCTGTCTGCTATCAGTGACTCTAATACATAAGCAATCAATAGCAAGGACAGGATGGCTGAAGTGTAAGGTAGGTTGGCATCTACAGCAACGGTAACACTTAGCTTACAAAGATATTTTGACTCAATTTTTTGCGTTTCCCGGGCGTAAGCAGATACGTCTGTTTGTGTATCGCGATGAAAAAGCACAGAGTGTGATATGGCTGGTGGTGAGATTTAGTGGTGCAATTGCCGGGAGCCGGAAACTGTGCGAATACCACCTGCGACAGTCACTCTTTACTAAAGCACTCTTGTAAAAAGCTCGACAGTCGGTTGTGCTCATGACCTTTACTGAGAAAAGATTCACCGATATTTTTCATTAATACCAGTGTTAACACATCGTCTCGTACCTTCTTGTCTCGCCGCATTAAAGCGTAACATTGCGTGGCGGTCATGTTCGGCGGCGGCTGTATTGGCAAGCCCGCATCGCTAAAAATTGCCTCTATAACACGGACATTGTTCGAGTCCATGTATCCATGGTAAGCAGAAAATCTGGCTGCCATACACATGCCGGCAGCTATTGCTTCTCCGTGCAGCCAGACGCCATAGCCGGTAGCGGTTTCAATTGCGTGGCCAAAGGTATGGCCCAGGTTTAACAATGCACGCTGACCCTGTTCCAGTTCATCTGCAGCAACAATGCGCGCCTTGTTCTCACAGCTGCGACGAACTGCTTCAGACAGAGCGTCGCTATTGAGGTCGAGCAGTTGGTGCAACTCTCTTTGTACCCAGGAAAAAAAATCAATGTCGTCGATCAAACCGTACTTGATTACCTCGGCCAGCCCTGCTCTAAACTCACGATCTGGTAATGTTTGTAATGTGTCCATATCAGCGATGACACACTTTGGTTGATGAAATGCGCCGATCATGTTCTTGCCGAGAGCGTGATTCACCCCGGTTTTGCCGCCAACGGATGAATCGACCTGAGCCAATAATGTTGTGGGCACCTGTATGAACGCGACACCGCGCTGGTAGGCTGCTGCAGCGAAGCCACAGATGTCTCCAACCACACCACCACCCAGAGCAATCAGCGTGCAGTTGCGATCAAAATTTTGCTTAAGTAACTCATCAAAAATAAGGTTGACTGTATCGAGATTTTTATTTGCCTCGCCTGCGGGCAGGCATACGGTGCCGGTGTTGAACTCGTTCAGGCATTCGAGCAAAGGTTGCAGGTAATGTTGTCTTGTGTTGTCGTCGCAGACAATCAGCACATTGCGTCCGACGATATGATCTCGATAGATTTCGGTGCGTGAAATAATGTCTGTATCGATGATGATTGGGTAGCTGCGCTCACCCAGATCTACAGTGACTGTGCTCACTATCTATTCGCTTTTTTGTGCAATTGCTGTGGTTGGCTTATTTTTTTGTCGAGCACTTTCCAGCTTTTCGACCTGTTTGCAAATTCGGTCGACTACGCGACGATGACGTTGGCGACTGGTACTGATATGGATGTCTGCTACTGAGCGGTATATTGGATCGCGATGGCGGCTCATTTCGAGCAATGTTGCGCGCGGATCAGGCTGTTGCAGCAACGGGCGAGAGTTGTTGCGAGAAGTGCGTTCGACTTGTACGTCGATATCTACATCAAGAAAGACAACGGTACCTCGACTCGTAAGTCGCGACCGGTTTTCGTCGCGCAAGACAGCGCCGCCGCCGGTGGCCAGGACGATATCCTGCTTCATTGTCAGCAAATCGATCATACGCGCTTCGCGGCGTCTGAATCCAGCTTCACCCTCAAAGTCAAAGATGGTTGGAATATCCACGCCGCAAGCACTTTCTATCTCGCGGTCGCTGTCGTAAAACGGCTGGCATAACCTGCGAGCAAGCTGCCGACCGACGGTTGTTTTACCGGCGCCCATCGGGCCTACAAGAAAAATACTAGCCATGTCGAACGAAGGAAATCATGGCTCATACATTACAGCAATAGGCTAAAAATTTCAGACAAAAAAAACCGCGGCAAGCCGCGGTTTTCTTTTTGGCGATAGATTGCCAGCTACTGTCCTGGCTCAACGATCCAGAGCAGATGTGCCGTCGTCAACAATTCTAGGTGTGACAAAAACCAGCAACTCTGTTTTGTCATCCTGTGCGGAGTTGAACTGGAACAGCTTGCCTACCAGTGGAAGGTCACCAAAGAATGGAATGGCGTCTCGCTGTTGAATAATCGACTGCTCGTAGATGCCACCCAGAACTACTGTTTCGCCGTTGGCCACAAGTACCTGTGTATTCACTTCTCTAGTATCGATACTAGGTACCTGGTTGACGTCAGATCCAACGATTTCCCCGACAGTATCCTTGTTGACTGTCAGATCCATGATAATGCGCTCATCCGGTGTAATCTGAGGCTTAACCCTAAGCGCCAGCACTGCTTTTCTGAATGAGATGGACGCAGCGCCGCTTGATGTCGCTTCGCGAAATGGAATCTCGACACCTTGTTCGATATAGGCTTCGCGCTGGTTTGCAGTTATAACACGCGGGCTGGATATGACCTCACCTCGACCTTCCGCCTGCATCGCTGAAAGCTCCAGTTCCAGCAGTGTGCCGAAGGGAAGTTTCGCAAAGGCCAGTGCCAGGCTACCGGCGCGGCTTGAAGCGGGGAAGTTCACGTTGAATCGCTCGTCGCCGAGGGGTTCATCATTGCCCAGATTGGTCAAAGCGTCGGTGTTACCGCTCAGCAGCAGACCCTCGCCATCATTGTTTGTGGTGTCGCGGGTAACACCGAAACGTACACCCATCTCGCGGTTGAAATCATCGGTGGCAATGACGATTCTGGATTCGATTAACACCTGACGAACAGGTATATCAAGCCGGGTTACCAGAGCCCGAACTCTGCCCAGTACATCGCTGGTGTCGTTTACCAGAATGGTATTGGTGCGATCATCGATGGTTACGTTGCCGCGCTCTGACAACACGCCGCCAGTCTCTGATTTCAGAATCGCTGCGACTTCGGTTGCCTTTGCGTAGTTCACCTGAACGAATTCAGTTCGCAACGGTTCCAGTTCTATGGCTTTCTGAGCCGCTTCGCGTTCGGCTGTTTCCTGTGCTGCGATTTCTTCCGACGGAGCAACCATTACCACATTGCCCGAGCGTCGCTTGTCCAGGCCTTTTGTGCGCAGGATAATATCGAGTGCCTGATCCCAGGGTACATTCTTTAGTCTCAGTGTCAGCTTGCCGGATACGCTGTCGCTGACAACAATATTCAGATCGGTAAAGTCTGCAAGTAACTGCAGTACGGATCGAACTTCAATATCCTGAAAGTTAAGCGACAACTCTTCGCCAGAGTAGACGGGCGTTGGACCAATCGCTGGAGGAGGGTTGAAAATCGCATCCTGGTTGGAGTAGTCGACGTTCCGATCAGACGGATTGAATGACACAGTGTCCGTTTCTGGCTGAGGCAAGGGTGTGGAAGTCGTTTCAACTGGCGGTGCCAATGGTGCCAACGGTGCGATATCCAGCGAAGAATCTGCTGGTGCATCATCGATATATTCCTCAACCGGTGCACCTGATTCAACGTCAATTTGGTCCGATGGATCTGACGACGTCTGGTCATCGAACTCTTCTACAGGCTGGTTTGGATCATAGCTCAGAGGCAAGTCCGCCGGTACTTCTATCACGCTGCCATCGTCGGCAATGACGACACCGGCTTGCGGGGTGCCTGTGTTGCTGTCGATGTCTTCCGTATTCAGTGGCTCGGACTCGTCTATCAGGTCACCAGACAGGGCGCCTTCCAGCTCTTCGGACAGGGAGCCCTGGGCATCACTGTCGTTGACGGTAACCAAAAGACGGTTGCCATCCATCTGAGTGTCATAGTCGGCCATCTCGCCGAGGTTGAGTACCACCCGTGTGCGATCTCCCGCCTCAACGATATTGACACTTTCGATGTTACCCACGCCAACCGGCACGATGCGCTTGTCGAGTGCGTTGGTAGTACCCAGCAAATCAATTGCAATTCTTGCCGGTTCCTCGATCGAGAACGACGTTGGGGTGCCAATGGATTCGCTCAATTTAAAAGCGATTTGCTGTTGATTGCCCGGTAGTGTTGAGTGGACAACATCATCCAGAGTAGCGGCAAATACGCCGCCGGAAATAAAGGCGGTACTCATCGCGAGCGCAAGCAGCCGCAGTTTACCGTTAAAAACCTTGCTGCAGACTGTTGGTTTATTCACCGTAGTTCTCCGTCGCGTCGTTGTTCTGTTGCTTATTGCCTGGTCAGTTTTTACAATCATTCGTCTTCACCTAGTGCCAACTGGGCTTCGCGTTCTATCCAGCCGCTGATGCCATCGGGTATCAGTTCGACCAGGTTGATCTGGTTTTCCGAGATTTGCAGGATCTTGCCGTGGTTCTGTCCGGCATAGTTACCCGGTTGAACTCGGTGTATGGTCCCGTCGGGGTCCTGTACCAGCGCCCAGCTGGATGACTTCTGCTTTAGAATGCCAACCATTTTCAGTGCGTCGAGTGGATAGCTTTCCAGGATTTCCCGTCGCCGGTTGTCACTGGGTCGCGGCCCGTTCGCGGAGTTTGTCGGCGCCGCTGCAGACAGTTCAGTCTGCGGCCGGAAAGGATCTCTAAGATCATGCTCCGCATACGCCACCGTCTGGTACTGAACAAAGTCCGGCAGTGGGTCAACGCGACCTTGATGTTTCAACCGGGTCTGGGCAACGAAATCCTGGAGATCACTCATGTCGTTGCCACATGCTGACAGCATGGCAGGACCAGTGATAACCACGATCGCGCAACGCAGCCATGACAACCGGGATGCGAATTTACTTTGCTTCACGCCTTAGGCCTCGTCGTCTTCTAGGTAGCGGTAGGTAGTTGCTGTAAGATCCATTTTCAGCTTTTGCGCCGCTTTTGAATTATTGTTGTCCTGCCCCGTACTACCCGGGGTGATCGCAATATTATGCAGGGTTACAATTCTTGGAAGTGCGGCCAGGCCGCTCACAAAATTTCCAAATTGGTGGTAGTTGCCAGTCACGCTGATGCGAATCGGATACTCAACATAAAACTCGCGCGCGATTTCTTTTTCAGGCTTGAAAAACTCAACTTCAAGTCCGGCTGCAACACTGGTCTGGGATAGATCTATCAACAGACTTTCAATGTCGGTCTTGTTCGGCAATTGCCGCAACATGACATTGAATGTCCGTTTCATTTCCGTTAGCTGTTCGACATACGCTTCGCGATTGGCGGCCTTTGCCTGCGTTGAATCAAACTGTGTCTTCAACGTTTCTTCCTGGGCGGCGATGCGGTCCAGGTCGAGAAACATCGGTTTCACAAGAAACCAGATCCCGCAGCCCACTATCGCGACCAGTCCGGCAGCAAGTACGGCGGCTTTCACACCAGCCGGCGCCGAGCCGATTTGTTTTAGATCACTGGCTTCAAGGTTCTGAAGGTCAGAGAAAGCTTGTCCTATATCCACGATCTGCCCCTATTCGTCGCTAATAGCAAGTTGAGTTTCTGCGGCGGGCGCAACCGATTGAGACAAACGCAGTTTAAAGCTGCTTATGCCACTGTCTCGTGCGGACTGAATAACATCCAAACCCGGGGTTTTGAACCACTCTGAAGAGTCCAGGTTGCGCATTAACGTAGAGACGCGAGCATTAGAATCTGCGCGGCCCTCAAATGTCAGTCGATCCTGTTCCTGCTTCATAGACAGCAGATAGACTCCATCAGGCACACGCTCTGCCAGTTCCTGAAAGGTATGTACAACCTGCGGACGTTTGCCCTGCAGTTCCTGAATGATGTCCATACGTGCCAGCAAGTTGGCCTTGGTGGACTCGAGCTCTTCGATTTCTTTCAGCTCGGCTTTCAGTTTGTTGATTTCAGTCTGCAGGTAAGCGTTGCGACTCTTTTGATGGTCGATCTGCTTCTGTGCATACTGAATTCCACCATAAACGATGCCTGCGCCAACGATGGCGGTAAGCAGCGCACCGATGCCGAACTCTTTGGCTTTTTGCTGGCGCTCTTCCTCGCGCCAGGGAAGTAGATTAATTTTAGCCATTACTCGAAACCTCTGGTTGCCAGTCCACAAGCAATCATCATTGCCGGACCATCTGACATGAGTCGTTGCTGCGCAATTCCAGAGGCGCAGTCAATCTTGTGAAAGGGGTTGGCAATCGTGGTAGGGGTACCAATTTGTGCTTCGATCAACTCGGCAATGCCGGGGATCTCTGCGCAGCCGCCGGCCAGCAGAATCTGGTCGACATAATCATTTTGGTCAGCGGAGAAGAAAAACTGCAGAAACCGGTTGGCCTGCTGCACCATTTGATCTTTAAACGGACTCAGAATCTCTGGTTCGTAGTTTTCCGGCAACCCGCCAACTCGCTTTACACGCCCGGCGTCTTCGTAGGAAAGCCCGTACCGGCGCATGATTTCCTCCGTCAACTGTTTGCCACCAAAAGGTTGCTCGCGTGTATAAACCAGTGAGTCGTTGCGAAAAACACTGAGACTGGTCATCGTCGCGCCAATGTCGAGCACGGCGATTGTCTTCTCTGTCCAGTCAACATCGGTTTGCTGCTGAATCAGCTTGCAAGTGTGTTCTATCGTGTAGGGTTCGATATCGACCACTTTGGCCGTCAGTCCACCTATCTCGCAAGCGGCAGTTCGCTCCTCGACGTTTTCAGATCGCGAGGCGACGAGCAGGACATCATTACTGCCTGTCTCGTGCTCGCTTGCACCGATAACCTGATGATCGAGGTTAACTTCATCCAGCGAGTAGGGGATGTATTGGTCCGCCTCCAGCTGAATTTGTGCCTCGAGTTCATTGGGTTTCAGGCCAGCTGGCATCTGAATGACTTTGGTGATGACCATGGCACTTGGCACGGCAACTGCGGCAAAACGCTTTTTCGAGCCAGAGCGTTTCAACGCTCGTTTAATGGCTTCGCCGACTGCCTCTACATCTTGCAGACTCTTGTCGTTCATCGCGTTAGCCGGCAGTGGTTCCACCGCGTAGCTTTCGATTCGATACCCGGAGGTCGTGCGACTCAGTTCCAGCAACTTCACCGAAGTTGAACTGATGTCAACGCCTACCAGATTCGACTGTTTCTTTCCGATTGAAAAATTCATAATAATGGGTTAGCGCCCGACTTTATGCCCAGTAATAATTCAGCAACAGCATATGTTTTGATTTTTAATAAGTTGCAAAGGTTTTTTCACAAACGGCTTTGCAGCTGCCATAATCAAAGTGCAAGAGACAATCCAATTACGGCGCATTCGATGTAGCAAAGTGCCAATTTGCACTCAAAGGATGAGACAATCGACGGTATTGGCGTCTGACTGCCCGTATAAACAGGGCGAAGAGTGGGTTTCATTAACAATTGCGGAGCGAGTAAGCAGCCTTGTTGAGGCATATTTTTAAAATCATTCTCGGTTTGTCGGTCATCGGCTTCCTGATAATTGCCATTGCCGGTTTTTTTACTTACAAACGGCTTGAACCCAATTTGCCCGATATTGACGCGCTGGCAGATGTGGAATTGCATTTGCCACTGTCGGTCTATTCCAGCGATGGCAAGCTGATCGCTGAATTCGGCGAGAAACGGCGGGAACAACTTCATATCGAGCAAACGCCACAGGTGTTGATCGATGCAGTGATAGCGTCAGAAGACGATCGTTTTTTCGAGCACCCGGGTGTTGACTATCAAGGACTGATCCGCGCTGGTATCAACCTGATTAAAACCGGTAAGAAGGGGCAGGGCGGCAGCACCATCACCATGCAGGTGGCGCGAAACATCTATCTGTCGCCCGAAAAAACCTATTTGCGCAAAATCAATGAAATTTTGCTGGCATTAAAAATCGAACGGCAACTCAGCAAGGAATCAATCCTGGAGTTGTACATGAATATCCCGTACCTCGGTAACCGTGCCTATGGTGCAGCTTCTGCGGCAAAGGTGTACTACGGAAAATCTGTCTCGGATCTAAGTCTTGCCGAGGCGGCAATGATAGCCGGCCTGCCCAAGGCGCCATCTCTCTACAATCCGATTGTTAATCCGGAACGTGCTCTGGTCCGGCGTAATTACGTATTACGTCGAATGCATGAGCTGAACAAAATAACATCTGAACAGTTCCAGCAGGCGAAGGCACAACCCGTAACCGCCAGATTACATAGAACTGCCAGTGAAATAGAGGCGGGTTATGTCAGTGAAATGGCGCGTGCGCAAATGGTCAAGTGGCTTGGCCCGTCTGCTTATACGGGCGGCTATCGGGTTTACACGACGATTGACAGTACCCATCAGTTGGCTGCAACAGAGGCGCTGCGCCGCGCGTTGGTCGACTACGAAAAGCGGCACGGTTTCCGGTTACCCGGCAAGGCAACGCAAGCGGATCTGGAAAACCAGGACTCAATAGATGAACTGCTGGCGACGATGCCGGGTCATGGTCAGCTTGTTGCCGCACTGGTGACAGAAACCAGTGATGTCGCAGCAATGGCCATGCTGCAGGGCGGACAACGTATTGAAATTCCCTGGCGCAATATAGAGTGGGCGTCTCCTCGCAATCCGGAAGACGAAGAATTGCCGCTCTACAGCAAGCCCTCCGAGATTCTTCAACCGCTTGATTTGGTATACGTAGAGCAGGTCCCGGTGGTGTTGGAAACAGCGGAAACAGATGAGCAAAAAAATGCTTTGGCTGATGCTAAGCCTGTCGCGACGATCACAGGTGAAATGGAGTACTCACTTGCGCAGATGCCCGAAGTCGAGGGCGCACTGGTTTCGCTGTCGCCCAAGAATGGAAAGATAATGGCGTTGGTCGGTGGCTTCGACTTTTACCGCAGCAAGTTTAATCGAGTGACGCAGGCGTACCGGCAGCCGGGTTCGAATTTCAAGCCGTTTATCTATTCGGCAGCGCTCGAGTACGGCGATACGGCAGCTACCATTTATAACGATACACCCGTGGTACTCGAAGACAATGTGCTTGAGGACGAGTGGCGCCCGAGAAATTACTCAGGTCGTTTTTTTGGTCCAACCCGTTTGCGTGAAGCACTGGTTAAATCGCGCAATCTGGTGTCAATCAGGGTATTGCAAAACCTCGGTATACCCCGCGCGATCAGTTATGCCAGCCGGTTTAATTTTGACAGTCGCAGTCTGCCTCGCAACCTGTCGCTGGTGTTGGGTAGCGGAGACATGACACCGCTGCAGCTTGCGGCCGGGTACACACCCTTTGCCAGTGGTGGATATCTTGTCCCCCCACACTTTATTGAAAAAATATTCGATGGTGACGATCAATTAATCTATCAGGCGCCCGCAGTTGAGTTTTGCGACACCGAAGAGGAGTGTGCTTTACTGCAGAATGCCGTTGAAGACATAGAGGATGTGACAGAAATACAGGCCGACGGTGTTGATGAACCGGATGACGGACAGACGCTCGCGGATGAAATCAAGGAAGCCGCGTTGGCCAATGCACGCGATGCGGCGCCGGCACTGAGAGAGATCCCTGAACCACCTGAAACAATTGCGGCGCCCAGAGCGATTGAAGAGCGTAATGCCTTCATTATGCGTTCGATTATGAAAGAGGTCGTACAGCGCGGTACCGCAACAAAAGCCAACGTATTGGGTCGCAATGATCTGGCTGGTAAAACCGGTACGACAAACGACTTGTACGATGCCTGGTTTACAGGCTTTAACAGTGGCCTGGTCGCTACAGCCTGGGTTGGTTATGACGAACAAACCTCGTTGGGCAATAAAGAAAGCGGTGGTGTTGCTGCATTGCCGATGTGGATTGATTACATGCGCGTGGCACTGGATGCCATGCCAGAGGATAGAGAGTTTCAACCCGAAGGTATCTCAACAGTTCGCATCGACAGGAAGACCGGAAAACTGGCTTCCCCCGGCAGTAGTAAAGGTTACTTTGAGTTTTTTCGCGAAGAAAACGTACCCACGGAGTACGCTGAGGAACGAGAAAAAGCACCGGTGGTGCAGCCTGTACAGGAGACGCGTACCGACGTTGTGATAGTCAGAGACGGTACCAAGCCACAGGTCCCTGCAAACAACAGTCAGCCACGTAACAGTCAGCGTGTGCCGAATACACCATCATCGCAAAAGAAAAAAATAGAGCAGTTATTTTAACTCGACTTAATCTGCTTGAATCGCGCGAAATTAAGCCGTTCCAGGTGCCGCGTCGAGCACGGCATCGACACCTGGCAGGTCGATGCCAAGGCCTGTGGCCCGCTCCAGCTGCAGCGTGCAATCCAGGGGTAAACCTTCAATTGACCGGCCACTGGTGAGGTTAATATTGTCGCTGTTTACACCCCAGTGCCGAAGCATCTTCAAGGCAAAGTCTGCGCGGCTCATTACCTGATCTCCGGCCAGGTTGATCGTGCCAGTCTCTACTGTGCGCTCAAAGGCGAGCAAACCGATTGCGCGGCACAATGAGTCTATCCAAACCGGTTGGCGCAGCACATCCTGGAACAGTGTCAGAGCTTCACCCGCTGCAAGTTTTTTTATAAATCCAGCGGTACCGCGATCAATCTGTTCCAAGCCATAGATTAGCGAGGTTCGGGCGACGATTGCGTTTTTACAGTTTGCCAGAGTGGCCTCTTCACCTGCAGCCTTGCTCCGACCATAGGCGTTAAGGGGATCAGCAATGGCATCATCAGCGTAGGGTGCGTCCGAGCCGTTGTGAACAATATCGGTTGAGATGAATACCATCCGAATGCCGAGTTCGCCTGCAATCCGGGCGAGCGATTGTGTTGCTTCAAAATTGACCGCCCACATCGTAGCTTCATCATGACCGGGGTTGGCAGCAGCGGCATGGACGATGACATCCGGGTGCGCCTTGTGAATTGTATTTACGCTGGTAACCGGGTCAGTGATGTCCAGAGACTGGAAGGCTACGCGAGGTACATTATGCGTGAGTGGTTGTCGGCTGACTGCAGTGATTGCTGCGTGATTGGCCAATATGGGCACTAATCTGTGAGCCAGGTAACCACTGGCGCCTGTCACGAACGCTCTTGTCATTGTCCTTTTGTGATTGTCCTTTCGTCATTGTCGGGTCGGGATAGCTTGTTATCGCACAGTTTGCTGACAGTCCCTGTGATCACTAGCGGTGAAAGGCAGGGCTGAGTTCGTGCACAGTCTCGATCATGAAATCAACGTTTTCAGGATCGATGTGCTGGTGAATACCATGCCCCAGATTGAAAATGTGGCGCTCGCCCTCGCCGTAGCTTTCCAATACGCGTTGCACTTCTTCGCGAATTTTACTTTTGGATCCATAGAGTACACCCGGATCAAGGTTTCCCTGCAATGCAACGGAATCCCGGGTAAGGGCGCGGGCGTCGCGCAGATCAATGGTCCAGTCTACGCCAACGGCGTCACAGCCGGTGCGAGCGATATCAGGCAGCCACATACCTCCATTTTTAGTAAACAGGGTAATTGGTGTAGAGGCATGAGATTTTTTTAAGGTGTCGACGATTCGCTGCATATAGTGCAGAGAAAAAGCGTGGTAGGCGCGAGGTGTCAGAATTCCGCCCCACGTGTCAAATACCATCAGTGATTGTGCCCCGGCATCCACCTGTGCTCTAAGGTACTCGATGGTCGTCTCGGTAATCTTCATCAGCAACCGATGTAACGCCCCTTCATCACCGTACATCAGGCGCTTGATGTGGGCATAGTCCTTACTGCCACCGCCTTCGACCATATAGGTTGCAACGGTCCAGGGACTGCCTGCAAAACCAATTAACGGCACGCTTTCGTTAAGCTCCCTGCGTATCAGGCGCACTGCATCCATTACGTAGCGCAGTTCTGTTTCAGGGTCTGGTATACCGAGATTTTCGATGTCTTTCGGGGTACGCACCGGAGACTTGAATCGCGGGCCTTCGCCCGCTTCAAAGTAGAGTCCGAGCCCCATGGCGTCTGGCACTGTCAAAATGTCGGAAAAAAGGATTGCGGCATCCAGTGTGAATCGACGGATGGGTTGCAGTGTGACTTCGCAAGCGAGTTCCGGTGTGCCCGCCAGTGTCATAAAGTCACCCGCTTTTTTGCGTGTCTCCATGTATTCCGGAAGGTATCTGCCGGCCTGGCGCATAATCCATATAGGCGTGCGGTCGACGCCCTTGTCTTTCAAAACATCTAAAAGACGCGTATTTTTTATAGAGTGCATGTTAGATCTCGAGATAGTCGAGTATTCCCCTGGCGGCATTTCGTCCTTCAAACACAGCTGTTACCACTAAGTCGGAACCTCTTACCATATCACCGCCGGCAAAGATCTTCGGGTTACTTGTTTGATGCGAGAAAAGAATACCATTGTCGGGAGTGTCGTTTGCAGAAGAGGTCTCGCAAGTCAAAACCCGACCATCATTATCGATGTTGATTGAATACTCGTCGAACCAGTTGGCCGGGCTGGGCCGAAAGCCGAATGCAACAATAACGGCATCTGCAGGTATCAATTCTTCGCTACCGGGCACGGGTTGTGGTGTGCGTCGTCCGCGATTATCCGGTTCGCCAAGGCAAGTAGAAATCACTTTTACACCAGCAACAGAGTCGTCGCCAATCAGTTCAAGTGGTTGACGGTTCCAAAGAAAACTGACCCCTTCTTCATGAGCGTTTCGGACCTCTCGACGCGAGCCGGGCATGTTGCTTTCGTCGCGGCGATAGGCACAGGTTACCGATCGGGCTCCCTGTCGAATAGCGGTTCGATTGCAATCCATTGCGGTATCACCGCCGCCGAGAACCACAACCCGTTTGTCCTTCAGGTCAATAAAGTTATCGTTATTCCAGTCCTCTACGTGGTTAACGTTCGATATCAGATAGGGCAGCGCATCGTAGACGCCATCGAGAGACTCACCGGGGAATCCACCGCGCATCGATGTGTAGGTTCCCATACCAAGAAACACTGCATCAAACTGATCGATCAGCTGTTGCAGCGACAAGTCTTCGCCTATTGTGGTATTCAATCGAAATCCAACGCCCATTTCTTCCATGATTTGGCGGCGAGTGAAGACAACTTCCTTCTCCAGTTTAAATGGTGGTATTCCAAAAGTGAGCAGACCACCGATTTCGTTGTAACGATCGTAAACAACGGGCGAAACGCCGTTTCGCACCAGTACATCGGCGCAACTCAGACCGGCCGGACCAGCGCCGACAATCGCCACGCGTTTGCCAGTGTCGATGACGGCATCCATATTTGGACGCCAGCCTTGCTTCAGGGCCTCATCGGTTATGTATTTTTCGATGGAACCAATGGTGACAGCGCCAAACCCGTCGTTGAGAGTGCAGGCGCCCTCGCACAGTCGATCCTGTGGACATACCCGGCCACACATCTCGGGCAACGAATTAGTTTGATGGCTCATCTCGGCAGCTGCGAACAAATTACCCTCAGCAATCATTTTCAGCCAGTTGGGTATGTAGTTGTGAACCGGGCACTTCCATTCACAATAGGGGTTTCCGCACTCGAGGCAACGTTCCGATTGTACTGCCGCGGCGCTGGCATCGAACTGGCCGTATATCTCGCGAAAATGGAGGATTCGCTCGCCCGAATCTGCCTTGTCGGGGTCGGTTCGAGGAGTATCTAAAAACTGGAAAACATTTCCCATGGGCGATCAGTGATCAGACTGTGTTTGCGACAGTCTTTCCGGGTTCAGGCAAGAAGGGTTGAGTGTAGTAGATCTTCGATTCTCGGGCAGCCTCTTATATTGGGCAGCCCATCAGCTGAAGAGGCGTTCAGGTGTTCAATTTGGATTTTATTTGGGCGCTGACAGCTGACATATCGGCACGACCTTGAAGCTGTGGTTTCAATATGCCCATCACCTTGCCCATATCGCGGATGCCAGTGGCGCCTGACGATGTGACCGCGTCATTGATCAGAGTTTCTATTTCATCGCCCGACAGTTGTGCTGGCAGATAGCCCTGAATGATCTGCAGCTCGCTTTTTTCAGTGTCTGCGAGATCCTGGCGCGCCGCCGCTTCATATTGTTCGATCGATTCGCGACGTTGCTTGGCCATTTTGTCGAGTATCTGGATCATGGCGTTGTCGTCAGTCTCAACGCGCTCATCGACTTCCCGCTGCTTTACGGCCGAGGAAATCAGTCGCAGAACACCGAGACGCGACTTGTCGCCGCTTTTCATGCTGGCCTTGATATCGGCCATCAGATTGGCTTTGATATCAGACATCGCTTGATCCAGGAGAAGTCAAGCTGACTTCTCTAGTAAAGGCGCACGCGACGTGCAACTTCTTTAGATAATTTTTTCTGGTGACGTTTGACCGCAGCAGCCGCTTTGCGCTTTCTTTCGGTCGTCGGCTTCTCGTAAAATTCCCGGCGACGAGTTTCCGTTAAAACGCCAGCTTTTTCGCAGGATCGCTTGAAGCGGCGCAACGCAATTTCAAAGGGTTCGTTTTCTTTTATGCGTACAGAGGGCATGTGTAAAGTTTTCTCATTAAATCCAGCAATTTAGCTGCGCAAGGGTTCAGTACGGTCTGTGTTTTGGACCAGGTCGCCCCGGCTCTTCAATCGTCAACAGTTTCATTTTCAGCGGACCAATCCTGAATTGCCCCTCCCGAGTATTCAAAAGAGAGGTTGGCAAAGAGATATCTACTAAAAAGCGTTATTCACAATTGGAGAGAGCTGACTCTAGCCGCTGTTTTCACCCGTTACCGAACTGGCGGCAAACGCGCGTATAATCAGGAACAAATGCGAACAGACCGAAGCTTAGCCAATCAAGTATAAAGGTTTACGCCGGACAAGCAAGTAATTGACCGATTTAGCTGGATCAGCGGCTTTGGTGGGTGACTCGCTGGCCTTTTCTGGAGGCGGCTTTGTCAGCCTGTTCAGGCTCGTAAGCCCGCTTTTTCCTCTCTGAATCGCGCGCTTGGTTTGTCAGACAGACTACAACATCAACAGACTCAAAGGCCTATCTTCTTGAAAGTGCTCGGAATTGAATCATCGTGCGATGAGACCGGCATAGCGGTATTCGATCACGAACGTGGATTGCTCGCGCATACGCTGCACAGTCAGGTAGAGAAACATGCAGCCTATGGCGGCGTTGTACCCGAGATCGCCTCCCGGGATCATGTGCGGAGATGGTTACCATTAACCCGACAGTGTCTGCGCGAAGCCGGTATTGAGCTGGATGACCTGGATGCCGTGGCTTTTACTGCCGGTCCGGGGCTTGCTGGCGCATTGTTTACAGGCGCTGTCGCTGGGCGCTCACTGGCGTGGGGCCTGCAAATTCCGGCGATCGGCATCAATCATATGGAGGGTCATCTGCTGGCTCCCATGCTGGAAGACGATGCGCCGGATTTCCCGTTTATCTGTTTGCTGGTCTCGGGCGGGCATACACAGCTGGTCAGAGTGGATGCAATTGGACATTACCAGATGCTTGGCGACACACTTGATGATGCCGCCGGAGAGGCATTTGACAAGACCGCCAAGATGCTTGGGCTTGGTTATCCCGGCGGCCCTCGACTTGCTCAGGCGGCAGAATCTGGCAACATCGATCGGTTTAGCTTTGCACGTCCGATGACAGGACGTCCCGGGCTGGATTTTAGTTTCAGCGGGCTAAAAACCGCAGCCATAACAGCTTTTGCCGAGGTCGATCGAAAACCGGAATTTGTAGCTGATATTGCCATTGCCTTTGAAACTGCTGCAGTGGATACCCTCGCAATCAAATGTGCTCGTGCAATGAAGCAGGAAAAAATCACCAGACTGGTCGCTTCCGGGGGAGTTGCTGCGAACCGGCGTTTGCGCTCGGCCCTGGAGGACACAGCCGATCGAGTCAACGGGCGTGTCTACTTTCCCAGACTCGAATTCTGCACCGACAATGGCGCGATGATCGCACTTGCGGGGGCGATCAGGTTGGCGGCGGGTGAGTGCGACTCTCTGGGTGTCACCGTTCGTCCCCGTTGGCCGATTGATCAGTTACAAACTCCCGGTTACGAAGGCATTCCCTGAGTGATCGGGTGCTGACGATTGCGACTATTTCTTATCGCCGATTTTGGGTTCTGTGCCATTCAGTAGTCGGCTGATGTTCGCTCTGTGACGCCAGAAAATCAATGCGCCGATCACGACCCCGCAAACGACCAGTGCGGTCGATCTCGTGGTGATCCAAAGATACAGCGGCAACAGCACCATACTCGTCAATGCGGCCAGTGACGAAAAGCGAAAGGCCAGGCTGATAGCCAGCCAACTGGCAATAATCAGTAAACCGGTTAGCCACGATATGCCGAAAATTGCGCCATAAGAGGTTGCGACTCCTTTTCCGCCACGAAATTGAAAGAATACTGGAAAGACATGGCCAAGCACTGTGGCGATTGCGGTTAATCCTATCCACAAAGGGGGCGCATCCATCGCACTTGCGGCTAACACGGGCAGCAGTCCTTTGGCTGCATCTCCCACCAAGGTAATGGCTGCCGGTATTTTACCGCCGACTCTCAACACGTTAGTCGCACCGGGATTTCCCGACCCCTGGGTGCGGGGGTCAGGCAGACCAGCCACTTTGCAGACCAGAATCGCCGCTGAAATCGAACCGATCAAATAGCCGATGAGTGGAAAAATAGTTTGCATGTGTCAATTGGCCAGCTAAAGATAGATAAACTTGCGTATTATGCGTCAGAAAACTATTCCGCAGCAGCAAAATACACCCGTACAAAGACGCGTAAATAAAAAAGAGGCCCGTTTGTCAGATTCAGACCTGCATAAATCAGCGTTGCAAAATCAGCAGGCAGAGAGCCGCGCTCAGGAGACCTTGCATGGCTCGGTGACCAGTTCGGTGCTAACGCGCAGCGACTTAAAAAGCGCTGACATAAACAACACAGTACCCGATCAATACCGAATTGATAAACGACTGCTGCGACGGGCTATGGATCGATCCATCGACAGTTACGAGCAGCATGCACAGGTGTTTGATGAAATTGCAAATCGGTTAACTGAGCGTCTCGACCTGCTTAATCTAACACCCAAACGTATACTGGATCTTGGCACCGGCAATGGTAAACACCTGAATACGCTCAGAGAACGTTACCCCAAGGCGGTTATTGTCGGGGCCGATATCAGCACTGCGGCAATGCTGTGCAACCGGCGTACAGCAAGGCAGGCGTGGTGGCGGCGCTACCTGCAACCTCAATCCTCCTTCGTGTGTATGGACGCAGGACAGCCCTGGCCGTTTGCTGATGAAACCTTCGATCTGGTGATATCCAATATGCTATTGCCCTGGATCAGTGAAACCGATCAATTGGCCACAGAGTTAGCGCGGGTATTGGCGACCGACGGCGCCTTTTTCATCAGCTCTGTTGGTCCGGACACTCTGATTGAACTGCGGCAAGCGTGGCAACGGGTTGATCCCGATGTGCATGTTAATGCCTTCCTCGATATGCACGATGTTGGTGACATGTTTGCCAGAGCGGGTCTGGCAGATCCGGTGATGGATACAGAGCGTATAGAAGTGCATTACAAGGATGTAGAATCCCTTCTTACTGAACTTGAAGCCACCGGTTGCACCTGTGTGTTGCGAGGCAGGCGCCGTGGTTTGATGTCAAGACAAGTCAGACAACGTATTGCAGTCAATTATCCTATCAGTAAAGAGTCAAACGTTGACGGGTCCGACGATAACAGTAGTATATGTGCTTCACTTGAATTGGTAGTGGCGCATGGTTGGAAACAAGTCAACCCGTCAATGAGCGGCAATGACCCGCGTCAGCAGGTCGTGCGGTTTCAGGCCAAAACCTGGCAGTCGCAGCGTAAGCTGTAAATGAATGACTACAGAGGCTTGCTGTTAGGCATTTTAGTGATTATGATAATTTCAGGAATTTCTGAAAGCTGGACCAAGACAAAACATCGATAGCAACCGTCGAATGATCACTCGTATAGTTGGCACACAGTTTGAGCGTTATTTTCGGCTGCTATAACATTCACAATCAAACGTTTCGGAACGTTATAAAAATGGTTGTCAGGCAGCGTAACAGTCATACCGGCATCAACCAAATCATTGTAAAAGGAAATAAATCAATGAGTTGGCGGGCCAACGTAATTCTGGCGGCGTCGCTGGGTGCGGTGAGTTCAATTTTTGGCGCTGGTATTGCGTGGGTCGGTTACTGGATGGTGCTGCCCTTTGCAGGTCTGGAATTTTTAATTGTTCTGGTTTGCCTCGGCAAAGCCTATAAGAAACTGTCTTTCATGGAGGTACTGTCCATCCAGGAGAGTATTTTGTTGGTTGAAAGCGGGCATGACAAGCCGGACACCCGAGTCGAGCTGCCCAGGCCCTGGGTTAAGGTGCTCTTTGACGATCCAGCAAGTAATTTTGATGTCGGTACATTGGTGCTTCAATCCAATGGCCAGACACTGGAGATTGGAAAGTTGTTGAACAAGGAAGAGAAACGCAAGCTGCACGTCGAACTGCTTCACTGCCTGAACTTCGAGGAACCGAAGCTCAGACTGATTTCTTAGTGATTCCGGCATCAGCCGGTAAGAACGAATCCATAAAATATTTTTATGTGCCTTCGCAAAGGTGCATCTCGAACTAGAATCTATACAAATAAAAATTGGAGTAGGTCCCTGATGAGGTCCCCAATCATCCCGGCTGCGCGCTGGGTGGCTGCCATGTCGGCTGTCATTTTGTCACAAAACGCCGGTGCCGCAGCCAGTGATATAAATATGCCTGTCGGTGTTACACCGTTAAGTCAGGAGGTGTACGGACTACACATGCTGATTTTCTGGATTTGCTGTGTGATAGGCGCTGCCGTGTTTGCGGTAATGTTCTATTCGATGTTCAAGCACCGCAAATCAAAAGGGGCGGTCGCTGCGGATTTTCACGAGAGCACGCTGGTGGAAATTGTATGGACCGCAGTCCCTTTGATCATACTGGTCGCGATGGCGATTCCAGCGGCGAAAACTCTGATTGCGATGGAAGATACGTCAAACGCAGAGGTGACCGTAAAGGTAACCGGCTATCAGTGGAAGTGGCACTACGAGTATATTGACAGTGGAATAAACTTTTTTAGCACGCTCGATGCAGAACACAATCGCGCACGGCAGGTTGGATCAAATGTCGACGTGACAAAAATAGATAACTATCTGAAGGAAGTCGACAATCCGTTGGTATTGCCGGTTGGCAAAAAAGTCCGATTTCTGCACACCTCCGCCGACGTCATTCACTCCTGGTGGGTGCCGGATCTGGCAGTCAAAAAGGACGCTATTCCCGGGTTTATCAATGAAAACTGGGCGTTGATAGAAAAGCCGGGTATCTACCGTGGTAAGTGTACCGAATTGTGTGGACGGGACCATGGCTTCATGCCGGTCGTTGTAAAAGCTGTACCAGAGGAAGAGTACCTTGCCTGGGTTGCAGAAAATGCACCCGCGCCTGTTATGGCGGCCACTGATTCTGCGGCAACAACGGCGGCAGTAGCTGCAACGGCAGAGGATGCAGATCGCGAATGGGCTCAGGATGAACTGATGGCCAAAGGCGAGACCGTCTACAACCAGGTCTGTGCTGCGTGTCATCAGGTTAATGGAGAAGGACTGCCCGGTGCTTTCCCGGCTATAGCTGGAAGCGCGGTTGCCCTCGGCCCACAGGATGCACATATCGATGTAATCTACTCTGGGGTGCAGGGATCTGCGATGGCATCTTTTGCTGGTCAATTGAGTGATGTTGATATGGCGGCAGTGATTACCTATCAGCGTAATGCCTTTGGCAATACTGTCGGTGACACAGTGCAGCCTTCACAGATCAAGGCATTGCGGTAACGCGGTCGGTCTCAGCGCGAAAAACATCTATTAAAATTTTGAGCATCTATCGGAGTCACTTATGAGTACTGCAACCGCAGAACATCATGATCATGATGATCATGGTCCAGCTAAGGGCTGGACCCGTTGGCTATACACCACCAACCATAAAGATATCGGTACCCTGTACCTGCTTTTCGCGCTGGTGATGTTTTTTATCGGCGGTGGCATGGCGCTGATCATTCGGGCGGAGCTGTTTCAGCCCGGTTTGCAATTGGTTGATCCGTTGTTTTTCAACTCGATGACAACCATGCATGCACTGGTGATGATTTTTGGTGTCGTCATGCCTGCGTTTGTTGGACTGGCAAACTGGATGATTCCAATGATGATTGGTGGTCCGGATATGGCACTGCCCCGGTTGAATAACTGGAGCTTCTGGATAATGCCTTTTGCATTTCTTTTGCTCCTGTCGACCCTTTTCATGGAAGGTGGCGGGCCTGCAGGTGGCTGGACGCTTTACGCTCCGTTATCTCTGCAGGGCGGCGACAGTTTTGCCTTTGTGATTTTCTCTATTCACTTCATGGGCATTTCGTCGGTGATGGGCTCCATCAATATTGTCGCAACCATTTTCAACATGCGAGCTCCAGGCATGACGTTAATGAAAATGCCATTGTTCGTTTGGACCTGGTTGATTACTGCCTATCTGTTGATCGCGGTTATACCGGTTTTGGCTGGTGCGGTTACCATGTTGCTGACAGACCGTTACTTCGGTACCAGCTTTTTCAGTGCTGCCGGTGGTGGTGATCCAGTGATGTATCAGCACATCTTCTGGTTTTTTGGACACCCTGAAGTTTACATTTTGATCTTGCCGGCATTTGGCATTATCTCGAGTATCATTCCTACGTTTGCACGTAAACCGTTGTTTGGTTACGCGTCAATGGTCTATGCGACTGCATCCATTGCCTTTTTGTCCTTCATTGTGTGGGCGCATCACATGTTTACCGTGGGGATGCCGCTGGCGGGCGAGATGTTCTTCATGTTTGCTACGATGATGATTTCAGTGCCGACCGGGGTGAAGGTGTTTAACTGGATAGCGACCATGTGGCGCGGTTCAATGACGTTTGAGACACCGATGCTGTTTGCTGTCGGCTTTCTGGTGATGTTTACCATTGGTGGTTTGTCGGGTTTGATGCTGGCAATTACGCCTGCAGACATTCAGTACCATGACACCTATTTTGTGGTTGCACATTTTCACTACGTGCTGGTACCGGGTGCAATCTATTCGATAATGGCAGCTACCTATTACTGGATGCCAAAGTGGACCGGCAACATGTATGACGAAACCTGGGGCAAAATACACTTTTGGGTTTCGACCATTTTTCTCAATGTGCTGTTTTTCCCGATGCATTTCGTTGGTCTGGCGGGGATGCCACGACGCATTCCTGACTACAGCTTGCAGTTCGCCGACTGGAATGCAGTCGCCACAATTGGTGCGTTCGGATTCGGCTTTTCGCAGTTGATCTTTGTCTACGTTGTACTCAAGTGCATGCGTAGCGGCAAAAAGGCGACGACCGAGGTTTGGGAAGGAGCAGAAGGTCTTGAGTGGACGGTACCGTCACCTGCGCCTTACCACACCTTCGAAAAACCACCGGTTATTAATTAGCCTGCATCACTAACTTTCGTCATTAACTCGCGTCATTAACCATTGATGAGTGAAGAACGCAGCCAGTCTGACTGGCTGCATCCATTGTCATGAGCAAAGAAAAAACCAACAAATTACTGGTGCCGGTGATATTGGCCTTCATCGCTTTTGGCTTTTATATCCTGAGTATCGTTATGCAGTTTTTGAGTTCGGGAGCCAGTACATGAGCGTGACCGCATTGCGTAAAGCGCATTTGTTTATTGCCGCCAAGCTGTGTGTGCTGGTAGTGGGCATGTTCGGGTTTGGTTATCTGATGGTGCCGATCTATGACGTGCTCTGTGATATTACCGGCTTAAATGGCAAGCCCTCGATGGAGGCGTCTGCTGCACCTGATGCTGAAATGATGCAGAAAGAGCAGCGGGAAATCACTGTTGAGTTTGTATCAGTGATCAATTCCGGTGCGGCGTGGACGTTCCAGCCGACTCAGCGCACCATGAAAGTGACACCCGGTAAGAGCTATCAAACTTCCTACCTGGTCACTAATTTGGCGCAGCGTGCGGCGGTTGGACAGGCAGTGCCTAGTGTCGCCCCGTCTTCGGCCGCCAAGTACTTTAACAAGATTGAGTGTTTTTGCTTTAACCGGCAGGACTTTGAGGCTGGCTCTACAAAAGATTTGCCACTGGTGTTTTTTGTTGAACCCGACCTGCCGCGAAGTATCGATACGATTACCCTTTCATACACATACTTTGACATAGGCGAAGAAGGCGCTTCTGTCCCTGACAGTTGATGCTTCAAACTGCTGCACAAGACCTAAAAAGAACGTAATGGAAATTTTATGAGCGCTGATAGTAGTTATTACATACCCCATGAAGCAAAGTGGCCTATTGTCGGGTCGATCGCGTTGTTTCTGTTTTTCCTCGGTTTTGCCTCTATGCTCAATGGCGGCAGCTGGATCGTCATGGCAGTTGGCGGAGCATTGCTGGTGTACATGATGTTTCGCTGGTTCGCTGATGTAATCACCGAATCTGAAAACGGAGTTTACAGCAAGCAGGTTGATGTCTCGTTTCGGATGGCGATGATGTGGTTCATTTTCTCCGAGGTGATGTTCTTCGGTGCATTTTTTGGTGCGCTTTTTTACGCACGAATTTTTTCCGGTCCCTGGCTGTCCGGATTGGGTGAAGGTGGTGCTGCGGCGACCAACGCCGTGTTATGGCAGGGGTTTGACTACGTTTGGCCGACCAACGGACCGGCAGAGCTGGGCGGAGACTTCCTGAAGATGGGATGGTTCCCATTGCCTATCATCAACACACTGATACTGCTTACCTCGGGTGTGACTTGTACCATTGCGCACCATGCTATAAAAGATGGTAACCGTGAGAAAATGGTTCGCTGGTTGTTGGCTACCGTTGCACTGGGCTTTCTGTTCGTTGTCCTGCAGGCTGTTGAGTACAAGGAAGCGTACGGGCATTTGAACCTGAAGCTGTCGACGGGAATCTACGGCTCAACCTTCTTCCTGCTCACTGGTTTTCATGGCTTTCACGTGACGATGGGGGCGGTCATTCTACTGGTGGTGATGCTACGTGGCACCAAGAGCCACTTTTCCTCAACGAACCATTTTGCATTCGAGGCGGCAGCCTGGTACTGGCACTTTGTCGATGTTGTCTGGTTGGGTCTGTTTATATTTGTCTACATTCTCTAGCGAGAATTAAAAATAAAAAAAGGGCGCCCTTGTGCGCCCTTTTTTTTGCCCTGTATTTTGGTCTTATCGATTCAGTGTGGCGTATTATCCACAGGAATAAACCCTGCGAACCCCGCGATAATAATTATCAGAATAGCGACAATGGACAGGCCAATACGCCAGGTTAGTGCGTTGACCGTTCTGCGCTTGCTGCCATCGTCCTTGACGAGAAAAAACAAGCCGGAAAACAGACTGATGATGACCGCAAGCAGCAGAACAACAACTAACACTTTGACTAGTAACATTCGATGCTCACAAATAGCAAGATAGTACCATGTGACACGGCAATGATGCGTCCACTGTGAAGTGCTGAGAGGACACCGTGGCAAACCACATTCAGTCGAGGTTGCGTAAGTTTAGTACGAAAACCGGCATCGTTTCGATCATTGTGACTGCGCTGCTGGTGGTGCTGTTTGCCCGATTGGGGTTATGGCAGCTGGACAGGGCGGAAGAAAAGCGGTCCATGTTGGCGGCAAAAGAACTTGCGGCGACTGTTTCTGCGTTAACAACGCTCGATGAGCGTACCTCGATAAGGGATATTGTATACCGGAAGGTAGAATTATCCGGTTCCTACGACTACACAAAACAATTTCTGCTCGACAACCGTATCTACAAGCAGCAGGCTGGTTACGAGGTAATTACCCCTTTTTATCCATCAGAGTCTGATGGCTTTGTGCTGGTGAATCGGGGTTGGGTTGGACACAATGGTGATCGCAATGACAAGCCGTTTATTCCTGTCGCGACTACCGGTCAGCTGGTGACAGGGGTGCTGACCAATCCATCTAAGGGCTTTTCCATCGGTCCGGCGCTTGAGGACACTGAAGTCATTCAGAGTGAAAACCCTGTTGTTGTAGCGCACAGTGAAGAGCCAGGCAGTGAAGGTCGCAGGGTAGAACGTGCTGAACCACGTAAACAAAATTGGCCTTTGATGTTGCAATATATCGATTATGCGACTATTGCTGATAAAGTCGATAAAATACCGCTGGTGCGCGGCGTTGTCGTTGCGGATCAGGGGCAAAATGGCAGCTTGATCTATAACTGGCAGCCAGTGGCGAACGGCCCGGAGAAACATTACGGCTATGCGTTTCAGTGGTTCGCTATGCTGTTTGCTGTAATTTTTTTGTTCATTTACCTCAACTTTATTAAAAAAGCCAATGAGTGATACTGACACTACTACCGATCCCGCTGCTGAGCCCGCTGCTGAAGAATCCCCCAAGAGATCTGTCACAGTCAGCCGCATGAAAATGTTCGCGCTGATATCGATCTATGCAGCGCCCCTGATTGCGGCCTGGCTGTGGCTCGGCTATGTTCGCAGCAATGAGGGAGCTGGCGTATCGGTAAACGGCGAGCTGATTAAACCTGCTGTTCCAGTGAAAGACTTTGAGTTGCGAAATGCTTCGGGTGATGTGTGGGGTGTCGATAACCTGAAGCAAAAGTGGAGCATGGTCTATTTCTCCGAGAATGAATGCAACGCTGATTGTGAAAAAAGTCTGTACAACATGCGTCAGGTAAGGTTGTCAACCGGGCGTCGGATGGATCGTGTTCAACGAGTGTTCGTTACCGGAGATTTAGACAACATGTCCGACAAGCTGGAGCAGGCGGGCGAGGGCCTGGCGGTAGTGGGTGGTACGAGCGAGCAGGTAACCACGCTTGACGCTCAATTCAGAGCGGCCCAGGATGGCATGCAGCCGTGTGGAGACTGCATTTATCTGGTTGATCCATTCGGTAACCTGATGATGCGCTTCTCACCTGATCTTGATCCCAAGAAAATGTATAAAGATCTAATGCATCTGCTGAAGGTCTCTCGCATAGGGTAGTTACAGTTGACTCAATCAAACAATGAAGCCGGATCTATTGACGGCGGTGCTGCAAACGTCAGTGCTGCAAATGTAGATGCCGTGACGGCACGCTCTGCCTCGCTGAGCGACTATCTGGAAGTCACCAAGCCGAAAGTAGTTTTGTTGCTGGTATTTACAGCAATCGTGGGTATGGTCCTGTCAGTACCCGGGATGCTGCCTTTGCAGCAAACCTTTTTTGGTATCGTCGGTATTGGACTGGCCGCCGCTTCAGCTGCCGCTATCAACCATGTTGTTGATCAGCAAGCTGATGCACAAATGCATCGCACTCGTAATCGGCCACTGCCCCAGGGAAACCTAAGTGCTGATCAATGTCTTATGTTCGCCGCTGCTATTGGATTGGCGTCCATGGCGATCCTGGTTGTTTTTGTCAACTTGCTTACCGCTGTATTGACGTTTTTTTCCCTGATTGGTTATGCCTGTGTCTACACCATGTACCTCAAACGTGCGACGCCACAGAACATAGTGATTGGCGGTGCGGCAGGGGCAATGCCTCCTGTTTTGGGTTGGGCCGCAATAACAGGTGAAGTGACAGCGCAGTCGCTATTGTTGTTTTTGATCGTTTTTATATGGACGCCTCCACATTTCTGGGCGTTGGCAATCCATCGGCGCGACGACTACGCAAAAGTGGATATTCCCATGTTGCCAGTTACCCACGGCAACGAATACACGCGACTGCAAATATTGTTGTATACCATTTTGCTCGTGCTGATAACGATAGTCCCGTATTTAATTCATATGAGCGGGTTGATTTATCTGGTAGCAGCAATTGCACTCGGTCTTTGGTTTCTAGTGCATGCGGTAAAAACTATGAATCCGGACTTGTCGAAACAACCTATGCGAATGTTTATGGTGTCTATTCAGTACCTAATGGGGTTGTTTGGAGCACTACTGGTTGATCATTACTTCCCCTTGTTTTTTCGCTAACACCCATTCACCCCGGCTGGCAGTGCTGTCGCATGCAAAAAACAGCCTGAACACTCGCGCGATACACTTGCCACATTTTGCCAGCAGGCGAGCGAGAGATGTCGAATCGATGGTTTGATGGGGTTCGTTCGCTCACCACGGCAATCCACGGCACCTGCTTGAGAAGTAAACCGATTCCATCGCAAGCGGCAAATTTTGCAAAAGCAGGGTGCTCTAGTGGCGCGAAGCACGCCATTTCTTCGCGGTTTGCAGCACATCTAACAACAAAAACAGAAACTCAAAATTTGTTAGATAAAAATCACTGCGGTTGATCCTCCACTCAGCATGCGAATGCGCCGTAATGGTGCATTTTTATCAATGATTTCCGTTGCATGTGATACGCGTACTTAACGATATGGATCGTAATATCTGGTCGGTAGATGGCATCAGCATCAGATCATACTTTCTCGGTCCTGTTTGTGGCCAATTGGTAAAAAATCAGTCGCAACTACCGTGCGCTCATTCACAGATACGCAGACTCGGTTTTGATAGCTTGTTCTCAATTTATGCGGGTCTAAATGGCCTTTATAGCCGGGGAACCAATGAATACTCTACATCAGTTGTCTGCAGGTGCATTAGCCGTAAGCGTTACGCTGGGTTTGACCGTCTCGTCGCCTGATGCGATAGGGAATCAGCATCAGCAGTGTGTTGGCGAGTACACCACGCGTGTGCAGGAATCGCAGTTGTTTCTCGATGACGGCACCAAATTGCGCTGTGACCTTTTTTTTAGTACACCCGATGGCAAAACAGTGGTCGCTAAAAAAGACAGTATTATTGCGCAGCAAGTGCCAGCTTTTGTTTGGCAATTCTCCGGTTTGCTGCCGATAAGTGACTGGCTGAAAACCGTGGCTATCCACAGTGTCGCAACGGATCAGAAAATAGAACGCTGGCAATCAGTACAGACCACCTTTTATCATGGTCTGCGGGCAGAAGGAGCAGCGAAAGCTGATGCAAAAATAGCCTTTGCCGGTGCCTATGCGTTTGCACCCAGATGGCCCTATGTGGAGTTGGTAGAAATTCCTGACGAGCAAAATATCCCGGACACAATACTCTATGCGGTAGAGGTCACCAATGCGGCGCGCAAGGGACTGTCAATCGACGATTATCGGGCAATGTCCAGAGACATTTTAGATAACCACAAAGATATATCCCTGCAGGATATCCGCGGTATTATCGACGCAGTTGACGCAGGGCAGAGCAGCTACGCAGAGAGCGGATTCTTGGTCAATCCGGCAGCTAAAATTGAAGGTATTGAACCCGATTTTGAGGAGATCGATCTGAATGTCATCGATTCTGAAGTGGAAGCAACAGCAACTGCCGGACAAAGAGAAGCGGGGCCTCAGGAGGAGTCTGACACCGACGATTGGATTGACTTGCCAGACGGCAGTATGATGCTTGAAGAGGTAGGAAGTCTCGCGGAAAGGGGTTAACCGTCAGGTGTTCCTAAAAATTCTTTGCGTACTCATTGCAGCACTGAATATCGCTAGTGAACGAAAGTAGAAGGGGTGTGGGTTTAGTGGGTTGCGGCCTCTTGAGACAGATCAAGAGACCGCAGGCAAAATCGCCAGGTTGAGTCAGTTTAAGCAGCGAGCATGTGGGCTTTCAGCTTTTTCATCGCTGCTTTTTCGATCTGTCTGATTCTCTCAGCAGACACGCTGTATTCATCAGCCAGATCCTGTAAGGTGGTTTTTCCGTCATCATTAAGCCATCGACGTTGCAGGATATCGCGACTTCTTTCATCGAGATCGAGCAAGCCATCAGCCAAAATATCTGCCTGTGTATCGGCGTAATTTTGTGATTCGGCTACCTGTGCAGGATCAGCATTTTCAACATGCAAATACTCTGCAGGTCGTAGTGCCCGTTTCTCCGAGCCATCATCAGCGGTTGTCGCATCAAAAGATGTGTCTCCGCTGGTGAGCCGGGATTCCATTTCGTACACCTGTTCCTGTGTGACGCCGAGATCGCGCGCTACCGCTTCTGCCTCAGCGGCTGAAAACCATCCCAGGCCTTTCTTGGAGCTTCGCAATTTAAAAAATAGCTTGCGTTGCGCCTTGGTGGTAGCGACCTTAACGATACGCCAGTTGCGGATTACATACTCGTGAATTTCGGCGCGAATCCAGTGTACTGCGAAAGAGATGAGCCTCACGCCGACGTCGGGATCAAAACGCTTGACCGCTTTCATCAGGCCAATATTGCCCTCTTGCACCAGATCAGCCAGTGGCAGACCGTATCCTGAGTAGCTACGTGCCAGGTGCACGACGAAACGGAGTTGTGACATTACCATTTTACCCGCGGAGTCGAGATCATCGTCATCGCGGTATTTGATTGCCAGCTTTTGCTCTTCCTCGGCGGTTAGCACCGGAAAAGCAGCTATTTTGGCCAGATAGCCGTTTAGATCATCGCTGACCGCAGGTAAAGCCATGGGTGATGCTTTAACCATTGCATGGGTCATTAGGTTGTTCTCCTCTGCCGAACTCGGCCTATTTTAGCACTCACAGCATTAGAGTGCTAACAATGAAAATAGTTCCCTTTAATATCGTACGTATATCAGACACCTGTAGTGCCAGTTTATTGCATTGCCATCGTTCAACTTTCCGCAATATTTCCCGTCCTGAGCACAGGTATGCGCGAATGAAGACTTTTAAGTAATTGATTTATATAAATAAAAATACTTTGAAGGGCAGTCGCAGCTGCAAAACACGCAGCAGCAACGCTGATGGCGACAAGCAAGAACAGATGGCCGACGGGTAAGAAATCTACCACCAGCGTATTATAGGATGATATGTCTACAAAAAGACTGACAGTTCTGTAAATTACTGTAGCCAAACCCGCGGCAGCCACCATTGCCAGCACGGAAGCAATTGCAGCGCGGTAGATGTAAGGGCGTGTAATCGCTGTGAGCGTGGCACCAAGTTGACGTTGCAAGTTAATGCTGCTGCTGTTTACACGAAATATTTCCCTTCGAATGACAAACATACAAACCAACGCTGTTGTTACCAATGCCAGCAGGAAGAGGACCAAAGACAGTCCTTTTGCAGTATGGAATGCATTGATATTGCGGTCTAAAAGCGATTGATTGAACGAGACGAAATTAAATTCGCTTGAGCTTTCGATGGTTTCAGCCAGCGTGGCGATTTGCTCGCTGGTGAGGGATTCCATTGGCCTTATCTCTAGTATCGCCGGCATGTTTTCAGCCGCTTGCAAAACGTTGACGCGCACGATCTGAGGATTATTGTTCAATGCCTGCGTTAGAGAGGTGGGCGTCATATTCGGCGCGCCAAACGCCGTGATCAGTCTTCGATTTTCAAGGTTGGCCGCTGCCTTTTGCACAGCCAGCGCAGTGAATAACAAGAAGACGGGGATCAGTAATCCAATCGTAAGAGCGCGCAATAACCTTAAATGATTGCCGCTCTCGCGGCGAAGTGCGGTGATCGGCTCAAATACAGCCAGCGCGCTAACCGTTCGATGGGGCACGGATGCATTTTTCTCTTTCATCCTTTTATCAGTCTGCCTGTCGTATTTTTATTTTGAATGATGGATCCTTCGTTCGTTTGCATGGCATGTGTGAAGCCGCGTACCGGTATTGTATTGTCCGTAATCACCAGTACTGTCGCGCCGTTGGCATTGGCAGTTTCGAGCATTGAAAATATCAACTCCCGGTTAGACTCACTGACTTGCGATTCGGGGCAGTCAGCGAGGATGGTTTGCGGGTTGTGGATTGTCGCTCGGGCGCAAGCCAGCAAGCGTCGATCTGAAGTGTCCAGTTGCTGCACTAAAACATTGGCGACACTGGTGAGGCTCGCTTCTTCCAGCTTGTCGGTAATACGCTCTCGCAATGCTTTTCGATTAAAACCCGCTATCTGCAAAGGCATCGCCAGGTTTTCGAGTACCGTCCTGTTACCTGCCAGATTGGGTTTGAATTCCAGCCAGCCGATGTTTCGGCGTAAAAAGGGGATCCTGTCCCGAGACAGCGCGGTTACCTCGATTTCGTTAACTCTGACAGTACCTCGCTCGGGCCGCTCGTAGCCCATTAACAGCCGCAATAGCAGGGTGCCTGTCAGTTCGGAATCTACCTCGAGGATTGCGTAGGATCCTTTCGGAACCACCATGGTGGCCTCGCGCAGAGCAGTTTTGCCCGCGTTCAACTTGGTTACTTTGCTCAGATGAATCACAGCTGCACCGCCCGGCAGATTTACATGCGACAACTAGGGTATAGACGCTGCACCGGTCTGCGGCAACTGAGCGAGCAATTCAGTTACCTTTTTCCGAACGGACTCCTGGCTGTCGACATTCTCAACCAGCAGCGCCTCCACTCTCAACCAGTAGTGCTTCCACGTAGTCCTCAGCAAGAAATACGCGCAGATCGTAGATGCCTTCTCCGACACCGATAAAACGAATTGGCAATCGCAATTCATTGGCCAGTGTGAATACCATGCCGCCTTTCGCAGTGCCATCGAGCTTGGTTATTGCAAGGCCCGTTATATCTACCGCACCACCGAACTCGCGTGCCTGACTGAGCCCGTTCTGGCCAGTGGTGCCATCCAGCACCAATAGTGTTTCGTGCGGTGCATCGCTGTCCAGTTTTCCCAGCACTCGGGCTACCTTGCTGAGTTCATCCATCAAGCCTGACTGGGTGTGCAGGCGGCCGGCGGTATCTGCAATCAGCACATCAATTCCGCGCGCTGTTGCTGCCTGCAGTGCGTCGAAAATCACCGACGCCGAATCAGCGCCGCTACCTTGCGAAATTACCGGAATATTGTTTCGCTCTCCCCATGTTTGAAGCTGTTCAACCGCTGCGGCGCGGAAAGTGTCTCCGGCTGCCAGTATCACTGACTTGCCGCCGTTTTGCAGTTGTCGTGCGATCTTGCCAATGGTGGTGGTTTTACCTGCACCGTTAACACCCACCACGAGTAAAACAAACGGTTTGTCTGAATCCGGAATTTCCAGGGGCAGTTCAACGGGTTTTAACAGGTCGATGAGTTCGGAGCGCAAAACACTGGATAAATCGGCGTTGCTGTCACGTCGGGCGACCTTGCTCACCTTGTCAATGATGTTGGCAGCGGTCGGCACGCTGATATCACTCATGATCAGTTGTGATTCCAGATCTTCCAGCAGTTCATCATCGATCTTGCTCCTGCCTGTCAGGAAACCAAGCAACCCTGATGTGAAACGCCCACGCGTCTTTTCCAGTTTTTTATCGAGCGACTCAACGGATTCTATTGCTGCCTCGGCGGGCAACTCGGTTGCTGTGGTGGCCTCGGCATCCTGATTGGTAGCAGTGTCTGCCTTGCCTTTTCGCTTTAGGAAACTGAATATGCCCATAGAAATATTATGTAGTAGTGCCGCTGCAGGTGATCCGGCTGGATGCGCATCCAGCCTATGAATTTATCGTATCCCCATGTTGCGCCAATACCGCGTTCAACTAACACACCGGTAGACTCATGGCTGGGGCGGGAAGGGTATGTGCCCACACTATCGTATCACTACGCAATATGAACATGGGTGAATAAGTTGATACGCCTGCCGCAATGCGACAAAGAGGTCCCGGGACTTGGCAAACAAGAAACAAAACAAGGTTAGGGTCATAGCTGGCCTGTTGCGTGGTCGAACTATAACGTTTGCTGACAGCCCGGGATTGCGGCCAACCGGAGACCGGCTGCGTGAGACCCTGTTCTCCTGGCTTCAGCCCTTTATTGCCGGCAGCAGAGTACTGGATTTGTTTGCTGGCAGTGGTGCATTGGGCTTTGAATCGTATTCACGCGGTGCAAAGCATGTGACGATGGTCGAGAAGTCACGCAAAGTCTGTGCGGGGTTGCGGCAGAGTGTCGAACAACTTGAGGTGGATGAAGTCGCTATTATTTGTGCAGATGCGCTGGATCTGGCCAGCAACTTTGCCGAAAGTGGTGATATTTCAGGGCCCTTTGATATTATCTTTGTTGATCCGCCCTTTGGCGAGCATTTGCACCAGATGACTATCGATATGCTGTTGCAGAGCCAATGGCTTGCCAAAGATTCCCTGCTGGTCATAGAGAGCGACCGACGCGCTGCGCAACTCACCGTTCCGGCGCACTGGCAGCTGCAAAAACAGAAAACTGCCGGCGAGGTGCAGCTGCAGTTATATCTCGTTCAGTGAAAAAGCAGATTGCAGCCAGATAGGCTGCGTGCAATGATGCCGTCACCAGTAAGAGGATGCTGAATGTGCAGATAACAGCGATTTACCCTGGAACGTTCGATCCGGTGACCCTCGGGCATATCGATGTCGCGACGCGGGCAAGCAAAATATTCCATAAATTAATTGTTGCCGTTGCGGCAAGCCCGGGTAAAGAACCCCACTTTGACTTGCAACAACGCAGCGAGATGGCGGAAAAGGTGCTGGCTCATTGCAGCAATATCAGCATTCAGCCCTTTACCGGGTTACTGGTAAATTTTGCTAACGACGTTGGCGCAACGGTTATTGTTCGCGGGCTGCGAGCGGTATCTGATTTTGAATATGAGGCTCAACTGGCTAATCTGAATCGACAGATGAATAGTGCAGTAGAAACCGTTTTTGTTGGTGCTGCGAGTGATTACACTTTTGTGTCGTCCAGTATGGTTCGTGAAATAGCAGGTCTTGGTGGTGATGTCTCGCAGTTCGTTGATCCATTGGTCGAAGCTGCATTGCTAAAAAAACAAACCAAGGCCTGACAGGATGTTGATCGACATTATTGGCGCAGTTGCGGTTTCAGGTGGCTTGGAACATCGAATCCGCCTGAATAGTCCAGGTTAGCTATGGCATTGGTGATTACTGATCTTTGTATTAATTGCGACGTATGCGAACCGGAGTGTCCCAACGGTGCCATATCACAGGGCGTCGACATTTACGAAATCAACCCGGCACTGTGTACGGAATGCGTCGGTCATTTTGATACATCTCAATGTGTCGAAGTATGCCCGGTAGATTGCATTCCTCTGGACCCGGAGAATATTGAGACCCAGCAGCAACTACTCGATAAATATCATCGTATTGTTGCGCTCAATCCCTCTATAGCCAGTCCTGACGATTCGACAGATACGAGTTCGACGTAGACCCTGCAGTAGACCCTGCAAGTTCAACGTGGAAACTCCACGAACAGCATTCAAAATCGAGCGTTATTATTAATGTTGGCAGTTTGGGCAGTAGAAGGTTGATCGCTGACCAATAGTTTTTGTTTTTATTTGCGCCTTGCAGTGTCTGCATGGTTCGCCAGTACGACCATACACATTCAGTGTCTGCTGAAAATACCCGGGTGCACCGTCGCTGTTAACGAAGTCTCTGAGTGTGGTGCCTCCCTGTTCTATGGCAACAGTCAATACCTGCTTTATTGCGGCCACGATTTTACTCGCTTGCGCGTGTGTGATTCTGCCGGCCGCCAGTCCTGGTCTAACACCGGCTAGAAATAGCGATTCACTTGCGTAGATATTACCTACACCCACTACGACATGACTGTCCATAATCAGATTTTTAATTGCAACCTTGCGTTTGCGCGTCGCACGATGCAGGTGTTCGTTATCGAATTGCTTGTCGAGAGGCTCGGGCCCCAGTTTTTTTATAAGCGCGTGGGTGTCAGCACTGTCAGCAGTCCACAGCACTGCACCGAATCGTCGCGGGTCGTGGTAGCGCATCAGCTTGCCACTGGATAGCCTGAATTCCACGTGATCATGTTTTCGGCGTGGTTCGTCATGGTTGACGATTCTTAAACTGCCCGACATACCCAGATGAATAATGATATGCCCGGTGTCTGTGCTGATGATCAGGTATTTGGCGCGTCGGCGCAGCGACAATACGGTCATTGGTGTCAGTGATTTGAGTTCAGCTGATACCGGCCATCGCAATTGTGACTGGGTCACTTTCACCGCTTCGATCTGTTGGTTTTTCAGATGTGGTGTAATGCCGCGTAGTGTCGTTTCTACTTCCGGGAGCTCTGGCATGGTTCCTGGCGTGGTTCCTGGCATGGTTCCGTTGAATCATGATTCTGCTAAGACAGGTTTTGTGACAAGGGTTTTGGCCGCAAAGGTGCTGAACGTTGCGACCTTCAGCAGTATACACAGATACCAAGTTTGTCTGCCTGCTCTTGGCTGACCAGATAGGCGTATTTTGCACCCGACGGATAGAGTGCGATGTATTTTTGGAACCGAATAATATCGTAACTTTTTTTATCTGTGGCTGTTTGGTCTACGGTCGCTGTAGCTACTGGTGTCTGGTCGAGTAGCTGCGCATCAATAACTGCGAGCGCTTCCAGATTGCTCCATTGGGATAACTGTTCAGGTGACACCGGTGTTGCTGAGTGGCGAGAGGGATTGCCAGCCGTTGTGTTATCGGTTGTTGTATCGTCGGTATCAGATAGATGAATTTCAAGCTCAACTGAATCAACTGAACTGGCAATAGTCAGGTTGGTAAATGTCGATTTGGGTGATTGCAGCAGTGGCAGCACATGGTCTGCCTGCAAATAGACCGTATCGTTTGCCGACACATAGCGAAGCTGACTGACAGGTTCAATGTTCCCGAGCAGGAAAAGATTGTTATCTATGCGTAGTTCGATCGGGTCAGGGAAACTCTCAGACTGGTGGCCAATAGTGGTTTGCAGATCCTCAGCGTTATAACTGCGCGCAGTCTGATGATTGGTGTCGAGTAATAACGCGACGCGTGACGCCTTGGCCGGCGCATGAAATGGCGCGCTCACTACCCATTCGTGTTCAGCTTTTTGAAGTGCCAGCACGACATTGTCCTGGTGTTTGACCTCAATGGAGCGTGCATCATTGAGGGGATAAATCGCGTTGGCAGTTTCCGGCAGATTGTACAACACACCGTCAGTGGCAGCGCCGATAAGCAGCGCGGCTGCGATGATCGCAAGACTACGATTGGAGAACAAAACTAACCGTGCTTCCGTGTATACCAGACTCGCGTCGCACCCGCGAACATCAGTCCGGGTAACAACATCAGGCTGAACAAGGCTAGTGCCAGGACCCGTGAAGGCGTCAGATTGATCTGAGCATCAGGCTTTCTGGGGTATGAAACGTTGATCATTTCGGCGTCATCGGTTGCCCAGTTAAACAAGCGACTGGCGAGATCTCGATTACCACCGTTGCCAACCCAGGCGTCGGCCAGAAAGTCGCCGTCACCGGATACAATGACTCGCTGCGATCTGCCAGCTTTGTGTCGTTCCAGCGCTATGATTAGCGGGAATGGTCCTGCTACTTCAGGGCTGTCTTCATCAAAAGCGATATCTCCGCTGAGCGCACCGGTTTCGGTCCAGGCGTGCTCACCGGCCTGCACCAGCGCAGCGGCAGTCCATTCTCTGTTCGGCTGCACATCAAGTCCGGTCGCTTGCGGAAACAGCGTTACGGATGCCAGACCCGTTGTTGCTTCATGAGGAGAATAGGTTTTAGCGACTGCGAAATCCGGTCGATTCACAGACAGGTTTTGGGTCGCGAGGTCCACCACCACACCCGGTAAGCGTCGAATGCCAAGTTCGAGTGCAATGGCTTTCAATCCATCGTCTATGGCAGGTTCTGTCAGCCACAGCAAATTGCCGCCTCGCGATAGATAGTCCAGCAGCATTGCAGTTTCACCGGGAAGGTAACTGTGTATCGGACTGGCGATAACAAGCAGGCCATCATCAACAGCTAACTCTTGCTGGTTGGCCAGTTCAATGGTTTCAACGCTGAAGCCGGAGCTAACCAGTTGATTGCTTATAACCCCCAGATCGCCGCCGTTTTGACTGACGGCTGACCTCTCACCGTGGCCGCTGATAAAGGTCGCCACTCTTGTCTTGTCTCGTGCCAATCGCTGTAGCGCTGCAGTTACTGCGACCTCGGAGATCTGTGATATACGCTGTGTTTTATCGTTGTGTCGGAAAATAATCTCTCCACCCGGTGCGATATTCAGGGTGCGGGTTTCAGCCGGGTTGAGTGCCGGATCGATAAACTCTATGTTGAAATTAACGTTCTGTCTGGCGTATTTTTGTAACAGTCGATCGATCTGTATGCGTTGTTCATCATTGGGCGATATATAGACTTGTGCATTGACAGTAGCGCTGACGGACCCGGGTGGATCGCCTTTTTCTGCAGACGCGGACGGGTCATTTACTCCGGTAAACAGATTCAAAACCTGCACACTTTGCGGTAACAATGTATGGCGTCCGGTAGCTGTTAAATCGGTTTGCAGGTAGTGTCGGTTACCCAATAGCAGAATGAAGGCGGTGATGGTAATAATCAGCGCTGCTCTGGTCACCTGCGTGTGGGTGAAAAACTGACGCATCCTGTTTAGCATGCTCATGATGGTTGCACCGCAGAGTACCGGTGAATACTCAGTTTAGTCAGGTAGAGCAATACACCGCATGTGCAAAAGAAATAGAGCACGTCACGTGTGTCGAACAAGCCTTGCATGAAGCTGTTCAAATGGGTCGACGGAGACAGTGCGGCGGTAAAGCTGCCAGCAGAGCCGGTTGCTGCAAGCCACAACAGTAATAATATTGAAAAGCCCAGAAAGGCAGCCAGTGCCGGACGGCGGGTGAGTGATGAGCACAATAGTGTGAGTGCCGTGGCCATGGCGACAAATCCAGCCAGGCCTGCAAATGCAGTCAGCAGGTGTCCATTATCAAGGTCGATCAGCGGTGACAGACTGCACACCATTAACTGACTGATGCCGAGTAACAGGTATTGAAAAGTCAGGGCACCGAGAAATTTACCAACGACGATCTGACTTGCACTGACCGGCGCACTTGCCCACAAGCCTCTTTGATAGGCAATGTCGCCTGCGAATAGACTCATGCATAACAGCGGTGTGGCCAGCATTAATACGATACTGGCCGGCGCCAGAAAGTGCACCACCAGATAGGCGGTCAGGCCAACTGTTGGTGCGTTGACAGCCAGCTCGGCCTGAACTGTGTCAAAGCGATCTATTGCGGCCAGAAACAGCCAGCTGAAAATCAGCTGCGTCAATCCGGCAGCGATCCATGCAAATGGAGAGCGGCTGAGCAAGCGCAGTTCATGTGCAGCAATCATTTTGATCATGTTGCCTCTCCGACTGCTGCGGGTGTTTTGAGTTTTAGCAGACCAAACAGGGTTTCCAGATGATTTCTTACCGGTGCGATTTTATGTAATTCAACACCTCGTTCTCGCATCATTTCACCAAAACCGTCATTGTTGTCCCCACGGTTCAACAGGGTTAACAACCAGTGCCTGGGATCGACCGAGCAAGCGGCAATGAAACCTGGCAAATTCTGGAAATCCTGGCTGCTGGCGGGTTGTTTTAGCCTCACCTCGAATGTGCTATGGCTCTCGTCAGTCAGTTGATCCATCTGCAGATCGAGTATTTTTCGTCCGCTATCGATCAGTACAACGCGCCGACAATTGGCCTGTACTTCGGCAAGCTGGTGACTCGAAAAGACGGTAGCTTGATGCGATTCCAGATTTTGCAGAACAGAGCGAATTTCCATCAGTTGTGCTGGATCAAGCCCGTTGGTCGGCTCGTCCAGAATTAACAGACGAGGTTGGTGCACCATCGCCTGTGCCAGATTAATTCGCTGTTGATAACCGTGAGACAAATTGCCGATAACACGTTTTTGCACTTCACCCAGTTGGCACAGCTCGACTGCCCGTGCGATTCCGCTTGTCAGTGCGGCGCCTTTTAGACCACGTAATCTGGCAGCGAAATTGAGGTATTCCCGGACCGTAAATTCCGGGTAGACAGGTGGTGTGTCGGGTGCGTAGCCCAACAAACGTCTGGCTTCGATGGGTTGCCTTTGCAGGCTCATGCCCGCGATCGAAACATCGCCCTGATAAGCTGTGTGTACACCAGCAAGGATCTTGAGTAGCGTCGATTTACCAGCGCCATTCAGGCCCAGCAAGCCAACTGAATCGCCTGCATTGATTGACAAATCAAGATTGTGCAGTGCCTGCGTATCGCCAAAGTACATCGAGATAGCGTTTGCAGACAGCAACGATTGCGATGTGTCAGCGCACATGGTGTTGCTCTTCGAAGCCGAGTAGGGGGCATTGTTAAAGCACAACTGTGGCCAACTTCACAAATGTCGCGGTAATTTTATTCCCGTCTGGCAATTCATCTGTATGGAAGGGATTGCAACCCGCTGATTTACAATGGAATCAGGTGCCTCAAGGGTGTCTGCATTACAAAGTGTTGCGTACACCACACAGAGCTGCTAATAAAACAAGCAGCCACAAGAAAGCCTGGTGAAACCAGGCTTTTCAAAGGGTACAGAGTGTCTATGTTCACCTGATGCGTACACTCCAATGGGTATCGTTGGACTAACTCTTCAAAAGTACAGTTCAAAGGTACAGGACTGAAGTACAGGGGCCGGCGGCCTTTATTTCAACGTCAGGACACACTCAACGTTGATGTGGCGCCAAATGACACTTACTTTATTTTTGCTTCTTTGTACGCGACATGTTGCCGGATAACGGGATCATATTTTTTGATCTCCATTTTCTCGGTCATTGTTCTTTTGTTCTTGGTGGTAGTGTAGTAGTGGCCAGTGCCTGCACTGGATACGAGCTTGATTTTGTCTCTCATTAGCTATGGCCTCCTAGACCTTTTCACCACGACCGCGCAGGTCGCTCAGTACCGTATCGATACCTTTCTTGTCGATAATGCGCATGCCCTTGGAGGACAACCGCAGCGTCACAAAACGCTTCTCGGCCTCAACCCAAAAACGATGGGTATGAAGGTTTGGCAAAAAACGTCGGCGCGTTCGGTTCTTCGCATGTGAAACATTGTTACCGCTCATCGGGCGCTTTCCGGTAACCTGACAAACTCTGGACATGTGCTTGCTCCGCACTTAAAGAATATGACACTGAACCGCACATTATAAGCAAGAATGATGATCTTTCCAATTTATTTTTTTACATCAACCGGGATTATTTGGTTGAACCCTGCAAATGGCGGTTGATATGTCACTGCAATTTGCGCCTGTCAGTGCGGCTTCTTCTATCTCCGAGCAACTGAATTCGTGCGGGCTGAATATGTTCGCGCTTCTTGATGCAAATAAAATTGACGACAATGCTGTCCCGAGTGATGCAACCTCTGTAATGCTCATCGGCAACTACGGTCGCAAACTGTGGGACTGCATTCCCGACTCCCTGCATCAGGGTTTGCACCCGGTGGACGACTTTAGCAAAGCTGCTGTTAGCCGTGTGTTGAACGCTGTCATAGGCAGTGTCGGTTGGACCTTGCTGTTTCCGAATCGATCCCTGCCTTGTGCACCCGCTTTACAGAGTTTGGGTCGAGCTGCCGGTTGGCACAATCCCTCGCCTCTGGGTAACGGGATTCATCCCGAGCATGGGTTGTGGTTTGCGTATCGTGCGGTGGTGGCGATCAACCCGGATATCACAGGCGGGGCCGATTCAACAGCCGAACCTGCCAACGGTATTCGTGGTAGTGATTCGCCCTGTATCCGTTGTATTGACCAACCCTGTATCAAGTCCTGCCCGCCTCAGGCACTCAGCACAGATGGGCCCCCTGACCTTAAGGTTTGTGTAAATTTTCGTTCAGCGGATCAATCGCCGTGTGCAGAGCGTTGCCTGGCCAGACAACAGTGTCCGGTTGGGAGGCAATCGATATACGCAGACGATCAGATACGATACTTCTACAGGCAATCCCTTCAATCGCTGCAGCGCTGGGTTGCAGAAACAAGCCGCAGTGATAGCTAAAACCTGTTAGCTGATAGTGAAGCACTGGCCAGAATCTTTGTACACTACCTGGCTACAGTTGCATCGTGTAGCAAGCAAAAATAAAAAGAAATATTGAAGAGAGCTAATATTGAAGAGAGCTATGGATACTGTATTTATCGAGGGCCTTGACGTGAAGACCGTGATCGGTATTCATGATTGGGAGCGCAACATCAGGCAACAGCTGGTGATCGATCTCGAACTTGCTACGGACATTCGACCAGCAGCGAGTAACGACAACATCGAACACACCTTGAACTACCAGTTAATTTCGCAGCGAATAACAGAATTTGTCCAGCAAAGCAGCTACGGACTAATCGAAACTCTGGCAGAGCATCTTGCGGCGTTGTTAATGGATGAATTCTCTGTTCCATGGTTAAAGCTGACTGTCAGAAAGCCGGGTGCCATTGCCGACGCAAAAGCTGTAGGTGTTGCAATTGAACGCGGGCGGCGCGTTGTGATGTAAACGTGCGGCGTCCTGATGCAGGAGGGGTGCTCGCTATATGTGCTCCCTATATAGGTAGAAATAAAGTGTCCGGGAATGAGTTAAATCCAGATCAGCTTCAGATCACCTCAGCGCTGCTGGCGTTGTTGCGTAATCGAATCCAAACCGATGGGCCGATGCCTTTTTCGACATATATGCACGCTTGTTTATATGAGCCGGGTCTCGGCTACTATGTCAACGGGCTAAGTAAGCTTGGAGCGGACGGTGACTTTATTACCGCACCGGAGTTATCCACCAGCTTTGCGAACTGCCTTGCAACTCAAGCTGCAGAAGCATTTCGGTCCGAGAGCTTTCAGGACTCAACCGGACACGACATTCTGGAGTTTGGAGCCGGGTCAGGCCGCCTTGCCTGTGATGTATTAAAAGCACTCGATCAACTGGATTCCCTGCCGGAACGTTACCTGATTCTCGATGTCAGCGGCCAGCTGGCTGGTATGCAGCAAGAGCTATTGAGCAATGAGCTGGAACCACAGTTAATCAAGCGCGTGCACTGGATTCAATCGCTTCCGGAAAGCTTCAGCGGGGTGGTGTTGGCGAACGAAGTGTTTGATGCATTTCCGGTTGAGCGGTTTACCATTGCACAGTCAGGTGCCCGACGCCTTTTTGTTGATTACTCACCGGGCAGCGATGCCGAGGCTGTAAATGATGAGATCCATGACTCTGGCGGTGGAGAATTTTTCATCACAACACAGCCTGATCGGGGCGTGCGGGAAGCGGTCGAGTCGCTGGAATCCGACTTGCAGCAAACTTTCTCGAATGGCTTTACATCGGAATATTGTGATCTTCTTGTCCCCTGGTGGAGCAGCATAGCCGACGTAATGCAACAGGGTTTGATTCTGATTTGCGACTACGGCTGTGAGCAGGCCAGTTACTACTCTGCGTCAAGGAGCGAAGGCACGCTGCGGTGTTTTTTTAGACACGGCGTGCATAACGACCCGTTAGTGTATGTCGGCGTGCAGGATTTAACGGCTGATGTAAATTTCACTGCACTGACCCAGGCTGCAATCGATGCTGGCTTCGAGCTGGAAGGTTATACACCGATGTCGCAGTTTATGCTCGGCAATGATGTACTACAACATCATCAGACCACACTTCTAGATGCGTCGGACCGGGAGCAAATTGCAGCAACCGGCAGGTTAAAACAGTTACTGCTCCCGCAGGAAATGGGAGAGCGATTTATGGTCGCGGGTTATTCAATTGGTTTGCAAGAACCCTTGCAAGGCTTTTCACTGACGGATTGGTCTCATCTGCTTTGAAGTACTGCGGTACCATTCAGCTCGATTTTAATCGCAATACCTGACAGAAAACCTCATAACCCGCTACGACCCCTGTTATGAACTTTCCTCACGGCGCACTAGGTGCTTGGGACCTCAAGCTCAAATGTTTCTTCATTGTCCCCGTGAACCGAATCGGCTGCTACAATCGTAACTCGTGTGACACCTGCCGGAATGGTCAGCGATAAGCTGCGTGTAAAGGGTTGCTCGTCAACATGAGGGTGGTGGAGTGTTCGTGAGCCGAGCAGCTTGCCGTCCTGATCCAAAACATCCCATCGATTGGCGTAGTGGTCCCAACCGGTATCGGCGTGTTCGATGGTCACGTGAATCTGAAACTGACGCTCACCGCCTGCTGGCAGTATTTTCGCGTCAACGATCGTGGCATCATTCGCCAGCAACTGGCTGCCACAGAAAAACAGTGCGGTTAGTATCAGGGCAACGAAACGTTTTCCTGCCAAAAATTGAACGCGTGTTTGCAACATGATGGGAACCTGTAAAAATTCAGTTCGATATTATCGGTAACCGCACGGACAGTACAGTGCCAGCCTGTGAGCTTGTCGATTGGCAGAAAAAACTGAGAAGTTTCGCGGACCTGTGTGCATTAGATCAACAGGTTCAAGCGGCAGCCAACCCACAATCAGCCAGTTATCCTGCAATAGCGAGAGTGAAATTCATTGAATTCAGCCCCCAAGCCAAAATCTGTTTCGCCGGTCTGGCAATTCATAAGCCTGCTGGCACCAACGGTGTTAACCGGTTTCTACCTGGTATACGGCCTGGTCGGGTTGGTGCTCGATGAAAAAAACAAACTCAAATGGAGTGATGAAGCGCTCGAGGTGGGTATCCTGGTCACTGCAATCGTTATCGGGATGAATGCGCTGGTGATGGCTTATGCCTGGTATCACCGCCTGTCTCTGCGTCACCTGCTGTGGATCTCGCCAATAGCGCACATTGCCATTTGCCTTGTGCTGACGATAATCGTGTTCTTTGCTGTCTAGCGTCAATGCGGTACGAACTGAAGTGAAATTCCAGTGTCATAATGAAAGTACGGCGCCGACCGGGATCAACTGTGGTCGACCTGTCAGCGAGTCGGATGACTAATTTGCGATTCTGCTGGTTGCTCGCGGGTTTTGGCTGGGTGGGGCTGGTTGTCTACCTGTCCCTGGCGGATCTTTCTCTTCCGCAGGTCGATGTGCAGTGGTCGGATAAGCTGAACCATTTGCTGGCTTATGGATTTTTGATGGGCTGGTTCGGACAGTTGTATTCCCGGCGCAAAAACCGTGTCTTGACGGCCATCGGCCTGATTGCGCTTGGCGTGTTGATGGAGGTTGTGCAGGGCCGCCTGCCCTATCGATGGTTTGATGTCGCGGATGCGGTAGCCAATGCAGGTGGAGTAGTGATAGCGTACTTTTGTTTATTACTCGGCGCCGATGCAATCTTGAGTTGGCTCGAGCAGCGTTTTGAATAAACCTCGCAACAGTCGAGCCCAACAATGATTTGTCAAAGCAGATTAGCAGCGGTGGTAATTAATCGAAACTTAGCCTTCGGTACCAAATTGTTTGTCTGTTTGGTGCTGCTAACGCTGTTTGCAAAGAATAGCTGGGCCCTAAGCAACGATTCCGAATGGCCCAATACGGATTTTGAAAATTCTTCAATAGATCACAGTGAAATCCTCTCTGGTGGCCCGCCTAAAGACGGTATTCCCGCTATCGATGAACCTGCTTTCGTCAGTATGGCGAGTGCAGCAGAATGGTTGAAGGACGATGAGCCAGTCATCTCTTTCACAGTCAATAACACTGCTCGCGCTTATCCACTACAAATCCTGATGTGGCACGAGATAGTAAACGATGTCATTGATGGTCAGCCTGTCGCGGTAACTTTTTGCCCGCTGTGCAACGCATCAATTGTTTTTGATCGACGAGTTGATGATCAAGTGCTGGATTTTGGCACCACCGGCAAGCTGCGCCGCAGTGATATGGTGATGTACGACCGGCAAACTGAATCCTGGTGGCAACAATTTACCGGTACCGGAATTATCGGTGATATGAACGGCGTTGTGCTGAAGCAGCTGCCCTCCCACATTGTTTCGTTTGCAGACTTTAGAAAGCATCATAAAAACGGCGAGGTGCTGTCGCGAGAGACAGGGCTGCGGAGAAACTATGGTGAAAATCCCTATGTCGGCTATGACGATATCAATTCGAGGCCATTTCTTTTTCGCGGTGAAATCAGCGATCGGCTGCCCGCGATGGAGCGCGTTCTCGCCTTGCGAAACGACAAGTCGACTCTGTTGTTTGCGCTGTCGACACTGACAGAGCAGCCCCTGATCAATACCAGCTTTGGCGATCAACCTGTTGCTGTTTTTGCATTTTCAACCGTTGCATCTGCGCTTGACAAGCAGAGCATAGCTTCATCGCGAAAGATACCGGCTGCAGCAGTGTATCAAGCTGAAGTTGATGGCAGGGCACTGACCTTTGAGATTAAAAATGGTGCGGCGGTTGATCGCGAGACAAATTCCAGTTGGAACATTTTCGGTGTGGCCGAAAGTGGAGAATTGGTTGGAAAGAAGTTGCAACAGCTTGACGGCGGGGTGCACTTTGCATTTGCCTGGCTGGCGTTTGATCCGGACGCAGATATATTCAAACCCTGAACTAACACGCACTATTTGCGGGATTGACGGATTCTAACTTGATCTATGTAAGTTAAAAGTACATGTTGAATGTGGCTTTGGGTTGTCACATTTCTATAATGTTCGCAGACAAAAGTTTGCATTTTAATGTGCAGGCGGTATAACTTGAAGTTGCTTCTAATACGACGAGTGGCAGATTGTTTTGCATGACTTGACGCAGCAAGTGCTCCGCACAGACGCATCGGGGATGCCTCTGGAGTGGATTAACTATCAGGACGCGGTCCGGTTTTATCATTCCGGACGTGTCGCCTATTGCCTCGGCAGGTGTATCTACACTCTCAGAGGAGGAGTAAACGCGCGCTCTGGAGTTCGCAGCGAAATTGAAGTCAGCGCGATCCTGGCCACACACGGCACAAATAAGACGCTAACCTTCGGCTACGTGCCGCCACTGACCAATCGCACACTGTTCAAGCGTGACGCCCAAATATGTCTGTACTGTGGTCAGCGGTTTGTCACCTCGGAGTTGTCCCGTGACCATGTCACGCCCATTTCCCACGGCGGTAAGGATCTATGGCAAAACGTGGTAACTGCCTGTAAACGTTGTAACAACCACAAGGCTGGACGTACACCTGAGCAGGCTCGTATGGAGCTACTGGCAATCCCTTTTACGCCAACCCATGCAGAGTATATCTACCTCAAGGGCAAGCGTGTTTTGGCGGATCAAATGGATTTTTTGCGCTCACATTTTCCCAGAAGTAGCCCGCTGAGAGATCGCGAGGATGTTGTTCGGGCAATTTCTGGCGAACATGATGGTTGAACCTGTGGTTAGTAATGCCATCAGCAGCACTCTGCCCACTGTTTGATAAAGGCCTTGAGCGTATCGATTCTTGCCAGCCTTACAGCGTCCGCTACATTTGATTCCGCTTCGTTGGCCCGTTTTGCTATCTGACCTGTGTCCAGATCCTTGAGCGCGGCTGCCGCACCACGCAGGAAGTCGGCCTGACAGTAGTCTCTATTTTCGAAGCCGGTGCGACCTCGGGCATCACCTTCGCAGACAAGCAGAAAGAGCTCGAAGCGATCCGGCTTGCGCAGGCAATCGACAGCTTGTAACAGTTTGAGCAATGTTTTCGGTCGTAATTCCAGGGCTCTGTGCGTGTGGCTGTGGTAGCGCGCGGTAATGATTGCAAGGTCTCGAAACTCCTGGGGGAGTTTTAATCGACGCGCCAGGGCGTCCGTAATATCCGCACCGCGTTCTTCGTGCCCGTAGTGATGCGGTAAAATGTCGGCCGGTGTAGAAGCCTTGCCGAGATCATGACACAGACTGGCAAATCTGGCGACGACAGAGTCACTGAGCTGACAGGTTTGCTGTAGCGTGAGCATTGTGTGAACACCACAATCGATTTCCGGATGGTACTCAGGCACTTGTGGGATACCGTAGAGTTGATCCAGTTCCGGCCAGAGAATTTTTAGCGCGCCGCAGTCTCGTAATGTACTAAAAAAAGGCTGCGGATCGTCATACGCCAGTGTGGTTCGAATTTCACTGAAAACCCGCTCGGCGGCCAGTGTTTGGAGTTCTCCCGAGCGACTTAACTGTCTCATCAACTCCAGCGTTTCATCAGCGATCCGAAAGCCAAACTTCGCCAGCTTCGAGCAGAATCGGGCGACCCGCAATACCCGTAGCGGATCTTCTGCGAACGCCGGTGAAATATGGCGAAGAAGCCGGTTTTCCAGATCCTTTTTGCCATTCCAGGGATCAATGAGCGCACCGCTTTCACCGTCTATTGCCATCGCGTTAATTGTTAAATCACGTCGCGCAAGATCTTCTTCCAGTGTCACGTCTTGCGATGTGTGGAATTCGAACCCATGGTAACCGGTGGAGGTCTTGCGTTCGGTGCGAGCGAGGGCATATTCTTCCTGTGTGCCAGGGTGCAGGAAAACGGGAAAGTCCTTGCCGACTTGTCGGTAACCCAGTTCTTGCATAGTTTCAGGGGTGGTTCCGGTTACCACCCAGTCACGGTCAGCAACCGGTAGTGCCAACAGCTGATCACGCACGGCGCCTCCGACGAGGTAAATTTTCATGACACTATTACGTTCCGTATTTGACGGTCTACCAGATAATCGGTTGAGATTACCGGTGCTGCTACTGCTCGCTTCGTTACTGGCTGGTTGCAGCACAGTAGGGTACTACTCACAAATTGTTACTGGCCACATGAAAATTGTCATTGGCAAGCAGTCTGTCGAGAAGATTGTAGAGAGTGAAGACGTCGATGATAAGACTCGGCAACGCTTACAGGTAGCGTTGCAGGCGCGTGAATTCGCCATTAACCAGCTCGGCTTGCCAAACTCCAAAAGCTACACCACTTATTACGACACGGGGCGCAGGTTTGTCACCTGGAATGTTGTCGCTGCTCCGGAGTTTTCGTTTTCCCCAAAAATCTGGTGCTTTCCAATTGCAGGCTGTGTGTCCTATCGTGGATACTACGACGAAAGCGATGCACAATCCTATGCTGATCAGATATCTGCGCAAGAGGGCCTGGATGTTGCCGTGGGAGGTGCAACTGCCTATTCCACGCTTGGCTGGTTTGCCGACCCATTGCTGAATACGATGTTAAATCGAAGCGAATCCGGATTGGTGGCCCTGCTATTTCACGAAATGGCTCACCAGAAAATCTACGTCGGTGATGATAGTAAGTTTAATGAGTCGTTTGCCGGTTTCGTTGAGCGTGCAGGATTAGAGCAATGGCTTGAGAAGCACGGAGATCCGAAGTTCCTGCCAGAGCTCGACAAGCGTAAGCAGCGGCGAGTGCAGTTTATTGATCTGTTGCTCGAGGCCAGGAAAAATCTTGAAGTTGTCTATGCATCGGATTCAGACGTCGAGGTTAAAAGACTACAGAAAGAAGAGCAATATGAGCAGCTGCGTCAAAACTATCAGGCGTTAAAAGCATCCTGGGATGGTTACGCGGGCTATGACAACTGGTTCTCAAAGCCACTAAACAATGCCAGATTGGTATCTATTGCAACCTACACAGACTATCTGCCGGCTTTTGGCGTTTTATTCGTTGATTCGAATGAGGATTTCGAGCAGTTTTATCAGGCCGTAGGCGAACTTGCTGCGTTGCCTTTTGATGACAGACAGCGCGAGATGCAGGTTTTATCAGAGCGTGCTGAAACCAAGTTGTCCGCCAGTAGTCAGAATTAGGACAGGAAACAGCGAACGATAACGATAGTAGTTAGATACAAATAGAACTGCGGTAGAGGTAAAAGACTTGCCGTGATTTCGGCGAAGTTCCCGGACTTTCTGGTGAAACTATAGTGGTTCGGGTCTAAAATATTGAGTTGTGTTAATTGTACGACGGCAGAGAATGAAATAAGCAAGTAAGCTTTGCTGTCAGAGTGATATCGCGACTGACGTCGCATCTCCTCGTTTACAGCAGCGCACAATCAATGGCAGCGCACAATCTCCAGCGAGAGGGCACATTGCTAATGAGCATTTTTAATCACTATCAATCAAGATATGAATTAAAAAAACACGAGGAGTACACACTGCAGGAGTATTTGCAGTTGTGTAAAGATGACCCGTCGACTTACGCCACTTCAGCCGAGCGTCTACTGATGGCAATTGGCGAACCCGAAATCATCGACACTTCTCGCGATCCTCGTCTAAGTCGCATTTTTTCCAATAAGGTAATCAAACGTTATCCGGCTTTTTCCGAGTTCTATGGAATGGAGGAGTCAATAGAAAGTATTGTTGCGTACTTTCGCCATGCGGCTCAGGGCCTTGAAGAGAAAAAGCAAATTCTCTACTTATTGGGACCGGTGGGTGGCGGTAAGTCATCGCTGGCAGAGCGATTAAAAGCGCTAATGCAGTTGCAACCAATATACTGCCTGAAGGGTTCGCCGATAAATGAGTCTCCGCTGGGCTTGTTTGACCCGGTAGAAGATGGTGCAATCCTCGAGGAAGACTATGGTATCCCGCAGCGCTACGTTCAAACCATAATGTCACCTTGGGCGGTAAAGCGTCTTCATGAGTATGGTGGCGATATCAGCCAGTTCACAGTTGTTAAAAGATACCCGTCAATTCTCGATCAGATAAGCGTTTCCAAAACAGAACCAGGAGATGAAAATAACCAGGATATCTCTGCATTGGTCGGCAAGGTGGATATTAGGAAGCTCGAGGACTATCCGCAGAACGATTCGGACGCCTACAGCTATTCCGGTGCGTTGAGTCTGTCCAATCAGGGGTTGATGGAATTTGTCGAGATGTTTAAGGCGCCGATCAAGGTGCTGCATCCGCTGCTAACCGCCACACAGGAAGGTAACTACAACGGAACCGAGAGTATCGGTGCTATTCCGTTTGATGGCGTTATCATGGCTCACTCCAACGAGTCCGAGTGGCAGACGTTTAGAAATAACAAAAATAATGAGGCATTTATTGATCGTGTGTTTATCGTCAAGGTGCCTTACTGCCTGCGCGTATCTGAAGAGGTTAAAATTTACGAAAAACTGTTAACCGGTAGTTCACTGGCGCAGGCGCACTGCGCGCCAGACACGTTAAAAATGTTGGCACAGTTCACTGCCTTGTCGAGACTAAAGGAGCCGGAAAACTCAAGTCTCTATTCAAAGATGCGTGTATATGATGGTGAAAACCTGAAGGACACTGACCCCAAGGCGAAGTCGATACAGGAGTACCGCGACACCGCCGGAGTGGACGAGGGCATGACTGGCCTATCTACTCGATTCGCCTTCAAGATTTTGTCCAAGGTTTTTAATTTTGACGCCACTGAGGTAGCGGCAAATCCGGTTCACCTGCTTTACGTGCTGGAACAACAAATCGAAAAAGAGCAGTTTCCGAAAGAACTGCACGACAGATACATGGGGCACATCAAAGAGTTTCTGGCGCCGCGGTATATCGATTTTATAGGTAAGGAGATCCAGACAGCATATCTTGAGTCTTACTCCGAATACGGTCAGAACCTTTTTGATCGATATGTCACCTATGCTGATTTCTGGATACAGGATCAGGAATATCGTGATCCGGAAACTGGCGAAATGTTCGATCGTCCATCGCTCAATGAAGAGCTTGAGAAAATCGAGAAACCCGCCGGTATCAGTAATCCGAAAGACTTTCGTAATGAGATCGTTAACTTTGTACTTCGCGCGAGAGCCAACAACAGCGGCAATAACCCCAGCTGGACAAGTTACGAAAAGCTGCGTTCTGTCATAGAGAAGAAAATGTTCTCCAGCACGGAAGATCTGCTGCCAGTTATTTCGTTTAATACCAAATCGTCTGGAGATGAACAGAAAAAGCACGATGAATTTGTAAAGCGGATGGTAGAGCGAGGCTATACCGAAAAGCAGGTGAGGTTGCTTGCAGAGTGGTACCTGCGTGTTCGGAAATCACAATAATCGCTCGCATCGATAGGGTAGTGAGATGAGCTATATCATTGATCGGCGCCTGAACAGTAAAGACAAAAGTGCTGTCAACCGGCAGCGTTTTCTAAAGCGGTACAGAAAGCACATTAAGCGTGCCGTATCGGACGCGGTCAGCAAGCGCAGCATCACTGACATGGAGCGTGGAGAGAACATAGGTATTCCTCAAAAGGATATAGAGGAACCAACGTTTGGACATGGTCAGGGTGGAATAAGGTCAAGGGTATTGCCTGGCAATCGCGAATTCAACGCCGGCGATAAACTGCAGCGCCCACAGGGCGGAGGTGGCGGTGCCGGCAATGGCAGTGCCTCGGATTCCGGTGAGGGAATGGACGATTTTGTATTCCAGATAACTCAGTCGGAATTTCTGGAATTCATGTTTGAAGATCTCGAGTTGCCCAATCTGGTTAAAAGGCAACTACTAGCCAATGATGCCGTAAAGATTGTAAAAGCAGGTATTAGCGAAGAGGGCACACCAAACCAGCTGAATGTTGTTCGATCTATGCGCAGTGCCTATGCCAGGCGTATTGCACTGGGTGCAAAAAAGCGTCGGCGCAGGAATGAAATAGTAGCGCTGTTGCAGGATATGGATGACGGGTTGCAGACTCGTGAACTGCAGAAGGAGCTAGATGAGCTGGAACGCAAGCTTGCACGCATACCGTACATTGATGATTTCGATCTAAAGTTCAACGTCAATAAAAAAGAACCTCAGCCATCTTCAAAGGCAGTGATGTTTTGTCTTATGGATGTATCCGGTTCGATGGACCAGCGTACGAAGGACATTGCGAAACGCTTTTTTATATTGTTGTATTTGTTCCTGCAGCGTAACTACGAAAAAACAGAAGTCGTTTTTATTCGACACCATTCAACAGCCAAAGAGGTTGATGAGCAAGAATTTTTTTATTCACGCGAAACCGGTGGTACCGTTGTCTCAAGTGCACTCAAACTCATGCATGAGATTATCGCCAAGCGTTACCCTGTCAATGAGTGGAATATCTACGGGGCTCAGGCATCTGACGGAGATAATTGGACGAATGATTCGCCTATATGTCACGACCTGTTGAATGATCGATTACTACCGTTGTTGCAATATTACTGCTATATCGAAATTACCGATCGGGGGCATCAGGAACTATGGCAGTTCTACGAGAAACTGGTAGAGACTAATCCGGAAGGTTTCGCCATGCGTGGCATTGAAGACTATGCAGATATATATCCGGTTTTTCGTGACCTGTTTCATCGGGACTCTGCCGGGTTACGTGCTTCATGACAGATAAGTTACTTTCTACTGGTACTGCCTGGTCATTTGAACTGATTGAAAAGTACGATCGGGAAATCGCCAGAATTGCAGAAGGCTACAGGCTCGATACCTACCCGAATCAAATTGAGATCATTCGCTCTGATCAAATGATGGATGCCTACGCATCTGTAGGTATGCCAATTGGCTACAACCATTGGTCATATGGTAAGCAGTTTCTTAACATTGAGCGCAGTTACAAGCGTGGGCAAATGGGATTGGCCTATGAAATTGTGATCAACAGTAATCCGTGCATTTCGTATTTGATGGAAGAAAATACCATGACAATGCAGGCTCTGGTTATTGCTCATGCCTGTTATGGACACAACTCGTTTTTCAAAAACAACTATCTGTTCAAGAGCTGGACGGATGCAGATTCCATAATCGATTACTTCGTGTTCGCCAGAAATTTTATTGCTCAGTGCGAGGAAAGGCATGGAGCAGAATTGGTGGAAACGGTACTCGACTCCTGCCATGCATTGATGCACTACGGTACCGATCGTTACAAGCGCCCGTACCCGATTTCGGCTGCAGAGGAACTGGCTCGACAAAAAGAACGTGAGGAATATGTGCAACAGCAGGTCAATGATCTGTGGCGTACCATTCCCGCAACGGACTCGCACCATGAACAATCGGAACAAACACGATTTCCGCTGGAGCCTCAGGAAAACCTGCTTTATTTCATTGAGAAGAATGCCCCGTTGCTGGAGCCATGGCAGCGAGAGATAGTACGGATAGTTCGCAAGATTGCGCAGTATTTTTATCCACAACGGCAAACTCAGGTGATGAACGAGGGCTGGGCGACGTTCTGGCACTACACCATATTAAACGACATGTACGACCAGCAGCTGGTCAATGATGGCTTTATGATGGAGTTCCTGCATTCACACTCGAGTGTCGTGGCGCAACCGGCTTTTGACAGCCCCTATTTTAGTGGTATTAATCCGTATGCGCTGGGCTTTGCGATGATGCGAGACATACGCCGAATTTGCGAAAACCCCACCGATGAAGACAAGCGTTGGTTTCCGGAAATAGCGGGTTCGGACTGGTTAACGACGCTGCATTTTGCAATGGAGAATTTTAAGGACGAGAGCTTTGTCCAGCAATTTCTGTCGCCAAAGGTAATTCGCGATTTTCATTTGTTCAGCATTATCGATGACGATGAGAGTGAGACAATTGATGTCAATGCCATACATGACGATAGCGGTTACCGCAGCGTGCGCGATGCACTCGCCATGCAGTACAACCTAAGCAGTCGCGAACCGAATATTCAGGTATATGAAGTGGATATTCGCGGAGATCGCTCGCTGACTTTGTATCATCAGCAGAGCAACAGAAACCCGTTAAACGACGATACAGAAGAGGTTCTGAAGCACCTTTACAGGCTCTGGAAATTTGATGTGCACCTGTACTCGTTCGATGGCGAGGAAGTGGATCGCTCTTTCCGAGTGCCGACCCGAGGGATCAGTCTTGGCAAGTAGCAGTTTCGCTAACTGGCAATGACGCAAGGGTGTGCCTTACGCTGTTCAGCTAATCTTTACTGTCGTACAAAGTTGTTAGCATCCATCCAGAATATCGTGGTAGCGCCAGTTTCTGTATTGGCAGACCTTGCGAGGTAGCGCGCTTTTTGTTCTCTAGCAATGTAAGCTAACTCCACCTATTGGCGCCGTGTCAGGCGCTTGGTGGATTATTACCCCTTTTTTTAACCTTTCCCGCTTACCCCTCGTCGCGGCGAGCCAGTTCCCGGTAGTGCTGAAGCCGGCTCTGGCGATTCATTTTTCCCAGATAGGTGGGTACGATCTTTTGCACAGACGTTGGCTGGTGACTGTCGCTATCATCACATACGCTGTCGACTTGCATGGAATCAAAATTGTCGCGACTGAATGGTTTACCGGGTATCCACTCCATTATCCAGGCTTGAATCTTTGCAATGCCGTCTGGCAGGCCGATGATGGGGCGCTTAATTTCAAGTACGTCAGCGGTGTACTGAACAATTTCCCGCAATGTGAATACTTCCGGTCCGCAGAGATTGACTGACTTGCCGATAAAGTCTGCGTCATCCACTGCCAAAGTTATTTGTCTGGCAACGTCTCCGACGTAAACGGGTGAGAATCGCGCATCTGCACAAGCGAGAGGCATAAACGGCATTGCCTGTAATAAATTGGCGAAGCGCGTAAACAGGCCGTCGCCGTTACCAAACACCACTGATGGGCAAAAAATTGTTACCGGGATACCACTGTCTTTCAGTATGTTACAAGCTTCGCCTTTGGTTCGCAGATACTCGCTTGGCCCGTTTTCGGCGTCAGCATGCAGTGAGCTGATCTGAATGATCTGTTTTACACCAGCTTTCTTTGATGCACTTGCTATATTTTTTGCAAGCCCGGTATGCGCCTCGGCAAAGGTTCCGCCCTTGCCGATGCTTTGATTAAGAATACCCACCAGGTTAATCACAACATCCTGATCAGCCAGCGCGTGTGTCAGTGACGCCTCGTCGTGGGGGTCAACCTGTTGCACCTCCACAGTTGGGACAACGCGCAGTGATTTCATTTTTCTGAGGTCGCGGCTCAGAACCCGGATGTTTTTTCCGGCACCGGCGAGCTGTGATGCCAGCTCGGTACCGATGAATCCACTTCCTCCGATGAGGCAAATGTTGTTGTTTGAACTCATATTTCAAAGCTTCCTGAGGCAATCTCGCACACGAATCGTGGAACAAATAAAGAATAGCTAATGACTGATGGTCATGATTGAGACAATAGTTCTGTCGTTGTATTTATTGCTGTCGGGCAATGCACAATCTTCCGCACAGGTCGTGTGAGTGAACCGGGGTTAACAGTGCGATGTTCCAGCGCAAATCCCGCCCGAACGCGAGTGTGGACGAAATTATAACGATGTTGATCCAACACTGAAATGGCTTCTTTGCTAACCCCGGTATATCGGCCACGTGTTTGAATTATCCAATTCGATTTGACGCCTTTCGCGTCGACACAGATGGTCTGCGGCCCGCCGGGGCGCAAACTTTCATCTAACAAATTGTAAGTGCCTGTTATTTATCTATCGCAATTCTTCATATCCACAGGAGCTGGTGCGCTTTGCGCCACTCAGAACACCCTACGATCTTAACAATTTATTTGTCCCTTGCGATGTTATTGGTTCCATCCTCACGTGGGGTGCTGTGAGGAAAGAGGCTGGGCAAGAATCGCGCTAAATTTAAACCGCGCTTTTCTGCGCAAATAA